>JBFWMB010000099.1:0-14921 GCA_050251815.1 Salinivirgaceae bacterium | reverse complement strand
TCAAAAGCAATTTCGTCGGTATAAAAAACTCCGTCTGCATTATAATCGATCCAAATTTTCCAGTATTCCTGATAGCTTGAACCGGAAAAACCCGGGGTGAGTGTAAGCGCATAGCTTTGTCCCGAAGTTAAATTAATCTGGGTAGAGGTAAAGTCGGTATAACCGGCTCCACCCGATGTTTTGGTAAAAGTTCCCAGCTTAACTCCGGCAATCCACTCGTAAGTGGCATTACTTCCTTTTGATGCACAATAAACCACCGCTTCAGCAGGTGTAGTTACGTTTACACTATTGCTTGCTCCGGAAATATTTCCCGCAGCATCGGTTGCTTTAACCGTAAACGTATAGCTTGTGGCGGCAGATAAGCCTGAAACGGTGTATGAGGTGGAAGTCAGGGTTTGTATTTGCGTTCCGTTTCTGAAAACCTGATAGCCGGTAACCCCCACATTATCAGTAGAAGCATTCCAGCTAAGCAACACACTGGCCGAAGTTACATTGCTTGCAACTAAACTTGCAGGTGCTGTTGGTGCCTGGGTATCCAATGCGCTTTGTGTAGTAATATTTACTGTGTTACTGGCAGCACTTAGGTTACCGGCAGCATCCTGAGCTTTCACTGAGAAGGAATACGAAGTACCAGCAGTTAATCCGGAGATTTCATCCGACGTACCTGTAGTTGTTCCCAAAGCAGTTGTTCCCTGATAAACAATGTAAGCTGTAACTCCAACATTATCGGTAGAGGCGTTCCAACTAAGATTAACCGTAGTTTGGGTAACAGACGAAGCTGTTAAACTACCAGGTGCTGTTGGTGCCTGGGTATCGGCTACTGATCCACCATCCAGATCCATGGTGTGTGTACCCAGATCTGAAAAACTATCGAGTCCGGTATCGGTCCATTCTGAAGCTACATAGCTGGTATTGGGAGCAGTTATCGAAGCATTGCGAACCAGCGTTTTGTCGGTGGCAAATACCGCAGTGCTATTAAAGGTACCAATAACATCGATGAGTTGACCATTTTTAAACAAAGCCACCGGATCGTTTCCGTTAAAAGTAAGTGCCTGCGAAGTGGTGGTTAAATCGGCTTTAGCCAACAAGGTACTTCCAGCCGATGCATACACAATTACATAAGCATCACCGTGGTTCAGCGTGCCGCTAAGTGCCAGTTCACTGGCCCAACTTCCGGCCCCATTGGTTTGTTTAAAGATGGAATAATTACTCAGGTTAACGGCAGCACCGGTAAAATTGGCTAGTTCCAACGCTTTATTGTTCGACGAACCTTCTACATACTCTGAAAGAATCAGGTCGGCAGCAAACTCAGAACCGCCACCAGAGCTCAACTGACCCGAAACGGTATTGCTGTTGGGACTGTTTCCCTGAGCATTATAAGCTATAATATAATAGGTATAGGAACTTCCGGTGCTAACATTCGCATCAGAATAGTTGGTAACATCGGCCCCAGGACTGGTTAGCAGACTGTAGCTTCCCCCATTTACCGAACGGTAAAGCCGGTAACCGCTTTCATTAGCTACATTGGTCCAGTTTAAATTTAGACTTGTGCTTGCAGCACTTAAAGCCAGGGTAGGTGTAGCCGGAACGGTTGGTTCAGTTCCGGAAAATCCCCAGGCTTTGGCAACCAGTGAAGGCATTACAATATAAGGGTTCTTATCCCCCTGATGAGTTTCAATGGCCAGGTTCCTGTCAATTTCTTTTTGGCTTACCGGATCGGCCAAATGCCAGTCGTATAATTCATTGATATCGGCCACAGCACTTATGGAACCAGCCTGGGTTGGATACATGGTATAGAAATAAAATATCGCCCGGGCCACATCGCCTTTATGATCCTCGCGGGGCTCAAAGGTGCTGCTGGCATATTCCGAATACAAATCGATGTTACTCGACGGTATGCTGGATGTTGACGTGGTTAAATACATCCATTTGGTGGTGGCATTATCGTCGATTTCGGCAAACGGATAATTGGAACGGGTGCTGTTCCAATTACTGTATGTGGGAAATAAATGATGTAAATCGGACTTCATGGGCTCAGCCTCATTGAAAAAACTTTGGGGAACGGTATGTTCACAGTTAATGGGATCGGGATTTGAACCGGTTCCCCCATAAGTCCAGCTTTTTTCATAACCCGAATAAACACAGGTAATGGTATTATTCTGGTTGTCGATGTAATTGTACATCTTAACCCGGGCATTGGTATAACCTAATGTCGTGTGTTTCCCATCATAATAATTTGTTTTTAACCAGGCACGTAAATCGGCACCGCTTAAATCGGATGGCGGGGTTTGAGCAAAAACAGCCTGAATAAAAAGCCATAGAATCAAGGCTGTAAAACCCAGTTTCTTCATAAAGTAGTTTTGTTCCATAGTTGTTGTTTTAGTTGAAAATCAAGCACAATTTCCAACAACTGGCCAACAATTTCAATTACAGTTTTATGCATTTAGTAAGTTTTTCAAAGGGTGTGTTTTCAAAAGCAAAAGCAAAACGGTTCAAACACATAACTTTTTAAAAAACCATACTTATTAACAACTATGAGAAAAGAAAGCATCTTTGATTCTGAATAACTGCACCTTAGCTTTTGTGACAATTCTGATTTATAAACAGGTTTGTATTACAATAATACCCTCATGGTAAGTCAGCATAAGTGTTTTTCGCATTTTTTATCGGGTTTATTTCCAACCACATGCCACCTCAGAACAGTCCAAAGTATAAAGCCTGCATCTTAAACAAACCAAAAAAAGTTTTAAAACATACCCTTGAATTAAAATGGATATTGTTTACTTTAGTAGCTGGGAAAAGCATCATGGATTTAATAAAAGAATTGCATTTTGTGTTGTCGCAACAGCAGGCAGCAGTGCTGGAAAAAATTATTCCGGCCTCGTCTAAAATGAGCCTGCTTTACCAGCTCATTGTGAATCGCGAAGTAAACAGCGACGAAGAAGCTGCCCTGCGCATATACAAATCACCCAAAATCGACAAAAAATACCTGATGCTCAAACGCAGTCTGGTTCATAAACTGTCCGATTTGGTGTTTAAGTTGTCGGGTAGTGATTCGCTGCTAAGCAATTACGAAACCATCCGGCTGATAGTAGCCAAAGAATTGCTGATTGCCGAGAAAATGCTGAACGAAAACGTGTACCATAATCCGTCAAAAATAATTGCCAAAGCTGAACAACAGGCCAATCAATATTTTCTTATCGATTTGCAGTTGGAAGCAGCTATAAAGTTGCGCTCGGTGTATGCATTAAAGGGTTATCCGGCCGAGACAGCCTTATACCAGGAAAAGGTGAAACAGCTACAGATACTGAATCAGCAACTTACCGATGCCCGGGGTTTTTGGGAGGTAATATACAGCAAAACCAAATTCAGCAATGCCAAAACACCCGGTTTATTTAATGAAGCGCAAAGTTATCAGGTAAAAATTGAAGGCTGGCATAAAGAAAACTTTAATCCCTATTTAAAGCTTTTTGCTATTCGCATTGGTTTGGTCGCCAATTATCAGTTAAACCGCTTTGAGGAAATTTTTAATTTGCTCCTTGCCTACCAGCAACTGCTCGAAAACTACCCTTTTTTGGTCAGCAAACAGGCTACGCTTGATTTGCACTTCCAGTTTGCCTGCTACTACCGGCACGTTCGACAACTGGAAAAGGCCCTGGAGGAAATAACTATATGCCTGCAATTGAGCCATTACCAAGCCTTCAATCAGTTTCTTATTCAGGAAATTCACTTCGATGTATTAATCAAGCTTGAAGCTTATGATGAGGCATTAAATGTATTAAACGAAGTAATGGCACAGGTGCAATTCCCCTTTCTCGATCCCTACGATAAATCAGTCTGGGCCATCCGTGAAGCGTACCTTTACTTTATATTTTACGCCACACACAAAGAAAGTCCCATTCAAATGCTTCCAAATTTTGCCGGGGGCATCGATATAAACCGTTTTCTGGATCAGACTAAAAAATCGGCCAAAGATAAATACGGACACAACATCAGTTTGCTGCTCATCCGACTACAGCTTTTGCTGATAAAAGACCCGAAACGCATTGAATACGAGGGAAACAATTTAATGGTATATTTTCATCGGTACATGAAAACCTTGCCGGACCAACGTACGCTTCTGTTTTTTAAAACGCTGTCGAAGCTTGCTTCCCAGGGTTTCTTACCCGAACAGGCAAAACAAACCGAGGAAAATTTTTTAAAAGAGTTGTATCAACTCGACACGCATTATGATACCCATGAGCTTATTCCTTATCCCATTTTCTGGCAGCTCACCAAACAGTTAATCCAGAGCAATTAATGCCCTCAATGAATAAATCCCTGAGTAAAAACTCAATGTGTTTATTCCTTTAAAAACGATAACCCGCTTTTTGAAGGTCGCTTAAGCTATTGATGGGTTTTTCAGGTTTTAATTGTTTGGCCAAATGCTGATAAATTTTAATCCGTATTTGTTTGGCTTCGCGGGTATCCATCCGGTCGAAGGAATGGCCCCCGGGAACGGCCTGAAAAATCTCATAATCGAACTTTTTACCATCGGCTTTCAACGATTTAATCAGATGCTCCACTTCCAACACATTTACATCGTCGTCGCTGGTGTTGGTATGAATCAGCAAGGGCGTGTTTTTGAATTTATGCGTATTCCAGGCCGGTGAACGCCGGCGGTATTCCTGTACATTCTCATATGCGGTTTGACCAATGTGGTAACTGGCCGAATACAAATCGCGGTAGTCGTCGGTATAGTAGCCCATGCGGCTGATTAAATCGCTTACGGGAACTCCGGCAAATGCCACCTGAAAAGCCTCAGGATGATCGAAAATATTCATCAGCGTAATTAGTCCGCCATGACTCCAGCCCATAATGCCCACGCGGTTCTTATCGATAAAAGGGTAATTCTCGAGCATGTAATTCCGGCTGGCAAACACATCTTCCACTTCGAGCCCACCGTAATCGATATTCTTATAATGACCTTTACCGTAGCCGGTACTACCGCGGTATTCCGCTGCCACCACCACGTAACCCTGACTAACCAGCTCGCGCACAATGTGGGTGTAATAGGTAGTAAAATCGGCATGAACACCCCCATGCGGAAGCACTATTAAGGGATATTTTTTCGAAGGGTCGAGGTTCTTTGGAAAAAAAGTATAGGACCAGAACTTGATGGGATTGCCATATCCCATAGCTGTGGTGTTTTTGTCGTTCCAGTGCGGCGGGCCATACATATACAGTTTATCGATAAGGGCCACATCACCCAGTTTCTGATACCATAATAAATCGTCAACCATTTTTTCGAGGCGGTCGAGGCGGTGATCCAGGTTCTCGCTGTTCGAACGGATTTCTTTCAATTCGCTGCTTACCGGGGTTTGTTCCTGGGCCGATGCCCCGGGTATTAAGGCATAAACAGATAAAAGGATTAAGGCAATCAACGGGTATGAAACCCCAAAGTGAGCTTTGGAAACATATTCCGCAGCAGACCTGCCCGACGGACAGGCGGGGCTATGGGCTATTATACCCTCCGACTTCGTCGGGATTGTTCGACTAACAAATTTCAGTTCGCTCACTTCTGAAATCTGGGTCTCACGAATAAAGTTTCTCATAGTTGTAAATTTTGTAAGCTGAGTTCAAATTTAAAAAACAATTCGGAATTATTGGTTCAGAATTAAGGAAGAGACTAAAGTACTTAGAGTTCATCAGGTGGCTAAAGGACTCAAACGGCCTTGCCTTAGGGTCTATTACACCAAAGCTTTAGCTGACAACACAAGATCTTCAGTTGATAACACAAGAGCCTTAGTTGCTAATACAAGAGCTTCAGTTGACAACACAAGAGCTTTAGTCGGGAACACAAGAACCTTAGTTGAGAACACAAGAGCTTCAGTTGACAACACAAGCGCTTTAGTCGGGAACACAAGAACCTTAGTTGAGAACACAAGAACCTTAGTTGAGAACACAAGAGCTTCAGTCGGGAACACAAGAACCTTAGTTGAGAACACAAGAGCTTTAGTCGGGAACACAAGAGCCTTAGTCGGGAACATTGAAACCTTGGTTGACAACATTGAAGCCTTAGTTTACCACATCGAAGGTAGTTCCGGGAACATCAATTAACAATGAGCAATGGGCAATTAACAATAAAACAATAGAACAATGAACAGTGAATAGTGAATAGTGAATAGTGAAAAATGAATTAAGTCTAAGGTTCTGGTGTCTTTGGTCTTTGGCCTTAAGCCTATTGTCTAATGTCCGGATTTTTCTTATCCAAAAGTTAGCTTCCCTGTATTTTCTGAAAGTTCCAGAGCCAAATTCCTTTTTTTTAGGCCCCATTTTTAGGGTTAAATACGAGCCATTAAACGCAGAACCTGCACACTTTGCTAAGTGCTGTGCATTCATAATTAACCACTTAAAGGCAGGTTCGAACGTTTGAATGCATTGTTCGATAAATTTGCAATACACTGATACCAAGCTTGGTGTGTTTTGAACCTATCTATTTTATTATATCTTTGCTACTTGTATTAACCAAAATGTTCATGTATGAAAAAAATTTTTACATTAATACTTGCCGCGGCTACCTGCGGACAATTATTTGCAGGAGGTATTGTTACCAATACCAATCAAAGTGCACAGTTTGTTCGCATGCTGTCGCGTAATGCATCAACTCAAATCGATGCTGTTTATTTTAATCCGGCTGGTGTGGTTCGTATGGACGACGGCTTCCATTTTTCTTTACACAACCAGACTATTTTTCAGACCAAGACCGTAACTACTACTTTTCCCTTAAACAACAAGGAATTTGTCGGCGATGTTAAAGCCCCCTTATTCCCTTCGTTTTTTGCCGTTTACAAAAAAGACAAATTAGCCGTTTCCTTTGGATTTGGACCCAATGGTGGTGGTGGTTCCGCTGAATATGCCGGCGGTTTGCCCTCATTCGAAATGCTGGTTTCACAAATACCCGGACAAATGACTGCTGCTGGTATTGCAACTGATGCTTATGATGCTGATATTTATTTTGACGGAAGCTCGGTATATTGGGGTTCGCAACTAAATGCAAGTTACCAAATTAACGATATGCTTTCTGTGGCCGCCGGTGTGCGCATGATTAATGCAAAAAACAATTACCAGGGTTACATCAAAAACATTATGGTTAACCCGATGCACCCACTTAATACAGCTGGTGCCGGAAATCTGGTGTCTGCTCCTGCTTTCTTTGGTGTCATGTCGGCTGCCTCATATCAGGCTGCCGGTACTGTAGACCAATTGCACAACAATGGGATTCCCAGTTTGGAATATGCCAGAGATAATGCAATTATTACTGCTGACCAATACAATCAATTGGTTGGTGGATTAGGTGCAAATTATGTTGAAGGAATGGCACTTACTACAGTTTCTGCTATGTACAACGGAAGTGGAGCTTTAGCTGATCAATATGCTGCTGCAACCAGTGATATTGAAGTAGAAACCACACAAACCGGAATGGCATTTACCCCAATTTTCAGTGCGCAATTCTCTCCCAACGACAAACTGGATATTGCCATTAAATACGAATTAAATACCAGTTTAACCTTAACCAACGATACCAAAAAAGATTACGCTGATATGTTTAAACACGACTCAAGCTTTAGGGCCGACATACCTGCTATATTAGCGATTGGTGTAGGTTATAAAATCAGTGATAAATTTCGTACCCAGGTATCGTTCAACACATACTTCGATAAACAAGCCAACTGGGAAGGCCGCGAAGATTTGGTTGATAAAAACCTTTGGGAAGCTTCTCTTGGATTGGAATACGATATTAACGACATGTTTACCGCCAGTATTGGCTTCATGCGCGGTGTTACCGGTGTTAGGGACCAATATCAAACCGATTTAAGCTACAGCAACTCATCGACCACTGTAGGTTTGGGCGTTCAAATTAAGCCCATGGAAAACTTGTCGATCGACCTGGGAGGTTTGTACGTAATGTATGATGACCATTCTGTAGATTATTTAACAGGAACTCCTTACGCATACAATATGAATTATGCCAAAACAACTACAACCTTTGGAATTGGTGTAAACTACAAATTCTAAAATACACTCACTATAATAATGCAAAGGCTATCCTGCGGGGTAGCCTTTTTGCTTAAAAAAAAAGGGTTATTAGCCGGCAAATGCTACATTTGTGGTTTAAGTTATTTCTATGGCTATCTTTTTGCAACTGGCCCCAATGCAGGCCATGACCGACATTCACTTTATGAATACCTACCATCGCATATTCGGAGGATTTACCGAAATGATGGCGCCTTACCTTATGGCCAGTAACAACTCACCCATTAAGGTTAAAAACCTTCAAAAATATTACAGTCAGCTGAATCCTGAGATTTCACTGATTCCGCAATTGCTCAGCAACGATGCCGCAGGAATGCTCCACTTTGCCGGTCTGCTTTCGGACCTGGGGTTTAAAAAAATAAACTGGAATCTGGGTTGTCCCTATCCTTTTGTCACCAAAAAACAACGGGGCTCGGGTTTACTTCCCTTTCCCCAACGCATCGACGAGATTCTGGAACAGCTTATTCCCGGGATGAATGCTCAATTATCGATAAAAATACGACTGGGGCTAAACGATAAAAAGGAAATTCTGCAACTTATTCCCATCCTGAATAAATACCCCCTGGCCGAAGTAATTATTCATCCACGCACTGCAGCCCAATTGTACGGAGGAACGGCCAATAAAGCATTTTTCTCGGAAATCTATCCACAAATAAAGCATCCGGTAATCTACAACGGCGACATCATCCGGAAAGAACAGGTAAGCGAAATGGAACAGGAATTCAAAGGCATCAAAGGGTATATGATTGGCCGTGGCGCCTTTATCAATCCGTTTATTACCAACCAGGTTAATGGCATTGAATTTACCCGCAATGAAGCCTTGGCCAAATACCGTGAATTTTATTTTGAACTACACAACCACTACAAAAACAAGTCGGTAAATCAGCTGGGCTTTTTGAGTCACATGAAAGAATTGTGGAGCTATTTCAGCCAGTCGTTCGAAAAAGGTGACAGCTATTTCTTTGCCCTGCGATCGATTAACGATACAGCCGTTTTTGAACAGACTGTCGAAAATATATTTAAGACGGCAACACTTACCTATTAATTTGTCGCCCTTAAATATTTTATTCAGTTTTGCATCGCAATTAAAAACCGACAGAAAACTGTCAACTGTTGAAATTTCATGAGAGATTTAACCATAGGAAAAGAAGGACTGCTCATTTTTCGCTTTGCACTACCCATGCTGCTGGGTAATGTGTTTCAGCAATTCTACAATATTACCGACAGCATTATTGTGGGCAATGTGCTGGGTAAAGATGCCCTGGCATCGGTAGGGGCTTCGTTTCCTATTATTTTTGCTTTGATTTCCTTAATTATTGGCGTGGGCAGCGGTTTTGGAATTGTTATTTCGCAGTATTATGGGGCCAAGGATATTGAAAAGGTAAAACGGGCTATATCGACCATGTTTATTGGCCTGGGCCTGTTGTCAATAGCCATGAGTATTCTGGGAATTTCGCTAAGTACCTCGCTTTTTAAATTACTCGATTTGCCCGAAAGCCTGTTACCCCAGGCTACCACCTACCTCAATATTTACCTGCTGGGAACCATAACCATGTTTGGATTCAATGGCATAAGTTCAGTACTGCGCGGACTGGGCGATTCCAAAACACCCCTTGTATTTTTAATTGTAGCCACGGTAATGAATATTGGGCTCGACCTGCTGTTTATTATGGTGCTCGATATGGGCATTGCCGGTGCAGCCTGGGCTACGGTAATTTCGCAAACCGGGGCTTTTATTACCGGAGTATTGTACCTGAATAAAACCCATCCCATCATTCATTTTAATATAAAAAACATGCTTTTCGACTGGGAAATCTTACGACAAGGTGTACGGATAGGATTGCCCTCAGGCTTACAGCAAACCTTTGTCGCTATGGGAATGATGGCACTTATGGGCATTGTAAACTCGTTTGGAACCAATGTTATTGCAGCCTACAGCGTGGGCAGCCGTATTGATTCGTTTGCATCCTTGCCGGCCATGGCATTCTCGGCCGCTTTGGCCACCTTTACCGGACAAAACCTGGGAGCCGGAAAAGATGAACGGCTAAAAAAGGGCCTTATTTCAACACTGTTTATGGCTGGTATGTTCGGAATAATAATAACTGCCTTAATTATCACATTCCGTACCCAATTGGTCGGTTTATTCAACAACGACCCCGAAGTAATTCGCATTGGTTCGGAATACCTGACCATTGTAAATATTTTTTACCTGGTATTTGTTTTAATGTTTGTTATGTATGGTGCTTTACGTGGTGCCGGTGCTACATTGATACCAATGTTTATCAGCGTTTTATCACTTTGGTTGATACGCGTTCCCTTAGCGGCTATTTTATCGAAAACCTATGGAGAAACCGGTATCTGGTGGGCTGTACCTATTGCCTGGACCGTGGGCTTAAGTGGCGCTTTTATTTATTATCTTTCGGGAAAATGGAAAGGTAAATCGGTTACCCGCCCAAAATTTATTGAAACAGAATAACTTGTTAACAAGCAACCTACTATGGAATCTATCCGCGAATTGTACCGAATTGGTAAAGGACCATCGAGCAGCCATACCATGGGACCCAAAAATGCCGCCGAACAGTTTTTACAAAGGGTACCCGATGCCGAAAAATACGTAATAACCCTTTATGGCAGTCTGGCTGCTACCGGTAAAGGCCACCTTACCGGCGTTGCCATTGAAGAAACCTTTGCCGACAAAAACATGGAACTGGTTTGGGAACCGGCAACCTTTTTACCCAAGCACCCCAATGCCTTAAAGTTCGAAGCTTTTGATGGTAAAGGCAAGCTTAACTCCTCATGGACTGCTTACTCCATTGGCGGAGGTGCCATTGTTGACGACACCAGTGAACGGGCCAGCGAAAGCATTTATCCCCTGACTACCATGAAAGAGATACTGGCCTGGTGCGAGAAAAATGGAAAACAGTTGTGGGAATATGTGGAACTGTACGAAGGAAAAGACCTGTGGATATTTTTGGATGACATCTGGAAACACATGGTACAGTCCATAAAAAACGGATTAGAAAAACAGGGAACACTTCCTGGAGAGCTCAAACTTGCCCGAAAAGCCGCTGTAATAAAAACCAAGGCCAATAGTTTTAACTTACCACAGAAACGACGCTCGAAACTTTTCTCCTACGCTTTAGCGGTTTCCGAAGAAAATGCCGGAGGTGGAATTATTGTTACAGCTCCCACCTGTGGAGCGTGTGGCGCCTTACCTGCGGTATTGTATTACCAAAAGGAGTTGAACAAGCTGACCAACGAACAAGTATTAAAGGCCCTGGCTACAGCCGGACTGATAGGAAACCTGGTAAAATTCAATGCATCTATTTCGGGGGCTGAAGCCGGTTGTCAGGCTGAAATTGGAACGGCATGTGCCATGGCCTCAGGCGCTGCTACCCAATTGCTGGGTGGTTCCATTCATCAGATTGAATATGCGGCTGAGATGGGCATTGAGCACCATTTGGGCCTCACCTGCGACCCGCTTTACGGACTGGTGCAAATTCCCTGCATTGAGCGGAATGCTTTTGCAGCATCGCGCTCGTTAAATCACGCAGCCTATGCTCTGGTATCGGACGGGCGGCATATCATATCGTTCGACAAGGTGGTGAAAACCCTGAAACAAACCGGCTACGATTTGCCCTCGCTTTATAAGGAAACCTCGTTAGGTGGGCTGGCTATTTTTGGGAAAGAGGATTAGCAATTAGTCAGGTAAGATTCAGAAAAATTAATGGATGGTGCAACATAAAAATAGAACGCGGATGACGCGGATTTTGACTAATTTTCACAGATCTAATCAGCGTAAATCAGTTTTTTCAGCGTTATCAGCGTTCTATTCCTTTTAATTTGAAAGTAGTTGGATTAAATCTGGTACTTTTTAAAAAGTCGCTTCCAATTAAAAATATTACTGTCTGAAAGCTGAAGCCTGTTTTACATTGATTGCCTTAGCAAGTTGTTTGGCATGTTCGTGCGATATTTCGCCGGTAAAACACATAATTATCAACTCATTGGGTTCTACAACAATCATTAAAAGTTCTTCCACAAACTTGCCGTTATCGTTAACCAGAAAACTAATTTCCGTATCCCCGTCGTTTACAACCATAATCTGCTTGTACAAGTCTTCAGGCAAGCTTTGATTCAGGTTGATAAGTGTTTTTTCTGTTACCTCGTCAATAATTAAAAAGCTTAAATCGTCGAGGTCTTTAAAAAATTCCTTCACTTCCCGGTTTTCATCCTTATCGATAAAAATGGAAGCAAAGCCCGCCGGGATTTTAAAACTTATTGTTTTATCGGCTTTTCGGTACTCCCGGTAAAAATCCTTGTATTCTTTTGCAAAAAGCCCGGTAGTGCTCAATAATGAAAGCATTAAGGCTAAAACCCATGTGGTGGTTGTTTTCATAATCGTAGTTTTAAGGTAAAAAAGTTAAGTGCCGGAACCTGAAAGTCAGGTTCCGGCTCATGGTTTTAAGGGTTATTTATTCTTTTCTTCTTCAACTTTTTCGAGATGCTCAAAGCCTTTAACATCCATGGTTTTCGACATTTTAGCAATCTGTTTCAGGTTGATATCTCCCTCAAAGAAAAGCAATACGGGTTCGTTGGGGTCTTTAACTATCATTACAAATTCAGATATTTTCCCATTGGTTTCTCGAACTTTAAAGATAATTTCCTCGGCCCCTTCTTTTACAATCATAAAGTCGTTGTAAAGATTGGCGGGCAGGGCTTTTTGAATTTCGTTGTAAAATACCTGATGCATTTCACTTCCCTGCTGCTTACTTACCGTCAGTATCTTAATTCCTTTGATTCCTTTAGTCAGGTTTTCCAAATCGGGATCCGATTCATCGGAGATTTTGGCAAATAAATCGAACATGTAGCTGGTGATGTACACCGAGGTAAAGCCCTCTTTGCCTGAATACTTATCGAACAAGGTGTTTAACTGTGATTCCTGAGCCATGCCTAGCACGGGTAAAAGAGCTATCAGGATTGCGAATACTTTTTTCATTTTATCTGATTTTTAATGCCTGCCCAAGTGCAGGCGGGGTTAATAACTATTTTCTTACAATTAATAAATCGGCCGGTTTATTGAATTTTTCCATGTAATTTAAACCTGCGGTACCTTTGTTTAAATTCGATGAAAGGGTATTCATGGCCTGTTTTGAATAGGCAATTGCTTCTTGTTTATCGGTAATGGCTTTGCCATTTACGTAAGCGTAAACTATTTGTTCCTGCGGATTACTAAGCATAAACAGCATGGCAAAGGCAATGAGGGAAGCAGCAACGGCAGTAACCAAGCCAAAGTAAACTTTACGTACTTTCCGGGATTTGTTCTGCCCAATTAGTGTATCAAAATCAATGTTTACGGTTTCGCTAGCGGCTTCGTCGTAAAGCGAAAACATGGCCTGGGCTTCCAGCAGATCGGCATCGCTTCCCACATACAATTTAAGTAAGTTGCGTAATTGCCTGTCTTCCTGTTTTGAGCTTTGTCCCTCGTAATATTTCTCCAGTAATTGTTTGATATCAGACCGTTCCATAACTCATAATTTTTTTCATTTCTTCTCTAACTTTCTTTCTTGCCCTCGACAGGTTCACCCGAATGGTTTCGATACTCATGGTTACCAGTGGAGCAATTTCTTCAAAATCATAATCTTCCACATCGCGCAAATAAATGATTGTTTTTTGCGGTTCGGGCAGTTGATTAATAATTTGTTTAACCTGCAAACTCAAATCACTTGTTTCCATATCGTGGGCACCAATTACCGTGTCGGTATGGTATTTAATATCGTCGCTTTTACTAAACCGGGTATTTTTGCGCCGGGCCTTATCAAGACTCATGTTTTTAACTGTAGTCATGGCAAGCGCTTCCAGATTATTGTAGATATGCAGTTCATCGCGCATATTCCAAAATTTTAAAAGAACATCCTGCACCACATCCTGTGCTTCGGTTTCATCGTTAAGGATTCGCTTAGAAAAACGGTAAAGTTTATCTTTCAGAACAAATACCTTTACTTTAAATTCTTCGCTATCCATGTTTTTATATCGTTATTTTTGTTTTACAAGCTGTAGACGCAACAAGTAACTTTTTATAACACCTCTATTAAGAAAAATTGCTGTTTTTAGTCAATTAAGTTTGAATCATTTTTGTTGAACGCTGATTTCTTGAGAGTTACAAGACTGATCAAATAAGATTTAGTTGCAAGAAAAATATAGCATAAAAGTTATTACTCCATTCTTAAAACAAGATTTCTATTCCAAATAAAGCTAAGTACTTTAATTTAAATAGAATTTCCCTTAATTTTGATGCAGAAAATAAAAAAGATGCGGAATCTGATTTACATGATATTGTTGTTTTTGATGGGTACAGCATGCCACAACACCCCTCAAAAGGATACTACCAGGACTTATGCCAATGAATTGCCTGGAAACATAAAAGCATGTAAAATATACAGTTCCGATTTTGCCATTCTCAATCCTGAAGAAAAAGGAAGCCTGATTCAGGAATTCCGTTTCAACAATAAAGGTTATGTGAACGAACTGATTCGCTACGATTTGAATGGTGAAATTCTGGCCCGATTCGACATTACCGGCCAAAACACACCTTTTCCCTTACCCGGAGCAAAAGAATATATGGATACCGTACTTACCGTGATTGAATTCGATAAACTGGGAGCCATAAAGCATAAAGAAATCCGCAGTTACAATGCCGATGGATTTTTAATTGAAGTAAATATAAGAGATGCCAACAATAGCCTTATCAACAAAAATACCTATGAATACCACCCCAATGGTGTAATTCAAAAAGATATTTATTGGGATACGGAACTGGATAAGCCCAAACTATGTATCTGGTACGA
>JBFWMB010000098.1:0-14947 GCA_050251815.1 Salinivirgaceae bacterium | reverse complement strand
ATTCCGGGGTACAATATCATATATTTTGTAATTTGCATAAAAAAACAACATGGCAACTTATACCCAAATACTCTATCACATTGTTTTTTCAACCAAAGACAGGGAAAAAACACTACTTGAGAATCATAGAGAACAGCTTTTTCATTATATCTGGGGTATTCTAAAGAGCAAACAATGTGTACTTTATCAAATTAATGGCACTGCTGATCACCTTCATATTGCAACACATATTCATCCAACACTTTCATTAGCTTCGCTGGTAAAGGATTTAAAAGTTGCAACATCTGTCTGGATAAAATCAGATAACATATTTCCATATTTTAACTCTTGGCAGGAAGGGTATGGTGGTTTTACCTATTCATACAAAGAAAAGCAAGTGTTGATTAATTACATTAAAAATCAAAAGGAACACCATAAGACAAAATCGTTTCGGGAAGAGTTTATCGAGTTATTAACTGTACATGGTATTCCATTCGACGAACGATTTTTGAAATAATTGATAGTCATGATTAATTGAACCCTTTTCAAGGGTTCTTTTCACGTTACCAACCGAATTCCGTAGGTTTCACCTACGGCTATTTTAGTTAAACCCTGCGGGTTTTTATCCTGGCACTGAAATGACAGAAGATTTCAATCTCGGCCCAAACTAATACAAAGGATTGTACCAATAGTAACCACAGGAAAAACCAGCAAACTCCAAAGGATTAACCTACAAATAAGACCATGGAATACCCTATCCCGAAGGGATAGAATAACAATAGCCGTAGGTAGCACCTACGGTAACCGAGGCACCAATGCAACCGAACCCCTGATAAGGGGTTCAATTTTGCATCAATGGATTATTGAACCCATGGAATGGGTTCCCGCAACCCCATCCACCAAACTCCGTAGGTTTCACCTACGGCAATTGTAGTTAAACCCTGCGGGTTTTATTTCCTCCCCATATTTTAAACAAACCGAAACTTCTGCATAACATGTTTTTAGAAAGAAACATTTTTGGGAAGCTTAGTGTTAAGTTCTAATTTCGTAACGCTAAAACTAAACATTAAACTATGGAATTTACAAACGACGAAATTCGCTACCTGAAACTTTTGGCGAAGCAATACCCGTCGATACAAAAAGCCAGTACCGAGATAATTAACCTGAGTGCTATCTTAAGTCTTCCGAAAGGAACCGAGCATTTCCTCAGCGATTTGCATGGCGAATATGAGGCATTCACCCATCTTATAAATAATGCATCGGGCGTGGTGCGCCGTAAAATAAACGACATTTTTCGCGACACCCTGCGTGAATCAGAAAAAAACAGTCTGGCCACACTTATTTATTATCCCGACGAAAAACTAAAATGGATTATGCGCCGGGAACCCGAAATGGAAGAATGGTTTAAGCTTACCCTCCACAGGTTAATAAAGGTGTGTCGTTCGGTTTCGTCGAAATATACCCGCTCAAAAGTGCGTAAAGCCTTACCCAAAGATTTTGCTTATGTAATTGAAGAGTTATTGCACGAGGACGAAAACCTGCTGAACAAACAACACTATTACGACGGTATTATCGAAACCATTATCAGTACCAACCGGGCCAAAGAGTTTATTATTGAGTTGTGTGTACTGATTCGGAAACTAACCATCGACCGGCTGCATATTGTAGGCGACATTTTCGATCGCGGACCACATCCCGATTTGATTATCGAAAGCCTGATGACCTACAACGATATTGACATTCAATGGGGAAATCACGATATTGTATGGATGGGCGCTGCCCTGGGTTCCATGCCGCTTATTGCAACGCTCTTACGGATTGCTGCACGCTATGACAATCTGGATACCGTTGAAGATGCTTACGGTATTAACCTGATTCCTTTGGCCACTTTTGCCATGCAAACATACAAAGACGACCCCTGTACACCTTTTAAACCCAAATTGTCGGGCGAGCGCAGTTACCACGACGACGAAATTTATATGGTGGCCCAGATGCATAAAGCCATATCCATCATCCAGTTTAAACTGGAAGGACAATTGATAAAACGCCGTCCCGATTTCAAAATGGATGATCGGCTCTTGCTCGAACAAATGGATTTGCAAAAGGGAACCATTAAAATAGGGCGCAAGAGTTATCCGCTGAATGACACCAATTTCCCGACCATCGATCCGGCCGATCCCTACCGTTTAACGCCGCAGGAACAGGAAGTAATGGAGCGAATCAGAACTTCGTTCACAAAAAGTCAGAAACTGCAGAAACACCTGAAGTTTTTAATCAACAAAGGAAGCATGTACCTAAAATACAATGCTAACCTGCTCTACCACGGATGCATTCCCATGACACCCGAAGGGGAATTTAAACGGGTGAAGATTGAAGGTTCCTATTATTCCGGCAGGGCCCTGCTCGATAAATTCGACGAAATTGTACGCCAATGCTATTATTACCGCAACAATACCGGCGACGACAGCGTTGGTCTCGATTACATGTATTACCTGTGGCCCGGACCCGACTCTCCACTCTTTGGCAAAACCAAGATGGCCACTTTTGAACGTTATTTTATTACCGACAAAGAAACCCATGTGGAGGAAAAGAATGCTTACTTTACCTTACGCGATCAGGAGGATTTAAGCCTGAAAATACTGAAGGAATTTGGGCTCGAGGGCAATGAATCGCGCATAGTTAATGGTCACGTTCCGGTTAAACTTAAAAAAGGGGAAGACCCGGTAAAAGGCAATGGACGCATGATAGTTATTGATGGGGGAATGGCCAAAGCCTACCAGCCCGAAACAGGAATAGCCGGTTACACTTTAATTTATAATTCATACGGTTTGATGCTGGCTGCTCATGAGCCTTTTGAATCGCGGCAAAAAGCCATTGAAGAAGAGGTTGATATTATTTCGGATTCACGCATACTCGAAAAATCGAACGTACGAAAGCGAGTGGGGGATACCGACATTGGTTTCAAATTACGCAAGGAGATTGAAGACCTGGAAAAACTCTTGGTAGCCTTCCGTAAAGGATACATTCGGGAAAAGAACGGGGATTAACATCTAATTTACAAAAGGCAAAGCAAAGGGGCTTTGCCTTTTGTTTGCACCATGCTGTGGCACTTAAAATCTATTCAGGGATTTATATGGAAATAGGTGAAATCAAGGGGAAAAACTACTTCAGCCCGCCCCACCGGATGACTTATTTAAGCACAAAGCTCCACTCCACAGCTCCGGTTTGCACATTGATGGCGCATACCTGCATCAAATAAATTACAACGAATCGGTTACCTACCATTTCAAAGTGGTTGAAGCTAAATTCAGGGAAAAAGTCTCCAAAATAATGTTTAAACATACGTGAATTTCGTGCTGTTGCCACATTGTAAAACATTCCCGGTATTGCAGTTTCCCATACCAACTCCGGCTTACCCGAGTTTTTTATGCGTACTTTCGATATTTTGATTACTGATTCCGGTGTTTCATCGTTTTTTGAAAAAATAAAAAACGATTCGGGAGTAGCCTGCAAAAGTTTACCCTCCGGTTTTTTGCCGGTAAGCAGCACTTGTATTTCATTTTTGGTACGTTCCAGTTCATCTTTTAACAGGGAAACCTGAAGGTTTTGTTTTTCCGACGTGGAACGAGCTTCCCGTTCGATCAATTGTTCCGTCAGTTTTTCCTGCCTGTTTAGCTGGTAGGTTAACAAATTCCGGGGATTTTGTTCCATAATAAATTTACCATGGGTAAATGCAAGGCCATAATCCTCCGTTTCTGAATCGCTTAAGCTCAAGGCTTCGTATCCTTTTAAGGTCCAGGTTTTGTCTTTCAGATTTACTGTGTTATTAAAAAAATCGGAATATACAGGATTTAAAACCAGCGGTTCCGAAATCTTTTCAGGGCAAAAATTATCGGGGTCAATATAAAAATGTTCCCCGTACTGATTGGTAACAATGAGTTTTTGCTGCACCTGACTGTAGGCGTAATAATTGGTGAGTTGTTGCCAGTCCGGCTCTGCAAAACGGCCAATGGGCTGACTAAGCCGGGCATAAATGTTTGCCTGCGACAGGTTCTTTTCTAAAGTTAAGGGGTGCAACGACTGCAGGCCGGATTTAAATGCTGTACTGTATATCCATAAATGGCCCGGACTGTATCCCAACAACAAAAATGCTTCAGTGCTGTCGATACGACCCATGTGTTTTTGTACTACAAGTCGTCCGTTGGTTAAATTATATACTGAAATCCGCGATTCATTAAAACCGGTCGAAGCCATACTTCCTTTAGAATAAGTTTGTGTGGTGGGTTTGTACAGGGTTTCCTGAAAAGCCGCATATGGAACCTGGTCGATGGTAAAAAACACCTGTTGGGTAATGTTATCAACACGGGTAGCCTGGCTGGTTAATACATTTAAAATTAGAAATAATACAACAGCCGGGAGTTTTAAAATTAAGTCGGTTTTTTGGTCAGAAACACAGAACATAGCTTGCTTTTTTCTGTTCATCATATAGCGATAAATAGATTTTTGGTTGCGAAATTAATGCAACCTTTATCATAAGCCAAAATACATTATTTGCCGGTAAAAATGGTGTGTTTATCGAATAACTTTTTAACATGGCAGGTAAAATAAAAATATTTGCAGGTAGTTTTAAGTCAGCGCAACTATTTGGACTGAAAATCGTCTATGTGTTGCTTTTGCTGAAATAGCTACAAAATTAACCTTTTTAAACATACGAATAAATTTATGAATCCTTTAACCCTTAAAACTATTGTATTCACCCTGGTGCTTGGAATTGTTGGTGGTAGAGCCATGGCCACCGATTATTTTTCGGAGAGCTTTCCGGTTAAGGGAATCCTGCTCGATAAAGAATCGAACGAAACCCTGATTGGAGCCACTGTTTATGTGAGTGAATTTAAAACCGGAACGGCTACCGATTTAAATGGTACTTTTTTGTTAAAACTACCGGCCGGAAATTATACCTTACAAATCTCATACATTGGTTACAAAACCCGCACCGAGCAAATTCAGGTAAACGGACCCGTATCAAAAACCTATTACCTGGAACGGGACACCAAACGGCTTGAGGATGTTTTAATTACCGGCGAACGTCACAACGAGAACATTACCCGAACCGCCATGAGTGTGGAAAAGATGAAAATAAAGGAAATACGACGAATTCCGGCACTAATGGGCGAAGTGGACATTATTAAAGCCATACAATTATTACCGGGTGTTCAATCCACCTCAGAGGGAAGTTCCGGCTTCAGCGTTCGCGGAGGAAATATGGATCAGAACCTGATATTGATTGACGATGCTCCTATTTATAATGCATCGCATTTTATGGGCTTCTTCAGTGTTTTTAACAACGATGCCATTAAAGAAATTGAATTGTATAAAGGCGATATTCCGGTGGCCTATGGTGGGCGGTTGGCTTCGTTGCTCGATATAAAAGTAGCGGAGGGAAACAACAAAAAGTGGAAAGGTTCGGGAGGTATTGGGACCATCTCAACCCGTCTCTCACTCGATGGGCCACTGGGTAGCGAAAACACAACCCTTTTTGTGGGAACGCGCCTGTTCAATGCCCAGCTTTACATTTGGATAATGCAACATTTTGAAGAAGACATGAAAGGCGTTAAACTGTATTTTTACGATATTAATGCCAAGCTAAACCATAAGGTAGATACACGAAACAGTTTATCGTTTAACTTTTATAAAGGCAAAGATGCTTTTGTGCAGCAGGATTTTGAATTTGGTTTCGGAAATACTGCCGGGTCGGCCAGTTGGTTGCATACCTTTAGCGAAGATGTGGCTTCAAAGTTTACCCTTATCTATAGCGATTACGGTTACCAAACCTCAGCAAAATTTAACGAAGCTTCAGGAATGGTTTGGAATTCGAACATCAGGGATTATGGATTCCGGCTCGACAATACCGTATTGCTCGATAACGAAAACACCATTAAGTTCGGGTTCTCGTCGATTTACCATCGCTTTAAACCCGGCTTGGTTGAACCTTTGGGTGAACAATCGATATTTAACCGCTACGAACTGTTTCAAAATTCAGCCATTGAATGGGGTGTATATGGCAGCAACCTGCAGGAAATTACCCCAAAACTTACGCTGAAATATGGCGTACGTTTCTCTATTTTCCAAAACGTGGGACCGGGAACTGTTTATAATTACGATGCAGCTTATAATGCCACAGATAGTACCGTTTACGGAAACGGCAAAGTATATAATGTTTACCAGGGCCTGGAACCTCGTATGGGAATAACCTATCAAATCAACGATCTTTCGTCGGTAAAAGCCAGTTACAGCCGTACCCGGCAATACATTCACATGGCATCGAACAGTGCCGGGGGAACCCCTTTCGACATTTGGGTGGCATCGAACCCAAACATAAGGCCTCAGATTGCCGACCAGGTGGCTCTTGGGTATTTTCGTAACTATTGGCTCAATCAGCTCGAAAGTTCGGTTGAAGTGTACTACAAACAAATGCAAAACACCATCGATTTTAAAGACCATGCCCAGCTTTTCCTGAATCAAAAAGTTGACGGGGAACTGCGCATCGGTGAATCGTACGCTTTTGGTGCCGAGTTTCAGCTAAAGTTTAATTTCGAAAAACTTAACGGCTGGTTGAGTTATACTTTGTCGAAAACTATTCGCGATATTCCCCAGATAAACGGTGGAACTTCTTACCGCTCGCCTTACGATAAACCCAACGATATTGCGCTGGTGGTGAATTACCAACTGAATCAGAAATGGTCTTTATCGGCCAACTGGGTTTATGCATCGGGAACACCCATGACTATACCTGCCGGTTTTTATGAGATGGATAATGTAATACAGCCTTATTACAACATTGGAGACCGAAACAAAGCCCGAATGCCCGACTATCACCGGCTCGATTTGGGCCTTACCTGGAAAAGCGCTGAGAAACCCAACAAACGGGTGCAAAGTGAATGGAATTTATCCATCTACAATGCCTACGCCCGGCATAATCCCTGGGCCGTAAATTTTGTACGCGATGAAGAAACCAATACCATAAAGGCCGAAATGACTTATTTGTTTTCTATTGTTCCATCAATTACCTACAACATAACTTTTTAAGCATGAATAACTTTAAAGCATATATAAAAACAACAAAGCTCAACGGTTTGCTTATCCTGATGCTTGCATCGATGGCGGCCTGCACCGAATACATCGAAATGGAGCCGGCCACTTACCAAAAGGTGTTGATTGTGGATGCCACCCTTACCAACGAGCACAAACAACACCTGGTTAAACTTTCGGCGACCAAAAAGATTGATGAGGTGGATTATCCGCGTATTAGCGATGCTTTGGTAACGGTTTCGTTTAACGATACCATGATTCATTTTTATGAAAACGACACCCTGCCGGGCTATTATTATTCCGACACGGTTTTTGCCGGAGTTCCTTATACCTCTTATCAGCTCAGCATAAGTCAAATTGATATTAATTCTGATGGAATTAGCGAAACCTACACTGCAGAAGCTACCATGCCGGCAGCTTTAAGTATCGACTCGGTAACTTATACCTACATTCCCGAATGGGAAGCTATGGCATTGAATTGCTGGGCTCTTGATCCGCCCGAGCGCAATTATTACAATTTTCGTGCTTGGAAAAACGATACCCTGGTTACCGATTCCATATTTGAATTTCAGGCTGTCGACGATTTAATGTTTAATGGTAATTATATCAATGGGGTCGATTGTCAGTATTTAAACGACGAAAAAGTGGATGAATTCGTCAGAAACGATGATGTATTAACACTGGAGATAGAAAACATCGATTTAGCCTATTTTGAATACATTAGTACAGCCATCTCGGGATATTATGGATACAACCCCATGTTTGGTGGTTTGCCGGCCAATTTAACCAGTAACCTGTCGAACGATGCCATGGGTATTTTCAGGGTTTATACCCGAAATAAAGCATCGGTTACCGTTAAAGACCTAAAGCGCGAAAACGAATAACCTTATTATTTTTGTTATTGATGCCCCTGCATCGTTCCACTACCATTGGAATGATGCAGGGGTTTTTAAATTTCCTTTGTGCTTGTAATAGTTATAGTAAAAAGATGTGCCCTTTGACTGCAATTAAAGCAATTAAACCAAGGCATGCTGCTTACAAAAATCAGATGAAATCCCACTTCTGCTAATAAAAAGGTATCGAATACTAATTATATGTTTTACACTATTATTTTTTGCTGAAAATTAAATATATTTGAAAAGCAGTTCAACCAAATTGCCATTTAAACCAGTTCGGATAGTTTAGCATTGCCTGCTTATCGGTAGCAAAAGTGTTTATTATAAACTTTGTCGATTTTAAAGGATCATTGCAAGCAACTGTTCGAAAAACCAAAGGAAAAAGAGGCGGACATTAGGATTCAGGTGTGAATAAGGGCAAAGCGGACTGTAAAAAGCTGAAAATCGATTATTCAAAATAATTAAATTAAATAGTTATGGAAGAGAATAAACCAAGCACCACCCCGAATGCCAACGAAAAAGTCAGGCAAATTTTAGACGCTGCATTTTACACATTTTCAGTTGAAGCCATGGATGGCAGTGGACGTCAACCGGGCTCAAAAGCCGAAGTAGAAGCCGTTAAAGATTTAATGGCCCAGGCCCGAAAACTGGATCCTACCGATCCGGAATTACTGGATGAAATAGCCCAGTACGAGGCTATTTGTGAAGAGGCCTACGAACGTCGGTTTGTGGGATTCAAATGGCTGATGATTATTGTGGCTGCCTTTGCTGCATTTTTTGTTTACGACGGCTGTTCAAGTCTTAAAACCAAGAAGACTTATACGGTTGAAATGGCAGCAAAAAACTACGACATGGAAGTTACCCGTGTCGAGAATTACCTGACCGAAATGGCCACAGCCCCCGATTCGGTTTTAAAAGCACGTAAAAAATACATTAAAAAGCAGGAGAAACGCTCGAAGGAATTGTCGGAAATGGATGCCGACCAATACCTGAAAGAAATGAAAAAACGCGCCAACCGGAATGCTTTTGGCAGTTTCCGTACCGCTATTTTCTGGTTTATAATGGTAGGCCTGTACTACAAAGCAACGTTGGCGCCGGTGTTCTTAATAAACAAAAGGCAGCGACAGATGCATGTGATTATGACAGGGGCCGGATGGCTTAAAAAGCTGGTGTTCTTCCTTTTGGGATTGTTTATTGCACTCCCGGTTACCGACGATTACAAAATTGTTGATCGCTCCACCGGAAGTGTAGTAGGCAGTGGCAGTGATATCTCGCCGTTGTTGGTTATTAAAATTATGGGTATCGTTATCATTGCCATGTTTCTGCTGATGATGGCCTTAATTGGACTGCCCATTTTAACGGTTGTGGGTTACCTGCGAAATTATCAATACGAAAAAGTAGATGAGTTTTTTGATAAAGCCATGCAAACCATCAAAGGCTGGGTGGGAATGAACAAAACGGTTGCCGAATAAATGGTTTCCATAGTTTTGTAAGTTTAAAGGCTGGCTCATTTGGAGCCGGCCTTTTTATTTTATCCGGGCATCGAATGATAAAAACGATGCACAAAAAAAACAAAAGAGTTGTGCTCAGTTTTCTTTACCGGGCACAACTTTTTTAAAAATGAATTATCCGCAGCTTATTCTACGCCCATTACCTTACCCACAATTTTAGGAATATCGGTATTGTCGATACGCGAACCGAAGTAATTTTGTCCCTGTCCCAAGGCAAAAACAGGTACGGGAGTTCCGCTATGGTCGTTCGATGCCCAGCTGATTCCGGCTTTTTGGCTTAATACATTTAGTGCCAAATCGGGCAGGGTAGGAGATTCGTTGGTTGCCAGGTAATTCTTATCGGGATTCAGTCCCTTATCGCCTGTAAACAATTCGGTATACACTGTTTTAAACTGCTTTACTTCTTCGGGGGTTAGAGCCAGTCCTTTGTCGGCATCGCCCAAACCAAAATGTTTTTGTACCAGGGCCATTACCTCATCGAAGGTGGCCTTGGGATTATTTTCCTTGAAATGAACCAGGGTACGACCAAACTCCTGGGCCGAAATATTCTGATACTGCAACAGGCTCACATCCACCTTATGGCCATTACCCACTATCATACCTCCGGTTTCGTGGTCGGCCGTTACAATTATCAGGGTTTCATCGGGGTATTGCCGGTAAAAAGCCAGGGCTTCGGCCACGGCCTTATCAAAATCGAGCGTTTCGTGAATACTGGTAGCGGCATCGTTACTGTGGCAGGCCCAGTCAATCTTGCCGCCTTCAACCATCATAAAAAAGCCCTGCGGATTGTTCAATACCTCAATGCCTTTTTTTACAAAATGAGCCAGGGATAAACTTTCTTCCTTATTATCGATGCGCCAGAAAAAATCGCCTCCCGGATAGATGCCCGGATTAACAGCAAATACTTTTTCATCGCCTGATTTTACTGCCTCAATGGCTTCGGGTGTATTGGCCAGGGTATAACCCGCCTCAGTGGCCAGTTGATACGCATCGGGCAGGCTTTTATCGCGGCCGGTGGGATTAATAAATCCGCCTCCTCCAAAGTAATCGAATCCGCTAAGCGGAAGTTCTTTGGCAATTTCGTAATACATGCCCCGGGAATTCTGGTGTGCATAAAAACTTCCCGGCGTAGCATGGTTAATACCCACACTCGAGAGAATTCCCACTTTGTAACCGGCTTTTTTGGCTTTTTCGGCTACCGATTCATAACTAATGGTAAGCGAAGTGTCTTTTCCGAGTACCCCGTTATTTGTTTTATTACCTGTGGCCAGTGCAGTTCCGCTGGCTGCTGAACAGGTAACCCGGCTGTTTGCCGAATAGGTAGTCATGTGACTTTGCACCGGAAAGGTGGTAAAATTCAATTCGGCCAGGTCGCTCTTGCCTTCGAGCGCCGCTTTAAACAATTGGGTAGAATATACCTGGTTGGTACCCATGCCATCGCCAATAAACAAAAATACATATTTTGCCTTTGGCGCTTTTGCAGGATTGCTGCATGCTGAAATCAGAATCAGCGTGCTGAGCAGGAATAAAAAGCTTAGTTTTCTCATTGGTATCGTGTATTAATTAATGTTTTGCCAATAGTTAAAAAAATAAAGGTTAAAAATGTTCAAACCAGTCTGTTTTTGTAAGTTATTAAAGCAAGTAAGGGAGTGAACAAAAAGCAAAAATAACCAATCTGAATTTGATGTACACCTTTTAATGGTAAATTTTCATGGCTTGGGTAATTTTTATATCAATGTATGTTTTAATTCAGCAATCTTAACAATGGGCAATGAGTAATCCGTCCACAGGTCGCAGCTCACAGCCAGCAGCCAGAAATGAACAATGAACAAAAGCAATTAGTCGGCAACCCACAATTAAAACGCAAACCCCGATAGGGGTGCTATTATAATAGCCCCGGGTGTAAACCCGGGGTTTGCAACACCACCAAAATATAGCGTTGCAAGCAGCAATTTGCCATGGAATATATGATTCATTTGCACCGCAATTAGCTGGCTGTAAATTAATCAACCCGGTCAGTGATTCAAACCCAGACCGGGTTTTTGCTCTCCTGCAAACAGAACTAACTTGCGGGGCATGATGGAATAGTTTTCCAATAGGGCTTATGTGCTTGCCCCGCTATCGCTGTCGGGGTCTGTAATCCCCGGGCTTCACCCGGGGCTACCGATATTCCACCCCGCTGGGGCTGAGGCCAGCCGGCAGTTGTTAGCTTCAGATTAGCAACAAGCCCTGGCCGAACAGCACCCGGAAAACGCTACGAGGGTTCCAAACCCTCGTAGCGTTGTTCGTTTGCTCAGCAGCCCCCAATCAATGACCAACCCCGAGGGGCTGGGGCTATGTTCCTGGGTATTTTGTAAAGCCCTCGCGGGGCGAAACCTTTATAGAACAATAGCAACGAATGAAAAAAGCGGTGCAAGCAACAGGTTTGCCATGGAATATTGCCGTATCATGCACCGCAATGGGCGGCAGGCCGTTAAGGCAGGCCGCAAGCAGGCGACAGCCAAATCAATGAACAATGGGCAATCCATGTCGTTTAGTTAAGCATCTTTCACGCTCCACCATAGCGGAAGGAATTACTCTGTTTCATCGGAGCAAGTATCCCGCCACGGCGGGGATTATAGGGGTGATATTATATAACTTAGCGAGATTAAATCTAAAATCTTAACTCGTTAATCACTAACGACGTATAGTCCTCACGAAACGTAATCTGCAATCTTATTAATTTTCGATCAACGATCTTCTTTCGAAATAATAAAACAAAACTAACGCCCCGAAAAGTAAAAAGTGCTATATTAATCTGATCAAAAAATAAAATTATGTTACTAAACGATAAAACCGCATTAATTACCGGCGGAGCCAATGGTATTGGTCTGGGTATTGTTAAGGCATTGAGCGCTGCCGCCTGCCAAATAATAGTTGCCGATACCGATGACAGCAAAGGAAAACAACTGGCCGAAGAAATTCCGGGGCTGCATTTTGTAAAAACCGATATAAGCAGCGAAGCGGAAATCAGGGATTTGTTTCAATTTATTGCCAGACAGTTTGGAAGTTTAGACATTCTTGTAAACAATGTGGGCATCTCGGTTTTTAAACCCTTGCTCGAGCTTAGTGTGGCCGAATGGGATACGATACTGAACACCAACCTGCGTTCGGCTTTTATTTGCAGCCGCGAATTGGCCCGCTTACGCAAACCGCAAACCTACGGCCGGATAATTAATATCGCATCAACCCGCCATGTAATGTCGGAGCCCGGCTCTGAAGCCTATGCGGCATCAAAAGGAGGATTGGTTTCGCTTACCCATGCCTTGGCGGCCAGCCTTCAGGATAAAAACTTTAGTGTGAACTGTATTAGTCCGGGCTGGATTTATACGGGCCTGCCCGAAGAATTAAGCGAGTCCGATAAAGCACAGCATTTTAGTAAACGCGTAGGTAATCCGGGCGATATTGCCCGCCTTTGCCTTTATTTATGCAATCCGGAAAACGATTTTATTAGCGGTCAAAACTTTACCATCGACGGGGGGATGACCAAAAAGATGATATACGAATAAAGGCTGCTATTCGAGCCTTTCGTGATGGTACATCTTGCCCTGAAAGTCCTGAATATTTACTTTATAAAGACACACATTATCGATAGCCGGATTGGAATAGGTAAAATCGCGCGCTACATATTGTTTCATAAAAATATTCATGGCCTCGGTTTTGGCTTCGCGGCCCTCGATAAACTCCACCTCGCCATAAACCAATACACTGCGGTAAGCCATGCCATAGCTGCACGCTACCTGTTCGTGAGCCAGGAATAGTTCGTGGTCGGTGCTAAAATTGATGCAAACCGAAGGATTATTCTTTAAAATATCCATCTTTTTGCCTTTAACGTCGGAATGCAAATAAACCACCCCGTCGTGGTAACCAAAATTAAAGGGAAGCACGTAGGGTTTTCCCTGCGAATCGACCATGGCCACATGGCATACCTGACATTTTTTTATGATAATTTCAATCTCGCTCAGCGATTTTAAAAAAGTAGTCTTCCTCATACAGCTCTCGTATTAAACAATTTAACATTACAATTATTTATCCACTTGTTTGCTTCACTCGTTCTTATAAAGCCTTTCTATAAGCCTATAGAATTTACAAATACCTAAAATTACGCGCATCGCATTCCAATGCCTTTCTTTGCGCCGATAAAAGTAAAATTAATAACTATAAAAAAATAAACATTATGTCGATTTTAGTTGGAAAAAAAGCACCAAAATTTAATGCCACTGCCGTGATAAATGGCGGAACTATTGTAAGCGACTTTTCATTGGACCAATACCTGGGTAAAAAAGATGTTATCTTTTTCTTTTACCCGGCCGATTTCACTTTTGTATGCCCCACCGAGCTGATTGCTTTCCAGGCCAAACTGGAAGAATTCCAAAAACGTGATGTGGCTGTGGT
Source organism: Salinivirgaceae bacterium (assembly GCA_050251815.1). Taxonomy (GTDB): domain Bacteria; phylum Bacteroidota; class Bacteroidia; order Bacteroidales; family SZUA-534; genus GWE2-40-63. The sequence goes on along the minus strand of JBFWMB010000098.1, from coordinate 1,038 downwards.
TGCCTGCTCAACCGATCAGGAATTTTCGCACTGGAAATGGCTGCAAACCCCAAAAAACGAGGGGGGTATTCAGGGTGTAAGCTATCCGCTGGTAGCCGACCCCGCCAATACCATTGCCGAGAACTTTGGTGTACTGGCCGGTAGCTACGAATATACCGACGAAGGCGAAATTACCTTTGTGGGAACCCCCCAGGCTTACCGCGGATTGTTTTTAATTGATAAAGACGGCGTGGTACAACACCAGGTGGTGAATAACATGCCGCTGGGACGCAGTGTGGATGAAGCCATCCGTATGGTAGATGCTTTACAGTTCTTCCGCGAGAATGGTGAAGTTTGTCCGGCCGACTGGCATAAGGGCGAGAAAGCCATGAACGCTACCCAGGAGGGTGTGGCTGCTTACCTGTCGCAAAACTAAGGCTTTTTGATTTTATACAATAAAAGGCTGTTCTTCGGAGCAGCTTTTTTTGTTTTTGCCCGTTGCATCGATTCTTAACTCAGGGCTTTTTTAGGGAAAGATGGGGAGCCTTGGGTATATTTTATAGTAAAATTTGCCTGTTTTTAAGCAAATTTGCCCAATTTTAGGCAATTTTGCCTGATTTTAGAGCAAAAGGTCTGAATTTAGAGAAAAAGGTACGATTTAAGTACCTTTTGGTTTGATTTTAGGCAATTTTGCCTCTTTTTGGTACCTTTTGGTATGAATTTCATACAAAAAGCTATGAATTTTGCCCCAAAAGGTCTGAATTTAAGCAAATTTGCCTCTTTTTCATACAAAAAGGTATCTTTTTTGTACCCTTAGGTCTCTTTTTTGCCCCTTTTGGGCTGATTTTAAACCAAAAGGTATGATTTTCATTCCAAAAGCTCACTTTTTTGTACAAAAAGGTCTGATTTTTACTCCAATTGGTCTGATTTTAGTGTAATTCCCTAAAATAGCTTGACAGATTTTTACTTATTTTTTAGAAGTGAATACAAACATAAAATAACTTTCTAAATAATAAAACAACATGATACGCTAATCCTAATTTTAGCTACAAATAAGCT
>JBFWMB010000097.1:0-14998 GCA_050251815.1 Salinivirgaceae bacterium | reverse complement strand
GTAAACTGCAAGCATTAAAAGCAAATTTGTATTAGATACCCGCTGCAAGACCTGATTTCAGCAAACTTATGCCCGTTTAGGTCAAAAATTCAACACCTCTGCGCTTCAAATGGATGAGTTTATGAATTTCTTAAACCTTACCTTTGAGCAGCATCGTAACCAATCGGCTCCTGCAATACAAAAAATACTGAATGAGCATTTTTGCGAAATAATTAAAAACGACGATCCTTTTGCGTACGAAAAAGCGCTCAGCAACCAAACTGCTTTACTGCTCTACCGACAATGGAAACCAAAAACTGTGGATGCAGTCGACCCCTTTACTCTCGCTCTTCGACTTGCCCTGGCCGGAAACATTATGGATTACGGTGCCAATATTGAAATAAACATACAACAAACCATTCAAAAAGCACTTAACACTAAGCTGGCTATTGATCATACGGCATGGCTAACAAGAGCCCTTAAAAAAGCAAATACTGTATTATACCTGGGCGACAATGCCGGTGAAATTGTTTTCGATAAGCTTTTTATCGAAACACTGATGCATCCCAACCTGATTTATGTGGTAAAAGGTGCTCCCGTTTTAAACGATTCAACCCTTAGCGATGCCTTTGAAATAAACATGGAGGAAGTTGCCGATGTTATCACCAATGGTGATGATGCGCCATCAACCCTATTGGAAAATTGCAGTAAAGAATTTATTGAAGCATATCGCAATGCCGATTTAATTATAGCTAAAGGACAGGGAAACTTTGAAGGATTAATGCATCAAAACGATTCCCGATTGTTCTTTTTACTTATGGCAAAATGCGATGTAATAGCTGAACTGTTTAACGTTCCAAAAGGAAGTCTTGTAGTTTATAATCCAACATTTTATCGTCATGGAACAAATTAAAATTGGAATCATTATCTGCGACCGCTACAATACCTGTGCCGGTGGCAAATGTTTCAAAGCGCTGAAAAAACGCGAGGGAGCTTTCGCCAGGTATGGCAATGCAGAATTGGAACTGGTTGGATACACCACCTGCGATGGCTGCCCGGGAGGCAATATTGAGTATGCTCCCGAAGAACTTAAAAAAAACGGGGCAACACATGTCCATTTTGCGACCGGATTTTTGGTTGGATATCCCCCCTGCCCCTTTATGGAACATTTTGAAAAATTTATTCAGGAAAAATATCAGATGAAAGTAGTTTTTGGAACGCATCCTATTCCACAGAAATACTATTTAACGCATCATCATCTGGATACCTGGAATACCCCCTTCTTAAAAAGGTCGATTGAAGATACAATTTGTGAAGAGAAAACCCGATTAAACTATGATTAATTCATCATCGATAAAGATTGCCGTTGCCAGTGGAAAGGGAGGTACAGGAAAAACACTAACAGCTACCAACCTGTTTTACCTGCTGCAAAATGAATCGTTACAAGTTACTTTGATCGATTGTGATGCTGAAGAACCCAATTCCATGGTATTTTTTAACACAGAAGCCTCGCAGATTAAAAATGTGATCCAAAAAAATCCGGTTATCGATATAGATAAATGCACCTTTTGTGGTCGCTGTCATGAATATTGCAACTACAACGCCATCTTTTTTCTTCCGGAGCAAAAAAACATTCAGGTTATCGACGACTTATGCCATGGTTGCGGAGCCTGCTCGGTGGCCTGTAATGATGATGCCATTACTGAAAAAGAAGTAATTCTTGGAACCGTAAGCAACTACCCGATTGCACCTAATGCCAAAGTAATTGAAGCCCGAATGGGAATTGGTATCTATTCGCCCGTGTCGATAATAAAAGAAGCGATAAAAGAAGCTGGAAATAACAGAATTATACTAATGGATGCACCTCCGGGAACTTCCTGTCCTTTTATTCAAACCGTATCACGGGCCGATTTTGTAATTCTCGTAACCGAACCTACCCCTTTTGGCTTAAGCGATTTAAAACAATCGGTCGATACACTAAAGACCTTAGATAAAGCCTGCGGTGTAATCATTAACCGGGCCGGACTTGGTGACAATGAAGTATATGCTTATTTAAAAGAAGCAAACATTTCCTTACTCATGGAAATCCCCTTCGAAAAAAGTATTGCTGCCGATTATTCTAAAGGAAAGTTTATTTTGAATTCAAGACCGGAATTAGCCAAAGATTTTAAAAAAATGTTTGAATCAATTGCAAATAATTATGGAGCTAGCAGTAATTAGCGGAAAAGGCGGGACTGGAAAAAGCAGCATTAGTGCAGCCCTGGCAACATTAGACCACTCAGTTGTTTTGGCCGATTGCGATGTGGATGCAGCCAACCTGTATATTCTCTTTAAACCAGTACATGAAACCGAAGAAGTTTATGTAAGCGGTGAGACAGCAGTAATTGACGAAACCATTTGTACCCAGTGTGGATTATGCATTGATTATTGCCGCTTTGATGCTATCTCAGAAACAAACCATAAAGTAAGTATCACTGAAACCTCCTGCGATGGTTGCCAGCTCTGCTCGCGAATTTGTCCGACCAATGCCATCCACATGGTTAAGAACGACAAAAGTCGTATGTATTCCGGAAATTTCCGAAACGGTAAAATGGTTTATGGCCGTCTGGCTCCCGGCGAAGAAAACTCTGGCAAACTGGTAAATCTGGTACGTGAAAAAGCCCGCCAATTGGCCAAAAAAGAAGCTATTGAAACCATAATCATCGACGGACCTCCAGGAATTGGATGCCCGGTTATCTCAACCATTACCGGGGTCGATCATGTGTTAATCAGCACTGAGCCCACTTTATCGGGATTAATGGACCTAAAAAGAACCCTTGAAGTAACGGCACAATTTAGCCTAAAAACCTGGGTGCTTATCAACAAATACGATTTGAATCTGGAGATGACGCGGCAAATTGAAGCCTACTGCGATGAGCTGCATGTTCCGGTAGTCGGCAAACTGCCATTTAATCCCCAGGTGGTTCAAGCCATGGTCAATTGTCAAAGTGTTACAGAATATGATGCCGGTTCCGATTTTGCCAAGGGTGTTCGACTGGCCTACAATAAAATTATACATGAATAATAATCAGGGATATATTCACTTATATACGGGTAACGGAAAAGGTAAAACTACCGCAGCCATTGGCATGGCTATACGTGCAGCCGGAGCCGGAAAGAAAGTATTTATTGCCCAGTTTGTGAAAGGGTTACCTTACTCAGAACTTGATTTATTGAAGAAAATAAAAAACCTGAAAGTAAAACAATATGGATTGGGTTGTTTTATAAAAAAACATCCCACAGCGGATGATATGCGAGCCGCGCAACAGGGTTTTCGTGAGGTAAGCGCCCTGATGGCTATAAATAAGTACGATTTAATTATTCTCGATGAAATATGCATTGCCGTTTATTATAAATTAATTGCTAACAAAAAATTAATCTATCTGCTGCAATCGAAGCCCGAATCGTTGGAACTGGCATTAACCGGCAGGTATGCTTCAACCGAGCTCTATGAGCATGTTGATTTAATTACTGAGATGAATGAGGTGAAACATTATTATCAAAAAGGAGTGGAAGCCCGAAAAGGTATCGAATATTAATTAAATGCAAGGAAACATGACCAGTAAGTTAAAACACATTGGATTACAGGTTTCGGAAAGCGACCTGACCAATTTTTACGAAGCTCTTTTGGGCTGTAGCATTAGTCGCATTGTGGATTTGCCGGCCGACGATGCAGCCGCTATTTTTAAAATTGCCAGCCCGGTTAAAATGATTCAGGCTTGCTTCCGGGGTTTGGAACTCGAACTTTTTGTTCATCATCAGGAAAAACAGGCCTCGTTTAATCACCTGTGTCTGAACCTGACCGATGCAGATGAGATTGCTCACAAAGCTGAAAAAATGGGATTCAGGGTTCATATGCGACAAAAACCAAACAAACCGGCTACCTATTTTATCAGCGATTCAACGAACAATGTTTTTGAATTAAAAAACATGGACACGGCCAATTAACGATACAACTATGATTACTTTTGGACCAATACCCTCGCGTCGTTTAGGTAAAAGCCTCGGAATAAATAATATTCCGTCGCATAAAAAATGCACCTATTCCTGCATCTATTGCCAGGTAGGACTTACAAAAAATTTTATTGTCACTCCTTCAATATTTTATAATCCTCAAGTGGTTTTTGATGAAACCCGCAAACACCTCGAAAAACTTTCGCCGACAGACTATCCGGACTTCCTAACCTTTGTGTCGAACGGGGAACCCACCTTAGATTTGAAATTGGGAAGTACCATCGATCGCTTAAAAAGTTTCAATATTCCCATTGCTGTAATCACTAATGCCTCGTTGTTGCACTTACCCGAAGTGCGTCATAATTTGAGCAAAGCACAGTGGGTTTCAGTTAAGGTGGATTCTCCCGATGAAAAAACATGGAAGACGATTAACCGGCCACACCCTTCGTTGAGTTTTAAACAATACCTCGAAAACCTGGTGACCTTTGCCAGCGAATTTAAAGGCAAACTGGTAAGTGAAACCATGCTGGTAAATCAGGTTAACGATTCGGAACAAAGCCTGGAGCAAACGGCAAAACTCATAAAAAGTGTCAATCCTACAACGGCTTATATTTCAATTCCTACGCGTCCTCCGGCCCTTAAAAGCGTAAAAATTCCCGATGAGGAAACCCTGACCAAAACCTACCAGATTTATACCGATGTAGGGTTAAACACAGAGCTTATAATGGGTTTCGAGGGCACCAATACTGGTTTTACCGGAAATATTTACGAAGATATTCTCAATATATGCACCGTACATCCCATACGGGAAGAAACCATGAAAGAACTGCTGGCTAAAAACAATGCCAGCTTTAACGTGGTTAAATCGTTGATGTACAATCATCTGATATGCGAGGTGCACTACCAATCGAAACGCTTTTATGTACGACAATTTCAATAATACAAACAATCAATAATTTAAGAATATTCAAACTATAAGTAACATGAAACAAACTGATGTATTAATTTTAGGCGGTAGTGCTGCCGGAATGGTAACTGCACTTACCGGTAAGATGCACTGGCCGGAAAAAAGTATAACCATTGTTAAAAAACAAAAAGATGTAATGGTTCCCTGTGGTATTCCGTATATTTTTGGAACACTCGATTGCAGCGACAAAAACCTGATGCCCGTGGACCTGATGATGGAAAAAAACAACATCACTTCCCTGGTTGACGAAGCTGTTGCTATTGATACCAATGAAAAAGTAGTATCGTTTATAAGCGGCGAAAAAATACTGTATGATCGTCTGGTTATTGCCACCGGATCGACTCCCGTTAAACCCAAATGGTTACAAGGTGCCGATTTGGAAAATGTTTTTGTAATTCCCAAAGAACGTGCCTATCTCGATGAAATGAATAATCGACTGGGGTCTGCAAAAAAAATTGCTGTTATTGGAGCCGGATTTATTGGTGTTGAACTTTCAGACGAACTAAACAAAAAGGGGTATCAGGTAACCTTAATTGAAAAATTACCGCACATACTGAATCTGGCTTTTGACCCCGAAGTTGGACAAAAAATACACGAATTACTCGAAAAACGAGGTGTTAAGGTATTAACCGGTGTTGGAATCAGCAAAGTATTAGGCAATACCAATGTAGAGGCCATTGAATTGGAGGATGGTCAAAAAATAGCATTTGACGCGGTGGTACTGTCCATGGGTTACAAACCCAACACCGAATTAGCTAAAAATTCGGGTATCTATATCGACGAAGACAACTTTATTGCTGTAGATGAATACATGCGTACTCACGTAAAACATGTGTTTGCTGTGGGCGACTGCGCACAAAAAAGAGATTTTATTACCCGTAGTCGGGTAAATACGATGCTGGCTTCAACAGCCTGTGCCGAGGCACGAATTGCCGGAATGAACCTGTTTAACCTGCATGTGGTTAAAACTTTCAGCGGTACTATTGCCATTTATTCTACAGCCATTGCCGATACGGGTTTTGGTACTGCCGGAGTAACCGAACAAAGAGCCCAGGAAGAAGGCATCGACGTACATATTGGACTTTTTGAAGGTATTAACCGTCACCCGGGAAACTTGCCCGGAGCACATAAACAAATTGTGAAATTAATTGCTGCAAAAAACTCAGGTGTAATTATTGGAGGCGAAGTAATGGGTGGAACAGAAGCCGGTGAGCTTACCAACGTTATTGGTTTGGCTATCCAAAATCGCATGTCGGTAAATTCGTTCCTGATTATGCAAATTGGCACACATCCCTTACTAACTGCATCACCGGCAGCTTATCCGCTAATAAAAGCAGCAGAAATGATTGCTATTAAAATGCTCAAAAAATAGGAAGCTTTGCGTTTCAATTGAAAACCGGTCGTTCACCTATGATTTATCCGATAAATTAGTAACGGCCGGTTTATTTGTTTCATCCTCCATGCTTTTCTTTAAAAAAGCAATGGCCCTATCTGCCACCTCCGATTCCTGATGCATGGGACTCGCCAATAAAACCTCGGTAAACAGGTTGTTACGTTCCATCTTAACAAAACCCAATTCTGCATAAGGATGGTTTTTTACCACACTCTCAGGAACAATAGAAACGCCCAGTCCGTTGCGAACTAACTGAATAATGGAATTGATGTTGTTCGATTCGTGCACCACATTGGGTGTAAAACCATACAGGGCACAAATCTGCATCAGCGAGTTGTGATAATGGGGAGCAAAATCCTTATTGTAAAAAACAAAAGTAGCCGACTTTAATTGCTCAATTTCATCATCCGATTCAATAGTCACCTGATTCTTGTTGTAAACTAACCTGTAGTCATCGAAATACCACAATTGGGTTTTAATCATCGACGAGGTTAAAGGGGCACGTAAAATGCCCAAATCAAGTTTTCCCTGCTCCAATTCCAGCACCTGACGGGCTGTTCCCAATTCAAAAAGCTTAAAACTTACAAAAGGATACCGTGTTGATAAATGCTGTATAAGCTCCGAAACAATTCCTCCAAAGGTAGAACTGATGTAAGCTATCCGAAACTCGCCGCTAATATTCTCCCCAATTTTCCTTGTTTTTAAGGTAATACGCTCAAGCGACAACAGCAAATCGCGCGCCTCCTGTTCAAAATAAACACCGGCATCGGTTAACGTAACCCGTTTGTTGGTCCGTTCCAGTAATTGCGCACCAATTTCGGTTTCCAGTTCCTTTATTTGCCGACTCAGAGGAGGCTGCGATATAAAAAGTTTTTCGGCCGCTTTACTAAAATTGAGCTCCTCACAAACCTTTAAAAAATATCGTAAATGTCGTAATTCCATTTTATCATACCTGTTAAGTATTAATACATGATAAAATAAGTCTTTTTAAATCATAAAAACAAGCACTACTTTTGAATGATAATTAATTTATTCCGCTTATTACATAATAATAAGCAGTTATTTTTAATTATATAATTACAAATACATATTTTATATAGATTTATACTTAATATTTGTAAATAATTAACATTTAAATCATACTGTTTTGGGAAAGACATTATTCGACAAAGTTTGGGATGCGCACGTGGTACAATCGATACCCGAAGGTCCCGATGTACTTTACATTGATAAACACCTGGTACATGAAGTAACCAGTCCGGTAGCATTTCTTGGACTCGACAAACGGGGTATTAAAGCCTTCAGGCCACAAAACACCGTAGCCACACCCGACCACAATGTACCCACAATAAATCAGGATTTGCCCATTAAGGATAAACTTTCGCGGATGCAGGTAGATAAACTTACCGAAAACACTAAAAAACACGGCATTACGCTATATGGTTTAAACCATCCGTATCAGGGTGTGGTGCACGTTATTGGACCCGAATTGGGCATTACTCAACCTGGAATGACCATAGTATGTGGCGACAGTCACACGGCAACCCATGGGGCTTTTGGTTCTGTAGCTTTCGGCATTGGCACCAGCGAAGTCGAAATGGTACTGGCTACCCAGTGCATTATGCAACCCAAACCCAAACGAATGCGCATTACCGTTCATGGTGAACTGGGTAAAGGTGTAGGCGCAAAAGATCTGATACTGTATATTATTTCGCAGATTTCGGCCAGTGGCGGAACAGGATACTTTATTGAATATGCCGGTAAGGCTTTTACCTCATTAAGCATGGAAGGCCGCATGACGGTGTGCAACATGAGCATTGAATGCGGAGCCAGGGGTGGATTGATTGCCCCCGATGAAACCACCTTTGAATACCTGAAGGGCAAAGAATTTTCGCCTAAAGAAGCCGAGTGGGATAAAAAACTGGCCTACTGGAAAACCCTGTATTCCGATGCCGATGCAGTTTTTGACAGGGAGCTGACTTTTGATGCTAAAAACATTGAACCCCAAATTACTTATGGAACCAATCCGGGAATGGGCATGGGAATTACCCAAAGCATTCCGGTTCAAAGCGATGCAAGTTATAAAAAAGCTTTGGAATACATGAAGGTAGAATCCGGGAAACCCATTTTGGATACACCGGTCGACTATGTATTTGTGGGCAGTTGCACCAATGGTCGCATCGAAGATTTACGCCAGTTTGCCCAGGCGGTAAAAGGCCGTAAAAAAGCCGAAAAGGTTACAGTTTGGATTGTTCCGGGCTCAAAACAGGTAGAAAAACAAGCTATGGTCGAAGGTCTCGATAAAATCCTGGCTGAAGCAGGCATTGAATTACGGCAACCCGGATGTTCAGCATGCCTGGCCATGAACGACGATAAAGTTCCTCCCGGAAAATTAGCTGTTGCCACAACCAACCGTAATTTCGAGGGAAGGCAGGGACCCGGCTCCCGAACCATGTTGGCCAGCCCCCTAACAGCGGCAGCGGCTGCTATTACCGGAAAGATTACCGATCCAAGAACAATGAGTGAATAGTTAATAATGAAAAGTGAATAATGAAGAATGAACAGTTCATAAGTCTTGGGTCTTTAGTCTCAAGTCTGGAATCTAAATTCTAATATCTAAAACTCAAAAATCTAAATCATGTCCATCGATAAATTCACCACCTTAAAGTCTACCTGCGTACCCATTCCAATTGAGAATGTGGATACCGACCAGATTATTCCTGCCCGTTTTTTAAAAGCTACCGAACGTAAGGGTTTTGGCGATAACCTGTTTCGTGACTGGCGCTACGACAACAACAACCAAGCCATTGCCGGTTTTCCCCTGAACAATTCAAACTATGGCGGACAAATTCTTGTAGCTGGAAAAAATTTCGGTTCCGGTTCCAGTCGCGAACACGCAGCCTGGGCCATTTTTGATGCCGGTTTTAAAGTGGTAGTATCCAGCTTTTTTGCCGACATTTTTAAAAACAATGCCCTGAATAACGGACTATTACCAGTTCAGGTTTCAGCGTCTTTTTTGCAGCTTATTTTCGACGCTGTCGAAAAAAATCCGCGTACCGAACTACAGATAAATCTCGAAAACCAAAGCATTGAATTATTGGAATCTGGCAAAAAAGAATCTTTTGAAATAAATCCCTATAAAAAAGAATGCCTGCTAAAAGGCTACGACGATATTGACTATTTGCTCAGCATAAAAAACCTGATTGAAAGCTACGAGAAAGAAAGAGCGGTCTGAATAATCAGGCAAGCAGGCGATGCAAGGAAAAGCAACAAAGCAAAAAATAAAAGGCCATGAAAATACTACTACTCGACACAACCTTACGCGATGGTGAACAAACCTCGGGCGTTTCGTACACCGAAGATGAAAAACTCAGCATCGCCAAAATCCTTATTGAGGATTTAAAAGTCGACAGGCTTGAAGTGGCATCTGCCAAAGTTTCGGATGGCGAATTCAATGCAGTAAAAAAAATCACCAACTGGGCAAAACGAAACGGCCATCTCGAAAAAATTGAGGTACTGGGTTTTGTTGATGGCGACAAATCGATACACTGGCTTAAGGAATCGGGGTGTAACGTTTTGAACCTGCTTACCAAAGGTTCACTAAACCATTGCAAATACCAGTTACGCAAAGAACCTGACGAACACATTGCCGACATTAAAGCAGTTCTTAAACTGGCCGAAGCCAACGGTATTCGGGTCAATATTTATCTTGAAGACTGGAGCAATGGCATGCGTCATTCAAGGAGCTATGTTTATCATATGCTCGATGAACTAAAAGACACAAGCATCGACCGGTTTATGCTGCCCGATACTTTAGGAATTCTTAATCCGGACGAAACCTATGATTTTCTCAAGGAAACCAAAGAACGCTATCCAAAATTAAAATTCGATTTTCATTCACACAACGATTACGATTTGGCCACCGCCAATGTGTTTGCGGCCATCAAAGCAGGCATCGACTGCATTCACGGAACCATAAACGGACTGGGCGAAAGGGCCGGAAACATTCCGCTTTCGAGCGCCATTGCCGTGGTACTCGATCATTTTAAGTACAAACTGAATGTTAATGAAACGCGATTGAATTTTGTCAGTCGCATGGTCGAAATGTATTCGGGAATCCGCATTCCCCAGAACAAACCGTTGATTGGCGAAAACGTTTTTACACAAACGGCCGGCATTCATGCCGATGGCGACAGCAAAAAAAATCTCTATTTCAACGATTTGTTGCCCGAACGTTTTGGCCGTAAACGCTCGTATGCTTTGGGAAAAACATCGGGGAAAGCCAACATTAAAAAGAACCTCGAAGAAATGGGCATTGAGCTCGACGAAGCATCGATGAAGAAAATTACTGATCGGATTATTGAGTTGGGCGACCGCAAAGAAATGGTTACCCGTGACGATTTGCCCTACATTATTGCCGATGTGCTTAAAAGCAAGGCCATTGAAGAAAAAATTGAAGTTATCAATTACAATTTTAGCGCCGGAAAAGGACTAAAGCCCGTGGCATCGGTTAAGTTAAAAATAAACGGACACGGAACTTTTGAAGAGCACGCTGCCGGTGATGGTCAGTACGATGCCTTTATGCGGGCCATAAAAAGCATCTACATAAAACTAAATAAAGTGCTTCCACGGCTGGTCGATTATTCGGTTTCCATCCCTCCCGGCGGACGCACCGATGCGCTGGTGCAAACGGTAATCACCTGGAATCTGGGTAAAGAATTCCGAACCCGCGGTTTGGATTCGGACCAAACCATGGCGGCCATTAAAGCTACCATTAAGATGCTTAACCTGATTGAAAATTTTGAAAACTGATATTACATGAACTATCTTATTGCAAGCCTGCCCGGCGACGGAATTGGCCCTGAAATTGTGGAACAGGCCATAAAAGTGCTAAAAGCCATCGAAAAAAAGTATAATCATTCATTTACTTTCGAAGAAGCACCGGTTGGAGCCATTGCCATTGAACAAACCGGCAATCCTTACCCCGATGCTACGCACGAATTGTGTATGAAAGCCGATGCGGTGCTTTTTGGTGCCATTGGCGATCCCAAATACGACAACAATCCCAAAGCCAAAATTCGTCCCGAACAAGGCTTACTGGCCATGCGCAAAAAGCTGGGCCTGTTTGCTAACATTCGTCCGGTGGTGACTTTTCCTTCGCTTCTGGATAAATCACCTTTAAAACGTGAATTGGTTGAAGGGGTTGATTTTGTAGTAATTCGGGAATTAACCGGCGGTATCTATTTTGGACAGCGCGGACGCTCGGAAGATTTAAATACGGCTTTTGATACCTGCATTTACACCCGCGAAGAAGTAGAGCGTATTTGCCGGCTTGCTTTCGATTATGCCATGAAACGCAACAAGCGTTTGTGCGCGGTTGACAAAGCCAATGTGCTGGGAACTTCACGTTTATGGCGCGAAGTAATGCAGGAACTTACTCCTCAGTACCCCGAAGTGGAAGTTGATTACATGTTTGTTGACAATGCCGCCATGCAACTTATTCAATGGCCAAAAAAATTCGACGTGATGGTTACCGAAAATATGTTTGGCGATATACTCAGCGACGAAGCCAGTGTTATTACGGGTTCCATGGGTATGTTACCCTCGGCTTCCATTGGTTTGCATACTTCGGTGTTCGAACCCATTCACGGTTCTTATCCACAGGCAGCCGGAAAAAATATAGCCAATCCCTGTGCTACCATATTATCGGCAGCCATTTTATTGGATTCGTTGAATTTAACAGAAGAAGCCGAAGCCGTACGTCTGGCAGTTTCCGATTCGCTAAACGAAAATTTTGTTACCGAAGACATTGATAAAAATGTAGCTAAAAGCACCAGCGAAGTGGGCGACTGGATTGCCTCGCGGATATAGAATTATTTCACATTAAACTTATTAACCTTGCAGCTTTGTTGCAGGGCTTTTTCTTTTTCCTACTTTTGTGTGTTGAATTAAATTCGTAATTATGTCGTTCGATGCTGTTGCACAAAACTGGGATTCCGATCCCCAAAAAGTTGAACGGGCTCAAATTTTGGCCCAGTATATCGCTAATTTTGTTCAGGGTAAAAACCTGAATCAAGCATTGGAATTTGGTTGTGGAACCGGTTTACTGAGTTATTATTTGAAAGAAACTTTCCCAATAATCGATTTGGCAGACACCTCAGAAGGGATGCTAGCGGTTTTAAAACAAAAAATTGCCGATGAATCGCTTGCCCATTTCAACCCGCTTTTGCTTAAACCGAGCCAATATTTTGAACCAGCCACTTACGATATGGTGTATTCGCTGATGACCCTGCACCACATCGAAAATCCGGATCATGCATTTCACGATTTTTATCGGATGCTAAAACCCGAAGGGTATCTTTGCATTGCCGATTTGGTTAAAGAAGATGGCGACTTTCATAATTCAGAAGACAGCAAACACGTACATCATGGGTTTGAGAGAGAGCATCTGGTAAAACAACTAGCGGCTCATGGATTCAAAGAAATTGCGTATCAGGAATTTTACCGTATTAACAAAACCACAGAGCAAGGCATGCAAAAAACTTTTCCCTTGTTTTACCTGATGGTTCAAAAATTCTAAGCGAGCGCTTCACTAATTTGCAGTTAAAAAGAAACGAACGATTCAAACAAAATATAAGCATGCAAGGCAAATTATACCTGATTCCCATTACCCTGGGCGAGAGTTCCATTGAAAGCGTAATACCGGCCGAAGTAAGATCCCAAACCATCAAACTTCGTCATTTTGTTGTCGAGAATATCCGAACTGCACGGCGTTATTTGCGCAAACTCGATCCGACTTTTCCCATCGACGAAACACAATTTTTCGAGCTTAACAAACATACATCGCCCGAACAAATAAGCACTTACCTAAAACCCATTCATCAGGGTTTCGACCTTGGAGTTATGTCAGAAGCCGGAGTACCCGGAGTTGCCGACCCGGGATCCGATGTGGTAGCATTGGCACACTTAAAAAATATAGCTGTTGTTCCTTATGTTGGACCTTCATCCATTTTAATGGTGGTAATGGCCGCCGGATTGAATGGACAGAATTTTGCATTTAACGGCTACCTTCCCATAAAACCCAACGAACGTGCATCAGCCATTAAGCATTTGGAAAAACGCTCGCAAACCGAGAAACAATCGCAAGTCTTTATCGAAACACCCTACCGTAACATGCACCTGTTGAACGATTTATTACATCACTGCCAACCTTCGACCCGTTTATGCATTGCCGTTGACCTGACCTTACCCACGGAGTTTATAAAAACTGACACCATGGCCAATTGGAAAAAACAGCTACCCGACCTTAACAAACGTCCCGGAATTTTTATGATTCAAGGGTAATAATTAGTTTTTAGTAAAATTAAACTACAGCGTTGAACCTTTTGTTTTTGCTGTTGTTAAGCTATTACTGAACTTTAAAACGTAATAGAGCCAGTTGTTTTTCATTGTTTTAATTCCGTACAAAATACCCTAAGCATTAAATTTATTGAACAAAATAACCAGATAATTTAATGTTTATAGGAATTTTCACCAGGCAATAACTATATTTGCTAAATTTTTCAAATTACATCTATGAAGAAACTAAGCCGAGAATTTATACACAGCCTTCCGAAAGCCGAACTGCATTGCCACCTCGATGGCTCGATGCGCGTACAAACCATCATTGATTTGGCTAAAGAACAGAAGGTTAAGCTACCCAAAGAAAGTGTTGAAGAGTTAACTGATTATCTGGCTGTTGGTATGGAATGCCAGAGTCTGGAAGAATACCTGCGTCCGTTCGATGTTACCTGCTCGGTATTGCAAACCAAAGAAGCCTTAATACGCGCCACCTACGAACTGGCCGAAGATTGCGCAGCCGAAAACATCTGGTACCTTGAGATACGCTTCTCGCCCATTCTGCATGTGAAAAAAGATTTGAAATTAACCCAGGTTATCGATGCCGTACTTGAAGGCAAGCACCGGGCTGAGAAAAACTTTAACATGAAAATTGGTATCATTATTTGCAGCCTGCGCCACACCGACCCCAATATTTCATTAACATTGGCCGAACTGGCTGTTGCCTATAAAAACCGTGGCGTACTGGGATTCGATTTGGCTGGTGCCGAAGATGGCTTTCCGGCAAAAGACCACAAGGAATCATTCTATTTAATAATTAACAATAACATTAACACCACCGTGCATGCGGGCGAAGGTTACGGACCGGAATCGATTCACCAGGCCATCCATTTTATCCGGGCAAACCGAATTGGACACGGAACACGTCTGCGCGAAGATGGCGATTTACTGAACTACGTAAACGATCACCGTATTCCTCTGGAGATGTGCATTACATCGAACGTACAAACCAAAGCTGTACCTACATTCGAAAACCATCCGGTTAAATTTTATTTTGATTTGGGCATCAGGGTTACGTTGAACACCGACAATCGCCTGATTTCGAAAACCACCCTTACTGACGAATACATGCTGGCCATTGAAAAATATGGCTTTACTATGGACGAATTGAAATATTTAATATTAAATGGTTTCAAATCAGCTTTTTTACCACTTAAAGAAAAGGTGGAATTGATTCACAGGGTTACCAAAGATTTGGAAGAAAAAGGTTTGATTATTAAACGCGATTACATTTAGTAAAGCCTAAACCACAATAAAAAAACGTGCCC
>JBFWMB010000096.1:0-15204 GCA_050251815.1 Salinivirgaceae bacterium | reverse complement strand
TTTCTCAATGCGTTTTTTTTCAGCCAGCGCTGCGGCCTCTTCAAAATCCTGGTTCATAACTTCTTCCACATTATTCTTCGATTCCTCCGTTTTGGGTGGCGGTGTGGTTTCTTTAGGAGTCGATTCGATAATTTCAGGTTGAGCGGCAGGGCGAGGCTCAATTTGCCCCGAGCCGGTTTCCATATCGCCAAAATTAATGAGTATTCCTTCTTCCTCGGGGGGAGGAAAAGGCGACGAAAAGCCAAAGATTAACAATAGCCCAGTAAAACCGATAAGAAATATCAGGGAGCTAACTATGCTGAAACGTTGTTCTTTGGTCAGTTGCATCGTTCTGGGCTTATTTTGCCGGCCTTGTGGCCAGAATCAGTTTGTATTGGTTTTGTTTGGCAATGTTCATCACTTTTACCACATGCTCCATGGCAACACTTTGGTCAACATGCAGCGAAATGGTGGGTGGTTCGGGATAACTGGATGCCGGTCCCACTCTGTTAACAAGGGTTCGTTCCAAGTTAGCATATGAAACAAAGCTTCCTTCAATGGCATATTTCAAATCGCTGGTAATTGATACTGTTGTAATAGGTTTGGTGGCCATAGTTTGGTTATTGCTTTGCGGTAGCAACAATTTAAGGGCATTGGGAGCAATAAGCGTTGAAGTTACCATGAAAAATACCAATAGCAGAAACACAATATCGGTCATGCTCGACATGCTAAAACTCGCGTTTACTTTGGTTTGTCGTTTAATAGCCATAATCAGTTAACCGGTTCGTTCAATAAATCCATAAATTCGGTGGTGCGGGCTTCAACTTTATACACTACTTTCTCGACCCGTGCTACCAGGTAATTGTATGCAAAATAGGCTAAAATACCTACAATAAGGCCACCAACGGTGGTTACCATGGCGGTATAAATTCCATTCGATAGTAATGAAACATCAATATTATTTCCAGCCTGCGACATATCGTAAAAAGCCCGTATCATACCAATAACCGTACCAAGGAATCCGATCATGGGAGCTCCTCCCGAAATAGTAGCCAGAGTGGGCAAGCCTTTTTCCAGTTTGGCTATTTCAAGATTTCCGATATTCTCAACGGCTGTGTTAATATCGTTTAACGGACGGCCTAATCGGCTGATGCCTTTCTCTATCATCCTTGAGATGGGATTATCGGTAGATTGGCACAGGCTTGCTGCTGCTTCAATTTTGCCATCGTGAATGTAATCTTTAATACGGTTCATAAAGTTGGTGTCTTCTTTCGATGCATTCCGCAAAGCCATATACCGTTCAAAAAAAATGTAAACGGCAATTACCAGTAATAGTGCCAGAATTATCATAACCCAGCCTCCTTTTAAGGCCAGTTCCAAAGCGGACAAGGTAGTTTGGGTTTGCCCGGCAAGTGCCTCACTGGCAGCCGGATTCTGATTTAAGGTTACCTGCAAAAAGGATGTCAATAGCATAGTTTAGTGTTTAAATTTTGTGCCCAAGTTATAAAATAAACGGGATATAATCTTTGGTATTATATCCCGTTTAAATGAATTATAAAATTTTATTAGTGATGCGTAATGAGTGATTGCAGGTAATAAACACCTGAACCAGCCAGGAATCCAAGTAAGGCAATCCAGGTAATTTTTTTCATATACCAGATAAAGTCAATTTTTTCTAGTCCCATGGCAGCAACACCGGCAGCAGAACCAATAATTAACATACTGCCTCCGGTACCGGCAGTATATGCCAGGAATTCCCAGAACAAGCCATCCTGAACAAAGAAACGCATGTATTCGGGATTTGCAGCGGCCTGAACAACTTCAGGACTTAATACAGGATACATTCCCATGGCACCGGCAACAAGCGGAACATTATCAACAATGGATGACAGCACACCAATTGCCATTCCAATAAAGTAAACATTGCCCAATGCTTCATCCAGCTTTTGTGCTAAAATATTTAAGTGACCGGCCGATTGTAAAGCGGCTACAGCCGATAAAATTCCAAGGAAG
The DNA here is from genome assembly GCA_050251815.1 of Salinivirgaceae bacterium. Taxonomy (GTDB): domain Bacteria; phylum Bacteroidota; class Bacteroidia; order Bacteroidales; family SZUA-534; genus GWE2-40-63. Next base: position 13,212 of record JBFWMB010000096.1, on the reverse strand, counting down.
AAAAGTACGGTGGGGGTATCTACTTTGCGTAAGATATTGATGGGACGCAATTTGTTTTTAACTTCGGTTTCTTTGTTTTTGTGCATGATCTCGGTAACCACCCAGATAACTGATAAACTGAACAACATACCCATGTAAGGAGGCAGGTGGGTCAGCGTTTTGAAAACAGGAACAAACAATAAACCACCTACACCCAGAATAAGTAAGGTTTTTTGTTCGAATGCTGTTGTTTCAGCACCTTCGCAGTTTTCATTTATGGCAGGGCGGGTAACATTACCTTTTTGTGTAAAACTTAACACAATAAGGGGAACTACCATACATACCAGACTAGGCAGGAATACCCCCAAAATAATTTTTACAGTGGTAACCTGACCGCCAATCCAGAGCATAATGGTGGTTACATCGCCAATGGGCGACCAGGCACCACCGGCATTTGCAGCCAGTACTACCATACTGGCAAAGAACCAGCGTGTTTTTTTGTCATCGACTAATTTACGCAATAAGGCTACCATTACAATGGTAGTGGTAAGGTTGTCGAGTGCAGCACTCATAAAGAAGGTTAAAAAGCTAAGAATCCAAAGCAGTTTAACTTTATTGGTGGTTTTAATTTTGTCGGTAATTACTCTGAAACCCTGATGCTGGTCAACAATTTCAACAATGGTCATAGCACCCAAAAGGAAGAAAAGAATTTCAGAAATCTCACCCAGATGGTGAATGATTTCGCTGTGTACAATAAAATCATGCATTTGCGACAGGCCTGATCCTTCGTGGTTTGCCGAGAACTCTTTCCAACTACTGGAGAAGCCAAGATTTAAAATATTTTCAACGTCAAGAATGTAAAGAACCCAAAGTAGGGAACCAATCATAAGGGCAGGAGCTGCTTTGTCGATTTTTAAAGGATGCTCAAGAGCAATAGCTAAGTAGCCCAGAACAAACACAAGGATCATGATTTGAAACATAGTTGTAAGTTTTTTTTAAGTGAATTTTTTAAGTGAATTTAAAAACGGTGCAAATGTAATTAACCGATGTGGATAATTCAAAATACTTTTAATCGGAAGGGCCTTCATTTTCAGTTTTAACCTCTACATCCCCAGGTTTGGTAGCGTATTGGCTCCTAAATATTTTTTGCAGCAGGTCGTCGATGGTATCGAATTCTTCAGTATAAAAAATACCAAAACCCTGAGTGTAGGGTGCCTGCGTATATTCAATGTCGTTGTTTACCTTTTGGAAAGCCCGTAAGCGAACATTGCCTTTCTTATTTACTTTAAATTCTATCTGAAAGTCAGTGGTATAGGGGCTTTTTTCGGTGGCATCCAACTGGTTGCTGTAACCCACATTGCCGTTAACTGAAATGCGGTCGTTCCACAGGTTGGTTGATAAAGCCAGTTCGTATTCCTGTTGGGTATTCTCGTCACCGGGTCGGTATACAAATCCTAAATCGAATGCTGAATTTATCTGCGACAACCAGTTGCTTAATTGATTCGATAAGAGTTCGCTAACCGTTGTTGATCCAAGGTTTCGCGAATTACTCGATGTGCTGCTTTGTTGGTAAAGTGGGGTAAATTTATTCACCAAAAGTAAGGAAAGTACCTGCTTATTCAATTCATCTTCGGGCAGGCTATTCAGTTGATCAATTGCGGTTACGTTGGTTGATGAAGGCACCTGTACAGCAAATTTAATGGTTGGATTGATAAGTTTGTCGGTCATTTTCAGGTGACAATCTACTTCAACCCTTTTCTCCTTATCGTTGGGGTCTTGTGTTAAGTCGTATACCGATGCTTTGCGAATTTTATAAACGGCATCCAGGTTAATAACCGCGTCGAGCGGATCACCGGTCCAACTAACTGAGCTGTTGGGCTGAATGTCGAGTCGCTTTTTAATTACGTTTTGCAGGGTAAATTTAAACTCTCCCCAGTTAATGTTATAATCGCCAGACATGTTAAAACCACCATCGAGCGATTCAATATTTAACTGGGCGAAACCTGTTGCTGTAAGTACATCACCAATTTCCGGATCAAAAATTATTTGAACTTCAGCTTCGGGAGTAACCTGAATATCGAGTTGGATGTTTGTTTTTACGTTAGGTTTTATTGGTGTTTTATTTATGTTTGCTTCTTGATTGGCAATGGGTACCGGAGTGGTAAATTCAATAAAGTCGTTATCCTTTATATCAGAACGACCTTCAAGTGGAATATAAAAATAAGAGTTATTTAATGTAGTAGCAGCAACGTCGAGTGAAAAAACATTGTTAATCAGGCTTAATTCAACCTGCCCCGAACCATAAACCGTACCGTAAAAAAGTGGACTAAGAGCCATATTGGTTTTAAGCCCGAGAATTTTATCGGTTCTTATTCTTGCCCTTACTTCATAGGTCTCCAGTCGGTTGTGTGTAATGGTTCCTGTCAGGATTCCCTGGTTTTTTTCTTTGTCGAATAATGTAATATTATTCAAATAAATACTTCGATCTTTAAACGTTACCGAATCTGAAAAGTAATAATCTACATTGGTTGAAGCCACTTTCAAACCTATTTGATCGGCAAATATTTTACCATCCCATTTAGGATTCCTTAGGATTCCATATAACCGGGCTTTCCCCGTGGCAGTTCCTGTAAAATTAGTAAGGTTTGGTTTTAAAAAGGGCTCTAAAATCTCAAAAGGTTGTTTATTTAATTCGACCTGTAAATCAATTTTTTTGAGTGAAGGAATTACAATTCCTTCAGCCGACAAGTTATTGACACCCCCATTGTTTGCTTTTAGCATTACATTTAAAAGATGCTTATTATGGTTCCAGGCACTTGAAACGCGAGTTTCTCCAACTATTTTTCCGTTTAATGAAAGTTGGTGTATTGAAAGTTCAGAATCGATGTGTTTTTCGCCGTACAGGTCTTTAATAGTAGTAAGTCCCGATAGGGTTCCATTGAATTTTATGTTGTCTTTTTTTAAAAGCACATTCAAATGTGACATGCTTAAGTTGTTAATATTAACAACAATACTATCTGCCGGGTTTTTTGAAATGGTGCCGTTGGCGGTTAGCTTTGAATTGCCGTTATCAATGTTCAGATTTTCGAATATAAAACGGTTTGAGTCTTTTTGAATATAGCCCTGACTGATATACCAGATAGTATCAATTACAATAATGTTTGAGGGATAAATATCGAATTTAAGGTTGGGAACCTGCTCCATTTTTCCGGGCAATATGGTTACTAAGGTGTTTATGTTGCCACTGTATGTTTTCTCGAGCCAGTTGTTCCAGTTTAAATTCAGATTGATGCTGTCGTTGTGAATTTTTATACTCGACATAAAGTTTTTAAGCGACGAATTTTGGGTGTATCTTAATTCCCTGGAATCGATATTTAGAAAAAGATTGTTGTTTTTTGTAAAAGCTTTCAGATTAAAATCAGATATCTCGCGCTTGAAAAACCGAAAATGATCGCAATAAAAGGAAAGACTCAGTTGCTTTTCGAGGGCATTAAATTTTCCATTTAGGGTCGAACCGGAAGCCAGACTATAATCAGGAAACAGTATTTCAGTAATGGGCTGTGGATAATTAGCTACAACTGAAAAAGTAAAATCATTTTCTGTGTCAGGTTTCGAAGGTTTTATGCCCAACGAAGGCAAATAATGCTCGAGCATCGATTCTACACTTCGTTTTAAAGTCAAAGTATTGTAATTGCCCTGCAACTCTAACTGAACATATTCTGAACTCAGGTTAAATATTTTTCCGTCGGGAACAATTTTCGAGGTAATTATAATACTATCGGTTGCAAAGTACGAGGTGTCTTTAAAATAAAACAATTCAGATACAGTAATATCACCCGTGGTATTATTTAGTGTGTTGCCAATAAATTTTGCCTGCACATTCATCGACAAACTCGAAACGGAATCCTTTTTGTTCAAACCCAGGGCAATCAAATTGGCATTGTAAAGAATTAAATTAAAATCGTACGATGGGAGGGAGTCTAAATCAAAAACGCCGTCTAAATCGAATCGCAATTTGGAATCGAACGATGAAACCCGCCCAACAAACATCTCGTTATCCAGATTTCCTTTAATCTTTATTGAGTCAACCCGTTGATTGTTCATCTCAAAATGATGAACCATTCCATCGAGCAGAAAATGCGGCCCCAGATTTTTGGAGTAATATCCTTTGGTATTCAGAGTAATTGAACTTTTGCCAAAGGGTTGGTCCTTTGATAGGGCTCCTAAGTTAATGGGTTTTGCCTGAAGGGTTCCGTCAAGATAAATGCGTTCAAAAATACTGTCGGTCGAAACTTCGATATCGGAATTTATCTTTCCTAAGTTCGATGATAGCTGACCTTTGGAATAAATTTGGAGCGTGTTTCCAGTTAATTGCCCATGGTAATTTATGTCGCCTAAATTATCAACAAATTCGGGTAAGTCAAGACTAGGTTTGTTTAGGTACGCGTTATAAATATAATTAATATCGTCAGCATTGGTAAATAGCTCATCAATGTCAAATTGATAAGTCAATTTTTCTTTTAGTAAAAAATCGTGAATAATAAAGTTACTGTGAATTATGCTTGTTTTACCCAGTTGAATGCGTACATCTTTACCGTGCAGGGTTTGCTTGTCGGAAGCCAAAGTTCCTGAAAGGGTTAAAAACTCACGGCGATTTTTTAAACTGGGGATCAGCGGATAAAATTCGTGCAAAAATATCCGGGTTGACAATGCTCCAACTGAAAAATCGGTATTTTCTCCTCCCAGCGTTAGCGTTGCATTACTGAACTTAACTTGTGAGTTCAGGGTAATTAGTCTGAAATCGCTTAATGCTATTTGATTTTCAGTTTTACTAAAGTTAAAAGCGGTAGTCCTAACAAACGATTGCCCATTCATGTAGTTCGAAAACTGATTCAATCGAAACTTTATCTGCGAACCATCAAACGAAGTATTACTTAGCTTGAGTTTAATGTTTGAACTGTTTATTACCTGTTTTTGTGAACTATAATTCACTGAAGTTTGTGATACATCGATTATTTTTGAACTCAGTTGCCAGTTCGTTTTTACCGAATCTTCTTTTTTTAAGGCTTCAAGTACAAAACTATAATTATAGCTGCTGTCGCTTAGTTGAGTTAGGTTGGTAATACTGTTTTTAATTAATATCCGATGGAAGCTCACCGATTTGTCACTCAGGTTAAAATGATTTAATCGGGCTTCAATACGGTCGGCAAAAAATAAGGTGTCGTTTTGCTTATCGGCAATAAAAAAATCGCGGATAATCAGGTTGTTATTCAAACCCATGCGCAGTTTACCAATCGATACCCGGGTGTCAAGTTGCTTTGCCAACCGCTCTACCAGTCTTTTGGCAACCACAGTCTGCAGGGCCGGGCTCCTTAAGGCAGTCCAGAAAATTATACCGACTCCTGCGAGTATAAGAATGGTTAAGGCTAATATTTTAGCAGTTTTTTTAATACTTTTGGCGTTTTAAATTGTTAGAAATTAGCTTCCCTTTTTAAAATGTGGAGGACAAAAATAATAATTGCTAAATATAAACAGAAAAGATGCCAAACTTTTTGGCGAATCGATAAATTTTATGAGTATAAATATTTTAGGAATAGAATCCTCGTGCGATGATACCTCAGCAGCAGTAATATCAGACGGAGTAATTAAATCGAACTTAATTGCAAACCAGGAGGTTCATAAAAAATATGGAGGAGTGGTACCAGAACTGGCATCGCGGGCACATCAGCAAAACATTATTCCGGTAGTTGATGCTGCTATTAAACAAGCAGGAATGCAGGCTTCCGATATCACGGCCGTGGCTTTTACCCGCGGGCCCGGTTTGTTGGGCTCACTTTTGGTGGGAACTTCTTTTGCCAAAGGTTTTGCCCTGGCTCAAAACATTCCTTTGATTGAGGTAAACCACCTTCAGGGACATGTGTTGGCTCATTTTATTAAAGAAACCCCCGATGATACGAACCAGCCTGGGTTTCCTTTTCTTTGCCTTTTGGTTTCGGGCGGAAATTCACAATTGATTGTGGTTAAAAGCCCGCTTGAAATGGAAGTGGTTGGAGCCACCATCGACGATGCTGCCGGCGAAGCGTTCGACAAATGCGCCAAAGTAATGGATTTGCCTTATCCCGGAGGTCCGGTGGTGGATAAACTGGCCAAAAAAGGCGACCCTACAAGAATTAAACTTTCAAAACCCCGGATCGATGGTTATGATTATAGCTTTAGTGGTTTAAAAACCAGTTTCTTATACCATATTCGCGATAATATAAAGCTAAACCCCAATTATATTGAAGAAAACAAAACCCACTTGTGCGCAGCATTACAACAAACCATTATCGAGATCTTAATGGAAAAAGTGCATAAGTTGCTAAAAGATACAGGTATAAAGGAACTGGCCGTAGCCGGTGGAGTTTCAGCCAATTCAGGTTTACGTGATGCTTTAATTGCTTATGGACAAAAGCACAAAGTAAAAGTGCATATTCCTAAGTTTTCGTACACCACCGACAATGCAGCCATGATTGCCATAACCGGTCATTTTCGCTACCTGAAGGGCGAATATGCCAGTCATGACATCACTCCAATGGCTCGCTTTGATATTTAAGTAAACCGGGTGTGTAATTAAAATAAATCGTCAACCGAAAGGTAACGTTCGCCGGTGTCGTAAGCTAATGTAAGCACACGCTGGCCCTTCAGTTCGGGTAGTTTTTTTGCTATTGCAGCCATCGATGCGCCACTCGAAATACCTACAAAAAGACCTTCTTCGCGTGCAGCCCGCCGGGTGTAATCGTAGGCTTCGTCTTTTCCTATACTTATAGTACCGTCAAGTAAGTTGGTGAAAAGGGTTTGGGGAATAAAGCCGGCACCAATTCCTTGCAGAGGATGAGGACCCGGAGCTCCGCCACTTATAACCGGCGATAATTCAGGCTCAACAGCAAAAACTTTTAATTGAGGCCATTTTTGTTTTAGTACTTTGGCCAATCCACTAATATGTCCGCCGGTTCCCACTCCGGTAATCAACACATCGAATCCTTCGGGAAAATCAGTAATAACTTCCTGCGCTGTGGTTTTTGCGTGAATTTCGGGGTTGGCCAGGTTTTCAAATTGCATGGGAATCCAGCCATTTAGTTCTTTTTGAAGTTCGCGGGCTTTTTCAATGGCACCTTTCATTCCCAGTTCCCTGGGTGTAAGAACCAGTTCGGCACCGTAAGCTTTTACCAGACGGCGGCGTTCCAGCGACATCGATTCGGGCATTACAAGCACCAGTCGGTAACCTTTTACAGCAGCAACCAGCGCCAGTCCTATTCCGGTATTACCCGATGTGGGTTCAATAATTACGGTATCTTTGGTAATCAGGCCCTTTTGTTCTGCATCTTCGATCATGGCAAGGGCAATTCGGTCTTTAATGCTTCCACCTGGATTCTGTTTTTCAAGTTTTACCCAAACTTCGACTTCGTTCTTAAAGAGCCGATTAATTTTTAATACCGGGGTTTTTCCAATTAATTCCAATACGTTTTGTGCTATCATGTGATTTGAGTTTTTAAATAGATATTGTTTTAAGGATTATATTACAAAATCGATAACCTGGTCGTACTCAGGATTTTTATTTTTTACATATACTTCGTTCTTGTTTAATACAATGGAATAATCTTCGACACTATGTGTGAGCCAAACGTTACCACCAATTACCGAGTGATTTCCAACAACTGTTTTTCCGCCCAGAATGGTGGTGCCGGAATAAATGGTTACGTGATCACCTATAGTAGGATGCCTTTTACTTCCGGCTTTATCTTTGTTAACACTTAGAGCACCCAGAGTAACTCCCTGATAAATTTTTACCTGCTTACCTATTTCGGTGGTTTCACCAATAACCACCCCAGTACCGTGGTCAATGCAAAACGATGCTCCAATGCTAGCTCCTGGATGAATGTCAATTCCAGTTTCTTTGTGTCCATATTCTGAAAATAACCTGGGCAAAACCGGAATATTCAATTTGTAAAGTTCGTGCGCAATACGATGGATGGTTATAGCAAAAAAACCGGGATAGCTCACAATAACTTCTTCGATGCTTTCGGCCGCCGGATCGCCTTTGTAAATAGCTTCGGCATCTTTAATGAGCAACTGGTAAACCGCTTCGAACCGGTCAATAAAAGCCTGGGTTAATTCGTTGGCTTGCACATCGGTATAACTTATCGATTGGAGTAGGCAACTCAATTGAATTTCAATGTGGTTGAGGTCGGATTCCAAATCAATTTTATCTTTTTTACTCAGGATGGGGAATAGCAACGAAATGACACTCCGCAAAAGCAGTTGGCTGTTTTTTACCGATGGAACTTTGCCCACAGCATTTCGGCGAAATTGCCCGATTTGTTTAAAAAAACTTTCTTTGTTCATAGAATTATGTTGAAAAAAAAGGCCCTGACGATTAACGTTAGGGCCTATTATAGTTATGTTTAATTATAAGCTGGTCAAACTACAAAATATGCCCTACATGTTGTATGCATACAACAACAATTCAAGACATTATTTTGTGCTTTATTTATCATCACTTTTTTTAATTTCGGATACAAAAGTATGAATATATTTTTTTCGGCCAAATAATTTTATGAAAAATTAATAGTTAGTTAACTTAAATTATTTCACTTTGTTATTTTATTGGCGGAATGAATGTTAGTTTAAAATGTTTTTTTGCAGTTTTTATGCGGGTTGTGTATGTTTTTTATCGGGAAGAAAGTAAGTAAAATGCTGGGCATTTCATTCAATAAGGCTATTTTTGTGTCTTAAACTCGCTGCTTATGAAAATTGCTGAGAAATTATTTGCGATTAAAAAAAATATTCCGGAAGGAGTAACATTGGTTGCTGTTTCAAAAACCAAACCAAGTGAAGACATTCTTGAAGCATACGAAGCCGGACAACGTATTTTTGGTGAAAACCGGCCTCAGGAATTGAAACAAAAAGCTGAAGACTTACCTAAAGATATTGAATGGCATTTTATAGGGCATCCGCAATCGAAGCAGGTTAAATATTTTGCTTCATTTGTGAGTTTGATTCACGGTGTCGATAGTTTAAAGTTGTTAGGGGTAATTGATAAAGAAGGGCAAAAGAATCAACGGATAATTAATTGTCTGCTCGAATTTCATATTGCGGAAGAGTCGAGTAAGTTTGGTCTTTCGCTTAACGAGGCCGAAGAGATACTTAAAAACCCAGAAATCAAACTTTTTGAGCATATACGAATTTGTGGGGTGATGGGGATGGCCACGTATACCGATGATGGCGCACAGATTAAACGCGAATTTAAAGCCTTACGTAGCATTTTTGAGACATTGAAAAATAATTACTTTGCTGATAAGCCTTATTTTAATACAGTTTCAATGGGCATGTCGGGCGATTACCAACTGGCTATTGAGGAGGGCAGTACCTTGGTTCGTATTGGAAGTTCAATTTTTGGAGTCCGTTAGTAATCAAACTTGCTGCTGTAAAAATGTTAAAAAGACACTTTTAGCACCCGTTTAAATTTTTATATTTGCTTTCCAAATAAAACGCAAAAAGACATATCATGGCAAAATTAGAAACGAAATATTTAGGCTTGTCGTTAAAGAATCCGATTATTGTAAGCAGTTCTGGTATTACTGGTTCCATTGAAAAAATAAAAGAAGCTGAAAAACAGGGAGCTGCAGCAGTGGTATTAAAGTCTATTTTTGAAGAACAGATCAATTATGAGGCCGCCAACTATCAAAAACAGGGTACTGCCGACACTGAGGCTTTCGACTATCTGCAGGGATACGTTTCGGCCAATAACCTGCAAAAACATATTAATTTAATAAAAGAAACTAAACAGGCAGTTTCTATTCCGGTTATTGTAAGCATCAACTGCCATTCCGATAAAAAGTGGATCGATTTTGCCCAACAATTGCAATTAGCCGGTGCCGATGCGCTTGAACTCAATATTTACATAGTTCCCGACGATCGTAAAAAAACAGGGGCCGATATCGAAAAGCAATATTATAACATTGTAAAAAAGGTTGTTAAGCAAATTTCGATTCCGGTTTCTGTTAAGTTAAGCTATCACTTTACAAATACGGTAAATGTGGTTGATAACTTAAAAGGGATGGGAGTAAAAGGAGTTGTGCTGTTTAATCGTTTTTATGAACCGGATATTAATATTGATACCCTTGAAATGACCAGTAGTTCGGTATTCTCTTCGGAAAACGATCTTCGATTCCCTTTGCGTTGGACAGCCATTATTTCCGATCAGGTTTCAGCTATGGATATTTCAACATCAACCGGTGTACACAATGCAAAAGGTCTGATTAAACTGTTATTGGCTGGCGCCGCTTCCGTTCAATTGTGTTCGGTATTGTATCAAAAAGGTATGGGTGAAATTGCTTTAATGCTTAACGAACTGGAAACCTGGATGGAGCAACATGGTTTTGAAACCATCGATAATTTTCGTGGGCTTATGAGCTATAAATCAATAAGCGATCCGGCGGTTTACCAGCGTTCTCAATTCATGAAATATTTCTCAAATTTCGAATAAAAACTTTGCACTTGATCATTAAAGTCCGGTTTGAAAATTTCTGCCGGACTTTTTTATAGTATAAAAAGAAGTTTCTGTCTTGTTATTCCGGATAAAGCCGGATAATTCCTTTTAAATCGTCGGCTAAAACCAGGTTGTCGTCGATACAATTATCCATATTGGCGTCTACAAAAGCCAGCAATTCATTTTTCCGTTGCTCCGATACCCGGGCTTCCATGTTTTCAACAACGGTAAAGGCTTCAAAAGCCAGTTCAAATGGCTCATTAAAAACCATGGCGATAAAGGTTTCCAAATAAACAATGTAGTTAAGCCGCGATTGCCAGCACGAACTCACCAGCATTTTTTTCGCCTGATGGTATTCCGGGTTCTTAATCAATTGCATTACCGTTTCAGCCGAATGTTGATTTTTTAAGTCGCAGAAAAAGCGGTAAATGGCTTCACTAATTTCGTTGTTGGTTTGGTTCAGGTACATTTGGGTTAGTAATTCAAGCACCTCATCATTACCTTCGTGGCGTAATGATTTTATGGTATCGAGAATCAGTTCCTTATTGGCCGATTTCAATTGCTCAGCAAGTATTTTGTTTTGTTTGTTTTCCATCTCAAAATTTTTTCCAAAGGTAGGGATTTCTGTATAATTATTTAGGTTGGTATTATTTGTCCCCGCACATCGACTATTTATGTGCAAAACTTTAGACCCTGACTAAATGTACTTGGCTTTCGTAACAAAAAAGCTATATTCGTGTTTTAATTTCAGAGGGTATTTAAATTAGATTTATGATAAATTTTTCGAATCCAGAAAAGACCGCGATTATTTTCAAAGAAAATAAGGTGAGCTATGCCGAACTTTCGGTTAAAATTAACCAGTACGCGCAGTTATTTAAAGGTAAAGGCTATACTAAAGTAGCTCTTTATTGTGAAAACCGTTTTGAATGGATATATGCATTTTTTGCCGGATGGTTGAACAACTGTTCTGTAATAACCATCGATTACCTTTCATCGGTCGAAGATGTGGCTTATATATTAAATGATAGTCAGCCTGAAGTTATTTTTTCATCGAACCTTAAAGAAGCCGACCTGAATGCGGCACTGGCTAATCTTGATTACGAATATCAGTTGGTAAACTTCGATAAAACAAAACTTACCGAAAGTTCAGAACCTGCCGAATGGAATGTTCCGGCCGACGTAGAACAAACCGCAGTTATAATTTATACTTCGGGTACTACCGGAAGCCCAAAAGGTGTAATGTTATCATTCAATAATTTGTTGGTTAACCTAAAAGGAGTTACCACCGATGTTAAAATATTCCGTGAAGATCGACAAACGCTGATGTTGTTGCCATTGCATCATATTTTACCGCTGTTGGGAACCATGATTGCTCCGCTCAACGTGGGGGCCACTATTGTAATGTCGCCTTCGATGCAATCGTCTGATTTGCTCGAAACCCTGCGTAACAACCAGGTTGCAATTATAATTGGTGTTCCGCGTTTGTACGAAGTGATTTATCAGGGATTACGCGTTAAAGTTTTTGCCAGCGCTGCCGGACGCATCTTTTACCGGATATTATCCACATTTAAAAGCCAATCACTTTCGAAAAAGATATTTAAAAAAGTCCACGAAGGATTTGGTGGCCGAGTCGAAATCATGGTTTCGGGGGGAGCTGCCTTAAGTCCACAGGTGGGTAAATTCTTTATGACAATGGGCTTTACCGTGCTTGAGGGTTATGGAATGACTGAAACGGCCCCCATGATTACCTTTAACCGCCCAAAAAACTTCCGTATTGGTAGTCCGGGACAATTGCTCGAAGGAGTGCAGTGTGAAATTCGCGACGAGGAGATTGTGGTAAAAGGCCCCAACGTAATGCAGGGATATTACAATAGGCCAGAAGAAACGGCCAGCATTATTAAAGATGGCTGGCTTTACACCGGCGATTTGGGTTATTTTGATAAAGACGGTTTCCTCTACATTACCGGAAGGAAAAAGGAAATAATTGTACTTTCGAATGGAAAAAACATTAATCCGGTCGAAATAGAGGATAAACTCGAAAAAGGTTCACCATATATTAGCGAGGCTGCGGTTTTTCTGCATCAGAACCAGTTGCATGCAGCTATAATACCCGATTACAATGAACTTTCGGCTGCAGATGTTAAAGATGTTGAAGAATTTTTTAAGGAAACGGTTTTTAAGGAATACAACAGCAAGGTGAGCTCGTACAAGCGCTTGATGAAATTCACCATTATCAAATCGGATATTCCTCGAACACGCCTGGGTAAGATTCAGCGTTTTAAACTGGCTGAATTGCTCGATGCTCCGGGTAAAACAAAAACTAAAGTAGCCGATCCCGATTCGGAAGAGTACAAAACCGTTAAATTGTTCATCGAAAGCCAGACCAACGAAGCCATAAGCCCAGATGATCATCTGGAGTTTGATATTGCACTCGATTCGTTGGGTAAGCTGGGACTTATTGATTTTATAGATAAAACATTTGGGTTGAAAGTCGAAGAAGAACGTTTACTGAGCTTTCCGTCGGTAAGTAAACTGGTCGATTTTATCAGGGATAACAAGTTACGACATAAGGTCGAAAATATTGACTGGTCGGCAATCTTAAAAGAAAAAGTTTCATTGAAACTTCCAAAAGCATGGTTTACTCAGGGACTTATAAATAAAAGTTCAAAGCTTTTCTTTAAGCTGTATTTCCGTTTTCAGGGAAG
>JBFWMB010000095.1:0-15337 GCA_050251815.1 Salinivirgaceae bacterium | reverse complement strand
GTTCATTGGCGGAACAGGAATAAATTTTTACTACTACCAAAAAAAGCAATTTCGGCATCTCACACAAAATATAGGTTTGCCATCGGACAAAATACTTGGAATTACAGGTTCAAACGACTCAATAATTTGGATAACCACGCCCGAAAGCCTGGTAAAATACAATTACAAAGCAAAAAATTTCACCACATTCGGGTCAAATTACGGGCTTGAACCCGAACATTTTACCGATGCCCTTTATACCATAAATAATGGTAATGTACTTATTGGCAGTGAAAATGGTTTCTATGTTTTTTCGCCCGAACAGATTCAAACTTTTTCACTTGCTGAAAAAATGGGACTTACCGGGTTTCGTGTTTTTGACAAGGTTCGGAAAATCGATTTTTCAGCAAAGGACGAAATTGTATTAAATTACAAAGAGAATTTTTTTACGCTGGAATTCTCTAACTTCGATTACAGGGTGCAAAATACAAGCTACCTTTATCGCTTGTCAGGAATCGACGAAAACTGGGTTTCCAATGAGCGCAATCAGGCGTCGTACACAAACATAGCACCCGGTAGTTATATTTTTGAAGTGAACACACAACAGGGAATGCAAAAAGGAAACCCGCCGGCAACCATCACAATTTCTATTATGCCACCGTTTTGGCAACGAACCTGGTTTATTCTGCTTGAGGTTATGGCCGTTATGGCTGTCATGCTATTTTTTTACCGTCAACGAATAAAACAATTTGTACTACGCGAAAAATCGATGAAACTGGAGCAAACGCTGTTGCGCTCCGAAATGGATCCTCATTTTGTATTTAATGCACTCATTGCCATTCAAAGTTTCATTTTTAAAAATGAGATTAAGGAAGCAGGTCGTTATTTATCAAAATTTGCCAAGCTCATGCGCTTATTCCTGCAAAATACCCGTCATGAATTTATTCCACTGAATCAGGAAATTGAGACCCTGGTGCATTACACCGAATTGCAACGGCTTCGCTTTAACAATTCGTTCGATTTTACTATTCAATGTATTGATGAGATTGATACCGAAACCATTGCCATTCCTCCCATGATGGCACAGCCTTTTATTGAAAACGCCATTGAGCATGGATTTAAAGGAATCGATTATCCCGGAATTGTAACAATTAATTATCAGGTTTTGCCCGATTTTGTTTTAATTAATATTGAAGACAATGGTGTAGGGTTTAAACAAAGTATTGAGAGCTCAAAAAACAAAAAACACCATTCACTGGCATTAACAATTACCCGGGAACGACTGGCAAATTTTAGCACAAAAAAACTTACCTTCGATATCGAATTAACTGATTTATCTGACTTGAACCAATTAATGCACGGAACACGCATATTTATGAAAATACCATACAAAAAATTATAAAATGGAATCAAACGCAAAAATAACCACCATAATTGTCGACGACGAAGATCGTGCACGCGAAACCATTAAAGAGATGTTGGCCATTTATTGTCCCGAATTGGAACTTATTGGTGAAGCAAACAGTGTAATTAGCGGGATTCAGCAAATTAAAACGCTGCAACCCGATTTGGTTTTTCTCGATATTAAAATGCCCGATGGAACCGGATTCGACCTGTTAAACCGTATCGACAAAAAGCGCTTTGCCCTGATATTTTTAACCGCTTACGATGAATATGCCGTAAAAGCTTTTCGCTTTAGTGCCATCGACTATTTATTGAAACCTCTTGATCCGGATGAACTGATTATTTCGGTAGAACGGGTAAAAAATTCACTGGAAACAGAAAAAGATCAACTTTCACAACTGCTCGACAACCTTAAAAGCATAAAGAAAGATTCAAAAAAGATAATTCTAAAAACTGCTGAAAGCATTTTTTTGGTAAACATTCATGATATTCTTCGTTGCGAAGCTACAGGGAATTACACCAAATTCTTTTTAACCAATCAAAAGCCGGTACTGGTTTCACGAACCTTAAAAGAATTCGACGACTTGCTTAGCGAATTTCAATTCTTCAGAGTGCATCAGTCACATCTGGTCAACCTGAATCACATTGTACGGCTCGATAAATCGGATGGAGGAACATTAATTATGACCGATGAAGTCAGCGTGCCGGTTTCGACCCGTAAAAAAGAATCGCTGATTAAAGCGTTAAGCGAAATATAATTGATAGCAATTATATACCGTTATTTTTTCAAAATCCGTTTAACTGTTTTGTCGTTGCCCGACTGAATTAGCAAATGATAAACTCCGGTGTCGAATTCCGTAAGGTCAAGTTCCAACTGATGAGGAATTCCATCGATATGTTTAATTAATACCCCAAGATTTGAATATACCTTAACTGAAAATGGTTGCAGTACATTGTTCCATTGTATAAAAACCTTTCCTGAAGTTGGATTCGGGAAAAGCTCCAGCGAATTATTTGTTTCTTCATCAATATCCAATAATGCAAGGATAACCGTTATCGTAGTATCGTTTTTTAAATGGATTATTCCGGTATCGGCCAAATGGCTTTCGGCTTTTTGTACCCTATAAACCAGCGATTCCGCTGGCACAACTTCAGAAAAAAGCGCCTCACCCAAATTGTTGGTCAACTTTTGCTGATTGGCAAAATCAATGGTGGCACCGGGTAACACCCCCTGCTCATCGGAAACCACAAAATTTACCTGATAAGTAGTTAAATTAAGGCTTAAATAAGTTATCAAATCGAAATTTCCCATGGTAAAACTACCCGAAAAACTATCGTAACCCTGACACGAAATCAGGTATTGATACAGTGAATCAGGAAATAATTTATCGAAAACCACACTCCCCGCCTCATCGCTGAGTGCTTCTCTGGTATTCAGTAGCATGCTGGCTCCTGCCATCGGCAGCGCATTTGCCGTAAGGTAAAAATAGGCAGTAAAGGTTTCCAACTCGAGTATAATGTCCTTACTGATAATATCATCGGTAAGCTGCAAGGTGTCATTAATAGTCACGAACTTATCTTTCTTTACTTTAAACGGATAAGCTCCATAAACCAAGCTTGGAAACACTGCATTTCCCTGACTGTCGGTTAAGCGTTCCATGGTATCGAGGGTTATTTGAACATCCGGTACCGGTGAGCCTGCATACTGCACCATAAACTGTACCTGCGACAATCGGGGTAGTTCCACAGGCACCGCTTCGTTTGTTAAAAATACCGTAACTGATCCCTTTACCGTACTATAAGCTTCTTTTGATATTTCGTAAGCAAAAGTTCCCGCCCCCACATCTTCAAGTAATAACTTACCCAGCGTATCGGTGTAATAATCGGTTTGATTAACTACTATTTTGGCGTTGGTAACCGGTTTATTCTGAAACATAACCATAAATTGAAGATCAGGAATCTCACGCAAGAACACCGGTTTTTCCACGGAAGAATCAGGAACCATAAGTTGTTCCTGAATTACATAATAGCCTGCTTTTTCGATACGGTACGGATGAACCCCCGGAACAACATTGTTAAACACAACTTTTCCCAAAACATCGGTCAGTTGGGTAATTGTATCGAGCGAAACCGAAACATTAGAAACAAAACCTGTACTATCAGAAACCACAAAAGTTAAATCGGGATAAACACCTAATTCGATAATCAGTAAGGTGTCTGAAAAACCAAGATACAGACTATCGGTATAAGCCATAAAATCAGGATGCCGAATTTCGAGATGAACCCAGCCGGTGTCAACATCAGCAAATTGAACCAATCCGTAACTATCGGTGATTAATAGATTTTGTTCCAAAGTAACTTCAGCATTGGCTACTGCATTTTGATTGTACTGAACTAAAATGCTAACATCGGGAAAATAGGCCGGAGGAGGTAAAACAACCAGCTGAGCAAAATAAGGCTGGTATCCTGCTTGTGTAACTACCAACCGGAGGGTATCGCCAAACTGCAACTCATTGTATGGCAAACTTATTGCCCCGCTTGAATCAACAAAACGTGCAGCAAGTAATTGATCCTTGTTTGACAGCGCTACCAAAGCTCCTGCATTGGCTAATACTTCCAAATCCCCCGAACCCCAGTTTACGTTTGTTTCATGTTCCACCGTGGGTACTTTTCCCTGGGTTAAATAAGGTTGTAACGAAGGATCGCCCAAACAATGGTAAGCTTCCCAATAATACAGCGAACCCACATCGGTAGGATAAGCCTGGTTGATGGCTTCGGTAACAGCCAGGTTTCCGGCAAAAACAATGGCATCCAAACTTTGATAGTCGAGCATAAACAGCGCATCGTAAATTCCTGTACCACTTGAATCGACCGATGGGTATTGATTATCGACCGGATAATGAGCACCCACCGCCCAATAATAATCTTCCCACCAATAGGTATCGGGAACGCTGCCCAAATAAGCCACTGCACCGCCTAAAGGAGCACGCAAAAAAGCCTCACCAATACAGGTTGAAATACTAAAATCGCCCGAAGTACAACAGTTGCCAATAGCAATGGGGTATTTTCCGGAATTGGTAAAATTCTGAACCGTAGCTACCGATAATAGCGGCGACGACCAACTGGTTTGCGAACAATGCGCGGTATAATTGAGAATGCCTACACCAATCTGCTCGGTATTGTAACATCCGGTATAATCTGTTAAGTAGGCATTTACTTTATCGAAACCCTGTGATGCATTAAAATAGTTTTCAGTACTGTAATTAATGGTGGGTTGGGCTACTTTTGGGTTCCAGGTTGCATCGGCACCGGCAATTAACGTGGCCTGATTTAAATAAGTATCGTCAACAAACTGATATTTTTCGTACCTCAGTGTTTTATCAAGCATCACGCGCAATTGTGCGGTATCCTGCGCCGAAAAGCGCCCGTAAAACATCTCTGGAAACATGTCCCCATCCACCGAAGCATAATACAAATCGGTAGCTTTTAAGGTTTGTATTCCGTTTTGCGATGCCGGAATCTGTGCCACATCGCCCACCAAAAGCAAAAATGTTGGAGCGGGTTTTCCGTTTAAAGTATCGGCATATTGCGTTTGAATCCAGCTTTTTATTTCACTCGCACTGCTTCCAATCTCTACCGTATTTCCGATTACCATTTCAAATCCCTTTTGGGTTTTCCATCTAATAAATGGAGCTAAAACCGGTAAAAACTCCGGAGGTGTTACCACCAAATAACGCACCGGATTATTTACCGTGAACGGAAGATTTTTTGTTGCAGGTGCTAAACCGGCCTGCTGAAACAAGGCATCAAAGTAAGGCGATTGGATAGTTTTTACTAGTTGTTCGTTGGCTAAAGTCTTTCCATTTTTTGTAGAAAGTTCAATTACTATTTGGTTATGCACCCTGAGTTTGTTTTTTCCCGGATTGTACTGTACGGGATTCACCGAAAGCTGAACGAGCCTTAGTCCGCGCATAATCCCCAAATAGTTTACGGTAGCCATTTCATGCTCCGTAAAAACATTTCGGGAATAGGCCGTTTCGTTAATCCGTAATTCTTTTTCATCGGGATTCTCGCTTTTACGATAACTGGGCTGATAGGGAAGTAAACGATTGGTTTTTGTAAACGGATCCAAATCAAACTCTTTGCTTTGGTAACTGATTACCGATACGGATATTTCAGCATCGACAGGAACAACCAACAACTTATTAAAACTAACCAATTGCGGCTCGCCCACCGCGCCCGAACGATAAGTTCCGGGTATTTCAATCTGACTAAAATTGCCCCGGTTGGTTTCTACCTGCTGGAACGAAACTTCAGGGAAACTAATGGTTAATCGTTGCGTTTGTTGATTTTTCTTTTCGAGAATCTGCTGCATGGGTATGTCGCGAAACTGAAGTTTTGCGTTCTGTGCCGCTGCCCCAATTGTGAGTAAAACGAATAATCCAAAAAATATATTTTTATACATCTCTGTTTCCCTTGCTTAACCAGTGATCATTAGTTTTGTTGACTACAAGAAAATGAAAATATCTTATTCAATCCGTATTTTCCTGTAAAACCATTCGTTGTTTATGCGAATCTTGAGCATATACATTCCCGGCGGATATTTGGTTACATTAAACCCAAATTCTTTGGATGAAATTTTTTCATCGAAAAGCCTGATACCGGTAAAATTATACATGACAAGCTGATTGATTTCGTGTTCAGTACTAATATTAAGTGTGCCGGAACTTAATACCGGATTGGGATAAACCTTTAAGCCTTTTGCAAAATCTTCAGAAACTCCAACGGGTATTAGATCAATGGTTATCGAAACATCGGTATCGACCACATCGAAGGTACTTTGGTACATGTTAAAACCATCCTTTGAAACTGAAAAAGGAATGGCCGTTTGCGGAAGAATTCCGTTCAATGAAGCCTGTCCATATATTGAGGTAGTAAGTGTGGTATCAAAAATGGCAATTGAGGCATCGGCCAGGTTAAAATCGCCATGGCTTACCGTGAAATTAACCCTATAGGTTTTGGGTTCCAGATTTATAGTTTTTGAAATGTTTGTCTTTTCCACAACTATTGCACCCGTGGCATCGACAAAACCGTTTAAGGAAACAAAATAAGTTTTTGTCCCGCTTAAAACCTGTTCAAAAACTACCCCTCCATTTTCATTGGTGTACAACGTACGGCCATCAAAAGTAATTTGCACATTTACAAGTGGTGTGTCTGCATGCTGAATGGTAAATTCAACATCGGGCAACTTTTCCAAAACCAAGTGAACGGTAGAATCACTGGAGAGTTTTGACAGTTTTCCGCTTTGGGTAAAATAACCTGTTTTGGTAATTGTGTATTTTTTTTCTCCCTCGCTTAAAGTATAATCAAAAGTGGCTTTCCCCGATGCATCGGCAACCAGTAAACGTTTATCCATTAAAATTTCAGCCTCAGCCCCATCGGTAAGTTCAAAAGTAAGGCTATGCCGCGACGAAGAAAATAAATGAGCCTCCCAACCTGCCTTTTCAGTGCTGTTATCTGAGATAAAGCGGAAGGTTAGTGCTCCCTTACCATTACTGCTTTGCACCTGCCCCACTATATGGTTACTGCAAAAACTTCCGAGCAGAGGAGCCTCAACTGTTAACCCATCATAAATTTCCAATCGGTCGAAACATCCGGTGGTTGAACTTTCTACGTCAAATTCAAGAAAATCGACAGCCAAACCTTCACCCGTGTGGTAAGGCATAAAAGTTTGGGTAAGCGTATCCAGTCTTCCATAGCCACCATTGGGCCCGCCGGAATCGTAGAAATAAGCATTAACCACGGTATCGGTGGAATTTTGCATTGCAAAAGCGGGTTCCTGACCTAAAATAAGCGGAATGGAACCTGAAAACTGGTAATTCCCTGATTCTCCTGCCAAAAGCTGGTAATTAAGTGAAACATTTTCTCCGGGAAAGAAATCGATTCCTCCCTGCAAAACCACCTGTGTCTGAACCAATGAATCGATAGAATAACCGCCCAAAGCCGTGTTGAATTCAATTACTTTCAGATGATCAGCATTGGACGAAGTCCATTGAATGAGCGTATTACTTACCTGGGCATGTCCGGTATTTACAAATTCTACATCCATAGTAAATAACTCTCCAGCATCGATAATACCATTGTGATTTCCACTGCCCGACTGGTCGATTTGATAATCGTGTAAAGCAAGAACCGGAGCATTAACTGGTGTAGAAAATTCAAAAACTGACTCATGGTTTGGCTCATGACTCACCCATCCTTCAAAATACAGTAATTCGTTATTGGGAATGGAATTACTCACAGTAAAAGGAATGGGTTCCGAGGTTGTAAAGCCTGCACCCGATTGAATTTCGGGAATGATTGCCGTATAATCGGCCCAATTGGTCAGCCAGGAACTTGTTGAACCCAACTGAAAAGTAATGTCAACAGCGTCTTGATTTCCAAGGTTTTTAAATTGCAGCAAAACGGCTGCACTATCACCATAATTAATTGAGGTAATTGGATTTCCCAGTGAATCGACCCAAAGAATCGAATCGAGAATCACATAAGGACCATCGGCCGGAATACAAGATAAGGAATCAATAACGGGCAAATATTCCGGATGCGTTGCTGTTAAGCGAATTATATTATCATCAGTTTGCGTAAGTGCTTTAAAGGAAATTTGTGCTGTTCCTGCTGCATCGGCTTTAGCAAAACCTAAAAAGGTATCGTTCCCGAAAAGGGTAATATTTGCTCCCGGTGTTGTGTTAACCTGAAGTGTTTGTTGACCCACTTTTAATACCTGATTATAGTTTAGCTGCAATTTTTGGTAGCGAAATTTGGCGGGAATTAACGAAGGATCGCCCATAAGGGTATAAATTTCCCAGTAATAATCCTTTAAATTGGAAGTTGAAGCCTGAACCGCCATATTTCCGGAATGAATAAGTTGCGATGCTGTCTGGGCATGCAGTTCAATTGCTTCGTTATGATTATGAAACCAGGCATCCCACGAACCAAGTCCGGTGTTTTCATAATCTGGATTTGAAACAATTTTATCGATAAATCCAACGGCCCAAAAATAATCTTCGTCCCAGTACGAATCGTTTGAGGCTCCAATGTATGCAACAGCACCCTTTTCCGGAACACGAACAATTTCCTCACCAAACGAGGTAACATTGTACTTTAACGATTGGCAACAATTTCCAATCATCAGTGGATAATAACCTGAATTATCAAGCGAAGGAATATCTGCCAAAAGAAATTCCGGATCGTTCCAACCCAGGGCATCGCAATGCGCCGTGTAATACGCATAACCCACTCCCTGATTGAAATGATTGAGTATGTCCTGTTTTGCCTGAGGGCTGTCTGATGTTAGTAGAGAGCCGGAACCATACAAATAATAAGTCGGTTCAATGCCAAAAACCGTGGTAGCGTAATTGCTTAAATAATAATTCAACGCTCCGTTTCCATAGGCCGGGGCATATCTTGAATCGACCCCGCTGATTAACAAATGCCTGTTCTGGTAAGTTCCTTCGGAGCCTGCTCCCTGCTCCACAAAGATTGTTTTGGCAATTACGGCCTGCAATTGTTCGTTGGTGCTTACCGAAAAACGCCCGTATTGTATATCAGGAAAAAAATCGCCGGTGTATTCGGCATAATACAAATCGGTAGCATGGGTAGCGGTTACCCCATTCCAGGCCGTAACCTCACTTACATCGCCCACAATAAGCAAATAAGAGCTTTGCGCCATTCCCGGTTGGGGATTTGTGTACAAGGGTTCAAGAAAATTCTTTATACTACTGGTGGTGTTTGTTTCAATTTCGCGCCCAATGTAACCTTCAATTACCTGAAAACCCTGTTGTGTTTTCCATTGAATAAACTTCTGCAAGGAAGCCTCAAAATTTAAGGGAGCTACCATTACATAAACCTCGCGCTGGTTTTCGGATGCTGACAAAGCATTACCGACAGTTGCTGATTTTAGCGGATGGGTAAAATTCCAGGATTGGGCTTCTTGTATGGATTTATCGTAACGAAGCTCAACGCCTACCCTATTTCTGATTATTAATTCATTGCTTACTGCATTGTATAAAAAAGGGTGGTAAGTAAGTTCATAAATGCGGGTATTCCGCATGATGCCTGCTTCTTTAAGTTGAACCACAGGAGTTTTAGTAAACTCATTCGTCCGGTAGGCTTTTCCCTTTAAATACTTTTCCCCGGTTTCGTCTGATTTGGAAACTGAGGCTACGGCCGGAACAATGGGGTAAGAAATTTGCTGAGCGTTCAAAGCCAGTGTTTGTTCTGTTTGTGAACCCAATTCGAGTTGAAGCTTCACCTCTTTGGGAACCGCGATGAGTTGAATATAATAGGGTAAATCGGGCGCACCCGGTTCATAGGTTTTTCCAAAACCATTGACCTGAAGTGATACAAAACGTTCTGAAGCCGTTTCAACTTCGGAAAAAGATAGCTGACTGAACCCAAAGGTAGCCTGAAGGGAATTTGTACCCTGGTTAAGGATGCGAAACGGAGGTGCATTGAAGTTATCGAACGTAAGTGTTTTTTGCATCTGCCCCAGCAAATTAACATAAGAAAAAAGCAGAATAAATATGGGTACTAATTTCATTGGACACTGCAATTCAATTTCACTAAAGCACAAATATAAAAAATAAATGATGCCGGTTTTGTCTTATTTAGAATATTTTTAAATTACGCAACTTTTAGGACAAAAAACCCATCCATACGTTTAAATAAATAATTTGGCCGCAAATTTTTAACACATGTCGCAACGAGTCATCGCATTTATACTGGTACTAATTGGATTTCTATTTTTCGCTTTTTTTGCTCCCGATATAGCTATAAAATGGCAGAGCAAAAAGCAATTGTACAATTCAATCGACCAAATTCCACATAATAGAGTAGGTTTGCTGTTGGGAACCAGCAAGTACATAAAAAAGGGAACTTTGAATTTATTTTATCAGTACCGAATTGAAGCCGCCATTGAATTGTACGAAAATAAAAAGATTGATTTCATCCTGATAAGTGGCGATAATGGCCAGATTGAATACAACGAACCGCGCACCATAAGAGACGATTTGATTGCTGCAGGCATTCCGGCTGAAAAGATATTTCTTGATTATGCCGGATTTCGTACCTGGGATTCGGTTATCCGGGCCAAGAAAGTTTTTGGTGAAACCCATTTGACTGTAATTTCGCAAAAGTTTCATAACGAAAGAGCCATTTTTGTGGGTCAAAGGAATCAAATGCAATTGATTGGCTATAATGCTAAGGATGTGCCCAAACATTATGGAAGAAAAATCATGCTGCGCGAAAAGCTGGCACGCATCAAACTGATGCTTGATTTAATTTTTAACAAACAACCCCGTTACCTGGGTGAAACCATTGAAATTACTTAAAATGCCAAAGGAATTTGCATGTTTCGAAATAATATTAACTTTACATACTTTGTTTAACTTAAAACTTGATTTATGAAAAAATTGATCTTAATCCTGAGCGTTATCTTTATAGCTCATATGTCATACAGCCAGATTTTTACCTGGGGTATTAAGGGTGGGGTAAACTCATCAAAAGTTAGTTTTGATGATTTTAGCATCGACCCTAAAGTATCGATTAAAGACAGTTATTTGCCTGGTGGAACCAACGAAGGCAGCTTATTTGTTGACCTGGATGGTGATGGAACAGCCGCTGAAATAAACCCGCTGGCATTGAATGTGGTGGCCAACCTGGCTTTTGAACCCGCATCGTACGATATGGGCTATCACTTTGGGGCTTTTGCCCGGGTTAAACTGTTGGGTATTTTTATTCAACCCGAGTTAATCTTCTCACAAACCAACACCACCATCAACATTAAAAAACCTTTGGCCGATCTTTACAGTGATGTTGCAGAATCGTCGGCAAGTATTAAATATACCAATTTTGATATTCCGGTAATGGTAGGGGTAAAATTAGGCCCGGCCCGCTTGTATGGTGGACCAGTAGCCAGTTTTAAACTGGGCAACAATGCCGATGAATCGGCTTCAGATGAAATAAATCAGATGCTTGACAGTTTTACCGCAGTTACCCAAAAAGCTACTTTTGGCGGACAAGCCGGTGTGGGTCTTGATATACTTAAAAAAGTCACCCTGGATGTTCGTTACGAATTTCCGTTAAGCAAATTGGGCGACAGCATTACTTTAGGTGATTATTCGTACAACACCGACCAACGTCAAAGTCAGTTCCTGGCCAGTATTGGAATTATGTTTTAATAGTTTACGATAAATAAAAAGTCCCGACCTGTTAAACAGGCCGGGATTTTTTTTTATTCTCAAACCCAACAGCCAGCGTTCGGTGTAAAGGGTAACATCAGGTTTGGTCTGACACAATGGATAGTGCTATTAAACAAAGGAAAAGGGAAAATATCAATTTCGAATTTACAAAAGCAATAATTTTCTAAGGCAAGTTAAACCATATCTTTCTGTTTGCTTTTTTGATTTTACCCCGGTATTTGGGTTGTTGCTAAAACATGGTTTGAAAAGTGAACTTAGCAGGCTGGGTATTTTAATTAAAGGTAGGTTATAATTGGCTGTGGATGCCTGTTTTATTAAAAAGCGGGTGAAATTTAAGGCGGCGGTTTATTGATGGAAAGACCTACTGACCAGCTTTAGCGCATCTATCGCTAATTATAAGACATCCATTTAGTTTACCAAAGATACACAAATAACTTTAAAACAGCGCCAAAAGTTTGTTCACCGAGTGCAAGTAAATTATTCTTTTAGGAGTCTCCTGCGTTTGGGTAACTTTTAGTAACTTGTGTCGTCATAAAACTGTTTGAAACCAAAAATAATTAACAAAACCTATAAACATGGATACTTTTGAATTTCTTAAAAACCCAGCGGTAGTCTGGTTTTTAATTGGTTTGCTCTTTGCCCTTTTGGAATTAACCGTTCCCGGATTAATACTCATTTTCCTTGGAATTGGTGCCTGGGTAACTGCGCTGCTTAGCCTGGCCTTCGACTGGTCGGTAGGCACACAGATTCTGGTTTTTGCCCTTGCTTCGGTAATTGCCCTGGTTGGCTTACGACGCTGGTTCAAACGCAGATTCTTTCAAGAAAAAACAGGTCCTGAAGAAACCGACGATGAGGAACTTATTGGAAAAACGGCGCGTGTAGAACAAGCCATTGCTCCGTTGAATCCGGGAAAAGTTACTTTTAAAGGCGCACTTTGGAAGGCCGAATCGGATGAAAGTATTGAAGCCGGTACCCCGGTGGAGATAATCCGCAAAAACAGCATCACACTTTTTGTTAAACCCATAAAAAACTAACATCATGGACACATCAGCCATCATTATTTCAGTAGGGATAGCCATTTTGGTATTAATCCTGATTGTATCAACAGCCAAAATTGTTCCCCAGCGCAGCGCCTACATTGTTGAACGCCTGGGAAAATACAACAACACGCTTCACGCCGGATTTCATATCCTGATTCCCTTTATCGATAAAATTAGCTACAAGCACACCTTAAAGGAACAGGCTATTGATGTGGCACCGCAAACCTGCATTACCCGCGACAATATTTCGGTTGAAGTGGACGGTATTCTTTACCTGCAGGTTATCGACCCAAAAAATGCCTCCTATGGTATTGACGATTACCGTTTTGCCTCTATTCAAATAGCGCAAACCACTATGCGTAGCATTATTGGTAAACTGGAACTGGACAAAACCTTTGAGGAACGCGATACCATTAACGTTTCGATTGTAGATGCTGTGGACAAAGCCAGCGACCCCTGGGGGGTTAAGGTTACCCGCTACGAGGTTAAAAACATTGTTCCGCCACAAAGCATTAAAGATGCCATGGAAAAACAAATGCGGGCCGAGCGAAGCAAACGTGCTGTTATTGCCGAATCGGAAGGCGAAAAACAATCGAAAATAAATGTAGCCGAAGGAGCCAAACAGGAATTGATTGCCACATCGGAAGGTGAAAAGCAAAAACGCATAAACGAAGCCATGGGTAAGGCTGCCGAGATTGAATCGATAGCCACGGCTACCGCAAACGGTATTCGTGCTATTGCCGAGGCCATTGGCTCTAAAAACGGTATCGATGCGGTAAACCTGCGTATTGCCGAGCAATACCTGATGGAATTCGGTAAACTGGCCGGAACCAACAATACCATGATAATTCCCCAAAATATGGCCGATATTTCGGGTGTTATTGCCACGGCTACTTCTGTTTTTAAAGAAACCAATAAGAAAAGCTAATTTTTTGAACCTGACTCACCCCTGGTAATTGCACGGTAAGAATCCAGGGGTGTGTTTTTTTTTACCTTATACTAAAAACCATGAAAACATTGGGAAATATTATCTGGCTGGTATTTGGCGGGGTATTTACTGCTTTGGAATACTTTATAGCCAGTATTCCACTTTTTATAACCATTATTGGAATTCCTTTTGCTCTGCAAACCCTGAAACTGGGAATGCTGGCACTTTGGCCTTTTGGAGCCGAAATAAAAATTAAACCGGGAAATCCGGGTTGTCTTTCTACCCTAATGAATATTTTATGGTTTTTAATTGGCGGAATCTGGATTTGCCTGACCCATTTGATTTTTGGAATTATTTTCGGGATAACAATTATTGGGATTCCTTTTGCCACACAACACTTTAAACTGGCCTCACTGGCATTAACCCCCTTTGGAAGGGAAATTATTCTGCATTAGGCTAAGCACAGCAGGCAGTTTTCAGGCACGGGTCAAACTATTGATTACCGTGCTTTTTTTTTGTAACTTACCTTGCTTTTATCATACCTGAATCTTTAAAAATTGCAGCGATGGAAACAACGTTTATTTGCCCCGAATGCCGAAACAGCATTAATGTAAATGAAGACATTGTGCTGATCGCAAAAAATGACCTTGGACAAAAAGGCATTGTAATGTTACACACTACCCTAGGAAACTACGAGAGTAAGTTTAGTGCTGATTTTACTATTTTGGAAGGCGATAAGGTAAAAATGCTTTGTCCCATTTGTCATCACAGTTTAAGCCATGCTAAAAACCAAAACCTGGCAAAATTTATCATGATAAATGAAGACGGAAAAGAGTTTTATATTGTTTTTTCGCAGATTTATGGTGAGAAATGCACCTGTAAAATCGAGGAAAAAGAAATTACCGAACGCTATGGCGATCACCTGAACCGATACACCGATCCTGAATGGTTTCTATGGTTTTAGCCGTTTTACCGTGCTCTAAAAACAGGCTGTTTTAATAAGATTTACCGGAAGTATTGACTGGTACAGATTCTTTTTGTACTTTTTACCCACTAAAACTAAACCTAAAACTTTAAAAAATGAAGACAAAGTATCTTTGCCCCAAATGCCGGAACAGCCTTAACATTAATTCGCTGATTATCTTAGCGGGAAAAACCCGTACCGGACTGAAAGGTATTGTCATGTTGAAAGGCGATTTGGGCGATTACACCTCATCGTTCAGCGAAGACTTTACCATAGTTGAAGGAAATAAAGTAACATTCTCGTGCCCCATTTGCCATCGGAACCTGTCGGATATTAAGAACAAAAACCTGGCGCATTTAATCATGGTAAACGAAGAAGGTGAAGAATCGCACATCTATTTTTCGAGAATTTATGGCGAAAAATGTACCTACAAAATTACCGGAAAAGAAATTACTTATGAATACGGTGAACATAAAAACCTTTACCGGCCCGACTGGCTTATTGAAAAACTTTAAACCAGTAACCCTTGCTTAATTATTGAATAACTAATCTGTGGTTTTTTATCGAACTGCATTTTCCAATTATTTTTACAACAAATAAAGAAATAACGAATTCAAAATAGGGAATCCATAAAACTTAATTTGATTCGTCGCGATTATGCCAGTTAAGAAAAAATGTATATCTTATCAAAAAACTTTTGATGTGAATATAATCAAATTTATCGAGCAGTTTCCTGATGAGAATAGCTGCAAAGAGCACCTTA
>JBFWMB010000094.1:0-15484 GCA_050251815.1 Salinivirgaceae bacterium | reverse complement strand
GACGGAGGCGTAATGAATAACATTCCCATAAACCGGGTAAAACATATCGAGGGGTCCAGCCTTATTGCAGTCGATGTAAATGCCAATATTCCCATCGATAAACCAAAAATTTCGAAAAAAGAAAAAGAAGAAAACCATTCTGTTTATCAAAAGAAACTCAACGAGTTTTATGCCCATATTCAAAAAATCAATCCGCTGAGTTCTTCAACCGAAGAAACCATGGGTTATTTTGATGTAATAAATAGAACGATTAATTTGATGACCCACAATACGGCACTTCTTTTATTAAAACATCACGAACCGGAACTGATGATTGAAATTTCGGGTATGTTTGCGGGATTTTCGATTTTTACCGGGCAGCCGAACTGGTTGAAATTGGAAAACATGCCACTTTAAAAAGTTTAAAAAGCCGCGATTTGGTAACAACCTGAAGGAAAATTGAGATTAAATAAGTTGATAGTTGAGTATTCAGGTTTTATTTGTTAATTTTATTGGCGATTCACCAAACCAATCGATATGAAACGCTTTGAACGCAAATTTCTGAGTACCTACAACCTGATTCTAACGGCATTATTATCAATGCTGGGCTTTTCAAACTGTACCATTGTTGAACCAAAAGATGAATACGGTTCTCCTTCGGCAACTTTTAAGGTAAATGGTAAGGTTACCGATCTTTTAACCAACAGAGCCATTCAGGATATAAAAGTGCTTATGCAAGGCGATTCAACCCAAACCGATAGCGAAGGTCGTTTTTCTTTATCTCAGGTAAGTTTTCCGGCCGATCAATCGTTTGTTATTCAGTTTAAAGATATCGACGGAGCAGCAAACGGTGGTCAATTTCAGCCAAAAGACACGCTGGTGGAATTTAAAGACCCCCAGTTTACCAATGGTGACGGTAGTTGGTATCAAGGTGAAACCAGTTTGGAGTTGAATCTGAATCTGGAGCCTGAAGAATGAGCGTAAGCAAAATTGGATTACGAAAAAGCCTGGCACTTAAGCTATTTTCAGCTTTTAAAAAGAATGAGACTAAAATTCATCAACTGAATTATATTCTGTGGGAATGTACTTTACGGTGTAATTTGAATTGCCTGCATTGTGGTTCCGATTGTAAGAAGGATGCCCGTCAAAGCGATATGCCTGCCGCTGATTTTTTACGAGCCCTCGATGAATTGGGCTCCCTCGTAAATCCCAATAAAACAACCATTGTACTTACCGGTGGCGAAGCCCTACTCCGAAAAGATTTGGAGCAAATAGGCCTGCAACTTTATTCACGAGGCTTTCCCTGGGGAATGGTAAGCAATGGTATGCTTCTGTCTCAGGAGCGGCTTCAATCGTTGCTCGATTCGGGTTTGCGTTCCATTACCATCAGCCTCGATGGTTTAGCCGGGTCGCACAATTGGTTAAGAGGAAATCCCAAAGGATATGAAAAAGCGCTGGCTGCCATTAAAAATGTAGTTCAGGTTCCCGATTTGGCTTACGATGTGGTTACCTGTGTGAATCAGCGGAATATAAATGAATTAAATACATTAAAAACACTTTTGATCGATATCGGAGTAAAGGCCTGGAGGCTTTTTACCATTTTTCCCATCGGGCGGGCTGCTCAGGAAAAAGAACTTCAGCTAAATCCCAAAGAATTTAAAGCATTATTTGAATTTATAAAACAAACCCGCAGTGAGGGGCGAATTGATTTAAGTTACGGTTGCGAAGGATTTCTGGGTTCTTACGAAGGTCAGGTACGCGATAATTTTTTCTTTTGCAGGGCGGGTATTAATATAGCTTCGGTGCTGGCCGACGGTTCTATTTCGGCTTGTCCAAATCTGCGCGAGAACTTTATTCAGGGAAATATTTATAAGGATAATTTTGCTGAAGTATGGCAAAATCGCTATCAAATATTTCGTGATCGAAGCTGGACCAAAACCGGAGCCTGCGCTCAGTGTGAGTTTTATTCTTATTGCGAGGGTAATGGTATGCATTTGCGCAACGAACAAACAGGCGAACTTTTATTTTGTCATTTGCATCGATTAATGGAAGCGGAGCAATAAGAATTTTGATTGCGTTCCGCGAGGAATTTGTCGTTAACGAATTTGATTTTGATATTTTTTCTTAACCCGGCTTAATTCGCGTTTGCTTTCTTCATTTTTTAGGGTTTGCCTTTTATCGTATTCACGCTTGCCTTTTACCAGGGCAATTTCAACTTTAACGCGTCCGTCGTTGTTAAAAAACAGCGACAGCGGAACCAGCGAAACACCTTTCTCAACCACGCGCTTTTCCCATTTATTTAATTCGCGCCGGTTGAGCAATAACTTGCGCATGGTTTTGTTTTTGGGCATAACCAGCCGGTCGTTTTCGCGTTCGGCCAAATGCATGTTGGTAAGGTAAAGTTCCCGCTTAATAAATTGTCCGTACGATTCTGTAATACCGGCCTTTCCCTTGCGTATAAGTTTTACATCATCGCCAATTAGCTGGATTCCTGCCGTATAGGTATCCAGAATATGATAAAGGTGCCTGGCCTTCTTGTTATTAATGCTGCCCGGTGCTACTTTCTTTTTCATGATGCAAAGAAACTAAAAAATCCGATGGTTCATTAACCCAAACTTACAGTATATGGGGTAAAAAATCGTTTGCTAAGCTTTTAAAGAAAAACTATCTTGCGGCATCAATTTGCAACTTAGATAGCACATATGAACCAAAAGTTTACCCTTATCCGCAAACTAAAGTATTATTTGTATTGGTTTGGAATTCATCGGCTGTTACCCGCTCGATACTTAATCTTTCTTGGACATTTGGGACTGCTGTCGCGATGGATTTCAAAAAACCGGGAGCTAAAATTTTCTTTATTTCCCAGTAAAACCTTCGATTATAGCCGTCGTTTTGATTTGTACCAGTTTTTAATAACTAATATACTGGAAGATGAAGCGGTTGATTACCTGGAATTTGGTGTGGCTAAAGGTACTTCGTTTAAATGGTGGGCTCAGCACCTGAGTAATCCTGAATCGCGTTTTTATGGTTTCGACACCTTTACCGGTTTACCCGAGGACTGGGGCCCTTTTAAGAAAGGCGATATGTCGAACGGAAATGAAATCCCGAAAATTGACGATCCACGCTGTTCGTTTTATCAGGGTGTTTTTCAACAAACCTTATTCGATTTTCTTAAAAATTACCCATCCGGCAAAAGGAAAGTAATTCATTTGGATGCTGATTTGTATTCATCCACCTTATTTGTTTTAACAACCTTGTCACCTTTACTTAATAGTGGTGATTTGTTAATCTTTGATGAGTTCAATGTGCCCATGCACGAGTTTAAGGCGCTAAAAGACTGGAGTGAATCTTATTATCGCGAGTACAAGGTAATTGGTGAAACCAATAACTATTATCAACTTGCCCTGGAGTTGAAATAAGCTATTGGCATAGTTACCAGAAAGCTTCTTGTTGAACAATTCTTGATAAATAAAAGGAGCGAGTCTGGTATCACATTCCGATAAATTCAATAATTTGGCACGCAGTTTAAGCTTATATCTATAAATTTTTAGTACATGAAAACCATTGCCGTAGTTTGTGGCGGATATTCAAAAGAAGAAGTGATTTCGTTACGCAGTGCTGAACAAATAGCACAGGTTATCGATAAAAAGCGGTTCGAAGTATTTACCGTGCTCATTAATAAAAGTCGTTGGGTAGCTAAATTGGTGGGTAAAGACGTTCCCATCGATAAAGACGATTTCAGCTTTATTGTGAACGGACGAAAAGTAACATTCGATGCCGTTTTTATGGCCATTCATGGAACACCCGGCGAAGATGGAAAATTGCAGGCTTATTTCGAGATGCTTGAGATTCCGGTTACCACCTGCAATGTTTTTGTGTCGTCCTTAACCTTTAACAAGTTTGCTACCAAACAATACCTGAAAGCCTATCAGATTCCAACAGCTTCGGCGGTTTTAATTCGCAAGAATAGGCCTTATCAGGCAACAGATATTCTTAAAAACCTGGGCTTACCACTGTTTGTAAAACCCAATAACGGGGGCTCCAGCTTTGGAGTAACCAAGGTAAAAACAACCGACCAATTGGTTCCTGCTATCGAAAAAGCCTTTGAAGAAGACAATGAAGTAATTATTGAGGAGTTTATACAGGGAGGTGAATTTACCTGCGGAGTATTTAAGTCGGCTAGCGAATCGTTGGTTTTACCCATTACTGAGATTGTTAGTAAAAATGAATTCTTCGACTTTGAAGCCAAATATACTCAAGGGGTTACCGACGAAATTACTCCAGCCCGACTTTCAGAAGCTGAAACCCTCGAATGCCAGCAGCTTTCTTCAAAAATCTACGATTTGTTGGGTTGTCATGGCGTGGTGCGCATCGATTACCTGTTACGAAACGGGGTGTTTTATTTTATGGAGATTAACACCGTTCCGGGAATGAGTCGAGAAAGCATTGTTCCCCAGCAGGTAGCAGCTTATGGCCTTAAAATAACCGAATTCTATTCCAAACTAATTGATGATGCCCTGGCTCGCGGTTAACTGTTTTGGTGTTTGATGTAAAGTGGTGAACGCGTGTATATAATTACAACAGTAACCAATACCAGCACTACCGTTCCGTTAATCCACATGGTAGTTTTTACTGAAATAAAGTTGTCGAGTAAGCCGGTAAAGATATTCCCAAAGGCTACTCCTCCGGCATAAAAGGTATGAATAAGCGATTGGCCTGTTGAGCGAAGTTGAGCCGGAACAATGGCATGAACAAAGGCAACTATCGACACAAAAAATAAACCAATGCTGATGCCATGAATTACCCCAATTCCAACCGCTACTTCAGGGTTCGATGTAAAACCGTAAGCCAACATGCGTACAGCCGTAGCTGTCATAGTAAATAAAAAGATCCGAGATGCACCAAATCGGTCGATCAGTTTTTTTCCGAAAAAGAAAAAAGGCAATTCGCTGAGGGCCTGCACAGCAAAAGCCAGCCCGATAATTGAGTTGGGAGCTCCCAACTCGTGATAATACACGTTGATAATCAGGTAAACCGGCGCAGTAAAAACACTGTAAAGGAATATCAGTAAAAGAAACAACAATAATTTGCGTTCAGCCTGCAATAAGTGTTTTATTACTACAGGCTTAAGCGAACTCAGGCTTTTGGTTACTTTTAACGGACGATAAAAAGCCAGCATAACACTCCACATTGCAAGCAGCAATAAGGGAGCAATAAGGAAAATATAAGAAAGGTGCTCCTTGTCGATAAACATACCGGTAAGCAGCGACGAACTGGCCCAGCCCAGACTGGCAAAAAGCCTGATTTGTCCGAACGAAGTTTTTCCACCGCTTTGTTCTTCGTAATCGAGGGCTACCGTATCGAGCAGACTCATAATGGGGTTATAGAACAAGGTGAGCAGAATCATAAACAGGGTGAATCCCAGCGGACCGTCCCAAAGTAAAAATCCGGGAATCAGTAAGAGTGTCATTCCAACTGAGGTTAACAACATTCTTTTGCGTCCAAACTTATCGGATAACAATCCCCAGATTGGAACCACAAATACGGTGTTGAACTGTTGAAATCCGGCTATAATTCCTATCTGAAGCGTGTTGAGCTGGGGTACTTCCTTCAGATAAATATAGAAATAACTGAGCCACGAAGCTAATGCTGCGTAGGTTAAGAGAAACAGCAGTCGGATGATATATCCCTGTATTTTATTGTTGGTGTGACTCATAGTTTGCTCTAAAATGGCGCAAAGGTAATACAAGTTGTTATTTTTTTTATGTGGAACTCCCCGGTCTTTTTGTTTTTCTGATTCCTACCTGATTGAATGCGGTTTGTATTTTTCCGGATTTTTACCAGGAGCTGGAAAGCTTATAAACAGGGATAGGAAATCTCGTGCCGTGGAAAAAATAATTTTGTGCGGTGGAAATAATATTTTCGTGCCGTGGAAAAAATAATTTCGTGCCGTAAAAAGAAACTTACACAGCAAAAAATAGGATGCTAATCTTTGATGAATAGTTCCAAGGTCATCGTTTTATTATGCGCAAGGAGTCACAGAAGGGCAGGAATGCATGGTAGTAACTCGTATGCATGAATTAAGAGTGTTAGAATAAATGGGCTGCTGATTTTTTTGTATCTTGCAAAACAAATTGTACTGACATGAGAACAAATGATTTAATAAAAGAAATTCAAAGATTGCCTATTTCAAAAAGGATGTATATTGTTGAGAAAGCCATTCAATCAATAAGGGCTCAAGAAGATAAAAATAAAATGAAAGAAGCTGCTGATACATTAATTGCAGCATACAAAACAGATAAAGAACTGACCGCTTTTACCGAACTCGATTTTGTTGATTTTTATGAAACAAAATGAAATTTGGTTAATTAATCTTGACCCAACAGTTGGTTCGGAGATAAAAAAGACCCGTCCAGCAATTATTGTAAATGATAATTCTTTAGGAAAACTCCCTCTAAAAATAATTGTCCCAATTACTGATTGGAAGGATCGATATGAGATTGCTCCCTGGATGATAAAAATTGAGCCAAACGCCAAAAATAATTTAGCAAAAGATTCTGCGGCAGACTGTTTTCAGATACGTTCCGTTTCACAAGACAGGTTTGTTAAACAAATAGGAGAATTATCAGAATCTATTATGGATGAAATACGCCTTGGATTATCAAAAGTGCTTTCAATTGATTTCTAGAATTTGACCCAATCTATACATTGAAATAATGGAACTTCAACCTTTCAACTTATCCTTTATTTTTTCTGTATTTAATCCGACTCTAAACTTTTAGTAATTACCTTTGCGCCAAAATTAGTATTTATGGAAGCGTTTAAACTTACCCAATACAGTCATGGTGCTGGCTGCGGATGCAAAATATCGCCCCGTGAACTGACAACCATACTCAAAACAAACCTGGAACCGGTTTTTACCGAAAACCTGCTGGTAGGTATCGATACCCGCGATGATGCTGCTGTTTATGATATCGGTGACGGAAAGGGAATCATCAGTACGACTGATTTTTTTCTTCCCATTGTTGACGATCCGTTTACCTTTGGACAAATAGCCGCCACCAATGCCATCAGCGATGTGTATGCCATGGGCGGAACACCACTAATGGCCATTGCCATTTTAGGCTGGCCGGTGAACAAAATTCCATCGTCGGTAGCCAATCAGGTAATTGAAGGCGGCCGTGAGGTTTGCCGAAGAGCCGGAATTCCCCTGGCTGGCGGACACAGCATCGACAATCCGGAACCACTTTTTGGTCTGGCAGTTACCGGAATGGTTTCGCTTGAGCATCTAAAACGAAATGATGGAGCTGAGGCAGGATGTAAATTATATTTGACCAAACCCTTGGGAATAGGCGCATTAAGCACGGCACAAAAAGAAGGTAAGTTAAAACCCGAACATGAAACACTGGCTCCCGATACCATGCTGATTTTGAATCAGATTGGTAGTCAACTGGCTCCTTTGCGTTCGGTAAAAGCAGTTACCGACGTAACCGGTTTTGGTTTATTGGGTCACCTGCTCGAGATGTGTGAGGGCAGTAACCTGGAAGCTGAATTAAATTATAATAAAATTCCTGTTATGGAACCTGCT
Source organism: Salinivirgaceae bacterium (assembly GCA_050251815.1). Taxonomy (GTDB): domain Bacteria; phylum Bacteroidota; class Bacteroidia; order Bacteroidales; family SZUA-534; genus GWE2-40-63. Next base: position 7,917 of record JBFWMB010000094.1, on the reverse strand, counting down.
TTGGATTACATTGCCCAGGGATGCATTCCGGGTGGTACCAAGCGCAATCTGGAAAGTTATGGCGATAAGGTCCAATTGGCTAACGATGACTGGAAATGGATTCTGGCTGATCCGCAAACCAGTGGGGGATTATTGATAGCTGTGGAAGCGGAAGCATCAAAGGAAATTGAGCAAATTCTAAAAACAAATAATCTTTTTGCTGAAGAGATTGGATATTTAAAAGAGTATAGTGGAAATAAGCGTATTATTGTCAGGTAAATAGTTTTAGTTGTTGAAATGAAGATATTCTTTTTGTGAGAAACGATAAATATTGAAGTTTTACAGATAAAAAAGAGGCCGTAAAAAAAATGCAGCCTCTTTTTATGTTTTTAACAAATTATAATGTGGCGCATTAGTTTTTTACACACCTTACTGATGCACTATTTGATGAATTGAAATGTTCAAAGTGTAGGTTATCTTTATCAAAATAAAAAATTACAGCCCATCCCTCACCTTCATAGTTATTTGAAGTCCATAGGTATGCTCTTTTACCCACATATTCAAATGTGTTAGATTTTGAAGAATATTTACCTCCAGGTAATACAGACAATTGTGTTTTGTTGTTGTTTTTTTTGCTTTTAAATTGCTTCCAGGCATCTTTATCCTTGAATGCAGGTCCCACTTCAGGAGCTACGCCTATAAGCTTTCTTACTTCCGACCAGGCCTCTTCTTCTGGTGCAAGCGTCCATCCATCAGGGCAAACTTTTAATGCTTCCTGATAGGAATATAAATAGCCATATTTGTCGGTGTCCATTTGGTTTTCATACGAAATACAATTATCAGTTTTGTAGCGTAAGTTCTCAGCCATCCATACCTGACCATTTATTGTTACTGTTTTGTAGGTTGTGCCATCGCGCTCATCAGTAAAAGTTCCTGTAGTAATATCTGATAAAATTTGTTGTGTTTTCATTTTTGAAGCGACACTCTCAGTTTTTTGCACAACTTTTTTAAGATTTGGTAATTGGGCCAATGCTTGAATAGTAAAAGCCAATGAGAATAATAAAAATATTAAGCGATTCATAACTAAAGATTTAAATTGTTATTAATTTTAAGTATCTTTTATTTTGTTGGTAGATGGAGTAATTATAATGTGCAATAGGCGTTTTTTAACTTTGATTGGGTTAAGTTATTCTTTTGTCCAGATTCTGGTATTTAAATTCATTTGGTTGATGATTGTTTCAATAAGACCGAACATGTGGTACATTTCAGTTACATCGTCAAAATTAACTCCCGATTTAAGGATGCGTGGTTCAAACAAACCTTTATTGTACGATACCGCGCAATAAACACGCTCGCCAATAAAAGAAAAGTGCATTTTGCGTTTATACCTCTTTTTCATGTCAACCAAGGCTTCCATCATTACCGGGGTGAGAATATAGCGGGCTTCGTTCTGGCTACTGCTGTAAACTACAAAAGCTTTTTCAAATTCCGGATTTTCAAGTTTTACCAATTCGCCCCGGGAACTCATTTTTTGTAATTTCTGTCCAAATTTCCCCAGCAGTTTTTCAGCTGTGTCGGGCAATACAAATGTTGTTCCCTGTAGGTGCTTATTAAAATCGGCATGAAAAAACAACCCGTTGAAAATGACGTGCCATTCCGTTTGTCTTTTTCCATCTTTGGTAGTCTCGGTTTTGTATTCGGCTTTAATTTCAGAAAATTCAAAATCTGTTTTTTCAATTTTTCCCGTCACTAAATCATCGCCGCGATATCTGTCGGGTTTTTGGTTAAAAAGACGGCTTTGTAAGAAAAAGCCTTCGGAAGTATAGCTGTCAGGAAAGTATTGAAAATCAGTATTTATTAAGTTTATAATGCGCGAAACCACCTCTTTTTTGAATTGTTTTCGGTAATCAAAATATTTTTTTATACCGCGAACAAATAAAAAAATAATAGCAATAATTCCTACCAATGCAATAATTAGTACTGAAACCTCCGAATCTACTGCCTGGTATCCAATAAATGTAATAAGGATTAAAGCTGAAGCCCCTAACCAATTCCGCTTAATTGTTTTACGTAGCTTCTCCATGTCAGACAATTGTCCCTTCAGCTCATTATTGTAAATAGTTTTTAATTTTTCTATTGATTCCATCTTTTTATTGCTTATTAAATCCCGTTTATTATTCCGGAATTATAAATACTATATTGATAAGAAAGGTGGATAGCTTGTCAGCGCTATTAAAACAAACTTTTTACATCCACATTCTGGCGTTCGGTTTCAGGAATTACGAATACTTCCTTACGTTTTAGGTGCATCATGCCGGCAATTATGCTTTTCGGAAACACCTGAATGGCGTTATTAAAATCGGTTATTACGGCGTTATAGGTGCGGCGTGCGGCGGATATTTGCGATTCTATCTCGTTTAAGGTTCGTTGCAGATTTATAAAGTTTTCATTGGCTTTAAGATCCGGGTAGTTTTCAACGGCCACCATAATGCCTTTCATACCTGCTGATATTTGGTTATCTAAAATAACTTTTTCGTCGGAACTAAGTGTACCACTGGTTGCTTTACTGCGCATTTCGGTAACTTTTTCGAGCAATTCTTTTTCGTGACTTGCATATTGCTTAACCGTAGCTACCAGATTTGGAATTAAGTCGTAGCGTTTTTTTAATTGCACATCCATGCCTCCAAATGCATTGTCGACTTCGTTACGGGCACGTACCAGGCTGTTGTACATGCCAATGATTATAAGTACTAAAAGTACCAATCCTCCAATAATTATTAAAATTGTTGTGCTCATAACAGTGTTTTATATAGTTAGTTTAGTTAATGAATTCTCAATAAATATAATTATTTGTTTAGAAGATTGTTGAGTTTATTTATTGATTCTTTTTCATCATTTGTCAATTCTTTGTTTTCACCCAATACTGATGATGGATTGTCTGATAGTTTTTTAACGGTATCTTTCATGGTTAAAAAGTCATGACCCATGTTTTGCAATTTGTTTTTAAATCGTTTAATAAACTGGTAGGCCATAAGCATAACTACACCTATAAATAGGGTAAAGAACAGTATTGTTTCGGTAGGAGTGGCACTACTTTGGTTTTCATCCTCAATATATTCTTCATTAAGTATTTCTTCGCTTTCCGGTAAATCAGCTAAAGTTTCGCCATGTAAGGTGTTTATGCTATCAGCCTCAGCCTGTTCTACTTCTTTTTGTTTTTGGTATTCCGTCAATTTCTCATCAGAAATACCCACGAGCTTTTGGTCAAGCTCGCCCATTTGTAATTCAATTTGATTCATAACTTTAGCAAAAGCCAACTGTTGTTCTACTTCCAGAGTTTGCTCAAGCTCAGTTCTTATGGCTTTTAGTTCTTCCATTTTGGAACTTGTTTGGCTCATTTTCAGTGCTTGGGTTGCCAACTGAATGGTTTTTCTGGTGCTCAATTCCTCATTGCTATTAATGTCGTTACCACCTGTAAGTTCCATTACTTTATGCACCCTTTTATTAAAATCGGCCGCCAGTGTTTCCATCTCTTCAATATAGGATACTGCTTCAGGGTTTTGTTGTAATGCTGTTGGAATTTCAATTTTTGACCATTGGAAATTATTCTTGCTGTTGCATCCGCTGAATAGCATAAAACCAATAAGAATGAAAAGTGCAGCTGTTTTTAAAGTACATTGCTTTATTGACATAAGACTCGGTTTTTAATTTCAGTTCCATTGCAATTGCATCAGGATTCTGAAGGTGGATACTCATTGTGTTGTTATTTTTATAAGTGAAAAAGGTATTTTAAGTCTGTAAATACGGTTTGTTTTGATTATGACTAAAACAAATATAACTTTTACCTATCCATTTATTTAGCGTAATTATGAAACGTACCAATTTTTCTTGAATACGCCATGAAATTGAAGTTATTTGAAAAACTCCGGATACAAATTGATCCGGAGTTTATAAATTCAATGGGCTGTTTTATTTTATTATAATTGGTTTTACCAGTGTTGTGTCATGTCTGGTAATCATCAACAGGTAATACCCTTTATTAATACCCTGCAAATTAACAGTTTGTGATTCAATTGTGGGGTAAATCATGGTTTTCCCATCAATGGAAATAAGTTGCAATTGTTCTATTGGATAATTACTTAATACTTTTAGGTAATCGTTTGCCGGATTCGGGAAAATCTGAATGGAAACGGTTTCATTTTCATCGATATAGGTTGGTAGCATTGTTACCGTAATTTGTTGAGGGCCACCGTCGATGGTAATGGCATCATTATAAGTAGCAAATCCATTTGCTGCTACTTCATAAGTATAGGTTCCATTCTCCAGTTCTATTACTGCTTTGCCTTCTTCATTGGTGCTTAGTTGCACTTCAGCAATTGTAATAATAGCCTGCTCAATTTCCAGTTGGCCATCGGTAACATTGAATTGAATCTGATAGGTAGGCGTTTCACTAACTTCGAGCTCAAGTGATACAACTTTATCCTGATTGCTTATTTCTACAGTTCCGTTTTGCGTTTTGAAATTGGGTGCTGTGACAGAGTAGTTGTATGTTCCTGCCTGCAATATGGCGAAAGCATTTCCCAGATTATTTGTTTTTAATTGCGTACCATTTATTACGATTGTGGCCCCTTCAACAGTCATTTGATCGGTTGAAACCACAAAGGTCAAGGTGTAAAGTTGAATTATGTCAGGAACCAGCAAAATTTGTATCTCTTTGGTATAACCATTTAAGGTTAGGTTACCTGATACGGGAAGGAAATCTTCAGAGGTTACTGAAAAGCTGTAAGTACCGTTTGATAAGGGAACCCAGACCTGGCCGTTCTCGTTGGTACTAAACGACTGGTTTGCAATTTGTATTTGAATTCCGCTGAGAACATGTTGTGAGTCAGTTATTGTAAAGCTTACGCCTTGTTCGCTTATCTGACTTTGTTCAGTAGTGAACTGCCAGGTTTCATCGGTATTGTTTAGCCGCTCTATTACCAATAAATAACTTTGGTTTTTCGATGCCTCAAACGAAAATTCTTCGTAGTACGATTCCATTAGTAAGTCGTTGCTTTTTGTGTTGTAAACCGTTGCAATGCAATTATTTCCTATAGTAATTTTTTCATTTTTCGAAGGGGAATAACTATAGTAGTTTTTTACTAGATTTTTTTGAGTACCCAAAAAACCAATGGCACCACTTTGTTCTATTGCCAGGGGATTATCAGCGGTTTCGCCGGTTTCAGGTGCGTGTTCGCTTAAATTATATGTTACCAGTGCGTTGTTATTGAAACATGATAATATAATGGTTTGGTTTGCTTCTATCTCAAGAGCAATTTCACCGCCATTACCGTAATACGAAAAATAGTTTTCAGAATTGTAGTTGCAATCTGAGAAGATGCTTACACCTTGTGTATCTTCATTATTACTTATGGAAACAATACAACTTGTGGCAGCTGTGTAGGCCATATAGGTATTTGTTAACGATACAGAAGTGCTTACACTGCCCGAAGTTGCCGATATGGGATTGGTGCAAAACTCTCCTTGCCATGCATCCCGTAGCGCTAATGTAAATGAAAAGGCAGTTTCGCTTTCGTTGTAATAATAAAACACAATCGGTTCGCCAGCAAAAACTATTTCAGTAGTAAAGCTCGACCAGGCATCTGACTCGTCGGTTATTGATAATACGCCATTTTGTTCGGGGGTAAAGCGATAATAAAGCATTTGAAAACCTTCAGGATATTCAATCTGTCCTAAATTCAAAATATCAATGGGATTGAATGCTGTTTCACCATCGGAAAGTTCTCGACTAAACCCCTGCCATTCAAATTGCTCTTTCAGGCTTTCCCAGCGAATTATATATGTTTTTCCTGATTCCAGAGGAGTTTTCAGGTTGCCGCTGTTTTCAAATTGAATTTGATTTTTATTATCCTTCGGCCATATGCTTATTCGTGCCGAATTGAGTGGTGCTGAAAGAGCTATTTGCTGATCATTGCTTGCTGTGTATTGATAATACACAAATCCTTTGCGATTGATGGAATAACTTGAAGGGGTGTTTTCTGTTCCAAAGTCGGTTATGATAAGCGGGTTGCTTTCAACTTCTCCTGGTTCCCCTATATCTTCGGTCAGAGTCCAATCAAATGAATCGGATTGGGAAGTATTCCATTCAATAATGTAGATTACCTCTTTTTGGGCGCTAATAACCAGTTCTCCTTTATTATTGAATTCCATGTTGTCAAGGCTTTGACAATTGGTATATACAAAAACCGTATGATTGTTATCACCATCAGAGATTCTAAGTGCTCCATCAACTGTAGCGGTGTAAGTATAGTACCATTTTTGGTTGTTTGCCGGAAAGTTAATGGTATCGGGTTGTTCAATTGTTTGTGGGTTCTCGCAGTTTTCTCCACCTGCATAATCAACCTCTTCAATTGTCCAGATGAATCCTTCCTGGGTATAAAAGTCGCTTTCCCAATAAATAATGTAGGGGGTGTTGGCTTTGGCAAAGATTGTAGCTTCGCCTATGGTTCCCGAACTTTCCCATTGTTCATCATCGCAATGGTTTTTTATGTAAACCCGTTCGTTATTATCGCCATTTGTTATTTCAATTTTGCAATCGTGGGTAGCCGTATAAGTGTAGTAAAACGATTCTTTTCCATCAGGAAAATCTATCTGACCCGGCGATTCAATATGTAAAGCATTTTCGCATTTAACGCCTGCTTCTATGTTTTTTTCAAGATGCCAGGTAAACGGCTCATGACTATACCCATCAGTCTCTATTTCAAATTGTATGATGCGGTATTCTCCTTGATTAGCTTCAAAAACAAGGGTACCATCAATGCTCTTATCCAGATAATCGTCGTATGATGCTTGTTGACAATTTTCGAATAGTTTCAAATTTCGAACATTTATGGAGTTTTGTTTTCCTTCATTATCGGCCACATTATCGGTAGTAATTTTGTAAACCCCTGTTTCAGGTGCTGTAAAGGCATAATAACAAAAGCCACTGCCAATAGGAGTTGTAATAGTTCCGTAGTTTGTTAATTCAAGAGCCTGAGAACAAGATTCAGTGCGGTTATTGGCTATATAAAAGTCAAACACAAAACCGGGTATTAAGTCGTGATAAATCTCGATAATATATGACTTTTCGGCTTCAACTTCAAAACTAAAAGCATTAATATCCAGTTTTTTGAATAGCGATTGTCCTCCGCATTGGTCAAATATCTCAACTTTTGAATAAGGAATATTTTTAAAGCAGATTCTGCCACTTTTGCTTGCATTATAAGAGCAATAGAACGATTCATATTTGGTTCCGGAAAAAGTAACTTTTCCCGATTCGGTTAATTCATAAGGAACCTGACAGTACTCTCCGGCAAAAGCATCACTGGTACAAATATTCCAAGAGAATGAGTTGTTGGTTTGGTTTTCGATACTTATAAAGTAGGTTCCGGCTTCAATATAGTATTTTAAGCGACCATCGAAACTATAGGTAAATTCTGATTGTTCCTGGGTGAAAGCTTTAGCACTAAAGTTTTCTGATACGGGAATAAATAGAACCTGAGGTTTGCTGATGGTAAAGGTATAATACAGGGTTTTTTGTTCTGCTGGAAATGTTATTGTGTCGTTTGGGTTAATTTCAATGGCATTGTCAAAACTACTGCCCTCGGTGGCAAAAGTGAGTAGATTAATGAGCAGAAATGCTATGGATAGAAGTGTTTTCATGTGTTTAGTTTTTAAGGCAAAAATGGTTGGGCATTTAAAGAATATATTTTTAAATGCGACCACTTTTTGTGTCGATTAAGGGTTTCAAATACTTGTTGTCAATGTGGTTTCATAAGTTAATTCAACCGTTAATATCATTGGGGCATAACTGGAATAACCCCTTATTATGGTAGTAATGGTGTGGTTTTGGTACAAATAGTTAGCCTCCAGCTGGAGCAGATCATCTGTAACGGTAAG
>JBFWMB010000093.1:0-15686 GCA_050251815.1 Salinivirgaceae bacterium | reverse complement strand
GAACCGGCACGTCCATTACTGGACACAGGATTTTAAGTCCTGACAAACCTATTTTCAATATCATTCAAACAATTATTAAAAATATCATTAAGTGCATATTTACAGTCTTTTATTTATATTTCAGTTATTGATGTTTATTTACAATTTACTATCTTTGTGTATCAATATATGTATATAATATTTTAATTTGATACACCATGCAAGCAATAGTTACAATTTATTTAGATACCCGCAGGGCTACCAAAAAAGATAAATATCCGGTTAAATTAAGAGTAACCCATACCAGCGATTCAAAAACCATCAGGAAGTATTATTCGCTTAAATCTTTCTTAAAAAATGAGTGGACTCATCTTTCTAAAGATGATTTTGAAAAGGCAACTGCAGATAATCCAAGAGGCAGCTATAAAGACATTAAGGTAAAGTTCAATGCTATTGAAGCCAAAGCAAACCAAATTATTGAAAACATTCCCTTATTCAGCTTTGCCCAATTCGAAGATAAATTCTTAAACAAACAATCGGATTGGTCCAATGTAATTAACGCCTTTGCATCGCATATTGAAGAACTAAAACAGGCTAATCGATTGGGCTATGCTATTTCATTTCAATCTACCTTATCAGGAATTAAAGAATTTACCAGGGATAAAAATTTAAGCTTTGTCGATATTTCTCCTAAATGGCTGGAGCGGTACGAAAACCACATGCTTAAAAATGGCCGATCCAAATCTACCATTGGCATTCATGGTCGGAATATTCGCAGGCTTTTTAACCTGGCAATTTCAGAACATGGGTTAAAAGCCGAATACCCGTTTAATAAATACAAGCCTTTAAAGTCAGAGGGAAATAAAAGGGCCTTAAATGCGTACCAAATGAGTTTAATAGTTAATTATCAGCCCCCGGTTGATAGCCTGGAACATTTCTATAAAGATTTGTTTGTTTTCTCATTCTTTGCCAATGGAATGAACATCAGTGATATTTGCCGATTAAGATACTCAAATATCCAGGACAATGAAATTGTTTTTGTTCGGGAAAAAACCAAAGGAAAGCGTACTGAGGTAAAAATAAAGGTGGGATTGACTGATAGCCTGAATTCTATCATATCATATTGGGGCACTATGCCTAAAGAACCTAATAATTTTATATTTCCCATTCTCAATGATAACATGAACCTGGAAAAGCAATATACAGAGATAAGAAAAGCAAACAAGCTGCTAAATACTTACATGAAGGCAATTGCAAAAAAAACAGGAATACCGGATAATATAAGCTCCTATACCGCACGACACTCCTTCAGTACTATTCTTAAAAATAGTGGTGCCAGTGTCGAATATATAAAAGAAAGTCTAGGTCACAGTTCTACAGCCGTAACTGAAAATTACCTGAAAAGCTTTGAAAAAGAAGAGCGACAAAAACAAGCCTTAAAGCTTGAAACCATTGTGAAAAACAAGAATTTAAAAGTAGTATAGTTGTTATTAACAATAAATTGTTAATAAAAATAATCGGTAAAATGTATTAATAGTTACTACCAGTTTTTATAGTTTTGCTTTTAGTATGTGCAAACTACTGATTTTAAACGAAATTTTTAACCGCTAGGTGCAAAAGTGGGGAAAAATTTTTAAAAAGAAAGTAGGGTGTATAAAAATGAAAACTTCCATTTTTTGAAGGGTTCACATGCTGAATTAAGAGTGGTTGCACCACATTCGAAGTTCAACATGAAAAGCTTCAAAAAATGGATTTTTTATTATCAAAACCTCACCAGAAAAACTTCAATCTCGAAGAAGCTGCAAATTATTGCAGGCTACCAGCATCAACTTTCAGATTATTTTTGTCTGAGGGTAAAATTACAGGTTCAAAGATAGGTAAGCGATGGGTCTTTACATGTATTGATCTCGACAAGTTTATCGAAAACTTTCGGAGGGCTTAATATGAACTTGTCAGAATTATTAGGCTTGCCCAATGTGAAATTTGAAGTTTCTTCAAATGACCTGAAATCCTTTGCTCATGAAATTGTTAAAGAATTTATTCAAATTTCGAGCATAGAAAAAGACAATCAAAGAGATGTCCTTTTTTCTCTTCATGAACTTATTGAATTCTTACCCGAAAATCCTGCCAGGCAAACTATTTACCAGTGGGTAAGTAACCGACTTATCCCTTTCGAAAAACACGGTTCCCGCCTTTATTTTCGGAAATCCAAAATCGATGAGTGGCTCCGCAATGGCAGACAAATGAATCATCTGGAGGATTAAGGCATGGAAGGCTGGATTTCACTATATCGGAAATTTCTTGAGTGGGAGTGGTATTCCGACACTAACACTAAAGTAGTTTTTTTACACTGCTTGCTTAAAGCTAATAACCAAAAAAAAGCATGGCGCGGTATAGAAATTCAGCGCAGTGAATTTTTCACATCACTAAATCACCTATCGAAAGAGCTTAACCTCACAATCAAGCAAACGAGAATAGCCTTAGCGAAACTTGAAAAAACAGGAGAAATTATAACACGAGGGGCAAGCAATGGGACAATGATAACAGTCTGTAATTATGACTCTTATCAAAATAACGAGACTGAAAAGGGCAAGCGAAAAGGCAAACATGAGGCAAGCAAGGGGCCAGCGGTGGGCAAACAAGGGGCAACTACTAATAAGGATAATAAAGAAAATAATGATAATAAAGAAACAAGTATTTACAGGTCATTTTCTCATTTGGTTCTTACTATCGAAGAATTTAAAAACTTAATTGAATCGGGCTTCACGAAAAGCCAAATTGACGAAACATTAGATAACATCGAAAATTACAAGCAAAATAGGAAGTATACTTCCCTCTATCTCACCGCGAAAAATTGGTTGAAAAAAGATTCACAAAAAAAACCAGATGATAAATTTCGCAATGATAATATCCCAGAATTTACAGATAAAGCATACTAGCTATGGAAACAATTAACCAAATCAAATCAAAAATCGGTCAGGAAAAACACTTTACGCGTCCTGCGAATTGGACTCTTCCTAGACTTTCCTTCGGGCAATCTTATTTCAAATTAATTGCAAAAATACTTTTGGAAGCTCAAGGAAAAGAATACCAATTCGAACCCCTGCAAGGTGCAATTACAAAACTTATTCATTGGACCTATGATGTCGAAAACAATCAATGCCCACCACAAATAAATAAATTAAAAGGGATTTTATTTAAGGGCCATACCGGAACAGGAAAAACTTTCCTTATTGAAACTTACCGGTATTGGCTAGAAATTGATAAACCTTGGTATTTTGAGGGAGGCCAGGAAAAAAGGATACTCCCAAAAATCGTTTCAGTAAAGCAAATAGCAGGCGAATACAGCCTTCCCGATATAGGAGGCTACGCTACCATCCAAAAATACGCCAATTACAGTTGTTTGTGTCTCGATGATATCGGGAAAGAACGGGAATCTAAAAATTATGGCAATGCAGTTAATGTGGTGGAAGAAATAATCGCTATCCGAGAAGAAAAGGGGCTCCTCACCTTTGGTACCACAAACCTTGAGAAGTTCTCGGAATTATACGATGACCGTACGGTCAGCAGAATTAACGGCTTATTCAACATAATTCCCATAAATCACGGCCAAGACTTCCGAAAACTTTAAAAGTTATGGAAAATCTAGTCCAAAAAGAGCTACAAAACCAATCCAATTCAAAAACAACAATTGAATTGAAAGTTACTAAGGATGTTGAAAAAGAAATCATCAAAGGTGAATATATCAAGGTTGGTGACACTTTCTACATCAGGAAAGACTATGCTATAAAATTAGTTGATGATTTAGTGGAGCAAAAAATAGCCAGTGGGGAACTTATACTATTAACATCTAAAAGTGAGTGAATCATTTATTAACCATAGCACCATGAAAAAAGAATATCCAATAGGGCTAAATAACCTGGATGAAATAAGGAATACAGGTGAAAACGAAAATTTCACTTTCCATGAGATTATTAAAAAAGGCAGGCCTCATTTAAAAATTGCCATTTGCAAGAAAACCAACAAGGTCTTTTTTAACATGGATTCGTACGTCCGGTTTATGGGTTTTAAAGACCAAACGGAGTTCTTTAGTAATGACCGGAACTTGGATATCCTAAGCGCTTATAAAAAGGCCGGGAAGCTGGTTAAAATAAATGATGAATTAAACATTAACCCTTAATACTTACTAAAATGTCAGGAAATTTGATCTTTGAATCGTCGGTTGATGCCCGTGCACTTTACAAAGAAATTGTAAAAATTGAGAAAAACATATCCAGACTAACATCTCATGCCGAAACTCAAACGGCAAAAATGGATTCTGTATTTAGAAAAGCAGCAACCGCTATCGGTGGATATTTTACCCTTCAGGCTTTTGGTCAGGCAACAAAAGGTTTGTACCAATTCTCAACAGATATTAACACCGCATTAACTGAGGTTGTCACAATTTCAGATGAAGTATTTGGAAAGTACGATTACTATAAAGAGCAGATACTTGAAGTTTCGACATTGGGTTCCCAGTCGGGTAAGGCCCTATCGGAGGCCATGTACGATATTGTTTCAGCCGGCTACGATGGTGAAGCTGGTTTGGAAGTACTTAGAAAATCGGCTCAAGCCAGTACTGCTGGATTTGTTGAAACAGCAGTGGCAGCCGACGGACTTACAACCGTATTAAACGCCTGGGGAAAAGAAGCCAGTGAAGCCGAAGCGGTTTCAGATGTTTTCTTTAAAACAGTAGAAAAAGGTAAAACCACGTTCCCGGAACTAGCTAGTAAAATGGCCATAGTTGCCCCATTGGCCTCTTCCATGGGAGTTTCCTTTGAAGAGGTTTCAGCTGCTGTAGCATCGATAACCAAACAGGGTACCCCAACAGCCCAGGCAATGACCCAGATTCGTAGTTCATTGATAAACATGAACAAGGTGCTTGGGGATGGATGGTCAGACACCATGAGTTACCAGGAGGGTTTGCAGAAGATTTCTGAAATGGCCGGGGGCTCACAAAATGAACTGAGAAAACTTATTCCCGATATTGAGGGTATTAGTGCTGTTCTGGCCCTTACCGGTGACAAGGCTAAAGTTGCAGCAAGTGATTTGGATGCTATGAACAATGCTTTTGGTGCAACATCAGCAGCCGCTGCAAAAGTAGAACAGAGTACAGCTGATATTGTAAGCCGACTGCGAAACAACATACTTAAACAATTATCACCACTTGGAGATAGTGTTATTGAAACCGTTGGCTCTATTGGTTCTGAACTTAACGAAGCCTTTGAAACCGGTAGAATTGATGAGTTTTTTGACAACCTGGGAAAGACACTAAAGGTTGGTGCAGCGTTGATGCTGGTTTTTAAAGCTAATACCATAGCAACAACAGCATCGTTGGCTTATCAGGAGGTTGCTTTACGAATTCTTATTGCCAGGGAAGAATTGTTAAACCGCTGGACCAAGATAACCGCAGCTACACAATTGGCCTGGAATTCATCATCAGCAGCAGGGGTTGGTATATTGGGCAAACTTACAGCTGCTACACGTGCATTATTTGCTACAATGGCCGTTAATCCATTCGCTGCTATAATTGCGGTTATTGGATTAGCTACAGCTGCTTTTGCTTTGTTCAATCGAAAAACTGATGATGCAAGAAATAACACCAAAAACTTAAATGCTGAATTAACAGAGTTTCAAAAACAAACAGCAGCTGAACAGGGAAAACTAAATAGTTTATTTGAGGCTCTCAAAAGCACTAATGAGGGAACCCGGGAGAGACGTGAATTAATAAAAGAAATAAACTCTCAATATGGTGATTACTTACCATCACTCCTTACCGAAAAATCAACCCTTGAAGAAATTCAAACGGCACAAAAACTAGCAAATGAAGAGCTGCTAAAAAACATTGCCATAAAAAGCAGACAAAACGAATTGTCTGAGGCATCCACTAAATTCATGGAAGCAGAAAAGCGGGTTGTTGAGAGTGTCCGTAAAGCTATCAGCGATACTGGTAATCAGGCTTTTTCTGGTATTGGAACCGCTGCTTTCAAAGATTTAATAGATAGTATTGGTGAAGCCGATGTTCAGATTTCTCAATTTGGTGAAAGTACAATTACAACCTTCAGCGATGATATCAACAAAAGTTTGATTGATTTTGCCGATAGGTATGGAATAACAATAGAAGGTGTTTTCAATCAAATTGGTGAGTACGTTCTATCGAAAGATACTTATGAAGATGCATTACAAAGCATCAATGACTTTTATGACAATTACATAAAGAACCTGGGAAAACTAAAAGACAAACCAGAAGGTACCGGAACCGGAGAAACCGAAACTTTATTCGATGCTGAAGGACTAAAACAGGAATTAGCAGAGGCAAGGAAAGCTTTTGACGAATATGAAAAACTTCAATCGAAAGCGGTAAAAGCTGATTTTGCAGCAAATAACCAATACGTAAAAGGCAACAACTCATTTGCCGATTATTTAATGAAACGATATGCTGAAGCAAAAGAAATACAGGAGAAAGCCCTTATTGAAATTGCAGCCAGTGAAAGTGATATTGTTCTTTCTCCCATCCGTCAATCGAACTTAACTAAAATTCAACCAAAAGGTGCAAGCCCGGTTAGTGATGACCGCGGTCTACTTCAACAGTATGCTGACCAAATATCGGCCATCGATAAGCAGATTAATAAAGCAAAAGATGAGGAGCGCATAAAGGACCTGGTAAAAGAGAAAGCAGCTCTTGAGGCTAAACGAAGCGCTTTGTTAACTTATAAAGATGATTCAGACAGCATTTACAAAAAGCTTTTTGCCGATATATCGGGCAAACGGAACAAAGAACTTCGGGAGCAGTTAGCCGCTATTGATATTCAGATAGCCAAAGAGAAACAAGGCAGCCTTCAACAAATTGAATTAGCAAAAAAGCGGGGTGAGATTGAAAAAGAGCTCCGGGAAAATACCATCCAATCGATTAACGATATGGGTGATTTATTTGGCTCAATAGCTGGTTTGCTAGATAATGTTGATTCTGATTTATCAAAAGTGTTTGAAACGGCATCGAAAGTTGCCAGTGGGGTTGCCAGCATTGCATCCGGTATTCTTTCCGGAAACTATATTCAGGCTGTGGCATCTGGTATTAGTTTAATATCGGAGCTTATTGGTGAATTATTTAATAGCGGTAAAACAGCAGCCGAATACAGGCTTGAGGCTGAAAAGATATTGCGACAAATTGAGTTGCTGCAAATGTCGCAACTACAACTTCAACAGGAAGCCCGTAACAATAAAGATTTATTTGGTATTGGTAACCCATATCAACAGGCTATTGATGGGGCTGAACGCTATAAAATAGCCACCAGCAACTTAGCAAACTTAATTGATGACCTAAACAAGGAAACGGTTGTAACAAGCCAAAAATGGGTTTCTGGCTTTATGGGTTTCGGACATTGGACAGATGTTCACAGTACTCTTGAAGAGGCCTATGGTTGGATTTATGACCCGGAAACTTTTGCTCTTAACCCTGAAATAATAGCCAACTATGATAAACTTGACGAAAGCGGTAAGAATATAGTTGACAACTGGGAAGACTACACCGCGGAGGTGAAAGAAGCCCAGGAAGACATCAGGGAGAACCTAATGGAGATTGTGGGTGATATGGGTAATGATATTACCGAAATACTTCTTGAGGCATTTAGAAATGGTGACATTTACGATGCCATTGATGATATGGGTGCCTATATAGATAACATGATTGCCAAACTGCTGGTAGACATTCTTATTGCTAACACATTGGGCCCACTTTTTAAAGACTTGGGTGAAGGTATGTATAATAGTTTTTATGGTGATAATCCAGATTATGATATAACTGATGATTTAGCCGATTTCAAAAACAAAGTTCCTGGAATGATGGGTGCTCTGGAATTAGGCCTAACAGAAATTCGAAATATGTATCCCGATGTTGATATATTTAATCCAGGGACTGTTGAAAGTTCCAACACTTCTACAGCCGGTGCTGTAAAAAACGTTCAGGAAGATACAGCTCAGATTTTAGCCGGAAGGTTAATCAATATTGACACGAAAGTTATTGAAAGCGTAGATTATGCAAGTAGGAACCTGGACATTGGGACTAAAAGTTTAGCTGTGTTGAATGCAATTAAACAAGACACTGCAAGGCTTGAAAATATTGAAAAGTACACAAAAGAAACCCGCGATGCGGTGCAATCATTATAATTATGGAACCAACATTTTATATCGATAATGTTAACATTGATACTCAATATGGAATTAAGGTATTGAACTATGATTCCCTTATTGCAGGTCAAAAACAGCGGGTAAATACGTATGAATGGCCCGATAAAAGTGGTGTTGATGTTGATTTCAATAACATTAAATATGAAGCCGGTGAATATACACTAAAATGCATTATGGTTGCAGCAACTGAAGATGATATCGATTCATCAATGGAAGCTTTAACATATGCCACAAAAACAAAAGGTTTGTTTGTGTTATCTATGCGCGACACTGCATTTAGAAAAGCGTTTTTATGCTACAGAAACGATGATATTAGTGGTAAACTCTATTCATCAAAAAATAAGTGCATTTATGAATTTGATTTAAAATTAAAAGGAGCCAATCCAAACGCCTTGATAGATTATGCTGATACAGGTATAAGCACAAATTATATATACTCAAACACAAAAGGACCCGGATGGTTGCATTGGGGAGATGGTGTTAAAGAGTTTTTAGAACATAGTGGAGATTACTCACACACTTATTCGGTAGCCGGAAAATATGATGTTATTATGGACATTGATAAAGATGCCCCTAACATTGCCCCTCCTTATGTTGTACCTGATTTTGACACTGATAAGAGTATTTATGATGTAAACGCGTATGTTACCAAACCATTTACGCTAGAATTACATATGGGTGAAGGTACCACCTCACAGGATATGTACTACCATATAATTTTCAACGGAGTTCGCGAAATAATATACATACCATCTGGTACCAACATGGCTACTTTGACAATTACCAGAGAGTTTTTAGATGTGAGTGCCTTATCCTATCTTAAAGTTGAAACCTATCTAAATTCAGAATATGGTACCAAGGTCAGATTCTTTATGTTTAAAGGGTCGTTTAAACTTATAAATGCTGGTGTTACCCGGTTCAACTTTGTAAACGATAGCGGTACCGCTTACTCTTATTTTCCAAACGAATTTCATTTAGGGAATAATGATATACCAGAGAGTGATATTAATACACTTTTAGAAGCCTTTAATTCGGTAGTTCATTATAGAACCACAGATCCATTGGTTCTTGATATATCGGGCGGAACAAACGCGGTTCCATCATCAGTAACAGCTATTGACACTAAAAACACAATGATTTTAAATTTACAAACCTATTCTGACAATGGTTAACTGGGTGCAAATATTTAGAACCGGATTAAGTGCTGTTTATGTAAAACCAGGTACCGATTCTGTATTGTATCAAAAATACATGTCAGATGATGTTATTAAATTGAATTTTACGCAATCTGAATACATTGAATTGAATGTGGGTGATTTTATAGTATTCTCAGGTGTAAAATACACCATCAACAAACAACCCAGATTTGAAAAACTTGGAGCAAATAAATTCAAATACGAATGCAAATTCGAAGGTCCGATACATGAGCTTGATAAAGTGGCTTTAATGGTTGACAATTTACCCGTTGAAATTTATACCGGAACCGCTGCTGATTTCTTGTCTTTGTTTGTGCTCAATATGAATCGTGACCATGTTGGCTATGAAGTTGGAAATGCAGATTCAACCGAAGCTAAAACAATCACGTTCGATAACGACACTGTATTTTCAGCTATTAATACAGTGGCCGATGAATTTGGAATTTCATTCTCTATTGTCAATAAGACACTACATTTTCAGGAAACCGGAGCCACATTAAGCTATTCGTTTAAAGTTGGGGTTTACCAAGGGTTGTATAATTTATTCCGCAAGAATATTGACAATAGTAATATTATTACCCGATTGTGGGCTTATGGTTCAGACAGGAACCTTCCTGTTGGTTACCGGGATTACATTGGAAAACTTGCATTTGCCAACGCAGCACTAAATAATAAAAGCTGTGTTGAAAACAATGTTAACAAATATGGCCTGTGTGAACGCACAAAAGATGATTTTGACATTTACCCTACACGCACGGGAACTGTTACCGGTATTGATTCAGGAAATGTAAGATTGTTCACAGATATTGGAATGGATTTCGACCTGAATGATTACTTATTGAGTCTTTTGAAACCCAAAATAAACTTTAAAAGCGGTAACCTGATAGGCCGAACCTTTGAATGTAGTTACAACAATACTACCAAAACGTTCACATTAGATGAAGTAAAAGATTCCGGGATTCCTTTTCCAAACGAAACAGTAAAACCTGAGGTTGGTGATACCTATACCATATATGATATTTTCCTACCACAGAGCTATATTGATGATGCTGAGGCACGATTGAAAGCAGCTGCTGAAGCTTACCTTTCAGAATACAGTATACCCAGGGTAACTTATGAATTATCAATTGACCCAAGATATATAAGGGAAAAAGGAATAAGCCTGAACATAGGTGATTACATCATTGTGATTGATACGCATCTGGGAATATCTGGTTTAGTTAGGGTCAACGAATTAGAACGTAGTATTTACAATTTGAATATGTTCAACAAAATAGAAGTGGGAACACTTCAAAAGTCGGGCAAACTGCAAGAATTGTCAAAAAAACTGAATAGTACAACAAAAACTATTACACAAAAGGCAGATACAACAATAGTTAATGCACTTAATACACGTGTGGAAAATAATAGAGTGGTATGGCAACAAGTCTAGATATTGATTTAAAAGTACTGGAGGGTACTGATGCTGCAATTAAGGCAATTGCCAGCGTTGACCTTATTGACCGGGCCCTGTATTTCGCCAATGATACCGGTAAAATGTACAGAGCTGAAGGTGGAGTTCTAAAACCTTATGGAGGCTCAGCAACGGACATAATATTAGACGGTGGCCGGGCTGATGAAGTTTATCAAGCGGATGACATAATAGACGGTGGAAACGCAAGTGGCAACTAAATACAATTAAGAATATTCAATATGAAAAAAGTTTAATATAAATGCTTAAATCAAACATTATGGAAAAACAATCATTTTATTTTAATCAGTTTGAATTTGACCAGGCTTTGACAATTTACCAGCAAAATGCAAAAACCTGGAATAGGATTTCAAAGGCCTATATTGCTTTAAATATCGGCCAATTCTCCAAAGAGGTCTTATTAGGTCTGGCCAGTGGTGATGAAAAGACTGTAAAACAAATTAAAGAGAGCTTTAACGGGGCTATTGAGAAAAACCTCAACGTGATGAAAATAAAGCTTAATTCATTACGTCAGAAGCTTATTGAATACTCACAAAAAGAATTCAACGACTTCATGGAAACATTGAACACCGGTTTAAATGAAATATCACAAAACCAGCCAATTGGTTTTAGTATTCCTGTAAAGAATGAACATCTTTCAGTTACAGTATCAGGTGAAGTTGTTCTCGATGATGAGTGTGTTTCGAAAATAAAAAATGATTTCTCTTTATTTATCGAAACAGAGGAGCAAAAACAATTTGTAGAATTGGCTGAAGCAGTAGCAAACTCATCCAAAGCTTTCATTGAGTTCTTAAAAAAACTCCCGGCTCATGAATACACATTGGATATGACATTCTTTCAGAATAGCCCGTATTTTGTTTTTAAGGGTGATTCTATTGAATTCCGTAAAAGTTCGCTATCCTATTTCTGCAATCCACCTCAGCGGGTTAACCTGATGGATTAATAAAACTCACTAATTGAATTATTATGACTAAAGGTGAATTACAGCAAAAAGCTGAACAGGAACTAAAAGAAAATGGAGTACCAGGTACTTTCATTAACGAATTTTTAAAAGACAAGAAGCTTGAAACTGAGCATGATTTTGAAGCTTTTGTTATTGGGTGCCAAGATGCTTACATAAACAAATCTATTGATTCCTGGGTGGAAGACAATAAGTAACAAGCAAAGTGTTAAGCATTCCTAAATAAAATTAATTATGGCTAGAAAAACCTTATATGACCCGGAAACCTTCCCCCAATTGGCGGAGGGTTTTGCCCGGGAAGGATTAACAGATATTCAAATTGCTAAAAACCTTGGAATTAGTAAAACAAGATTCTACGAATATCAAAAAGAATATCCGGAGTTTCGGAACTCCATTAAAAGAGGTAAGGCCCCGGTTGATTTTGAAGTAGAAAATGCGCTTTTGAAACGTGCTAAGGGGTTTGAATATGAGGAGACTCATACAACTGTTTTCAAAAACAAAAAAGGTGAAGAGATTAAAGAAATAAAGGTTATTACTAAAATGGTTGTTCCTGACACCGGAGCTATCGCATTTTGGTTAAAGAACCGGATGCCTTTAAAATGGAGAGAACGGTCAGATTTGAAAATAGATTATGAAAAACTAACCGACAACCAACTTGACCAAATTATTGAAAAACTAAAAGAATCTTCTAAAACAAATGGAAAACAATAATCACGAACAGGTAAATAAATCGATTGACAAAATTGATTTGCTAATGCAATTTAACAATTCTTTCAATTATGATGAGTTGCTAGAATGCAAGGAGTTGTTAGTTAATATAAGGAATAAGAATGATGGAAAAAATTCTGACAAGAGAGCGAAAAATACAACTTCTAAGGGAGTATGAAAAAGGGAATATTACACCTGAAGATTTAAGTAAAGAAGTTTTTATAGTAACTGACTTTCTCTCCTATATGAAATCAGTTAGTATTTATGAAGGTAGTGGCGGTACCGTGAAGATTATTTTTAAAGGTCCATTTCTAGATTATCTGGAGAATATAAAAAAACGAACAAATGAAACAGAATTATTCACGTGAACAAAAAATACAGTTGATTAAGAACTTCCAGGAAGGGAATTTAACAGCTGATGAATTAAAAGGTGATGTCTTAATCGTTCATGATTTTGATAGTTATCTGGATTGGGTTGGAGCCAAAAGAATGGATCAGAATCCCATTGTAAAAGTCGTTATTGGTGATAATCCTTTTCTTAACAAGCTAGCAAAAATTCAAGATAAAAGAGATGAAAGCAAAGTTTAACCAAGCTGATATTAGGAAAAAGCTTCTTAACGATGTTCAAAAAATTGAACTGTTAATGATTTCCGAATTAGAAAAAGCAGCTGTTGAGATTGTTAGTGATGCTAAGAATAATATGAATATTGATGATTCAGCATTCAAAAGTGGCAAATATAACGACATTACAGGGAACCTTAGATCCTCGATTGGTTGGTTTATACTTAAGGATGGGGAAATTATTAAACGAGAAGGAATTTCACTCCCTGAATTAGGTATTTTAATTAACGATGTGCAAATAAGGACAGGGTATAATCTGGTTGTTTTCGCTGGTATGAATTACGCTGCTTATGTTGAAAGTAGAGGTTTTAACGTATTATCATCTCAATGGTATTATTACATCCCGGATTTAAGAGATAGGCTTAAAACCTTGGCTAAAAAAACTAGGATATAAACACACTCAGGATTTATAATCCTGTGAATTACACTTTCATTTAACTATATTTCTGATAATTGCAACTCAATCGTTGTTTATTTTATACACTTTTTTAAACACAACCGGATAAATGCAGACTGATTTTGAAATATTAGGACGAAAATTAGTAGATGCTTATCCGGCCATTGCAGAAAAACTAATAACAAATCCAATCCTAACAGATTTTAGTCATATCCCCGACATTGTAAAAATAATTTACCAACAACCTCAAGTATCGAATACAACAAACACAAAAAAAGTTGAATACCTTGTTGCAGTAATCATTAAACTTTATGATCCGGACTTGTTTACAGGTTACAAACGCAAGATGAAAACCGGACTTAGACGGGAACTAAATAAATACATACCAGGTACCCCAACCTACATTTCAAATATCTACAAGAAGGTTGATAGTCTTTTTAATATTTACAAAAGCTTTAATGTTGAGGTAAATAACATAGTTTCTGAAATAAGTAGTAAATTTACTGAAGCATCAAATTAATAAGAATATGGAACTTAAAAACAACGAGTACACAACTGTTCCCGTCGATTTATTAATGTGAGGTATGAATATTGGACCTGTTTCAAACATTTACAATATGGGCCCGTAAATTACTTAAATGGAATTCTACGTTCACTTAAATACTTTCCAATTGAAAAACACAATATTACTTGAGAATTATATACAACTTTTTCAAATTATTATATAATGGAAACAATACTTGACCACAATATAACCGATAAAGAGAAGGAATACATTGGATGCACCTCACTAAACCCTTTAGAACTTAATGAACAGGCTAATAATTATTTTTTGGCTATGTTGTTTTATTCGCGCGGGGATAAGGTTAAGGCTGAAAAATATGCTGATAAATTACCGGCTCAAGATAAGGTTGATTTTTACCGGCTGGTTACTCACCCTTGAGAATCTTTAAGAATTCATCAAAATAATACTTTTAACAACCTTTTCAAGATTTTTAAAAATGGAAACAGTCTGGGATTATAAGATTACTAAAATTGAAATGGAAGAGCTTGGAATATCCGAAATAAACAAAAGTTTTTCGGAACAGGACCAAAACTATATGCTGGCCTCATTATTTTACATTAGAGGTAATAAAGCCAAGGTTGAGTTTTATGCTGATAAGCTACCAGCCCAGGTTAAAGTTGATTTATACAGAACCCTTACTCATCAATAAAAAACCCCATCAGTTTAACTGACAGGGCCATTAGGGATGTTGTAGTTAATAATAACATTTATTATTGCAAATCTACTTAATCAAATCATATTAGCGGTAAACATTTATCAATAAATGACAATAGGCTAAAAATTAGGGTTACTCATTATCTTCTCTACATAATTCAAGGCCTTACGACTAACCACTATGGGGCTGTTCTTTTTTGTCGGGTCCAGTTTTCTCTCATTTAGGTACCCGGCATCAACAGCACGTTGGTAGGTTGGTTTGCCAATTCTTTTTTCGGCTTCGGTTTTTCGTACATATTCCGGAAGTTTGCCCTGGTGGATGAGCGTTCTTTCCTCTCCATTCTGCTCTCCAAGTTCATAAATCCTTCGGAATATTTTTTCAAGCTGAATGTCGGTTGCAGTAATTGTCGGCATAATTGTAATTTTTAGTTTATAACTCTTAAGAAGTGGTTTTTAGTAATTATCCTTTTCTTTTCAATTCGATGAGGTTCAAGCAAATCAATAACTCGTTGCTGTGATTCAATAATCTGTTGTTTCGTTTCAATTGTATTCTTAAGTATTTCTATTTGTTGCTCAAACTGAGTATAGATAGCATGCCCTTTCTGTATTTCTCTTTTTAAAAATCTAAATGTACTTACTAAATCTTTTATAGTAATTACCTGATTGTCGATTATCACAACATCATTTTCAGATACCATTTTACCGGAATTAATCTTTGTGCTCTTTTTAACTTTGGTTGTTTCACATGCGGTTGCTTTCATAATATTATCGTTTTAGTTAGATTTAAATACTCCCCTTCATTAGACAACTTTTATTCAAAGTTAAGTTAGATTTTCCTTTCCGCCCAATTGGGCGGAAAGGAAAATCTAAGCGGCGGCTCGATATACCTTCACAGGCCTTTTGTAATC
>JBFWMB010000092.1:0-15744 GCA_050251815.1 Salinivirgaceae bacterium | reverse complement strand
AACTCCATTTACCGTTTTGTTCCTGGTAAAAGAATGTGTCGATATACAAAATGGAATCCTGTAAATTCCTTTCATAAATAATGGTGTTTGAGTTGTCTTTGGCTAGTTGGTTGGTCGCTCCACGGGCAATTTTTTCAAACTCAACATAGATGTTATCTCCGGTGCTTTTTTTAATGCGAAGATTGGGTTCAAAGTAAAAACGATCTTTGTATTCGGGTAAGGTATAAACATCCATTCCTTCGTCGAAAAAGTAAGCCTGAGTGTACGCATTGGGCGATTGCTTTGCTTTTAAATGCAGGGTTTGGTTCTTTGGCAAATTCATACGAACCGAATCTTCTTTTTTAGCAGTAAATGAGTAATCTTTTACTTCTAAAAGAGTTACTGCAATTAGTATAACAATGCTTAAAATCCAGGCAACAGCACCCACCAACGAAATTATTTTATCGTTGGCCTTAAAGCGAAGAATAAGTTTTAATCCCCAGTATATTATTGCAATAACCGGAGCTGCAATAAAAATGATAAGTGCAATACTGGCCAGTACCAGGTTTTTAGGACTAATTAGGCTTAGCATAAAATCGGGAATTATGGCATGATGATGACCCGGATTCAACCAAAATAAAAAGGAATCGCTAAAAACAAACAAGCCAAACATACTGGTAATCATTCCCAGTCCGGTAAGTATAAGTACCAAACCAACAAGAATAAGCAGAATGCGTCCAAAAAATCCGATAATTTCACCAAAGGTACGTCCCATGCTATTTAAGTTGGTACGCGCCTGTTTGTAATGATCTGAATCTTTATAGTTGGTAAAATTTCCTTTAATCTGTTCAAATTCACGCTTCACGTTGTTTTCAATATCCGAAATCGTAAAATCACCGCCCCGCATTTCCATTTTTTGTGCAGTGCTTAAAGCGGCTGGTGTAATTATCCATAAAATGAAATAGACTAACAGGGGAAATCCGGCTAATGGAAAAGAAAGCACAATAAAAATTATACGCCAGATAACCGGGTCGAGATTGAAGTAAACACCCAAACCAGCGCAAACACCACCGGCCAGGTTGTTGTCTAAATCGCGATACAAGCGACGTCGGTTCCGTTGACGAGGAGCACTGGTGTTTTCCGTGTTTTCGGGTTCTTCAATAAAATCTTCCGGTTTACCCATAATTTCAATCAATTCCTGCACGTCGTCGCTGTTAATTACTTGTTTTTGATCGTTCAACTTAAGTTGCAGCAGTTCTGCAATCCGCATTTCAATGTCGTTAATAATTTCGCTTGCTTCGCTTTCTTTGGCAAAATGGTTTTTTAAATTCGCCAGGTAGGTGTTAAGCATTTGCGATGCGTCTTCATCAATATGAAAAATGAATCCGCCCATATGTATTTGTTCCGTCTTTTTCATTCTTTTGTTCTCCTTATTGGTTATTGATTGAAGTAACTGCGGCCACCAGCTCGTTCCACGATTGATTGAGCTCTTTCAAAAATTCTTTTCCCGAATCGGTTAAGGTGTAATATTTCCGTGGAGGTCCCTGAGTCGATTCTTCCCACCGGTAGCTTAACAAACCGGCGTTTTTTTGTCGGGTTAGCAGAGGATATAAAGTTCCTTCGACCACAATTAATTTCGAAGCTTTTAATTCGTTAATAAGTTCCGATGCATAGCAGTCTTTTTTTGATAAGATGGACAGGATGCAATATTCCAACACCCCTTTTTTCATCTGGGCTTTTGCATTTTCAATATTCATGGTTTTAAATTTTAATAAATAACTCTGGTTAATTTTTAATTATTTTTAGAGATTCATTTTGCGTTTAACCTGGTCGAACTCATTTTTTACTGCATTTTTTATGTTCTCTATGGTGATGGGTTCGCCGCGCATTTCAAGTTTTTGAGCCGAGGTTAAGGCCGCAGGAATAGCAACCCAAAGTATCAGGTAAATGATTATTCCTGATAAGAAGAAGAATCCGAACACAATAAACAGAATTCTAAATACCCAGGGGTCGATGTTGAAATAGGCGCCTAGTCCACCGCAAACCCCACCCAATATTTGATTGTCAGGATCGCGGTACATACGCTTGGTGTGTTGTTTGTGGCGTTGTCCTTTGTTGTGTGTTGGTTGGCCGGGTTCCTCAGTTTCTGAGAAATCGTCGGGTTGACCCATAATTACGATGATTGCATTAACATCGTCGTTAGTTATAAGGTTTTTTTGGCGCTCAATGCGGCCGGCAAATAGTTCGGCTATTCGGGTTTCAATATCGAACATTATTTCACGTTTTTCCGGTTCGTGGCTGAACTGCTTTTCAACCGCCTGAAGGTAAGCTTGCAGATTGTTGTAGGCTTCATCGTCGATGTGGAATAATAGTCCGCCTAAATTAATACTGATGGTTTTTGTCATGGTTTTAAGTGTTTATACATGCGAAATTAATTCAATCTTTTAGTACTATAGTATACAATGAAAATTGCTTTACAAAGATATAAAAATAAATCACTACTATGCAAAACAAAGTACTAAAAAATTTATTTTAATAAAAAAATCCTCCAAATTGATAAATATGTTAACCTGGTTGATTGTTTTTTTTTGCTTATTGTAGCCAATAATAAAAATGTACTTTGTTTACTTAGTTAAACCAACTACATTTACCGCAAAAGTGTATTACCGACACTTTAAATTGTAATAGTGTCATCTAACAAAATTTTATAGTGAAAAAATTAGTAGCGTTTATAATTGGTATTGCCTTTACATTCATCGGAGCATCACAAAACTTGTTAATTAACGAGTTTATGTCGCAGAATGCTTCTTATTTTGACGAAGACCGCGAAGCTTCCGATTGGTTCGAATTGTATAACCCCACCGGAGCTTCCGTTAATTTGGCAGGTTGGCGCATAACAGATGATTCAACGAACTTACTCAAGTGGCAGTTTCCTGATTGCGAACTAAAAGCCCAGGAATTTTTGTTAGTTTTTGCTTCCGGTAAAGATAGGAAGGAGCAGGTTTTTTATGATAATGTTATAGCTCAAGAAGATAGTTTTTATTATACCCTGGGTTCAGCATCGATACCTGCCGAATGGAAAAATCCTGGTTTTGATGTTTCATCATGGGAAAATGGGCCTTCGGGATTTGGTTACGGCGACAACGACGATGCTACCGTGGTTCCAGCGGGAACTTTATCGGTTTTTATTCGCAAAGAATTTCAACTCAGCCATCCGGAGCGAATCGTTGAAGCACTTTTACATATGGATTACGACGATGGTTTTGTTGCCTGGTTAAACGGAGTAGAAATAGCTCGAGCCAATCTGGGAACACCAAATACAACAGTACCCTACAATCAGGTTGCCGACACCTACATTGAACCTTTTATGATTAACGGAAAAGAACCGGAAAAATTCCTGCTTACTAATTTTCAGACGCTGTTGCAAGAAGGAACCAATGTGCTGGCCGTGCAAGTGCATAACAATTCAAACACTTCATCTGACTTAACCTTAATACCTTTTTTAACTTTTGGATATACCGGACCAATAGCGCCCACAAACCCAATGCCCGAAGTGCTGGGTTTAGCAAAAAAACAGTTTCATACCAATTTTAAATTAGGAGCCGAAGGAGAATCCTTGTATTTAGTTTCACCTGAGGGTGAAATTGTTGATGTTACCGATTCTGTGGCGCTTCCTGCTGATATTTCGTATGGGCGATTTACCGATGGGCAAGAAATCTGGTACTATTTTGGTGAGCCCACCCCAGGAATCCCAAACCTTACCAAAGCTTATAGTGAATTAGCAAACAGTTCGGTAAATTTTTCAATTCCTGGCGGAGTTTATTCCTCGGCGCAAACGTTAAGCCTTTCTTCAGCAAATGCCTCGGCAATATATTATACAACCGATGGGTCGGAACCAGATACAAACGATATAAAATATTCTGGATCAATTTATGTAAGTTCTTCAAAAGTAATTAGGGCAATAGCCGTTAATAGCAATCAGTTGAGTATTTATCCTTCGGTGCAGACCTTTATAATTGAATCGCGCGATATAAAACTTCCGGTACTTTCGTTAACAACCGATCCTTACAACTTATGGGATTATAATTACGGCATCTATGTTTTTGGACCAAATGCTGAAAGCGGGAATCCATTTAAAGGTGCCAACTTTTGGATGGATTGGGAGCGTCCGGTATTTATTGAACTGGCCGATGCTAATGGAACTAAGGTATTTGAATCGCCCGGAGGAACCAAAATATTTGGCGCTTATAGCCGGGCGGCAGGATTAAATAGTTTAAGCGATGATCCGAAAAAGAGTCAAAAATCGATGGCGTTTTTTGCCCGTAAAGCTTATGGAAACGATAGTTTTGATTACCCGTTTTTTAAAGAACGGGAACATCAGCAATACCAGTCGTTTATTATTCGCAATTCGGGCAACGACTGGAACTATACGGCGTTTCGTGATGCCATGATGACCGGTTTGCTAAACGAACTGGACATTGACCGCCAGGCATATCAACCCCTGGTAGTTTATTTGAATGGAAACTATTGGGGTTTGCTTAATATGCGCGAAAAAATTAACGAAGATTATCTTGAAAACAATCACCCCCAGGTTGATGCCGAAAAAGTAGATATCCTGGAAGGTAATGCCTGGGTAGTTGAAGGAAGTGCCGACCATTACAATCAGCTGATGAATTTTATACGCTCAAATGATATTTCTAAAGCAAATGTGTACGATTCTGTTCAGAAATTAATGGATATCACCAATTTTATGGACTATCAAATAGCTCAGATTTATTTCGATAATGGTGACTGGCCGGGCAATAATATAAAATTTTGGCGGCCCCAAACACCCACCGGAAAGTGGCGTTGGCTGATATACGATACTGATTTTGGTTTTGGTTTATATAATGTTGAAAATTATAAGTTTAACACCCTGAATTTTGCGCTAGCTACCAATGGCCCCGATTGGCCTAATCCTCCGTGGTCAACTTATTTATTGCGTAGGTTGTTGGTAAACCCCGAATTTAAATCGGAATTTATTAACCGTTTTGCCGATCGCATGAATTTTGATTTTAAATCCTCACGGGTAAATCATTTAATTGACAGTTTGAATAATAATATTGCCAGCGAAATACCTTATCATAACAACAAATGGAACCATATGTGGGATTATACCGGCAATGTGAACCGGATGAAAATTTTTGCCAATAATCGTTCAAATGAGGTGCATGGACATATTGACTCACGGTTTGGGCTGGGTGGAAAAGCCTATCTTTCAATAAATGTTTCTGATAAAAGCCAGGGTTATGTACAGGTGAGTTCTTTGAAGCTGAAAAACTTTCCTTGGTTGGGCACCTATTTCAGGAATAATCCGGTACGGGTAACAGCTATTCCTAATCCGGGGTTTGAGTTTTCGCACTGGGAGGGAATCAGTTCTACCAAACCATCAGAATTGTTAACCTTTACATCGGCAAACACTTCCTTAAAAGCCATTTTTAAGGCGTCGGTAAAAGAATACAATAGTTTAGTAATAAATGAAATCAACTATCGATCAGCAACAGAACAAGCTTGCGGCGATTGGGTCGAGTTTTTTAACACAACAAATGGACCGCTCGATGTTTCGGGTTGGGTATTTAAAGATTCTGACAACAGCCACGGCTATGCCATTCCATCCGGAACCATAATTTCACCTAAGGGATTCCTGGTACTTTATGAGAGTGAAACTAAATTCAAGCATGTTTATCCTTCCGTTGCAAACACGGTGGGTCCTTTCGATTTTGGATTAAGCAGTACCGAAGAAGCTCTTCGTTTGTACGATAATGCAGGTCGGTTAGTCGATTCGGTACTGTATATGGGCGAAGAGCCCTGGCCATTGATTGAAGATGGTGGTGAAACGCTTTCGTTGATTGATCCTTATAAAAACAACGAGCCCTATTATCGTTGGGAATTGTCGGCAGCCTATGGAACTCTGGGAACGCAGAATGATAATTACAACAGCGTTAAACCTTCAGTCGGCATGAATCAGTCTTTGGCCAGTGTGTTTCCAAATCCCTTTAATAAACAATTTACGGTAAGGTGGAATAGCCATAGTCAGCAAAAAGTAACGATTCAACTTTACGATTTTAAAGGAAGTCTGGTTGGTTTGGTTGATGAAAAAAACTATCCGACAGGTACTTTTGAAGTGGTTTATGTTACCGAAACTGTTTTGCCTTCAGGCTTGTATTTTGTAAAAATTACTTACGGCGATGCCACATCGCAGGTTGTAAAGCTGATTAAGCAATAAAAAAATACCAGCTGTTTGGACTAATCCCTACAGCTGGCAACACAACAATCAACTTGTATTGGGCAGATATTAATCAATTTTTACTACATAATAATCCAATGAATCGTTCTGGTGGTATTCGTAATTTAAAACCTGAAAACTATTGGTGCGGTAAAAAGTGCAGCATCCCTCGTTTCTTACCTCCATATTTACTTGAATCTGAACCGTAACCGTTTCGCTTAATATAATTTCATATTGTTGAATGCCTGTATTCCAACCTATTTCTGGCAAATCAATTAGGTTTAATCCATTCTGTGAAATGAAATTGAATTTTTCGTTTTTTCCTTCCTTATTCAACACAACTATATCCAAAGAGTCCAGCGTTTTGTTTGCATAAAGGTTTTCGCCCGTTATTTTATCGACCATTTCGAATGCAAAATTTTGAGGAGGAGTAAAGCATAAAATGCCATCGCAATTATCAACTTTTATACACGAAACTAGGGTTAAAAACGTAAGAAAAAGCCAAAGTATCTTTTTCATTGCAAATAGTTTAAATTAGGGCGACTGTTAAATAATGTTGTTCAGGGCAAAATGGTTGCGTGTTTGATCGAAAAAACAAAATTTTATGCATCAAAGCGTGTTTTATAATAAGCCTTATAATTTTCAATTCCGGATATAATTTTGGTTATTTGTAAACCTTGGTTTTTGCACCTGTAAATCAAACCAAATACTTTTAACTGGGTTTTTAGGTGGAATTAAACCATTTTTTCTTTGGTTGGTTATGCTATTTTACGAAACTTAATTAAACACAAACATATTTATGAAAGACTTAAAACAATACATTGAGACCAATAAGCAACGTTTTCTCGACGAGCTATTTGGTTATTTACGTATTCCTTCAATCAGCTCAATTGCCGATCATAAACCCGACATGTATAAGGCAGCCGAATACATAAAAGAAGCGCTTTTAAATGCTGGAGCCGACAAAGCCGAAGTTTTCGAGACAAAAGGGAACCCGGTAACCTACGCTGAAAAAATTATCGATCCGGCTTTGCCAACTGTTTTGGTTTATGCCCATATGGATGTAATGCCCGTTGATCCATTGAATTTGTGGAATAGTCAGCCTTTTGAACCGGAAATCAGGGATGAAAGAATATATGGCCGGGGTGCCGACGACGATAAGGGACAGTCGTTTATGCATGTGAAAGCTTTTGAATACCTGGTAAAAACCAATCAATTGCCCTGTAATGTAAAATTTATGATTGAAGGTGAAGAAGAAATTGGTTCGCCAAACCTTCCGGCATTTTGCGAGGCGAATAAAGAAATGTTAAAATCTGATGTAATTCTTGTTTCCGATACCGGAATGATTGCTCAGGACATTCCTTCAATTACTACTGGCCTGCGCGGACTTTCGTATTGGGAAGTTGAAGTAACCGGACCCAACCGTGACTTGCATTCAGGCTTATTCGGTGGAGCAGTGGCAAATCCCATTAACGTTTTGGCAAAAATGATTGCCCAAATGGTTGATGATAATGGACACATTACCATTCCAGGATTTTATGACGATGTAATTGAAGTGTCGGCTGAGGAACGGGCATTAATGGCAAAGGCTCCGTTTAATATGGATGAATACAAAAAAGCCATTGATGTAGACGATTTGGCTGGCGAAAAAGGATATACAACCAACGAGCGCACCGGTATCCGGCCAACCTTCGATGTTTGTGGAATCTGGGGTGGCTACACCGGCGAAGGGGCTAAAACCGTACTGCCATCAAAAGCATCAGCAAAAATATCGACCCGTTTGGTTCCGAATCAGAATCACGAAAAGATAGCTGTTTTGTTTAAAGAGCATTTTGAAAGCATTGCACCTAAGAGTGTAAAGGTTAAAGTAACTCCTTTGCATGGGGGACAGGGCTATGTTTGTCCGACCGATACGCCGGCCTATTTGGCTGCCGACCGGGCCTATACCGAAACCTTTGGCAAAAAACCCGTTCCGGTTCGCAGTGGAGGAAGTATTCCTATTATTTCTGCGTTTGAAGAAATATTAGGAGTAAAATCGGTACTTATGGGATTCGGCCTTGAGTCGGATGCCATACACTCTCCAAATGAGAATTTTCCTTTATTCAATTTGTTTAAAGGAATCGAAACCATTCCGTATTTTTATAAATATTTTGCTGAAGCAAAGAAATAACTATTACCTAAAGTCATATAATGAAAAGAGATCTTCGGATCTCTTTTTTTTGCCTCATCGCGGGTGAATGATTAAATGTGTTAATAAATATAAAAAACGTTTGCATGGTGTTTAATTAGGGGTGTGGGGTATAAAAATTATTCATTTAGTTAAATATCCCTGTTTGGTGAAAGGGTGGGGTTATTTTTTTTTAAATTTGTTAGGTAAACTAAATTCAATATCACATGGCAACAATTCGATTTAAAGCATTAGAGGCCTTAATGTCGCGACAAGCACAGCCGGTAGAGCAACCAACCCGGAAAACATCGGAATACTTTGCTGAAAATGTATTTGATCAGCGAAAAATGCGGGAGTATCTGGCTAAAGAAGCCTACGATACCGTAGTAGATGCTATTGAAAATGGCACGCGAATTCCCCGACGAATTGCAGATCAGGTTTCATCAGGCATGAAAGCCTGGGCAATTTCAAAAGGAGTAACTCACTATACCCATTGGTTTCACCCCTTGACTGGAGCTACGGCCGAAAAACATGATGCTTTTTTTGAACCATCAACAAGCGATGGAGTAATTGAAAGTTTTGATGGGGCCAAATTGGTTCAACAGGAACCCGATGCATCAAGTTTTCCCAGTGGTGGTTTGCGAAACACCTTTGAGGCTCGCGGTTATACAGCCTGGGATCCTTCATCGCCCGCTTTTATTTTTGATCGTACGTTATGTATTCCCACTATTTTTGTTTCCTATACCGGTGAAGCACTCGACTATAAAACTCCATTGCTTAAATCGCTAGCTGTTTTAAACGATGCCGCAGTCAATGTTTGTCAGTTTTTCGATAAAGATGTAAAAAAAGTATATGCAACTCTGGGTTGGGAGCAAGAGTATTTTTTAATCGATACGGCATTATACATGGCGCGTCCCGATTTAATGCTTACCGGCCGAACGCTTATGGGTCACTCATCGGCTAAGGATCAGCAGTTGGATGATCATTATTTTGGTACCATTCCAACTCGCGTGAGTGCATTTATGCGCGATTTTGAAATTGAAGCCTACAAGCTGGGAATTCCAATTAAAACCCGACACAACGAAGTAGCCCCAAACCAGTTTGAGTGTGCTCCGGTATTTGAAGAAGCTAACCTTGCTGTTGATCACAATATGTTGTTGATGGATTTGATGAAAAAGTTATCGCGACGGCATAATTTTAAAGTTTTGTTGCATGAAAAACCATTTAAAGGAGTGAATGGTTCCGGAAAGCATAATAACTTTTCAATGGCCACTAATACAGGGGTAAACCTTTTATCTCCGGGAAAGAATCCAAAAACCAACATGCAATTTTTAACGTTCCTTGTAAGCACCATTAAAGCGGTTCACGAAAATGCCGATTTGTTGCGGGCAAGCATTATGTCGGCCGGTAACGAACACCGTCTGGGAGCCTCAGAAGCACCACCAGCTATTATGTCGGTGTTTTTAGGTTCTTATTTAACCAATGTACTCAACGAGATAGAGGAGCGAGTATCGGATAAAAAAATGACTCCCGATGAGAAAACAGAATTAAAACTGGATATTGGCCGTATTCCCGAGTTGCTGTTAGACAATACAGACCGTAACCGGACGTCACCTTTTGCATTTACAGGTAACCGTTTTGAATTCAGGGCCGTGGGTTCAAATGCCAATTGTGCAGCTCCAATGACTTTTTTATCGCTGGCTGTAGCCGACCAGTTAACCAACTTCAAACGTGAGGTGGATGCAAAAATTGATGCAGGCATTAAAAAAGATGAAGCCATATTCCAGGTTTTAAAAGAATATATTATAGCCTCCAAAGCCATTCGTTTCGATGGAAATGGTTATGGAAAAGATTGGGTTGAGGAAGCTGAACGGCGGGGTTTGTCGAACATTAAAGATGTGGTAAAAGCATTGGAAGCTTTTGTTTCAGAAAGCACCATTGAGTTATGCTCCAAGCATCATATTTTTACTAAACGGGAGTTGGAAGCCCGCCACGAGATTAAAGTAGAACAATACACTAAAAAACTTCAGATTGAAGGCAGGGTTTTAGGCGATTTGGCAACAAATCATATTATTCCAACGGTTTATAAATACCAAAACCAATTGATTGAAAACGTTCGTGGCTTAAAACAAGTGCTTGATGCAAAAGATTTTGACCAAATTGCAGGAATTCAATTGCAAACAATTAAAGAAATCTCGGGGCGTATTGCTTTAATAAAGATTAAAGTGAAAAACATGGTTGAAGCCCGTAAAAAAGCCAATGCTGTTGAAGACGTTTACGAAAAAGCAAGACTTTATGCTGAAGAGGTTAAGCCCTATCTTTCTGAAATACGATATCACATCGATCATTTGGAAATGATAGTGGACAATGAAATATGGCCCCTGCCTAAATACCGCGAATTGTTATTTGCCAGATAATATAAATATTATATTACCGGCAAAAGCTCCAAGCGATAGCTTGGAGCTTTTTTATTTTATTAACATAGCTTACATTATTAAAATCATAAAAATTATTTAAATGGTATAAAAAGAGGGGTGATATCATGAAAAAACAATAAAAATGAATTTACATCTAAAAAAAGAGCGGGTAAAAAAACAAAAAACGCAAAAAAATAAAAAAATATGATAATATAATAAAAAAATTAAATTACAAAAAGTTATATTTGTACTATATATAATTTATATGTGTAACTAATAATGCTCAAAAAAAATGAAAGTGAA
Source organism: Salinivirgaceae bacterium (assembly GCA_050251815.1). Classification (GTDB taxonomy): domain Bacteria; phylum Bacteroidota; class Bacteroidia; order Bacteroidales; family SZUA-534; genus GWE2-40-63. The sequence goes on along the minus strand of JBFWMB010000092.1, from coordinate 4,613 downwards.
ATTAGAGTACATTTGGCTCGATGGCAACAAGCCAACACAAACCATGCGAAGCAAAACAAAGGTTGTATCCGATTTTAGTGGTAAACTTGAAGACTGTCCCATATGGTCGTTCGATGGCAGCTCAACCCAACAGGCGCCAGGTGGTTCTTCTGATTTGCTGTTAAAACCGGTTGCCCTATTTCCGGATCCCGATAGAAAGGATGGTTATTTGGTAATGACCGAAGTACTTAATCCGGACGGCACACCTCATTCAACCAATGCCCGGGCAACCATAGATGACGATGATGATGATTTTTGGTTTGGTTTTGAACAGGAGTATGTGTTATGGAATATCGAAACGCATTCACCCTACGGTTTTCCCGCACCGGGTTATTATCCGGCACCACAGGGACCTTACTATTGTTCTGTGGGTGGCGAATTTATTGTAGGACGCGAAATTGCCGAAAAGCATTTGAACCTGTGTATTGAAGCCGGAATCGGAATCGAAGGGATTAATGCCGAAGTTATGAAAGGGCAATGGGAATATCAGATTTTTGCCAAAGGTGCAAAAGCTGCCGGCGACCAGATTTGGGTAGCCCGTTATATGCTGGAACGAGTAGCCGAAGAGTTTGGAATACGTATTAATCTTGATCCCAAACCGGTGGCTGGCGATTGGAATGGTTCAGGAATGCATGCCAATTTCTCAAATAGTGTTTTACGAACTTGTGGTGATAAAGGGGTTTACGAAGCAATTTGTGAGGCTTTCCGTCCGGTAGTTGCCGAACACATTGCAGTTTATGGCGCCGACAACGACAAACGCTTAACCGGTCATCACGAAACGGCGCGAATCGATCAGTTTAGTTACGGCGTTTCCGATCGTGGTGCATCAATTCGAATACCCATTGGAACCGTTGAAAGGGGTTATAAAGGCTGGCTTGAAGACCGCCGTCCGGCATCAAATGCAGATCCTTATAAGGTTGCCTCACGAATAATTAAAACAGTTAAATCGGCAAAGGTTTTAGTTGAGGCCTAAAGATTGCAACAGGTTTTGTTGTTATGCAGTTGTAGTCTTTTGTTTATAGGAAAGTCTGGCTTATGTCCGGACTTCTTTTTTTAAAAACGCCATACCAAACCCACTCCGGTATTACTTACTCCAATTCTTAAGCCTGATTCATCAGGGTTTAAAGCGGGTGGTTTTAGGTTCTTATTGTACTGTTCGATGGCTGAACGGGTTTTTTTGTGGTAGCTTCGAAATAATGGGATGGATATACCAATAAATCCGGTACCTGCCAGTGTAAATGCCCAGTTGGTTTTTTCGCCAAGCAGGGTTGTAATAAAAGGAATGGCTACCAACCCAGTTCCAATGGTGGCAAACACGGAACCAAAAATGTGGGCTTCTCTACCCGTTTCGTAAAGGTCGTAAATATCAAAATCCGGTTCCAACAAAGCTGAAACTTCACTGGCTTTTACCTGTTCATTCTGATAATAGAATGTAAGCCCAAATTCTGTTTCATCAAAAATAATGGAGTCGGAAAGGACTTGTGAGAAAACGCCGTCACATAGTAATACAAGAAATATGAAAAATTGTAATCGTCTCATCGCTTAATTGTGCATCAAATTAACTAAAAATATACTTGAATTTGTCGAATTAAATAATTCACAATGGGTTGCTATTAATTGGTTAGTGGTTCATTTTTTATAAACTCACTTGTTAACTTATTGTAATCATTCAGGCAACGTACTTTCTTTAGCAATTTATAGATTTTTCTGCTATTGCTAAATAGCGAAGACCAATATTCCCAGTAGCCATGCATTTTATTCAAAGCATGTGCATCTCCTGAAAGTTTTTTTTCGAAATGGTATAAAATTTCCTGATGGAAGAGGAAAAAAAGTTGACGTTTTTCTGATTCGGGTAAATCAGTTCCATTTTTAATCTCGATGCCTAAAAATGGGTTGGCAATTAAACCCCGGCCAATCATGAAATGATTTGTGTCAGGAAGCTTAAGCAGAAGTTCATCAAAATCAGCTTTGCTTGTAATATCGCCATTGTAGGCCAGCTTAAAGGCCGTCTGCTTTTGGGCTTGAATGAAAACTTCCCCATCGGCTGTTCCTTTATATAACTGTTTGGCTATTCGGGGGTGTATTATAATTTCAGTTAATGGCAGGGATTCAAGTGCATTCAGAACAGAAAATATTTCAGTGGGTTCAATGAGTCCGGCTCTGATTTTTATCGAAATTTTTAGTTTGGTTTTGGGTATTACCACTTCCAGAATTTCTTTTATCTCTTCGGGATACGGAATTAGTCCGGAGCCCAGTTTGCGTTTGCTAACCATGGGATAGGGGCAACCTAAGTTCCAGTTAACTTCCCGATACCCATAATCCTCAATAATATTTGCCAGAAATAGAAAGTCTTTAGTGGTATTAACCAGTATCTGTGGAATAATTGGTGTTCCTGAATTATTTTCTGGCAGAATGTCTTTTACGTATTTTGATTTTAACGAACCATCGTTTTCCAATCGTAAAAATGGGGAGTAAAAATTATCGATTCCTCCAATTAAATGATGAATGGCATTACGAAACGGAAATTCGGTCAATCCCTGCAAAGGAGCCAGCGAAATTAACATTAGCTTCTCCCTTTAAAATGTTCCATCGTTTTGTAAACTCCTAACACTTTGCCTACCAGCCAGTCGAACCAACTTAAGGGCAACAGACCTTTTATTAGCGGCAGGGTGTAAATTATAAGCGGCACGCGCACAAAAGCCCGGTTACGTTCAATGCCTTTAATAATTTTTCGGGTGGCTTTTTCGGCGTTTTGAATGGGAATTAGTGATTTAACTCCATCGAACATGCCGGTATTTATGTAATAAGGAGTAACCGTTGTTACTTTTACCTGCTTTTTAAGTTTTTTCATTTCGAGTCGAACCGAGTCGCTCCAGCCAATTACTGCCCATTTGCTGGCACAATACACCGACATTTGCGGGTTTGCAACCATGCCAGCTGCCGAGGCAATATTGATAATGTGTCCGCTATTTTGTTTAAGCATATCGGGTAAAAATTCAAGGGCAATGTGCATCAATGCATTGCTGTTTATGCTCATGGTTTGGTCAACTTGCTCGTGGGTGTGTTCATGAAAATAATTGCCAAAAACAATTCCTGCATTATTAATCAGCACGTCCACCGTTCCAACCTCAGTTTTTACTATAGCGGCTAATGATTTTATCTGGTCAACCGATGAAACATCGACCCGATATCCAAAACAGTGTTCATTTTGCTTTTTTAATTCAGCCAGAGCCATATTCATCCTTTGTTCGTTGATGTCCCAGATTATCAGGTTCTGTGCTCCTTTTTCAAGAATTGTTTTTGCCATTAAAAAGCCTATTCCCGATGCACCACCGGTTATTAATACCGTTTTATTAGTAAACTTGCCCATAGAGTGAGTTTTAGTTTGGTAAATGTATTCTAAAATACGAAACAATTACGGATACCTCAAGGGTATTGAAAGTTAATCTGATACTAATTTCCTAACTACCATTAAGCCATCGCGTACAGGAAAAATTACATTTTCAACCCGCTTATCCTTTTGCACCATGTCGTTAAACTCCAGCAAGCCCTTGGTATAGGTGTCGTTGTCCTGAATTTTCTCATTTACTTTTCCATACCAGAGCACATCGTCGGCAATTAAATAGCCTCCGGGTTTAATCGTATCGAATACCATTTGATAGTATTCTGGATACTGGCGTTTGTCGGCGTCAATAAAAACCAAATCGAATTTTTCTTTCAGTGTTGGGATTATTTCACGGGCATCACCAATTCTGAAATCAATTTGATTGCCATAGGGACTGCGATTAAAGAACGATCGAGTAAAAGCCTCCAATTCGTCGTTAATGTCTATAGTAATTATTTTTCCTTTGGGTTGAAGTCCTTTGGCCAGGCATAGGGCCGAATATCCGGTAAAGGTTCCTAATTCTAAAATATTACCGGGCTTTATCATGCAACTAAGCATTTCAAGTATTTTCCCCTGTAAAGTTCCCGAAACCATTTGTGGGCGAAGTATTTTGAGGTGGGTTTGGCGTTCCAGTTCATTCAGCAGATCAGATGGTGACGTGGTGTGTTGAAGTATATAGTCGTTTACAGTTTCGTTAAATCGTTGCATTTTTTGATTTTTTTAGAATGATGCCAAAAATACTAAGCTTTTGCGATAAATTGATGTGATAAGTGATTATTTGCGAAACACTTAGTTTTAACTTATTGTGAAGTGAAAAAAATAGCCGGATTTTTAAGTGAAAATTTTTGCAGAAATAAAATTTGCGCTTATATTTGCATCCGCATTGCGAGAATAGCTCAGTTGGTAGAGCACGACCTTGCCAAGGTCGGGGTCGCGGGTTCGAATCCCGTTTCTCGCTCTTTTTTTTTACGTTCTATTTTAGTAAAAATATAAGATTTATTGCCCAGGTGGCGGAACCGACAGAGGAGCTCCCGCCACTAAGCAAAAGGTAAGAAATAGTGAAAACTTTAATTATCTGATGCATTTGAGGCAACGAAACCATGCCCAGGTGGCGGAATTGGTAGACGCGCAGGACTTAAAATCCTGTGTCCAGTAATGGACGTGCCGGTTCGAGACCGGCCCCGGGTAC
>JBFWMB010000091.1:0-16384 GCA_050251815.1 Salinivirgaceae bacterium | reverse complement strand
CTAAGGTGCTCTTTGCAGCTATTCTCATCAGGAAACTGCTCGATAAATTTGATTATATTCACATCAAAAGTTTTTTGATAAGATATACATTTTTTCTTAACTGGCATAATCGCGACGAATCAAATTTTTTTTTATTATTTCTTCTTGAAAAAGTGAGGGAGCAAATTTTTCAGGAAAATCCTTAATTGAATCTTTATTGAAAGATTTAACAGGCTGAAATATGCTATACCCAGTATTATGAAGCAAGGATAAGTTTTCTCCAACAGACTTAATAATAAATCTATTTATACTATTTTTATTTAGAAATCTTTCAAGTAGTTTAGAATTGTTGACAATGATCGTTCTTGGAGTTTCAAGTTCACATTCTTTTGCTAATGCCAAAACTTCTAATTTATTTAAATTAACAGAATTATAATCACATAGCCATTTGATATTTTTCCTATTCAATATTAATTGCTTTAGAACTGAAGATTCTTTAATAAAGTACTTAAATATTTCATACCCATCCTTAAAGCCAAATTTCTTTACCAAATCACTCAGTCTTCTATCATCAAATGTTACCTTTCTTAACCAACCGCTATGTATTTTAATTCCATCAATCTCTATTTTTAAAATGGACTTTGAGTTCAATTCATAGTAAATTGATGCTTTTCTTAAAAAATCTTCAAAAGTCAATCTATACACCTTACAATTATAATGAAATAACCAATCAATAACTTGATCTGTAACATAATCAAAATCATTCGTAATAATTAAAACTGTCACAAATTGAAGCTATTAATAAAACTCAATCATTCCTTTTCTAAACAAGTTATAAAAAGAAATAAGAATAAATTCTTATTTCTTTTTATAAATCTTAATTTACAGCAGCTTCAGTTGTAGTAACCACTTGTCCAATAATGTTATAATACACCTGATTATCAATGTCATATATTAGAACACCTGTGGTTGAAACAACTCTAATTGCCGTGACACCACCTTTAACAACATTCAAGTCAACTTTCTCTAATTGAAAATCTTTTAAACTTTCGTTCATGATAAATAGTTTTTAAATTAAACAATAATACAAAAACCTACCTGGGCCCTTTTCGGTTTTTCTAAACACAAAGTTAAGCCCGTTCGGGATACCCACACTTCCCTTTACTTTTTGCCTGCAATTTATAATCACTCTAAATAGGGGGGGGGGGTAGTTTTGCCTGGTCGGCTTCTGATAGGTAAAAGTTTCGACTTTTTCTGTGATAATGGATCTTAACCCTGTAAATCTTTTCTATTTTTCGCTTATAAACTGTAACCCAGCGTGGGGTGATTCCCAATTGCTGCGCCAGTTCTTCCCGGCTTCCTGTATTTCCCAATTGCAACAATTTACAAAACTGGTGGGCAATGTCTAATTGTTTTAGTTCAGTCATTTTTTTCATTGCTTTTGGTTGATCTCTACTATTAATTCCAAAAACACAAAAACATAATCGGTGATTTTTCAGATTATTAGCGATTAAAAATTTCAAACACCTCTTTTACATAGTATTACAAGGCTATAAAAAAATAAATATTTTTTAAGTGATATTTATTTATGTTAAGTATAGAGTGGTTTGGATTAGAAATCGTAGAAAATTCTATTGGTTCGATTCAGAATATTCAGTTTAAAAAGTGGGGCTTCTCAAGCAAAAAAGTATCTTCGCAAAAACCAAAACCGCTTAGTTATGGACGTCCGAATAAACGAAAGTTGGAAAGAGCAATTGCAGCAGGAATTTGATAAGCCCTATTTTCAGCAACTGATTGCTTTTGTGAAATCGGAGTATCAAAAACACGTAATTTTTCCTCCGGGCAAACTAATTTTTAACGCCTTCGATTTGTGTCCGTTTACCGATGTGAAAGTAGTAATAATTGGGCAGGACCCCTACCATGGGCCCGGGCAGGCACACGGTTTATGTTTTTCGGTTCCCGATGGAATTCCTACCCCCCCCTCATTACGAAATATTTACAAAGAAATTGAAAACGATTTGGGAATTGCTGCACCTGCATCGGGCAACCTGGTTCGCTGGGCCCAGCAAGGTGTATTCTTATTAAATGCAACCTTAACCGTTCGGGCGCATCAGGCCGGATCGCATCAGAAAAAAGGTTGGGAAGTTTTTACCGATGTCGTTATTCAGCATATTGCCGAACAAAAAGAACATGTGGTGTTTTTATTATGGGGTGCTTACGCACAGAATAAAGCTTCGCTGATTGACTCTAACAAACACTTGATTTTAAAAAGCGTGCATCCCTCACCCCTTTCGGCAGCCCGCGGGTTTTTCGGAAACCACCAGTTTAGCCAGGCAAATACCTACTTAAAAAAATACGGCCTGAATCCCATAAATTGGTAAATCGCTCCTTTTTATTTACCCCGAATAATATTTCGAATTAGAGAAAGTTATTATCTTGTTCATACGCTTGTAATAATTCGGTAATCGGGTTTCTATTTAACATATATTTTTTTGGGTCGAAAAATTTTTATTTTTTTTTATCGTTTTTAAATCATTGTTCAATTGATACTTACAATGATTCATTTATCAATAATATTGCGCAAATGAAATTTCAGGTGATTATGTTTTTCAAATTTTGGAATAAATAAGTGAGATGAGTAATACCCCGGGAGAGAAAAAAGTAATTGAGGAGATACTCAATGGCAATCAAAAAGTTTTAACCACAGTTTATAAAAACGTTTATAAACATATGGAACGATTTAGTGTGAGCATGAACTCGTCGGTGCTTAATGCTAAAGAAGCAGTGCAGGATGCGTTTGAAATTTTTTATCGACAAATTTTGGACGGAAATTTAGAACTAAGCTGCTCGGTTGAAACTTACATTATTTCGATTGCCAAGCGGGTGTTTCTAAAACAGGAGATTAACTGGAATTACCAGTTTCAGGAACAGGCAAGCGAATTGGAAACGCTGGTTCCGGAAGACGAACAAGAACAATTATTAATAGAAAAAACAATTGAGGAGAAAAAAGATGAATTATTTCAAAAAACATACCGACTACTTCCCCCGGAGTGTCAACAACTGTTATCATTAACCATTGAAGGGTACAGTGCAGCCGATATTGCCCGGATGCTGAACCACTCGAGCGTGGAACACACCCGAAATAAACGATTGAAATGCAAAAAGTACCTGATTGAAAAAATTAAAGAAAATCCAGATTATGAAAAACTTAGAAGTGCAAACCCAAAAGATTATGAGCTACCTCTACGGCGAAATGAACGCCCAGGAGAAAACAAGCTTTGAAAAAGAATTGGAAACAGATCAAACACTAATCAATGAATTGTTACTTCATCACGAGGTAGATAAAGCCATAGCCAAAGAAACCAAAATAAAAAGTTTCAGGCAATCGCTCGAGGCTATTCACCAGGATATTGCCGAACCCCGCAAAAACAAAATTATTAACCTGCAAAACAAATGGTATTGGGCAGCAGCATCCATTACGGTGTTTTCCGGAACTGCCATTTATACTTTTTCAAAAAATGCCCAATCGTCGCAAAAACTGTATAAAAACTATTACGAGGTTTGGCAACCGGGCTTTGTTACCCGCGGCATTGAAACCGAATCGGTAAATGACGCTATTATGGCGCTGTTCGAACAGCAAGACTATCAATTGTGCATCGAAAAAATTCAGAAACTGGATAAAGAGGCTGTTATTAGTCCAAAAATACAACTGATACACGGTTGCTCCTTAATGGAACTGGGTAAATTTGATGAGGCTATTAAAGTGTTTAATTATTTTGAATCGCAGGATTATACCATTTATACCGAAACCGCTTTATGGTATAAAGCGTTGAGCTACCTCCGCAACGACGACAGGACAATGGCTAAGGAAAGTCTGCAACAAATTGCCGACAACGAAAATACCTATGCCACAGAAGCAAATGAATTGTTAAAAAAATTAAAATAACACATATTTTTCGCGAATAATTTGTTTTAATTAAAAAAAAAGTTGCAACTTGCATTACTGTTTTTACAAAAGCGTAACTTTAATGTTACCGTTTGTTTAGTTTGACTGAAAGCCGGGATCATCTCCGGCTTTTTTGCGTTTATACAGCCAGAATCCACATCCGGCTAAAAGAAAAACCACTATTGCCCCAACTATGAATGAATAAGGAATTTTTTCTTTAGCCTGGGTTATTATGGGTTTATCGTCGCCAATAGAAATGTAACCAGCCCAAAAAAACGGATGTGCCCACATGCCTTTGGCTTGTTTCACGTAATTTCTTTTCGATTCGGTAAGACTATACGATTTGGTTTGTTGCTTTTCCAACTCGGTATAAAAACCATCGATAATGCTCAGGCTGGTTTCATCGGAAACCGACCAAAGCGTGGCCAGTAAACTTTTGCATCCTGCCTGAAAAAATCCACGGGTTAAGCCAATAATACCTTCACCGCGGTTTAGCTTTCCAAAACCGGTGTTGCAGGCGCTTAGTACGACCAAATCGGCCCCCAAATCCAAATTTGCCAACTCGTAGGTATTCAATAAACCATCTTCTTCGGTATCGGCATCGGGAGTAAAAACCAATTTGGAATAAAGTGGATCTTCGTTATTCACCAGGGTATGCATGGCCAAATGCAAAATACCATAATTACCCGCCTGGGTTTTAAACAATTCTTCTGATGCGTCCTGATCAAAGACCACCTTTCCCTGCAAGCGTTTTCCCACGCTTTTAACTTCCTTTTGCGCCCCTTTTAGCACACCCAAATTGTCGCGGGCATCGCGCAAAGCAATGTATTGACTACCTTGATGTCCCGCCAGTTTTTTATATCCGGGTGCCATGGCAAATACCTGATGCGCATGTTCATTCACTTGCTCCGAGGTCTGCTTTTGTATTAGATTCAGTGAGTAGGCATACGAAATATCGTGGTGGTAAAGCAGGTAATCGAGTTCTGCATAATTAATTTTGGTAAACTTTTCGGGTTTCGACCTTAACAAAATCTCGAAGGGAATCAGCGACAATTGCTCATCGGGTACAATCAACAAAGGTTTATCCTTAAATTGTTCCTCAAACGGTTTGAGTAACACATTATACAAATAAGCCGATAAATCGGCCATGGTGTGCAATTCGGTCAGCGAGAATTCGATTTCCTTAATGTTCGAAATCATCTGCTGTAGTTTTTCGATGGATGCAATGAAATCCTTATCGAAATATTCGTGCTTAAAATGAATTTTCCCATCGACCACCACAAACGTGTATAACTTTTCCGATGAAAGCACATACTCTACCACTACCTTTTGTTTCGACAATTCCATAATGTAGTCAAGGTTGGGCGGCTGCACATCGTATTTAATTTGACGGTAAGTAGCATTTTGTTGCTCCAGTTGTTTCTCCTGCTCACTAATTTCAGATACCAGGTGATACAATTGCATATTCAGATCAAAAAGCGCGGTATCGTTTATCCTGATGTTTGCCTGTTCCTGAAAGCGAAGTGCTTCCACCTCGTCTAACTTCCGGTTTAACTCAACCAGACGAGTTACTTCTTCGGCAGGAATTCCCGATTGATAAAGGGCTTTATTTCGCTGAACAGAATAAACCAAGGCCGACACCTTTTCCATTTCAGAATAACGCAACGCTTTGTACAATAAGGCATCATCGCCGGTAACCTCGTAAATGCGACACAAAGCTTCAATGGTTTTGGAGTAAAAGTATTTGTATTGATTGTTAGAATAAATAACATCACTTTCAAAAACCAATTTTCGCTTGTGCTTTTCAAAAGCAAGTATTGAATTCTCAGCATCCTGTAACGAAAGTTTCAAATAATGCAAGGAATCCGGCTTTCCCCGCGCCATTTCACGGTAGGCATAAGCCCGGGACTGGAGCATCGATGCGTATTTATCCCATGAAATTAAAGAAACCTTTTCCTTAATTGAATTAATATTATCTTCTTCATTTCCTTTTAAAACAATTTGTATTGCCTGATTAATATACAGCAATGCTTCCTCATGCCACTTTTGCAAAGTTAAAGTAGAAGAAATTCTGCGACGCGATTCTATTTGAATATAATCATCTAAAACATTTAAGTCAATTGCCTTTCTAAAATAAGGTAAGGCTTTCTCACGTTGCCCCAAATAAGACCAAAGCAGTCCCTGATAAAAATGAATACTTCCAAAATCTTCACTTGTGCAATGGGGATTCTGCTTCATCACAGTTAATGCCTTATCCAAATGTTTCAAGCTTACAGAATCTTGGTAATTGAAATAATGAAATAAAGCCAACCAATAATTTTCCTTCCAGATATTAGCTGGAACCTTAAAAAATCCTTTTTGAAATATGGTATCATAAAAAGCATAGCCTTCAGCTACCAAACCGGAATTCAACAGGTTTTTAAAATGTTGAAATAGAAGCTCCTGAGAAAGTGGATCGAAATAATCTACTTCCTCTAATACCGATTTGGTAACAAAAGCATGCAGCTCTTTTTGCTGGTTGCTGTATTTAAAAAGATTGATTTTTTTTAACAAGGTGTTTGATACCGAATCTCCCTCCATTAATTTATTATCAATGGAAGGTAACTCAGAGGCAACCAAAAATTGAATTTTCAGCAGTAACAAAATAAGTAAAAAAAGGCCTCTAATTAACATAATTAAAAACAGACAGATTTTTTTTTATTTTTTTTTATCGCTGCCTTTCAATAACTTACAAGCGTTTTTTGCTTAATTTATGAAAAAGCAGCGATTATGTTTTTCCGTTTTTGGAATAAATATATAGAAACGAATTTTAAATACATGCTTTATGAAACTCAAAAGTAAAAAAAACAGTCCGGTAAAAGTAAACTTTCAACAGTTTTTTGCATTAAGTGCTTCACAGCTTATAACTTTAAAAGGGGGTAACGATGAAATTCCACCGGAAGAAGAAGAAGGTAGAGGAACTAATTAAATATAAGAAAATAAATAAAACTTAAAACCTAAGTATATGTCCCCTATACAAGCCATACCAAAACAGGATCGCCCAGCTGCTACTGCAGGCAGCAAGTGGCTGCAATTTGCCCTGCAATCGATGAAAGCGGTTGATAAAGAGCAAAGCCGCGATCTGATAAAAAAAGCGGAACTTCTGGAGGGTATGCTGAAGTCGGTTTATGAAAAAAAGCAAATCTTAGCCGATTTTGTGTTGATGGGAGGACTGGCAAGCAACACCCATATTGCTTTGTCAACAACTATCGATTTACTAATTGTATACCGGGGAAACAATAACGAACTTTTTTCAGAAGATTATCAAAACCTTGAAACAATCATTCATTTCAAGGAAAAAACCAAACAACATTTAAACGAATTATTTCCGGAGGCCCAGGTTGACGATTCCCTACCCTTTGCTTTGAAAATGTCCATTCCTTCCTGGTCCTGTACCTTCTGTTTACATTTTGGCTATTGGCACATTAACAGGACCCAGGCCTCCGGAATTTCTCCTATTGACGGCCGTGTAAAAATTTTCAATAAAACCGAAATCGATTTTGCTGACATTGATCCTTTGCAGGCCATGTTTCTGTTGAACGACAAAAATGTTAAAACGAATGAAAACGCCAAACCATTAATCCGCATCTTAAAAGCGCTTAAAGCCCAGTCGAAAAACAAGGAACACCTTTCAGGATTCGAGATTGCGAGCATTGTGTATTCCATGGATGAATACACCCTGAAAAAGCAACAGGGACTTTTGCTGTTTCTTCTACTGGAGTGCAGCCTGTTCCTTAAACGACTCGAAGACTCTGTATTTTTGCAACGTTCCATCAAAAGTCCTGACCTGATGGAATTATTTAACTTATCTAATGAAGTTTATTTTAAAAAAGGAATTAAAAACCTGAAAGCAGAATTAGACATGCTGATAAAGCATCTGGTTTTGGAGATTGATTTATACACAAACATTTACAACCTTCCTACTGATATGAAAGTATGCTTGTAAAAGCCAATGGAATTTCCTGTCCAATTTGAATACTGCTTTGTACCATTGGCTAAAAAAAAAGTGACCCGCCCGGGTCACTTTTTTTCCTTTACTAAAACTGTTCATTTATTTTTTAAACAGTCCCAATTCTTTCAATTCAAAGTTCTCAATATAATGCATCCTTTGCTGATTCTCTGATTTTCCATATTTAACAAATAAAATGGCTTGTTTTTCGAATGAATCATCGCGCATGGTATCGTTGAGCAACAGGTAACCCATAATAATATGGCCAGCCATTTCAACCAGCCGACGGGCATGAAAATCGAGATAATCGTTCGATTCTTCCTGCGCATTTATTTCGCTTACCATAGCAACTGCTTTTTCGTACTGATTGGTCATGTCAATCAAATCACGACGCAAATACTCCAATTCGGGACGCAGTTCCATTAATTCGTATTCACGAATTTGCTTTAAATAGGTTCCGGTAGTTACTCCCCTTATGGCTGCAACAACCTGTAATTGCGAAGTTCCTTCGTAAATATTGGTGATGCGTGCATCGCGGTATAAACGCTCAATGGGATAATCTTTCATATATCCTGAACCCCCGTGAATCTGAAGCGAATCGTAAGCCACCTGGTTGCAGTATTCGCTCGAAAAGAGTTTAAGCAACGGGGTAAATACATCGGCCAGTCGTTGATAGCTTTTCAATTCATTGCGTTCGTCCTTATCCAGGGTACGCTCATTCGACAAATGCGTGTATGATTTATATACGTCGACAAATCGTGTAGTTTCGTAAAGCAAAGAACGGCTGGCTTTCACTTTCATCTCCATTTGGGTCAGCAATTCGTAAACCGCTGGAAAATGAATGATTGCTTTTCCAAACTGCTCACGTTCTTTGGCATAATTCAGACCTTCGCGGTAAGCAGCCTCGGCAATTCCTACCGATTGAGCACCTACTCCCAAACGCGCTCCGTTCATTAATGACATTACGTACTTTATAAGTCCCAATTTACGGTCGCCCACCAATTGAGCAGGGGCATTGGTAAATACCAGTTCGCAAGTTGGCGAACCTTTTATTCCCAATTTATTTTCGATGCGGCGAACAGTCATTCCACCATGAGCTTTATCGTAAACAAAAAGCGATAAACCCCGACCATCGGAAGTTCCTTCTTCGGAGCGGGCCAAAACCAGCGAAACCTCAGCATCACCATTGGTAATAAAACGTTTTACGCCATTCAAAAGCCAGGTTCCCTTTTTCTCGTCCCAACTGGCTTTCAGCATTACCGCCTGCAAATCGGAACCGGCATCAGGTTCGGTTAAATCCATGGCTGCCGTAGCGCCTTTGTTGAAACGGGGTAAGAAATCATTTTTTTGTTCTTCGGATGCAAACTCATGCAAGGTTTCAGCACAATCCTGCAAACCCCAGATGTTGGCGAATCCGGCATCGGCGCGCGAAACCAGTTCGGCAGCCATAACGTAAGGAACCATCGAGAAATTCAGTCCTCCATATTTACGTGGAAGCGACATGCCCACCAATCCGGCATTTGAAAGTGCCTGATGGTTTTCGTGCGTTCCCCGGGCGTATTTAACACGCCCGTTAATAACCTGTGGGCCTTCGTGATCGACCGATTCGGCATTGGGTGCTATAATTTCGCCACAAATATCGCCTACAATTTCCAAAACCTGATGGTAGCTGTCGAGTGCGTCTTCGAAATCGACCGGTGCATAATCGTAGGTATCTTTATCCACATAGTTGTTCTCCTTTAAAGCGATAATCTTTTTCATCAAAGGATGTTCCAGGTGGAATTTTAAATCTTTATTATCAGTATAAAAATTAGCCATTGTATTAAATTTTAGTTTGGTACTGCGTACTTTCAACCTGAATTGGGTCGATTTCCCTGTTCAAAATTATTTGGAATGTTTTTTATAGGCTGCAATTAAGCGGGGAATCACTTCGCCCACATCGCCCACTATGGCATAATCGGCAATTTTATTAATTGGAGCGCTGGCGTCGGTATTAATTGAGATAATCATGGCCGACTCCTCCATTCCGGCTGTATGTTGCACCTGACCGGAAATTCCACACGCAATATAGAGTTTTGGACGCACAGTAACACCGGTTTGACCCACCTGGCGGGCATGATCCACATAACCGGCATCGACTGCTGCACGCGAAGCACCCACTTCGCCACCCAATACTTCAGCCAAATCAAACAGTTTATCGAAGTTTTCTTTGGAACCCACTCCGTAGCCGCCTGAAACAATTACCTGCGACTTTTTAATGTCCACTTTTCGGGCTTCCATATGGCGCTCGATAATTTCCACTACAAAATCGGCATCGCTTACAACTTTTGAAACATCGATAGTAACTACCTTGCTTTTATAATTTTTGTTGAAGATTTCCTTTTTCATCACCCCTTCGCGAACGGTAGCCATTTGTGGGCGGCAATCGGGATTGATGATGGTGGCAATAATATTACCTCCAAAAGCCGGACGAATCTGATAAAGCAGGTTTTCATAAGTTTTCCCTTCCTTTTTGTCTTCGTGTGCACCAATAATCAGACTGGTACAATCGGCAGTGAGTCCTGATTTTAAAGCCGAGGACACCCGTGGTGCTAAATCGCGACCAATGGAACTGGCTCCAAATAAAGCAATCTGAGGTTGCTCCTTTTTAAACAAATCGACAATAATTGTAGTAAACGGAAGCGTTAAATAATGCTCCAGCCGTTTATCGTCGGCAATATAAATGGTATCAGCACCATAAGGAGCAATTTGAGCTTCTATCTCCGACAATTTACTGCCAATAACAATCGCCTCGAGTCCGCATTTTAATTCTGTGGCCAAACTGCGCCCTTTGGTAAGCAATTCGAGGCTGACATCGGCCACTTTTCCTTCGTCTAATTCGCAAAAAACAAATATGTTGTTCATAATTTTACCTTTTTATTAGTAAGACCTCCGGCTAAGCACCCAAAGTGTGGTTAGCCATTAATTCTCCCATTAGCCAGTCCATATCTTTTTGATCGGACGTTAATTGTTTGGCATCTTTAGCGGCAAAAACCACATTTTGAATGCTTTTTACCTTGGTAGGTGAGCCGGAAAGCCCCAGCCAGTTTACATCGGCCTGCACATCAGCCACACTCATTTCAGCAATCCGCAAATAAGGACGCATTTGGTGCATTTTAAGGTAATCTTCGGTTTCGCTTTGCAGTTCGGTTACTGTTTTGGCATGTTTGAACTTCATTAAATACTTGGCATTCCGCGGACGACATTCGGGAGCTGAAGCATTTACCGTTATTACACAGGGAATAGGAGCAGAAACGGTTTCGACACCCCGCTCCAACCTGCGTTTAATAGAAATTTGGTTTTTTACCACCTTTTCTATCGATTCAGCATAGGTAATTTGGGGCAAAGCCAGTTTTTCGGCAACCTGAGGACCTACCTGAGCTGTATCGCCATCAATAGCCTGACGGCCGGCAATAATAATATCGTAGTCCAGTTTTTTAATGGCACACGAAATGGCATACGAAGTTGCCAGCGTATCGGAACCTGCAAAAGCCCTATCGGTAAGTAAATAGCCATTATCGGCACCACGGTAAAGCCCTTCGCGCACCACTTCGGCCGCACGCCCCGGTCCCATGGTTAAAATAGTAACGGTAGAGCCCGGATACGTATCTTTTATGCGTAAAGCCTGTTCCAGCGCATTCAAATCCTCCGGGTTGAATATTGCAGGAAGAGCCGCCCGGTTAACGGTCCCATCTGCTTTCATAGCATCCTTGCCAACATTCCGGGTATCGGGTACCTGTTTGGCAAGAACAATGATTTTTAATCCTTTCATAGATAACATTTTTTGAATTGAAACGGAGCAAAGATAAAACTTTTGATGAAAGATAACCTGTGCCTCAAAGCAAAACTGCATACATGGATTAAAAGTGTGCAAGTAAACAAACCAAAACAAACCAAAATGTGTTATAATTCTAATTTAATGACACTTACAGTAATTCGCAAAAATAAAAAAGAGGATAAAAAGGATAAAACAAATCGATTTTTACCGAATAAGAGCATTCAAAAGAATAATAACTTATAACAAATCTAAATGCGAATTGATTGGTAACATGAACGTTGTGTTATATTTAGAACCAATATAAATTGTTATTCCCTGCCCTTTTTCTGTATCCGTTTAATGGAACCCAGGTCGGGATAAAACTCGACTTCAATGTTTCCCTGATTCAAATAATCGGCAGGCAGGGTAGCAACCGTACCGCGTTGAGCAATTAACATTTTCTGACTTAGCAGCACTTTATCGGTAAAACTAAGCGATATATTAACCCAGGTAGGTAT
Organism: Salinivirgaceae bacterium; assembly: GCA_050251815.1. Classification (GTDB taxonomy): domain Bacteria; phylum Bacteroidota; class Bacteroidia; order Bacteroidales; family SZUA-534; genus GWE2-40-63. Next base: position 4,157 of record JBFWMB010000091.1, on the reverse strand, counting down.
TCTGTAGTAAAGTCCATGTTTGATGGCTACTGGCGATTTGCCCGAATTGTTCATTTGCTGAATGTTCACTTCGGGAACAATACCCAACCGATTTGCTTGCATGATTAACGGTTTGAAATCGTTTTTACGCAAATCGGGTTTTGTGGCACTAAACCCATTGGTTAGCGAAAACCACCCAACAATTTGCTGTTCAGCCTGTACATCGGCCTCAGGTTCAAAATTAAATCTATAAATTAAGGTTTGCTGCACTGTTTTTCCTACGAATAGTTCGAGGTATTTCTTTTCCAGGTTTTCGAGTTCTGTCACCATTATTTTCATGGCTTCGCCCTCAACGGGAAAAGTTTCATCTTTCAAACCAATTAAGAGCTTTAGCCGGCGCTTCCGTAATTTACGGATAAAATCGGAGGCTTCCTTGGCATTGTGTTCTTCACTTGTAGGAATAACTTTGGTATTATCGTAGGGAACGCGCCGGGGTGTTGAATCGGTTGGAACCATCTTATACAGGGTCTCTGTTTTTTCTTCAATAAAAGGAATCACACCCAAATCGGTAAAGAAAGGAGCCTCGGGCTCCTGAACAATTGGTATTTGGTAGGCTTCAGCTGCTTGTTCCCAAACCACCTCATGTGAAACATTACATGCTTTTATTAAACCATCGGTCGTGAGTTGCAGCGCCGGAAGCGCTCCAAAGCCCTCGTAAGTCAATACATAGTGCATTAACGAATCGGGACGGCTTAAACGCCTGAAGTTTGCTTCCTGAATCTCGTAATAAGTTTCATCGGTTACTATTACCCCTTCGGTAATATTTAAAAACTTTTCGGCATATTTGGCATAAGGTCCGGGGATTTGCACTAAGCGATTTACATGCAACGAAACTTCGATATAATTTTTGGGCAGACTATAAATCAACTGATACCCATCGATAGTTACATTTGATGTAACTGGACGAACGCTGCATGAAAGATTGGTTTCTTTTTGAGCCTGTAACGAAATCCAAAAAAACAAGAAACTCATACTGAGTATTAGATACTTCATAATAATCCCGGTTTTTATAATAATTGTTTGCCTGTGAGCATTGCAAATTAAAGGGTATTCCGGCTAAATAACAAGATTAAACCGGGTTAAATTACTTCCTAAGACTTAGAAAAGCAGCACCTAAGTTTGCCATAATATCAGAGGCAATTAAAGACTCGTAACCCTGTTTCTTTGCCGCTAAATCGCCAGCCAGGCCATGCAGGTAAACACCAAGCAAAGCAGCCTCCAAAGGCTCGTAACGCTGTGCCAACAAGCCCAGTAAAATTCCGGTTAGCACATCGCCACTACCGGCAGTTGCCATTCCCGGATTTCCCGTAGGGTTAAAATAAACCCTACCTTCGGGCGTAGCAATTCGGGTATAAGCTCCTTTTAATATCACAAAAAGCTGATGCTTTTTGGCAAAATCGATCTGACTAAGCAGCCGCTCGTATGCTGAATTGTGATTATGAGTAAGCCGGTCGAATTCGCCCGGATGTGGTGTTACCAGGGAATTTTTTGGGAGGTGAACCAGCCATTCGGGATGTTCAGCCAGAATATTCAAGGCATCGGCATCGGCAACCAAAGGATGGCTTGCATTTTTTATCAACTTCTCAAAAGCAACCTGCATCGAAGGCTTTTTTCCAATTCCGGGGCCAATACCCAACACATCGTAGTTTTCAAGGGTAGCCGATTCGCAATAATTCATTTCCGTTTCGTCAATGCAAAGCATGGCTTCGGGAACAGCGGTTTGCATGATGGCATAGGCTGTTTGCGGCACATGGACTGTTAAAAGCCCCACTCCGGAACGTAAACAGGCTTTGGCTGCCAAAACAGCTGCTCCGGTTTTCTGGTAACTTCCTGCAACCAAAAAGGCATGTCCAAAAGTACCTTTGTGCGAAAAGCGTTTTCGCTTTTTTAAGATGCCTTGCACCCTGTCGGCTTCCAGAAAGTGATACGGAGTTTCAACCTGCTCAATAAAGCCCGGGTGCAAACCAATATCCAAAACTTCCCAACGGCCAACAAACGATTCGTTCTCGGCAAACATAAAAGACAATTTTGGAAATTGCAGGGTAAGTGTCACATGGGCTTTTATAACAGCTCCCGATTCCGCTTGTTCACCATCGGCAAAAAGTCCCGAAGGAATATCCACGGCAATTACCCGGCAGCCCGATTTATTTATATGCTCCACAACCAAAGCCCAGTAACCGGTGATTCCCCGTGATAAACCGGAACCAAACATTCCATCAATCACCATCGTATCTTTAGCAATTTCGGGTAAGGGATCGCCTGATGCTATTTCAATAATGGGAACCTTGTTCTGCTCAATCAGGTACCTTTTATTCATAGCGCAATCGGGCGATGCTGTTGGAGAAATCTTTAAACACCACACCTGAAGGTTTATAAAACCGGCTTTTTGCAGCTGCCTGGCCATAGCCAGTGCATCGCCCCCGTTGTTTCCGGGCCCTGCAACAAACAGGAGCGGTTCTTCCAATCGATGGTTTAATAAAACCCAGTCTGACATTCGCTGGGCAGCGCGTTCCATCAGGTGGATGGAAGCAATGGGTTCATTTTTAATGGTATAATCATCGGCTGCCCGTATTTGCTCAACGTTCAGTATCTTCATAAATACCTCTCTGTTATTAATTATCAACATTGTAAAACCTTCTAAATTTACGATAATTCCATCGATTAATAAAGGCCGGTATTTTAAAATGTTTTGCAATAGCAATTAATTAGTTGACCAGCCAAAAAAGATTTTTATATTTGCCCATCACGAAATTAATGTTAAAATATTAACTTAAAATTATAACTATGTTTAAAGGACATCCCAAAGGACTTATCGCAGCCTCGTTGGCAAATATGGGTGAGCGTTTTGGTTTTTACACCATGATGGCCATCTTGGTTTTGTTTTTACAGGCTAAGTTTGGATTAAGTGGAACAAATGCCGGTTATATTTATGCGGGCTTTTATTTCTCCATTTACATCTTAGCACTGGCCGGTGGTATTATAGCCGACAAACTAAGAAATTATAAAGGAACCATCCTCACTGGACTAATATTGATGGGTGTGGGTTACTTTATTTTAGCTATCCCAACTCCTACTCCGGTTTCAAGTGTTCCCTTATTTCTGGGAATATCAATCTTAGGCTTATTTGTTATTGCTTTTGGAAACGGGCTTTTCAAAGGAAACCTGCAGGCTCTTGTAGGCCAAATGTACGATAACGATACCTACAAAGACAAAAGGGATTCCGGGTTTTCACTGTTTTATGCCTTTATCAACATAGGCGCTATTTTTGCTCCAATGGTAGCACCCGCCATAAGAAAATGGTGGTTGGCAAAAAACAATTTCCTTTACGATGCAAACCTTCCGGAACAGTGCCATTCCTTTCTCGCAGGAACCATGTCATCGGACAACCTGGTACGTTTTCAGGATGCGGCAAATGCTGCCGTAATTAATGGAAACGCAAGCCTCGAAAGCTTTTCATCGGAGTATTTGAATGTTTTCAATACCGGTTTTCATTACGCCTTTGGCATAGCCATTTTTGCCATGCTTATTTCTTTGGTTATTTTCATTGCCAACAAAAAAACATTCCCCAACCCGGCCGGAAGTAAAGATGCCAAGGCAGACGGACAAAACAAAACCCAGACCATTGAAATGGATCCCAAAGAAATTAAACAACGCATTTACGCCTTGCTGGCTGTTTTTGCTGTAGTTATTTTCTTCTGGTTCTCCTTCCACCAAAACGGGTTAACCTTAACCATGTTTGCTAAAGACTACACCTTATTAAAGATAGGTTCGTGGGAATTTTCTGTTGAATTATTCCAGTCGATGAACCCATTCTTTGTGGTTTTCCTTACGCCGATAGTTGTGGCCATTTTTGGCTGGTTACGTGCCAGAGATAAAGAACCTTCGACCCCTAAAAAGATTGCTATTGGGATGTTTATTGCTGCTATGGGTTTTGTGGTAATGACTCTGGGTTCATTCGGACTTCCTCTGTTTAAAGAAATTTCGCCTGCTGCCGGCGGTGCACCTCTGGCTGACGGATTAAAAGTAGGCCCTTATGTATTGTTATTCACCTACTTCATCTTAACTGTAGCTGAGCTATTTTTCTGTCCCATGGGAATTTCATTCGGTTCAATAGTAGC
>JBFWMB010000090.1:0-16819 GCA_050251815.1 Salinivirgaceae bacterium | reverse complement strand
TTAAAAGTCGATGTGCAATGGCTTAAGTCGAAAAATGCGGTTGATTACAACAAAACTTTTAATGCCGGTGTGGGCATAATGTTTTAATTAATAGTTGAATGGTCATGAGAAATGCTTTATTGGTTCTCTTTATTTTTAACGTTCTGGTGGTTTTTGCCTCTGGTCCCGATTATGGCAATCGTGCCCTCAAGAAAGAGTTGGAACGCAGCTACCAGTTAGGGCTTTCAAACCTGCACGAAAATGCAGAATTGTCGCAACAATTAGGACATCAGGGTAAAATATTTGAAATTAAAGATAAGGCAAAGCTCCTGGGTTACGTTTATGTAGGACGCATTATCAGTTGTCGTCAGGGGGTTTGCAACCTGAGTAGCGGACCATCAGGAGGGGGCGAAAGCTATGAATACTTCGATGCCTTTATTATTTACGATGTGGATAAAAGCGTTCAAAAAGTAAAGGTTTTCAATTATCAGGCTACTCATGGACATGAAATATCGAGCACCGGCTGGTTAAAGCAATTCATGGGTTTTAAATCGGAAACGACCTTAGTGGTGGGAAAAAACATCGATGCCTTATCGGGAGCCACCATCTCAGCGAATGCTATAACCGACGAAGTAAATTACATTACCAAACTCTTGTATCGAAACTAAGTATATCCGAAATACAGTTTTAGTTTAAAACCGTCGGCAAGCCACCGACGGTTTTTTTATGTTTTAACGGAGCCATAAAACCATTTGTCATTATTTTTTTGTAGCTTCGTTTAGGAATTTTTTTCAGTAATCGGGGAGTTATACGGACGAATAAATACCCCTGGGCAAATTACTAAGTAGGACTTCCCGATTCATTCCAAAAAATGATTATCAGCCAACTGGTCAATACAAACAAAATACCCTGACTGTGGAACAACGAATTACCTTTATTACCTTAGGCGTAGCCGATTTAGAGGCAAGCATCGACTTTTATGAGAACAAACTGGGCTGGAAACGCGATGCCACGAGTACTGAAGCCATTGTCTTTTTTAGGCTGAATGGCCTGATGCTTTCCCTGTATCCCCGTGAGGAACTGGCTAAAGATGCCACGGTAAATGATGCCGGTAATGGATTTAAAGGCTTTACCCTTGCACATAACCTCGGGAGTGAGCAGGAAGTAGACGCTTTGATTGCATCGTTGAAAAGCAAGGGAATTAAACCGGTAAAAGAACCACAAAAAGTCTTTTGGGGTGGTTACAGCAGCTACATTGCCGACCCGGATGGTTTTTTATGGGAGATTGCCCACAATCCCTTCCTGAAAAACGATTGATGTTTCGGAAGCTAAACACGGCCTTGCATCCTTTATTTCAAATAAATTACACCTATATATAATATATGTGCCGATGAATAAAACCCGAGAAGCAAATATGGATTTTGATGCCTTTCTGAATAAACTGCACAACCACAGCAAGGCCATCTACGAGAATGCCATGGACGAGGCTACCGAAAACGGACGAATCATTAACTGGCTGGTGGGTTTGGCCGGTGGGGGACTTATCTTCAGCTTTAACCAATACCACAACATTGCCCCCGATAACAAGTTTCTGGTGGTTTTCCAGTTCTTTGTTTTTGTGCTAATTATTGTTGCAGGCTTTTTGCACAAATGGTCTACCAGTCGCTTTAGGTCGGAGACCACGGCCATCATCCGCATGATGGATTTTCTGAGCATCGAGTTTGCTTTGGTTCCCGACGATTTAATCAGCGAAATTGAAAACGAAAAGCTTGACGATGTATTCTTTAATTACCTGAATGGAACCTATTTCCAGGACGAAGACGAACAAAACTTTAAGGAACTGATCCGGAAACAAACCTTGTACAAACGGCTGTCTATGGTTTTAACGGTGGGCATTGTGTTGCTGATGTTGCTTCAGTTTTCTTTCTTTTTTGTAGCGGTCAGTCGCTAAACCCTTACCCGGCAAAAACCATTTGCTCTTTGCTTTGTTTTTTTCTCATGCTGAATTACAAAAGCGAAGGAGGCGTTATTATGGTGAGATAGCACAATACTTAAAATTAGTCATCCATAAAATTGAATCTTATGAATGAAATTGACCATTACATTGAAAACTACCCCGACGAGGTGCAGAACTTGTTGAAGCAAGTTCGAAACCTTATCCTGGAACTGGCTCCCGGCGCCGAAGAATGCCTGAGCTATGGCATCCCAACCTTTAAAACACACGGAAAAGCTCTGGTGCATTTTGCCGCTTTTAAAAAGCATCTGGGTTTTTACGCCACACCTTCGGGGCACGAAGCCTTTGCCGACGAGCTTTCAAAATACAAACAAGGTAAAGGTTCGGTACAGTTTCCACTGAATAAACCCCTGCCTTTCGATTTAATTCGTCGTATGGTGGCTTTCCGGGTAAGCGAAAATCAGGCCCGGGCCGAATAAGCTACGCCAGCAACTTTTGACAGCCCCCGGTTTTTACTTTTCTAAGTTTATACCTATCTTCCGGCGCATTTACCAAAACGAAACAAACAATGAAGCAAAAATCACCGGGAATCTTATCCATCTTTGCCCGTTTTCCGCGCACCTTTTGGGTGGCCAACACTATGGAACTGTTTGAACGCTGGGCCTATTACGGCTTTTTCATGCTTTTTGCCAATTACCTCACCCTGTCGACCGATGTGGGTGCCCTGGGACTGAGTCAGGCCGAAAAGGGAACCATTATGGGTGTGGGAACGGCCATCCTGTATTTGCTTCCCCTGATTACCGGGGCCATTGCCGATAAGATTGGCTTTAAAAAGACGCTATTGATTGCTTACAGCATCTATTTTGCCTCGTTTGTTATCATGCCGTTTTGCCGCTCCTTTGCCACGGTTTTTATCAATTACCTGTTTTTAGCATTGGGTGCAGCCTTGTTTAAACCCATTATTTCGGCTACCGTAGCCCGCATCACCGATGAGGAAACCTCGTCGATTGGCTTTGGTATCTTTTATATGATGGTGAATATCGGAGCTTTTGTCGGGCCTATTGTGGCTTTGCAATTCAGCGAGTCGGCTTTTCAGATGGTCTTTTATGTGTCGGCAGCCCTTATTCTGGTAAACCTGCTGGTGCTTTTCTTCTTTAAGGAACCCGAACGTGTCCGTACCCAGGAATCGCTCAAAGCATCGATTGCCCGCATCTTTAAAAATATTTTCACTGCCTTAAGCGACCTAAAACTGGTGGTGTTCCTGGTAATTGTAGCCGGATTCTGGAGCATGTATTACCAGCTCTTTTTTACCCTCTCAGTATTTATCACCCAATGGGTCGATACCACGGTGGTTTACCAAAAGCTCGAGGTGGTTTTTCCCTGGCTTATCAGTAAAATTGGAAGTTCCGACGGTACCATCCAGGCCGAGTACTTTACCAATATGGATGCCTTGTTTATTATTGCTTTTCAGTTATTGGTTTCGTCGCTGGTTATGCGCATACGGCCCATCAATTCGATGATTACCGGTTTTATCGTGGCTTCCGTTGGGATGGGCATGGCCCTGATGACTAACAATCCCTTTTTCCTAATACTCAGCCTCCTGATTTTTGGCTTTGGCGAAATGGCCGGCAGTCCAAAAATTACCGAATACATTGGCCGCATTGCCCCCAAAGACAAGGTGGCGCTTTATATGGGCTGTTCGTACCTGCCGGTGGCTTTGGGTTCGTACCTGGCCGGGATAGTTTCCGGCCCTGTTTATCAGCGTATGTCCGACAAGGTGTCGCTGCTCCGGCGCGAGTTTTTTGAACGGGGAATCGATGTGGAAGGACTTACGCAGTCGGAACTGTTTACCCGGGCTTACTCCGAGTTTCAGCTCGATGCCGCCGGTTTGACCCAGCTGCTTTGGGATAAATACCATCCCTCGTCCATTTGGTATGTGGTAAGCGCCATTGGCCTTACGGCCGCTGCTGCGCTTTGGCTCTACGATAAATTCTTATTGAAGGAAAACCATGAACAACGATAACAGGCAAACTTCAGGCCTACTGACCTATATAATAATAGGTGTAGTCCTGTTTCTTTTGGCAGCTTGCGAAAAAGAGGAGGAGCAAACGTACCCAACCTTTCTTACTACGGTAAGTGTTGAACACGAGACCGAGACGCTGCATCTTAGCGATACCCTTTGGATAAGTGGCGGGATTTCGGCTTATTTTGTCGATTCGGCCACCCGCGAAAACAGGTATTTCAGTGAGGCCTACATTCGCCTGAATCTGCTGGTACGCGCCTAGATGGAGCAGAACCAGGATTATCCGCCCCATAATTATTCCTTTGTGTATGAAACCCCCGTGGCTTATGTATCGCAAATGCCCAAGGCAACGATGCTGGGACTTGTTTACCAGAACAGCGACTACCTGTATCATTTTAAGGTAGGTGTGGTGTTTAAGCGTCCGGGCACCTATTCCATTGATACCGATTTGCTGTATGCCGATGAATTAAACGAAAGCAAGGCCTTTGGCAGGGGACTGGTTTTTTATTACGACATGAGCGGTGATTACCACGAGGCTTACCTGTCGGCCGGCATCGGCAATACCGATACCCATTACCACTTATACCAGGCGCTTACCGCGGAGCAAAAGGCTTCGTTCCGCGAGGTGGGCGATGCAAATAAACACAAATACTATTTTATCGATGTGGTGGATTAAGCTAAAAACAAGGAAACGTACCGGCTTTGGCAGCCTTTTACTTTTATTGATGCTAACGCTTTTGGGGCAAGGTTGCCTTAAAACCGAAGTTCCCGAAAACAAGAACGCAGCCCGGTATGCCTCGTTCTGGCCTGTAATGTTACCCAATAACGATACAGTATATGCTACAGGCGATACGCTTTGGTTCGAAGTACCTTTGGCCGATTCGCTGACCGATGCTAATACCGGCGAAACCCTGTTGATGGAAAATGCCACACTTAACTTTTCGGCCCTGGTGTACCTACTTTATACTACCAACGATTCGCTGTCCTTTCTCACAAATAACTTCGACCTGTTAGTTGATGAAGGCATCTTTTTGCTTGCGAACGTGTTCAACGAGGGGGAAGCGGCCTACAGTTTCGATTTACGTTTTGGCCTGCCGCTAAGCTCAGAGCGTTTGCGCTTTGGCCTGGTGCCGCATTTCGACGGGATTTTCTCGATGGAAGCCACGGGTTCCGCCTTTTTTGGCCCCGAACGCGTCGATTACAACGACTTCTCGCGCAACCATCCCAGCGCCCAACTCACGTATTATTTCGATGTCAATAACGTAAACTATCCGGTGTACCAGCAGATACCTTTAGGCTACCGTCTGAATTACGATTACTATTTTACCGATTACCTGCTGAGCCGCCAGCGTTTTTACTTTTTTAAAACGCTTTCAGAAGGAAGCTAAGACGGGAACTATTCTCCGGTAACGAAGCAGGTTTTTTATATTAGCGGTTGTCTGTGGGTTGATTTTTTATAAATCAAGAATGGAAAAAGTCTGATGGTAAGGGCTATTTAAATCGATAAATTGAAATCCCGGATCTGTCTCCTTTTTCAATAAATTATAAATCTTTAAACTTTCCGTATCCGATGATAAGTAATATGTAATAGCTTCTTCCGTATCTGCCTGAGCAAATAATTTGGTGTCGTTTGGGATTATATTTCGTTCCCTGAGCTTTAGTTTTTCCTTATTTTTAAAAACAATCCTTGCAAAGGTTCCGGTTCGTTTGGCATGATTCAGGTTAAAGGGCAAAATTTGTAAGTTTCTTAGGGGTAATTCATTCAGGTCTCCTCCAACGCAATACTCGGCAATTGAAATGGTTGAGATCACCATGTTAATCTCTTGCTGGATAAAATACCTGAAGTACCCGTCTGCATTTTCGAACAGTGGGTCCGAGTCGTTTAAAAAACGGAGAAAGAAACTGGTATCCAACAGAACAGCCTTAGGAGTCATAGCTTCCCCGAATTTCATTTAACCATTCGTCCGGGTTTATTGCTCCCAGCCATGTTTGTTTAGCCTTATCCCTGAGTGTTTTTAAATACTTTTCGTCGTATTTGGGCTGATAATCTACCAAATCAATAAATTTCAATGAGGAAGTATCGAGCTCGCCGGTTTCGGAATGTTGCTTGCCAATAGCCCTTATCCCAAATGTTTTGTAAAGTATATTATCGTGGTACTGTTCCAGAAAACTAATGGGTGTTTGTATGCGTACGATACCGTATTCATCGGTATGGATATGAATACTTGCTTTATCTTTTCCTCCTGCACTGGTTATTCTACCATAAAAATAAAACTCAGCATCGGCCCAAATGGCTTCTGATCGGTAAAAGGCAGTGGTTCTATTAATAAGTAATTCATTTGAATTTTCAAGGGAAGTGCTGATGCTAAAAGTAAAGTCCTTTTTAGCTGCCATTCCCTGAATGTTTTCAAAAGCCCTCGCTGTGGTTAAATCAAGAAAATCAATGCTTTGTAGTTGATTGACCTGGCCAATTATGGCATTAAACCCGATAATGTATTGAATGGAAGTTTTAAACAGGTGGCGTACCGAGCCTTCATCTAATTTGTAGCTAATAGTAGGTCGGTCTCTTTTTTCTCCCGGGTAAAGCAAATGTTCCACATTTTCAAGTATGGGAATGATTTCCCTGATATCGTAATTATCAGGCGACAAGTCAAGATTACCAATGGTTCCGGTGACCTTTATCTCGATGTATCCCATCTTATTCATAAAACAAAAGTAATAAATTATTGTCCATTTGTTGTGTTATTTTTTCTGTTTAGCTGAAGCTTGACACTCCAGAAATAACTAAGCTAATAGTCACCCTTTCTCTTTTGATCAGGACCTTTTCTAAAAAGATCGGGACTTCTTTCGAAAAAGATCGGGACTTCTTTTGAAAAAGGTCAGGACTTCTTTGGAAAAAGATCGGGATTTTATTTTACAAAGTCCCGATCTTATTTTACAAGATCACGACTTTATTTTACAAAGTCCCGATCTTTTTTAAAATAATCGGGACTTTTTTAAAAATGATCGGGACTATTTTTAAAATCATCGGGACTTTCTGAGGGTACCTTCAGTTTGTTACCCAAATGCAGCCCCGGAGCGTATCATTTCACAAAACAAGCTACATGTTCCGACGGTATTTACCACCTACCTCAAAAAGGGCATGGGTTATCTGCCCCAGCGAACAGTATTTTACGGCTTCCATCAGCTCGTCGAACACGTTCCGGTTTTCTAATGCGGCCTGTTTCAGGCGTTCGAGGTAATGCGGCGCTTTGTCGTGGTTCACGGTATGAAAGTGTTTGAGCTCGTTCAGCTGGTTTTGTTTTTCCTCCTCGGTACTGCGAATCACCTCCTGCGGCAGCACGGTGGGCGAGCCACTCGACGACAGGAAGGTATTTACACCCATAATAGGCAACTGGCCCGAGTTTTTCAGGTTTTCGTAAAGCAACGATTCCTCCTGAATGCGGCTGCGCTGGTAGTTGGTTTCCATGGCCCCGAGCACCCCGCCACGCTCGTTAATGCGATCGAATTCGGCCATCACGGCTTCTTCAACCAGGTCGGTCAGTTCTTCAATAATAAAGGAACCTTGCAATGGGTTCTGGTTTTTGGCCAGTCCCAACTCGTGGTTGATGATCATTTGTATGGCCATAGCCCGGCGCACCGACTCTTCGGTGGGCGTAGTAATGGCTTCGTCGTAAGCATTGGTATGGAGCGAATTGCAATTATCGTAGATGGCATACAGTGCCTGCAGCGTAGTGCGGATGTCGTTGAACTCGATTTCCTGCGCATGCAGCGAGCGCCCCGAGGTTTGAATGTGGTACTTAAGTTTCTGGCTGCGCTCGCCGGCTTTGTATTTATACTTCATGGCTTTGGCCCATATCAGGCGGGCCACCCGGCCAATAACCGCAAATTCCGGGTCGATACCGTTCGAGAAAAAGAACGAAAGGTTGGGGGCAAAGTCGTCGATGTGCATGCCGCGGCTCAAATAATACTCTACGTAAGTAAAGCCATTGGCCAGCGTAAAGGCCAGTTGCGAGATGGGATTGGCTCCCGCTTCGGCAATGTGGTAGCCTGAAATGGAGACCGAATAAAAATTCTGTATCCGGTTTTTGATAAAATACTCCTGCACATCGCCCATCAGCTTCAGCGAAAAGTCGATGCTGTAAATGCAGGTGTTTTGTGCCTGGTCTTCTTTAAGGATGTCGGCCTGCACGGTTCCCCGGACAGCCTCCATGGTTTCTTTTTTAATTTGCTGATATACTTTGTCGGGTAACACCTCGTCGCCCGAAAGGCCCAACAGCATTAAGCCCAGCCCGTCGTTGGTTTCCGGTAAACTGCCGTGGTAGGTGGGTTTTTTCAGTTTCCCGGCCAAAAGTTTTTTCGCCAGGGCCTTTTCCACTTCAGCCTCCAGCTTATAAGCGCGAATGTACTTCTCGCAAGCCTGGTCAATAGCGGTATTCAGGAACATGGCCATGAGCACGGGTGCCGGGCCGTTAATGGTCATGCTTACCGAAGTCAGGGTGTGTGCCAGGTCGAATCCCGAATACAGTTTTTTGGAATCGTTCAGCGTGGCTACCGATACGCCCGAATTCCCCACTTTTCCATAGATGTCGGGACGCAAATCGGGGTTTTCACCATACAAGGTAACCGAGTCGTAAGCTGTTGAAAGGCGTTTGGCTTTTTGCCCGATCGAGAGGTAATGAAACCTTCGGTTGGTGCGCTCGGGGCTGCCCTCACCAGCAAACATACGCGTTGGGTCTTCGTATTCGCGCTTAAAGGGGAACACACCGGCAGCGTATGGGAAGTAACCGGGAAAATTCTCTTTTAACAACCAGCGCAGGATATCGCCCGGGTTATGGTAGCGAGGTACGGCAATCTTGGGAATATGCGTTTGCGACAGCGATTCGGTATAGGTTTGTACGTTGATGGTCTTGTTGCGCACCTGGTAGCTAAAGGCTTCCTGCCGGTATTGGGCGCTTTTTTCGTGCCAGAAAGCAAGCAGCTCCTTGTTTTCAGGACTGAGTTTTTGTTGCCACACATCGCGCAGGGCTTCCAGTTGGTGAACGTCGTGCTTACCTTCTTTTAGCATCGCGATGCTGGTTTCCAGGGCAGCAATTTTTCCGGCAATAGCCGATTGTTCTTCAGCTTTGCGCTTGTATTTGCGTACGGTTTCGCTAATCTCCGAAAGGTAACGCACGCGCTCGGGCGGAATTATTGGGCTTTGTTCGGCAATAATAAATTCAATATTGTTGGCGCGTAAGGTGTTGGGGAACTTTTCGCTCAGGCTTTGCTTCAGGGCTTTGTAAAAACGGTTTACCCCCTGATCGAAAAATTGTGAGGCGTGGGTCAGGTAAATAGGCATCTCGTCGGGCGGGGTATGCCACAGGCCTTTATTGCGTTGCACCTGCTTGCTCACGTCGCGCAAAGCATCTTGTGCCCCTTTTTTATCCGATTTATTGATGGCTACCAAATCGGCAAAGTCGAGCATGTCAATTTTTTCCAGTTGCGAAGGGGCTCCAAACTCGGGAGTCATCACATAAATCGAAAGATCGGAATGATCGACAATTTCGGTATCGGATTGCCCGATGCCCGAGGTTTCGAGAATAATTAAATCGTAGCCTGCCTGTTTAAGCACCTGAATGGAATCGTCGATGTGCTTGCTGAGCGAGAGGTTGGCCTGGCGGGTAGCCATGCTGCGCATGTACACGCGCGGGTTATGAATGGAATTCATGCGGATGCGGTCGCCCAGTAAGGCTCCACCCGACTTGCGTTTGCTCGGGTCCACACTGAGGATGCCAATCTTTAAATCGTTGTAATCCATTAAAAAGCGCCGCACCAGTTCATCGACCAACGACGATTTTCCGGCACCGCCGGTACCGGTAATGCCAATAACCGGAGCCGATTCGGGGAGTTTATGTTCCGAAAGTAAAGTTTTTATTTGGGCAGCTTCGGGAAACTGGTTCTCGAGCACGGTGATGCACCGGGCAATTTTGTCGGGCTCGTTGTGCGTGGGAAGTTTTTTGAATACTGCTTCGGGCAGGGGCAGGGGAAGGTCCGACTGCTCCAGCACATCGTTAATCATTCCCTGCAGGGAAAGTTCGCGGCCGTCGTCGGGCGAGTAGATGCGCGCAATGCCATACTGATGCAGTTCTTCAATTTCTGAGGGCAGGATAACCCCGCCTCCACCGCCAAATATTTTTATGTGCCCGCAGCCTTTTTCCCTGAGCAGGTCGTACATGTATTTAAAAAACTCAAGGTGTCCGCCCTGGTACGAAGTAATGGCAATGGCATGGGCATCTTCCTGGATGGCACAATCCACAATTTCCATCACCGAGCGGTTATGGCCCAGGTGAATAATCTCGGCACCCGATGCCTGCAATATGCGACGCATGATATTAATGGCAGCATCGTGCCCGTCGAAAAGCGAGGCAGCGGTAACTATGCGTAGTTTATTTTTACTTTGGTAAGGTGTAGCTGATTTTATCATAGTGCGTTGGTTCGGTGATCATTATCAGTAATTATCCTTTGCGGGCTTTGTGTGCAATTAACCTAAACCAAGGGTAAAGGAAAGCATGCGCCGCTAAGGGAGTTAGTTATGTTAATTAGTTCGCAAATCAGATGCCCAGGTTTTCAGCCAGCAATTCGGCCAGGTCCACATTTTTAATTTGCTGTTGCTTATCGCGAAATTTAATTCCATCGGTAAGCATCACCATGCAAAAGGGACAGGCGGTGGCTACAATTTCAGCTTTCGATTCAATCACTTCGTCGGTACGCTCGGCATATATTTCCTTGTTTCCCTTTTCAGCCTCTTTAAACATTTGCGCTCCGCCGGCACCACAACAAAGGGCCTTGCTTTTATGGCGCCTGAGTTCCGAAAAATTTCCTCCCAGTTTGCCGAGTACATTTCGGGGGGCGTCGTAAATGGAGTTGGCGCGTCCCAGGTAGCAAGGGTCGTGGTACGTGATGCGCTTGTCGTTTAAGAGCGATTTGTCGAGCTTGAGTTTCCCCTGATCGATCAGTTCTTCCAGATAAGTGGTATAGTGCAGCACTTCGTAGTTACCGCCCAATTCGGGATATTCGTTCTTTAGCGTATTGAAACAATGGGGGCAGGTGCAGACAATTTTCTTTATGCCATAGCCATTAAGTATGGCTATGTTGTTTAAGGCCTGCATCTGGAAAAGCATTTCGTTTCCGGCACGCTTGGCCGCATCGCCGGTGCACGATTCTTCTCTTCCCAGCACGGCATAGTTTACCCCTGCATGGTTTAGCAGCTTGGCAAACGAGCGCGAAACTTTTTTATAACGCTCGTCGAAAGCGCCTGCACAGCCCACCCAGTAAAGAATATCGGGGCTTTTTCCTGCTGCGGCCAGCTCGGCCATTACCGGTACATGTATTTGATTCATCGTTGTATTCCTAGGTTATTCTTTTAGTACTGTATTGTTTAAGTTTCTGGTCTCTTGTCTCTGGTTACTTGTTGCTGGTTACTAGATTTTTAGAAACTAGAATTTAGACTTTAGATTTTAGACATTAGACTCAAGATACAAGACTTAAGACATTCATTATTTATTTTTCACTATTCATTGTTCACTGTTTTTTGGCTGTGAACTGCGAACTGAAGACTGCCGACTGGTGACCGATTGTCTATTGTCTATTGTTAATTGTTAATTGTTAATTGTTCATTGTTCATTGTCCATTGCACCTTGTCAATCCCCTTTCGTCCATTCCAGGCGGTCCTCCGGGGAGAATTGCCAGGGAGCTCCGTTGTTTTCGATATTGGCAAACATGGCATTAATACCCGAGGGAGCGCGTCCTTCTTCCATTACCAGGTAACGTCGCATATCCATTATCAGGTTCGGATGGCTGATGTTCAGGGGGCATTCCTGGGCACAGGCATTACAGGTGGTACAGGCCCAAAGCTCTTCGTAACTGATGTATTCGTCGCTTACCAGCGCTTTCTGGTCGTTGTAATCGGGGTTCTTTATTAGCTGCAGGCCTTTCTCGTTCATCCGGTTCCGCAGGTCCACAAATATTTTTCGTGGCGAAAGTTTCTTTCCCGTAAGGTTGGCCGGGCAAACCTCGGTACAACGTCCGCATTGGGTGCAGGTTAAAGCGTCCATATAATTTTTCCAGCTCACATCCTCCACATCCTTAACCCCGAAGCGGGCAGGAGCCTGGTCGCCGGTATCCTGAAAAGTATCACCGCTGAGCATCAATTGAACCTCTTTGGTAACCGATTCCATGTTGGGAAGTTTTCCCAGGGGTTCCAGATTACTGAAAAACACATTGGGAACCGACATAAACACATGGAAGTGCTTGGAGTAGGGCAGGTAATTGGCAAAAATAAATATCAACCCGATGTGACTCCACCAGCTTACTTCAAAAACTATATGGGCCTGAGTCAGGTTAATTTGCCAATAGTTGGCCAATAAACCGGAAATGGGATAGAGGCCCAGCACCGGTTCGGGCTTTTGATTCAGGTAAGCCAGATTTATTCCGATAAGCGAAATCATCAGAAGGAGAATCATAGCCAGCGCCAGGTTGGCATCGCGCTTGTTTTTGGGTTTTAGTTCAATGCCGCTGAAGCGTTTTATATGCATAAACTGCCGGCGAACCAGAAACGCAACGATTCCGAAAGCAATGATGTAAGCAAACACATCGCCCGAAGCGGTAATTGCTTTATAAAACCATCCACTGCCGGCAAAGGCTCGTTCCAGACCAAAAATACCATCGATAACCATTTCGATACTGCCCACGGTAATTACCAGAAAGCCCCAGAATACCAGGGCGTGGAGGAAGCCAATCAGTGGTTTGCGAAGAATTTTTGTCTGCCCGAAGGCAACTGCCAGGGTCAGGTTAAGTCTTTTGCCCCAGTCTTTTACCGGTGCTGTTTTCCTGGTCAGCCGGAACAGTTTCCAAAGCCGGCTTACGGTATAGGAAAATACCAGTAAGGTTAGCGCTAAAAGAACAATAAACAGTACTTGTTTTATCATAAGTATAGGGTTTGTTATTCGCCTTTAAATGCTTTAAGGGCTTCGGTAAGTTTGGGAAGCACCTGCATGGCATCGCCCAAAACGCCGTAATCGGCCACTTCAAAAATGGGGGCGTCGGCATCGTTGTTAATGGCTACAATGCACTTTGAACGACTAATTCCGGCCACATGCTGGGTAGCTCCTGAAATTCCAACCGCCAGGTAAAGATTAGGGGCAATGACTTTTCCGGTTTGCCCTACGTGCTCCTCATGGCCCCGCCAACCGTCGTCGCTCACCGGACGGCTGCAAGCCGTAGCTGCTCCCAGCGTTTTGGCCAGTTCTTCGAGGGGTTTCCAGTTTTCAGGACCTTTCATTCCGCGCCCGCCACTTACTACAATGTCGGCATCAAACAGTGAGATACCTTCACTTTTTTCTTTTTTCTCGACAATTCTCAGGCTTGCGTCGTTAAGGTCCAAGTTTGGCTCAATGGTTGTAATCTCGTTTGTTACGGCTTGTTCGTGCAAGCCAAAGGCGTTTACGGCCAGTGTTACTATTTTAACCGATGCGTTTATTTGAACCTTTGCACTTGCTTTGCCTGAAAACACCCGCTTGGCAATTACAAAGGGAGTATAGCTTAAGGGTTCGGCAACAACGCCTGAAACCAAACCGGCTTTCAGCTTGACCGAAAGGCGGGGAGCCAGTGCTTTTCCAAATGCATTGTCGGAAAAAAGAACAAGTTCAGCCTGTTCTTTTTCTGCCACCTGCTTAATCAATTGAGCAATAAGCTTGTCGTTTTGACTTGAAAAGGCGTCGTTTTCAACTTTTAGTGTTTTTTTAATTCCGTAGGTTCCCAGTTTTTGAAGTTCGCTGTCGTCAATTTTACCTGTAACCAAAGCAAGTGGAAAGGTTCCCATACCTGCGGCTACTTTACCGGCATACGAAGCCAGTTCAAAGCTTTGTTTCTTTATTTTACCGTTAAAATTCTCGATATATACCAATACTGACATGTTCGCTGATTTTTTGTTTACTAATTAAATTACAATACTTTGGCTTCGGTACTTAGCAGTTTTACCAGTTCGGCCATGTTATCGGCGTCAACCATTTTTACTTTGGCTTTTGCCTGAGGAAGTTCAAAACCCACATATTGGGTAAGGGCTTCAGCTTCAACAGCCGGAAAAAGCTCCAGCGGTTTTTGCCGGGCCATCATTATGCCACGCATGTTAGGTATTTTGGGTTCTTTGGCAAAACCTTTTTGCACAACCAGTACTGCGGTTCCGCTAACCTCAATCTGCTCTTTTCCTGTTGGGGTGTCGCGTTCAATCAGCGCAAGGTTTCCGTCGAAGCGGATGCCTGAAACGGAAGAAACCGATGGAACATCGAGCCATTCAGCAACCATAGCACCTACTGCAGAGCCATTGTAATCGCCCGATTCAATTCCGAAAACCACCAAATCAAAAGCATGAGCCTTTACATAAGCAGCAATTTGTTGTGATACAAAATAGGCATCTTTAGGTTCTGCATCGATGCGAATAGCCTTGTCGGCTCCTATTGCCAGGCACTTTCGCAAGGTAGGTTCGGTATCGGCCAATCCCACATTGAGCACTACCACTTCATTCACCGGGTTCGAGCCATCTTCCTTTAAATCAACGGCCCGGGTAAGCGCCAGTTCATCCCAGGGATTAATAATCCATTGTACGCCACTGCTGTCGAAGCGGGTTTGGTTATCGGTAAATTTAACTTTTGTGGTGGTGTCGGGTACATTACTTATACAAACTAATAGTTTCATGTTTAAAGCATTTATTTTTTTAGAATTACAAACTATCGGTGGCAATGGCTCTTGAAATAACAATTTTCTGAATTTCGGAAGTGCCTTCATAGATTTGGGTAAGCTTGGCATCGCGCATCATGCGTTCCACATGGTATTCCTTTACATAGCCGTAGCCTCCATGAATTTGTACCGCTTCGGTGGTAACTTTCATGGCAGTTTCAGCAGCATACAGTTTGGCCATAGCGCTTGCATTTCCATAGGGTAAGCCCTGATCTTTCAACCAGGCAGCTTTTAGACAGAGGAAACGCGCAGCTTCAATCTCGGTAGCCATATCGGCTAGTTTAAAAGCAATGGCCTGATGGTTGATGATTTCAGTGCCAAAGGCTTTACGTTCTTTGGCGTATTTTACGGCCAGTTCATAAGCTCCCGAGGCAATTCCCAGGGCTTGCGATGCGATACCAATACGGCCTCCCTCAAGGGTTTTCATGGCAAACTTAAACCCAAAACCATCGTCACCCAGGCGATTTTCTTTGGGAACTTTTACATCGGTAAACTGAACCGAATGGGTGTCGCTACTGCGCATGCCCATTTTGTTTTCGTGAATCCCGACGGTTATTCCCGGGCTGTTTTTATCGACCAATAAGGCATTAATCCCTTTATGACCTTTTTCTTTATCGGTTTGAGCAATTACAATATAAGTAGAAGCAGAATTACCACTGGTTATCCAGTTCTTTACCCCGTTCACCAAATAGTGGTCGCCCATATCGATAGCTGTTGTTTTTTGTGAAGTGGCATCGCTGCCGGCTCCGGGTTCTGAAAGCAGGAAAGCTCCAATTTTTTCGCCCCGTGCCAAGGGTTTTAACCATTTTTCTTTTTGTTCTTCGGTTCCATATTTTTCAATACCGTAACATACCAAAGAATTGTTTACGGAAATGATTACCCCAACAGAAGAATCAACTTTTGAGATTTCTTCCATAGCTAAAACGTATGATACGGTATCCATACCACCTCCGTCGTATTTTGAATCGACAAGCATCCCCAAAAAACCCAGTTCTGAAAGGTTTTTTATGTGTTCGGTCGGAAAGATAGCTTTTTCGTCACGTTCAATAACATCTTTAATTAGTTCGCGCTGTGCATAATCGCGGGCAGCCTGGCGAATCATTTGTTGTTCTTCGGTAAATTCAAAGTTCATGTGGTTTAGTGTTTAGTTAATTGGTAGTTAAATATTCAGTTGTTTTGGTTTTCTTTTATTAAATAAGTTTATTCGGCTTTTTTGTAAACGATGGCCACCAGGGTTTTGTCGTTTCCACCCATATTAACCGATAAGCCATAAGGTTTTTCTTTAGGAATGTCAATTTGTGCCATGCCTGCTTTTCCGGTCAACTGCTCCCATAAGGTTACTGCCTGATGCACGCCGGTAGCTCCGGTAGGATGTCCCCAACCAATCAGTCCGCCGGTGGTGTTAAAGGGAATGGTTCCGCTACGTGCGGTGTTTCCCTCGGCAACAAAAGCTGCACCTTTACCCGCTTTGGCAAATCCAATAGCTTCGGTAGCCATGATGCCGGCAATGGTAAAACAATCGTGGGTTTCAACGGTAGCCAGTTTATCGCGGGAGATTCCTGCCATGTTCAATGCTTTTTCAACTGCTACTTTTGTAGTGGTTAATTCGGTTTGACTGATAGGATCTTCGAGCAGGTTTTCTTCTACCTGACCAAAGCCAACCACTTCAATGGCTTCACTTTTTTTAATTCCAATGCGTTTTAGTCCTTCTTCAGAGACTATGGCAATAGCCGAAGCGCCGTCGGAAACTTTGGAGCAGTCGAAAACATTCAGGGAATCGACAAACATACGGCCATTGGGTTTGGTCATTCCGGTTGTCAGCAAATCAGGGTTTTTGTTTTCAAATTCCTGAGCCGTTGGACAAAGTCTTGCGTTTTCAATGGCATTTTTGTACCAGGTGGCCAATCCTTTACGTGTGTATTCTTCGCCGTACTTTTCGTAATAGGCTTTGGCGCGGTCACTGAATTCTCCGGGAAAGAAATAAGCGTGTCCTTTTTTTCGGTTCTGTTGCCATCCGGCTAAAGCCAGATGATCGGCACCGTACATGGCTTTTACCGTATTTTGTACTTCAACGCCAACAGATCGGA
>JBFWMB010000089.1:0-16913 GCA_050251815.1 Salinivirgaceae bacterium | reverse complement strand
TTGTATTGCAGGAGCCGATTGGTTACGATGCTGCTCAAAGGTAAGGTTTAAGAAATTCATAAACTCATCCATTTGAAGCGCAGAGGTGTTGAATTTTTGACCTAAACGGGCATAAGTTTGCTGAAAACAGGTCTTGCAGCGGGTATCTAAAACAAATTTGCTTTTAATGCTTGCAGTTTCCATGGGTGTGATGCTCGTCGTGATTGCAGTAATTTGCACTTAAGGTTAATTTATTGGCCAAAAAATCGCTAACCAGTTTTTCAGGGGTTTCAACCGGTGCGCCGATAAACACATTGATTCCTGCCTGGTTAAAAAGTGTTATGGCTTGTTGGCCCATTCCTCCGCCAATTAAATCGGTGGCACAGTTTTCAGCTACAAATTGAGGATAAGTTCCCGGACGGTGTTCCGGAGGATCGAGAAAGGTAATTTTTTTTAGGACATTGTTTTCCACATCGACAAAAGCAAAAGCCTGGCAATGTCCAAAATGTGCTGAGAGTACATCTCCTTCCATGGGGATAGCTATACGTTTTTTCATATTTTTCTATTTTTTAAATTATATCTGGTTGTTTTTTTGTTTTTTACTTTTATGAAAAAGGTGTCAGGTGGGGAGTGACACCTTTAAATTTTACTGACCTCTGTTGAAGCGCATTCCGGCTCCCCGTCCTAAGCTTCTTCGTCCCTGGCCGCGTCCCCGTCCTTGTCCACCTCCAAAACCCATTCGGTAACGAATAGGCGTTTCAGCTTGGTTTTCGGCGGGAGCGGGCTGGTCTTTTATTTTCTCGCCAAAATTGGTACATTTTCCCATTTGGCGTCCGGTCATGGCACCTTCTCCCATTGGACCTGATTGATTTAAACCTGGCATCTTACCTCCTTTTTATATTGAGTTACTATTTTTCGGCTTAGTTTGGCGTAAGCTTTGCTAATGCCGGGTAATTTGTATTAATGATGTAAAAGCTTGATGATATCCTGAATCTTTTTTTCAGGTTCTTTCATAATTATCATTTGAATTTTCAGACTGTCGAGCAGGGGTTTGATTTTCATTCCAATCTCGCCTGATACAATTTTTTTTACTGCCCGCGAAGCCACAAGTTGCACCGATGCCGGTCCGGCACCTTCTTCTGCATCAGCATTCGGATTGGGAATAAATTCTGTAGCCTTGCTTTCCATATCGTAGATTACAAAATATTTGCATCGGCCAAATCGGGGATCTACATTCGATTCCAAAGTGTTTCCGGTAGATGTTATTGCTACTTTCATTGTTTTTGTTTTTTTGTTTAGATGTTTTGTCCTTTTCTTTTTCTCATGGTGTTTCCGCAGCTGGGGCAAACCTGACTGCTACAGGGAATTCCCTGTTCGTGAATTTTCTGGTGTCCACAACCGGGGCAAATGCAGTAGTCACCCGACTCCTTGGGTTCCAGTTTCTCATCGCTTAATTCAAAATCGGTTTTTGACACCTGGTTACTGCCACATAAGGCACAGTGGGTAACTGCAATTTCCTTTTCAGGATTATTGAAATAACATTTACAGTTTTTACAGTGATACCAATCGCTGTCAAAATAAACTTTGCCTCCTTCAATGGAAATCTGCCGTCCCTCAACAAAAGCCAGGGCTATTTTTTGTAGTGCCGAGGCATAAATCCGGGTAAAAGTTGGTCGCGAAACATCCATCAGCACCGAAGCATTAAAATGATTCAAGCCGTCGTAGTCGCTCAAGCGGAGGGCTTCATATTCCTCGTAGAGCAGATTAACCGCTTCCTTTTGTTTTCCCGCTTCTAATCCATAAGGTTTAAACCCCTTTATTATTGGTGGATTCAATACTTTTCTGATACGTCTGTTTTTTCTTGCCATAAAATAAACAATAGTTCACTACAAAGATAATGAACAATAGTTCATAAATACATATATTTGCCAAAAAATTTTTTCAATGAATAAACTTTTAAGTGCAGAAGAAAGCCGACAGTGTAAGTTGGTATTTCCGGGAACATTAAATGATCATGAAACCCTGTTTGGTGGTTTGTTAATGCAGTGGATGGACGAAATTGCCTACATAACAGCTACTCGTTTTACCCGAAAGAAAATGGTTACTGTTTCTGTCGATTCGGTTCGTTTTTTAAAACCCATTCAACAGGGAATGATTGTTGAGCTTATTAGCAAGGTTGTTCATGCTGGAAAAGTCAAACTTGAAGTTCAGGTTGATATTTTTTCAGAGGAAATGTGTTCTGAGAATCGGGAAAAAAGCGGTGAAGCAAAATTCACTTTTGCAGCTACCAATGCACAAAACCGTCCGCAAAGAATAGTTTAAATATTTTAGTATAAACCGTAACTTTTTCCAGGTTTGCAATAAAGCAAAATACTACCTGTTGATTTTTCCCGCAAGAAGCAGGAATGACCCGAACATTTTTCCGGGCAAAGGGTTTACTTTATTGCGAAGTTTTTTGCAACTTTACAAGGTATATTTTCTGATGACCTAAATTTTAGTGCTATGAAAAAGACATTCCAAATAAGCTTGCTTTTTATATTATCGGCAGTTTTACCTTTAAATAGTTTTTCCCAGACCAATTATTTTGGCGTAAGCGGTAATATGGTAGCCGGCGATTTTGATAACGATGGCTTGCTCGACGATATTGCCGCCTTTAATACTTCGGGTGAACTGCCTGTTTTAAATCTTTGGACCAACCAAAATGCCTGGGTCGATGAGCGTGAAGCTAATTTGCACTTACCTTTCGATTTTTTATCGGCCAAAGCGCTCAATTCCAAAATTGTAGCCGGAGACTTTGATAATGATGGATTCCGCGACGATATTGCTGCCATATACGAAGTGGGTCACAATCAAACCAGTATTACAGTGTGGATAAATAATGATAATGTTTTTTCTCCCCAGCGTTGGTGGTATGGTGGCGATTTTGATGCCAATCAGGTAAATCAAACAGTGGTTGTGGGCGATTTTGATCGCGATGGTTATGTGGATGATATTGCGGCTTTTTACGATTACGAACAAAAACGAACCAAACTCTATGTTTGGCATTCCAATGGGTCAAAATTTAACTGGCCGGGAACCTGGTGGGTTGGTGACGACTTTAATGCAACCCGTATTCAGGGAACATTAGTAGCTGGTGATTTTGATCAGGATGGTTTTGTGGATGATATTACAGCGCTTTACGATTATTCCGATGATTTTTGCAAAGCTTTTGTATGGACAACCCGTGGAAAAAAATTTAACTGGCCTTATACCTGGTTTGCCCAGGCTGATTTTGCTGCAGGTAAAGCTAAAGGAAATGTGGTTAGTGGCGATTTTGATGGTAATGGTTTTGTTGACAATGTGGCGGCGCTTTTTGCTTATGATGAAAATAGTTCTTCGGTACTGGTTTTTAAGCGCAACAAAAAAGGTTTTGCAGCACCCGAAACCTGGTGGTATGGCGACAATGAGGCATTAAACACCCAATCGCGTCTGGTGGCTGGCGACTTTAACAACAATGCCCGTATGCACCAATTTGCCGGATTACTTATTGACCAGACCGATGCCCGATTAACTACCTGGACAGCCGAAAATAATTACTTTTCGACTACCGAAGTTATCTGGCAGGGACAAGCCTTGTCAGCCGAAGATTGTGAAACTAAGGGTAACTGTTTGCCCAATGAGTTGGTTCAGCAGGTCAATTTATTTCCGAATCCAAACAAAGGAAGTTTTCAGCTTGATGTTCCTGTAAGTGCCGATGCACAGCTTGCCCTTACGGTTTACAACATGCTGGGAGCTGTGGTATATGAAACACAAACGGCTTCGGGCAGTGTTTTACCGGTTGAATTGAGTGAATTAAAAAGTGGAAACTATATGCTGCAATTGGTTGGGGCAGGGGTTTCTGTGAATCAGCGATTTGTGGTGGAGTAAAAAACATAATGCCTGGTTTAAATGAATTTGTATTAAATCAGTATAAAATATTGAAAAGCATCGCACGAAAATCCCGATACATATTCGGGATTTTTTGTTGGGGTTTACTTCACGGGGACTTCGAGAATCTTAAAGCATTTGCCAGTTAATTATCACATAAAATAATGTATTTTAGTGCCATGTTAACAAGGGTAAAGCAATACATAAATAAACAGGACTTATTCGGATTTAACGATAAAATTCTTGTGGCCTTAAGTGGTGGCGCCGATTCGGTGGCCCTGCTTTATATTTTAAAAAAACTGGGCTATAAAGTTTATGCGGCGCATTGCAATTTTAAGCTGCGTGGGGCCGAAAGTGATGAAGACGAAGCTTTTGTCCGAAAGCTGGTTCACGATTGGCAGGTGGAAGCACATTTTACGGTTTTCGATACACAGGCTTATGCCAAAGCGCAGGGTGTTTCTATCGAAATGGCTGCACGCGATTTACGCTATCAATGGTTTTATGAATTAAGCAGGCAACACGCCTACTCCAGAATAGCTGTGGGACATCACCTGAACGATTCCATTGAAACATTACTGCTAAATCTTTCAAGAGGTACGGGAATTAAAGGAATTACAGGTATCTCTGCAAAAAACCAGAATGTAGTTCGTCCACTTTTGTGTGTAAACCGCGATGAGATTGAGACTATGTTGAATCAGGAAAACTTAAGTTACCGACACGATTCATCGAACGATTCCCTGCACCACATGCGCAATATCATTCGTCACCAGGTTATTCCGGCATTTAAAGCAATTAATCCGGCTTTTGAACAGGTTATGGTTCAAAACCTGCTTAATTTTCAGGATGCAGCATCCATTTATGAAAAGCAACTGGGATTGCTAAAAGAACAACTTGTCAGACAAACGGATAATCGACTGGTAATAAACGCAAAAAAGCTTCTGGATCTTCCATATAAAACCACTGTTTTATTTGATTTGCTTTCACCCATGGGATTCAGCTTCGACTCCATCTCTAAAGCACTTAATGCAATGGAATCGGAACCGGGACGCATCTTTTTTTCCGAATCCCATCAGTTATTGGTCGATAGAATGCAGCTTATAGTGGAACCTGTTGATACCCTTAACGAAGTTTTTGTAATTGATGATTTAAATGGATTAAATAGTTTGCCTTTTTTGTTGCAGGGAAATATGATGTCGGTTGATGAATTTGTAATGAAAAAAAATGCCAAAACCGGTAGTTTTGATGCCGAAAAGCTGGAGTTCCCCTTAACTTTCAGGCATTGGAACAGTGGCGACCGTTTTTATCCTTTGGGAATGAAGCAGCAAAAAAAGCTGAGTGATTTTTTTACCGACCAAAAAATTGATCGCTTTACCAAAGATAAAGTCTGGATTATGGAAAGTAATCAGCAGATAGCCTGGCT
Organism: Salinivirgaceae bacterium; assembly: GCA_050251815.1. GTDB lineage: Bacteria > Bacteroidota > Bacteroidia > Bacteroidales > SZUA-534 > GWE2-40-63. The sequence continues at coordinate 11,608 of JBFWMB010000089.1, read as the reverse complement.
TGTAGGCCTTAGAATCGACGATAGGTTTAAAGTTACCGGAAAAACCAGGGAGGTTTTGGTTCTCAAATTGAAATAACCAATCCATCGTAAGCCGGATGTACATTGGCCGGTAAAATCTTTTCCAAATCGTGGTAGTTGTATTGCTTGTGACTGATGTGTGTCAGGTAAGTTTGTTTGGGTTTTACCTTTTCAATTAATTCAAGTACTTCGTCTAAGCCCATATGCGAAACATGCGTTTTAACCCGAAGTGCACTCAGCACCAATACATCCAGGTTCCTGAGTTTTTCAATTTCAGCTTCCGGAATGGTTTTTCCATCGGTAACGTAAGCCATGTTTTGGATTCTGTAACCAAAAACCGGGAGCTTATTATGAAAAATCTGAACAGGAATTATTTCCTGTTCGTTAATAGTGAAAACCTGGTTTGTAATTGGGTGCAAATCCATATCGGGGCTTCCAGGGTATTTATCATCACTAAAGACATAGGCATATTCCTGTTTTATGGAATTCAGCACCCGGTCCTCGCCATAAATACGCATGGCTTTATTCATTAAATAATTGTAGGCTCTAAGGTCGTCTAAACCGGCCGTATGATCTTTGTGTTCGTGGGTGATTAACACGGCATCAATACGCACCACCTGTTCGCGTAACATTTGCTGCCTGAAATCGGGTCCGGCATCAATAACAAATACCTGCGAACCGGTTTCAACCAATAAGCTGCTGCGCAGGCGCATGTCTTTAGTGTTTTCTGATTCACATACGCTACAATGGCAACCGATTACAGGTATTCCATGCGAGGCTCCGGTTCCTAAAAATGTGATTTTCAAGTTTGTTGTTTTAAATCGTTTCGGATGCTAAGATAAAGCAAATATACCAAAACCAAAACCGCCAAAACTGCCGATGGTATGGCCGCTTCGCGTCCAAAAATAGCCATGGAGGCCGATGCAGTAAACCCGGAACTTTTTATGGTTAATAAAAGTTTTTGGCTTACCGATTTAGGAGTTGCAATCTTAAATCGACGGGCTACCCATTCGTAAAGGGTTCCCAGCCCAAACATCATAAATAAAAGAATAAATGAGATTAAAGCCAGTACTTCGAAATTCCCAAAAAACACCTCGCGGTTTAGTCCAACTGCGGTATAAATAATCAGGGCAAATCCAAAATCGACCATATGGCCGCGTGTTTTTTCGACAACGGCGTAAATTGGTTTGAATAACAATAACCTGCTGATAAGAAAGGGGATGAGTATTACCTTTACCATAATAATCAAAAGCTGCATTGAATCCAATCCTTCAGAATCGGAAAACAGGGTAATGATAAAGGGCGCCAGTATCACGCTGGCCAGATAGGTTCCGAGTGTTCCCACCATGGTATAGTTCATATCGCCCTTAAGTATGTGTGTAAAGGGAATTACAGCCACACCGGGCGGCGATGCGGCAATAATAACCATGCCATAAAAAAGGTATTTGTTGTCGAGTAAAAACCACGACAAAACTATTAATAAACTGCTGAACACAAAATAGCCCAAAAAAATGGCTACGCTCATGTTTTTTAACGATTTTGAAATGGGTAACATTCCTTTCATGGAAATACCGGTGGTCGATAAGGTCATAACCACAGCCAGAATGTAAAAATTATAATCTTTTAACGTATTGGCAAAGCGGCTGAAAACCAGGCCAACTATAATTGCGCCAATTAAAATCAGATTCCTGTTGAATAAGGTTTGGAAAATTTTAGTGAACATAAATACGTTTGTTTTGTTGTCAGGCAAACAGTAATGAGCCTATAATGTTGATGGCAAAATAAAAAAAATGGGGTAAAATGTTACATAGCATTCCTGGCGTTTTTAAATGCTCCGGCTACAAGTAATTATTAGGTCTGATTTGGAATACCGCCCGGTCTTGCTTATTTTCACCCGTACAAAATACGTAAAGCCTGATGGAAAATAGCACGCAATTAACCTGTCCGTTGTGTGGCAACCAAACCCCTGGGGAACCCATAGCGGGGAAGCGATCCCGGCGGTTTTTTCGTTGTAGGCTTTGTCACTTGATTTTTGTTCATCCCAATGATTTTATTTCACAGGCAGCCGAAAAAAAACGTTACCTGAAGCATCGGAACAGCATTAACTCCCCAGGTTATGTAGCTTTTTTAAATCAGGCTGTGGAACCGGCTTTAAAGTTTTTGACGCCCAACATGAGCGGACTCGATTACGGTTGCGGACCCAATCCAACACTGAGTATTTTAATGAAAAGACAAGGATTTAGTTGTGATAATTACGACCCTTTTTTCTTTCCCAATCTGCCACAAACCACCTACGATTTTATTTTTGCCACCGAATGTTTTGAACATTTTCATTATCCCAAAACTGAAATAGAGCGGATGCTAGCTTTGCTAAAACCCGGTGGTTTTTTAATTGTAATGACCGAAGCCTGGACGTCGGTTAAAGATTTTAAAAACTGGTATTACATTAACGATGTAACCCATGTTGGCTTTTATCATTCGGCTACTTTTGAATTCATTTGCCGCGAATACGGTTTTATTATGTATGATACCGACAGTCGACGGGTTTTTATACTTAAAAAAGCGATTTGGTATCAGTAGGAATTTGTAACAAAATAAAGGCTTCAAGTTATTAATTTGCTTTTTATGTTTAATAACTTTCTATTTTCTGCATAAATTGGCGTAACTTAGTTGAAAGTAACATAAACCAACATGGAGACATCAATTTATCCTCAAAGTTTTCGGGAGCTGAATATTCTGATACGTATCAGTCAGGATATCATAAGCACACTGGAATTTGAAAAGGTTTTGCAGATTATTAGCGATGGAATGTCAGAATTGCTTGAGATTGAGACTGCGGCCATTTATGTGCTCGAGAATCAAAATGAATTGCTTTTGGGAGCAACTACGCCGGCTTTACCGCCCGAAATGCCTATAGTATTGCGCAGGGCTTTGCTTGAAGATCACCCGTATATTCAAAAAACAATTACTGAAGCTAAACCCATTCGGATTGCTGATACAACAAGGGCTAAATTATCGCCTGCCGAACAGAGTGTTGTTGAAATGCGCAATCTGAAAAGCATTTTGTATTTTCCGTTTATTCAAAAAGGGGAGGTGTTGGGCGTATTGATTCTGGGAACCTGTAATAAATCGCGTTTGTACAGTGAGCATGAAATTAACCTGGGACAAACCATTTCCAACCAATTTTCGGTGGCTTTGCAAAATGCAAGACTCCACGAGGATCTTAAAAACCATAAGGAAAACCTTGAAAAACTGGTCCAGGAAAAAACTCACGACTTAAAAGCGGCTATCGAGGAGTTAAAAACTGCAAATAATGAATTGTTTGATAAAAACGAAATCATTCTGAGTCAAAACAATGAACTTAAAGCAACATTACAACATTTGAAAGATACCCAAACCCAGTTGTTGCAAGCAGAAAAGATGGCTTATCTGGGAACGCTCACATCGGGAGTAACCCACGAAATTAAAAATCCCTTAAATTTTATTATGGGTTCCTATTTGGGATTAGAAAAGCATTTTAAATCGTATCCGGCTAACTATAATCAGGAGGTTGAGGTTTTACTGAGTGGCCTGTTAAATGGTGTGGAACGAATTTCAGCTATTGTTAACAGCTTGAATCAGTTCAGCCAAAAATACCATGGTTTAAACGAGCTTTGTTCGGTACATTCCATAATCGATAACTGCCTGTTAATGGTAAGCAATAAACTAAGCGATGCGATAAAAATTAAGAAAAATTACACCAATGATCAATGTACGTTGATGGGAAATGCAGCCAACCTGAATCATGCCCTTATAAATATACTTACCAATGCCATTCAGGCCATTGAACAAAACGGAAAGATAAGTATTCAAACCCAGGTGTTAAACGATCAGAAGAAAATTCGTATTGATATTTCAGATACTGGAAAAGGAATAGGTCCTGAAAACTTAGGAAGAATTACCGAACCTTTTTTTACAACCAAAGAGCCCGGTAAAGGCACCGGTTTAGGATTGGCAATAAGTTACCGGATAATTGAAGAACACTGCGGTACTTTGGCTTTTGAATCGGAATTGGGAAAGGGAACCCGGGTACATATTGAATTGCCGGCGCATAACTTGTAAGACGGGAGACAGGTTGCTGGTTTCTAGTCTCTTGTTTCTGGTTTTTTTTCATTGCGGGCTGCCGACTGCTACTGTGGCCTGATTACTCATTGTTCATGGCTAATTGTTCATTGACAATTGCTCTTTGGCTGAAGACTGCGAACTGCAGACTGGATACTGGTCGCTGGTTTCTTGTTTTTTGTTCATTGTTCATTGTTAATTGATATTTGGCTGAGGTCTGCAAACTGTGATCTGAGGACTGGTTGCGGCCTGTCTTAACGGCCTGCCTTAACGGCCTGCCGTTTTTTACGGTGCATGGTAACTCAGCATTCCCTGGTTGTTTTCCTGCTTGCACCGCTTTTTCTTCCGTGCTGCTTATTCCCCGGGCTCACACCCGGGGCTATTGTTATTAAAACCCTTCGGGTTTTGCTGCTTATTGCTTGCTGTGGACTGCAAACTGCCTACTAATATGGGGTTATTCACTATTCATTGGCTTAGCACAAGCGGTTTAAATCAATAATAAAAAACCTCCTTGTTTGCAAATAATTTTATAGCTTTGGTTAATTGAAACCAATTACTGTGAACCCAAACTGCAGCTATAATACATATAAACGCAAGCCGCTACATGTATCATCCCAATTTTGGGTGTATAAAGGGAGGTGGGGTGCGTTAATCTTGTAATTTGAGAAAATTGCAAGACAACATCCTAAATAAACCTAAATTTTATGAAAATGAAAAAGTTTGACATTTTATTGCTTGGATTATTTATAGGATTATTAGTATCCTGTGAAAAAGATGATAATGAGTCTAAGAGTTATTCATTTACCGGAAAGGCTCAAAAAGGTCCATTTGTTACAGGAACAAGTATTACACTTAATGAACTAAATTCCAATCTTGTTCAGACTGGAAAGGCATTTACAACTACAATAAACTCTGACGAAGGTAGTTTTAATTTGAGCAATATTGAATTAAATTCGGATTTAGCACTTCTAACAGCCAATGGTTTTTATTTCAGCGAGATATATGGAGAACTATCTGGTGCGACTTTATCTTTACAAGCATTAACCGATTTATCAGAAAAAAAATCTGTAAATATTAATGTTTTAACACATCTGATTAAAGGACGTCTTGAAAAATTAGTTACCGATGGAATGAGCTTTCAGGAAGCAAACAAACAAGCTAAATCAGAATTTATTACATTTTTGGGAGTTTCAGAGTCGTTTGAGAATGATTTTGATTATTTGGACATCTCAGAAAATGAGGATCATAATGCAATGCTTTTATCATTTTCGATTATACTTCAAAGGTATACGATTTGGATGAATGAAAAACCCACTTTAACTGCCGAATTGACTCAATTGCTATCCAATCTTTCAAATGATTTTGCGACAGACGGATTGATAAACAATAGAGCATTGATAGACACATTGCTTTACAATATTTCTCAGTTAAACCTAATTGATATCCGTGATAATCTAGAGAATAGATATTCAGGTCTTGGACAAACGATTACAATTCCTGACTTTGAAAAATATATCGCAAAATTCCAAGAAAAATACAGCGATTATTTATATACGAATTTCACCTATCCTGATATGGCCTCACCGGAACCCGTAACTGCTCCTGATGGAATTATAGCAAATATCCTTGTACCATCAGATACAGTATGTCAAGCAGGACCATATTCGGTTGCAGCAATAATTCCATTAAATAAAACATTAAAAATTAAGTTTATCGGTTCAAATTATATGATTGGTGGACCAATTTACGGTTGGGAATTGATAAGTGAGCATCCGAACGGATTTACTCTAAATTCACAAAGACAAAATGAATTAATGAGTATGTTAATGTATTTGGATCATGGAGGAGGAAATGCAACTATTGAGTATTATGAAAATAATAATGATTCTCCTACATTTACAAAACAGATTAGATGGGAATAAATAACATTTCGCTAAACACTTAGCTGTATTCAGTCATCAAATCAGCATACATTCGTTTTTTTCAAAAATACGCAGTGTGCTTTTTTGATTTCCGAATTTCCTGCTTCGTGCTCCTGCCTGACATGGGTCTTTAGACTAAGCGGCCAGCCGACAGGTGTCGAACAACGAATAACTTAAAGCCTAAAAACCCAACCTCCCGGGAACCAACACCGAAACTTGCTACTTTAGCTACCCGGACTTCCCTTACCGGGTTCGTTTAGTATGGTGGCCGCTAGTAGTGCCAGCGAAAATACGGTATGTACGCCCAGTTTTTCCAGAATATTGTGCCGGTGGGTCTTAACCGTGGCCGGACTGATAAACAAGCGGTCGGCAATTTGCTTACCCGAGTACCCTTTGAATATCAGCCGGCATATCTCTTTCTGACGTTTGGTAAGCCTCAGGTAGCGGGTTCGCAGTTCGCGCAGTCCGGCATCTTCGTTTGCAGGGATAGGGTTATCCATCGACAGACCCAGGTCATTGGCCGGGAACATCAGCCACAGTGTTTCATAGGGGTAGCTGTCCAAGTGCTTCGCCATTCGGGTACCTGTTCCAAACATTTCAAGCGGCTGATGCTGCTTATCGGGGTGCAAGCGAAAATGAATCCAGGGGGTGTGGTCTAAACCACCTGTAAGCAACATTTTTTCGTAGTATTTCATCAGTTCGCGATCCCTGCTAAACACGAATCGGCTAATCCAGTGTACATTCTGGCGCTTGCGCTGGTTGGGCTCCCACTCCAATAACAGCCGGGCAGCCGTATTGGCCCACAGCCTACAGCCGCTGCGCAGGCGGTGGTAATCGCGATAGTATTGTCGAAGGAACAGTAGCGGCAACTGGTTTAACAGGTTTTGGCTTTCCGGCAGGTAATTGCTGTCCGGTTGGCCCGCATGGAGCCAGTGTTGCGTAAGCGGATCTGCTGCATAAGTATCCATGGTTAATGGTTTGAGAAAGATTCACTTAGACGCAAGTTACAAAAAAAAATAAAAACAAATAGCATGGACCCAAAATTTACGAAGCGTCAATTAGCTGTGGGAATGAACCACTTGAAACGGATTTTTCCGTAAAAAATACACCCCGGGTTGTATGGTTTAGTCATTAGAATAAAGGTAGTATTGAATGTAAAAAAATTATCTGTTGACAAGTAAAACAAATGTTTTTGCATCCGAACATAACGAAACAGGCCGGTGGTTTTCATCCAGGCAGCTTATTCAGGCAGCTTATTGGAGCCAGTCTATACAGTTTCGGAGCGTTCACCGCCTGTTTCTATCGGATTGGGTTTTGCCCGATACAACCGTACAGCGCGTGATTTACCCTTTATTAAGGCCCAGGCTAAAGTACTTTAGCTCAGGCACTAACAAACAGTAAAGTCAACGATGCAGAACTTTGAGAAAAATGATGCAGAACTCTGAGCAAAATGATGCAGAACTTTGAGAAAAATGATGCAGAACTCTGAGCAAAATGATGCAGAACTCTGAAAGCAATGATGCAGAAGTCTAAAATAAATGAACCGACATGCAATAAAAATGAAGCAAACAATACAACATACAAAGCACAGCCGCTGCGATAACTAAACGTAAGTATTAACTAAAACTATTTGCCTATGGCGTTACAGTTTAATGTAATTGAGCGGATAAACCCGCTAACCAAAGAGAAAAAATGGTACGCTTCGACCCGCACAACCGGCAAGCGTGACCTGAAACATCTGAGTAAAGATTTGGCTGAGGTGAGCTCACTTTCGGCCGGCGATGTTCAAAACGTAATTGCAAACCTGATCGAACAAATTCCCAAATGGTTGATGGAAGGCATCAACGTGAAGCTGGACGGTTTGGGAACTTTCAGGCTATCACTGTCAAGCGAAGCTGCAGCAACCCGAGAGGAAGTTACGGCTAACAGCATAAAGGATATTTATGTCATTTTTGAGCCTGACAAAGAGATACGCGAAAAGGTAAAAAAAACCAAAGTTACTCCTGCCGTATAACCATGGCGGAACACAGCAAAAAAAAGCCGGAACTTCAGGCCCTTTGCTTTAAAGGAATCCCGGGTTCCGGTTTTATTATGCATAACACCTACTTAAGCGTTTGCCCTTATCTCATTCACGATTAGGCCGGCCCACTTCTCGGCAAACTGAAGCTCACCATTTAATTGCATGTCCTCCTCCGAATCGTACAATACCCATCGGCTTTCTTGTTCCGCTTTTTTACGTGGGATAAATCGCAGACCAATTTGTCCGAGGTACGACTGTTGGCTTCCGTTCTCACCCACGGTGCGGTTTACCCGGAACACTTTACAGTCGCTTATTGTACTTAAATCGATGCTTTGAATTGCAGCAGCTTCCTGTTCGGGTTTGAGGTAAAAAAGTGTTTTGGCTTTTTGATCCATTCCCATTATGATGCGACTACTTGCCTCGTACAGGCTTACTTCCCTGTTTTGAGCCAGAGCTGCAGCTCTTAGTTTTTGAAAATAAAGCCGGGCTTTTTGCTTGCGGCTACGACTTATGAGTACCATGGGTAATATGGTAAGCGCTACCAAAATACTACCTATTATAATGACACTTGTATCCATTTTTATGATTTTTTAACTATTTCGTACTTGTTGATTTATAAAGTTTAGGGCACCGGTAACAACCTGTTTCAGCAAATAAAGTCCCATTTTTTTGGCCAATGCATAATTGGTTGTAATGCAAAAGACAAAACAATAGCCTATTGAAAAACAGGATGTTGGTTTTGGCACCTTTTTGTGGCAAAAGTTTGTACTAATTTTGTTGGCTTTATAAGCCAAAAGGAACTTTTTGCCAAACAGCTTAACTGTTTACCAGAAAAAATGAAAAGGAAAAATACGATCGGTGTTCTCGAATTTAAGCACACGTATCAGTGCACTCCGAACATAGTGGGTACCCTGCTGAACCAACAGGTAATTTAGCGTTTTAACCTTGGCCTTTAACTCCTTAAAGGAATCTTTGAATACCGGAGTTTCCGGATTATTTAAACTTACTGCAAAAGTGCCTGCTTCAGGATTAAAGTAGAATAAAGGAAGGGCATCGGCACTTAAATAACTTGGGTATTCCCAGGCGGTTTCCGGCTCACCATAATGTATAGAATAAGTCTGGCCGTGAGGGTTCAGTCCGCCTGCCAAAAAGTAGACAAACAATAAAATTCCGGGAATAGCGGTAAAATAGCCAGCTTGTTTCATGGCGCAAAGTTAATCGGAATCGAGTGATGTTGTAAATATTTCGTTAACTTTATTTACGCCCTCCTGTGAATCGGATAAAACAATGAGCACATCGCCGGGTTCAATGTGTGTTGAGCCATTGGGAGTAATGTATTGGCCCGAACGTTTTATCATAGCAATAATGGCCGATTTAGGAAAAGCCAGGTCAACTATTTTTCTGCCCACGGCATTACAATCGGGCGCGATGGTTATTTCGCGCATGGCTTCTTTGGGACTTTCTGACATAAACGATTCAAGCGGGGTCCGCATTTTTACTTTGTTGGGTAAGGCCACATGAAGCCACCGGGCTACTACAGTGAGGGAAGTTCCCTGAATGAGTACCGAAGTTACTGCAACAAAAAACACAATGTTGAATATCATGGGAGCTTTATCAATACCCGCAAGCAAAGGATAAGTTGCAAATACAATGGGAACAGCTCCACGTAACCCTACCCACGATATAAAAACACGCTTACGTAACTTCATTCGGAACGGTAATAAACTCAAAAAAACACCCAGCGGACGAGCTATCACAATCAGGAAAACCGAAATCAACAAGCCAATGCCAATTACAGGAAACACTTGTGAAGGGTTTACCAATAGTCCCAAAGTCAGGAACAGTACAATTTGCATAAGCCATGCCATCCCATCGTACATGCGGAGAATGGTTTTTTTATGAATTAAATCCTGATTACCCAGATAAACGGCACAGACATAAACGGCTAAAAAACCATTTCCGCCAACAAAATCGGTGGCCGAAAAGGTGATAAACATTAAAGCAATAACCAATACGGGATAGAGGGCTTCAAAATCGAGGCGGATGCGGTTAATAACCAGTTTACTAAGTTTTCCGAATAAAAATCCCAGCAACCCGCCCAAAAGCATCTGCTGCAAAAACAGGGGAACCAAAGTCCAAACACTGGTTTCGGGATGCATGACCAGTCCCAGAAAAGCAATGGTGAGCACATAAGCCATAGGGTCGTTACTACCACTCTCCAATTCAAGTGCCGGACGTAATGGCGACTTTAAGGCCAGGTTTTTTGACCGAAGAATTGAAAAAACAGCTGCCGCATCGGTCGACGAGATGATGGAACCTAGTAGCAGGCTCTCATAGATGGTAAAATCGGTAATGGCCCACACAAAAATACCCAGGGCACCGGCAGTAAAAATTACTCCAAAGGTCGAAAGTGATATGCCATGCCATAGAACCGGTTTAACCGTGCTCCAGTTGGTGTCGAGGCCACCGGAAAACAAGATAAAGTTCAGCGAAACAATACCAATAAATTGAGCAATCGAGGGGTCGTCGAAGTGAATGCCTCCGATACCTTCGGAGCCGGCCAGCATGCCAACGCTCAGGAATAATATCAAAGTGGGAACCCCAAAACGGTACGAAGTTTTTCCGGCAATAATGCTCAGAAATAACAATATCGATCCGACGAATAAAATATTTTCAATGGTTAAACTCATGCTTTGTTTAGCTGATTTGTTGAAACATCGCTCCGGATATTCCGGTGCGGGTATACAAAAATAAAGGAATTATTTGGGCAAACGAATGTTGATGGCGAATTGTTCGTAAACAGATCAAAATAATGCGTGGTAAAAGGTATGGCCTCCACAGGATAGCATACAATTTTGCATCAATGGATTATTGAACCCGTTTTACGGGTTCCCGAGACCCTATCCACCAAATTCCGTAGGTTTCACCTACGGCTATTATAGTTAAACCCTGCGGGTTTTAAATTTCATCTGCCAAACGTTACGATTATAATAATTAAACCCTGCGGATTTCCCGGCAAACTCATAAGAATATCAAACAAAAAACAATCCCCAAACACAAACTACCTAAGCGAATTGCATCGACCTATGGTTTAACGCAGAAATCCATGCCATGAAATACCCTATCCCGAAGGGATAGAATAACAATAACCGTAGGTAGCACCTACGGTAAGCACAACACCAATACAACAGAACCCCTGAACAGGGGTTCAATTTTGCATCAATGGATAATTGAACCTGTTTTACGGGTTCCCGAGACCCTATCCACCAAACTCCGTAGGTTTCACCTACGGCTATTGTAGTTAAACCCTGCGGGTTTTAAATTCCATCTGCCAAACGCTACGATTATCATAATTAAACCCTGCGGATTTCCCGGCAAACTCATAAGAATATCAAACAAAAAACAATACCCAAACACAAACTACCTAAGCGAATTGCATCGAGCTATGGTTTAACGCAGAAATCCATGCCATGAAATACCCTATCCCGAAGGGATAGAATAATAATAGCCGTAGGTAGCACCTACGGTAAACGAGGCACCAATGCAA
>JBFWMB010000088.1:0-17037 GCA_050251815.1 Salinivirgaceae bacterium | reverse complement strand
CTGATAACATATCAAAAAAATATGCGTTAGTGCGGTAAAATTACATTTTTATAAAATTATACAACTAATATACAGGCGATTAAAAATTTGTCACATCTAAAAATAGGAAAGTGTCAGAAGTCAGGACCCCGAAGGGGTGCATTTACAATAGCCCCGGGTGTGAACCCGGGGTTAGCGTTATCCCACCAAAAGCGGCAGGCTGTACATAGCCTTCAGGCATCAGATCGCAGTATCCAGCCTTTTCTCATCATCATAAATCTGAAATCGAGAATCTGCAATCAGACTTTCGCAGTGCTTTTGAATCCTTGCGTCTTGGCGGTTATTGTCTTAAATCCTTAGTTACCCGACAAAATCGGCATCGAACCAAAATTGCGATTCCGGTCCGGTGGATAAGAGGGGTACAAACAACCAGGGAGCCAGGGGAATTTTCCGGCTTTTAAAAAGTTCTTTCAGGGCTTTTTCGTTTTCGGCCGCATGGCAATAACTTACACCGCGCACGCAATGGTTCCAGTCGAAGCCTTTTTCCTTTAATAATTCACTGAGAAAGTCTATCGCCTGGTCCAGGGTATTTTCACTGGTCGAAAAGCTTCCTGAAAGCATCAGGCTCTTGCTGTCCCAATGGCTTGTTGCCGTCGAATAAAAGGTTCCGTAGGCATTTTGCCTTATGTTTTTTTGTATGCTTAGTTCCGGATGATTTGATTTCAGCGCCCATATACTGTGGTTTATCTCCGCTTTGTGCAAGAGGTCGAAGGGAAGAACTGCTGTGGGTATCGGGGCTTCTGTTTCGGAAAGTTTAAGGCTTGAATGTTTCGAAGCGTCAATACGGGTGGGAATCCAGGCTTTTAACAAATGGGAAGTGTCGCACCCGGTAAAGAGTAATCCTTTTAGCAGGTTCTCGGTCAAAGGAGAGCCCTCATTCACCGGTGGGTGGCTTGCGCCAACAACCCCCAGTCGGCAATCGGGAGTTTCAATAATTTTGCTGATAAATCCGCCACCTACCAGGGTTTTCACCGTTTGCCCGCTAATGCAGGTAATACAGAATGAACTTTCAGGCTGTTTTGCAAACAGGTTTATTCGGGTCAGGGGCCAGTTTATCTCACCAAAAGTCTGCTTGCAGGCTTTGTTCCAGGTTTTCTCGTCTTTTTCGGAACCCGCCATATAAACCTGAATCAGGCTGGCCTCGTTTGAGTACAGGTATGCTGAAACGGTATCGGCTACGGTTTCATAATCGGCCACGGTTAGCTTCTTAAAAAACAGATGGTGCAGGTTAAATCCGGCCAAACGAAAGGTTTTAATAATAGGTTGTGGGTTCATGGGTTATTTTTAAAGTTCAAACGGAAGCCAGGCAGGCAGTATGCTTTTATGTTTGGGCACGGTAAAACGATATGCTATCGCCAGCTGGAATTTGCCTGCATGATAATCGATGGAGGTATAAGGTACCGGGGTAGGAGCATTCGAAACCAGATTGGTATAGTTAAACCCGGCGTAAAAGCGCCGGCTGTTGTAACCAAATCCGGCGGAGTTGCTCATGACAAAGTTCAGGCGGTTTTCTTTTAAACGTTCACCATCGCTCAGGCTCATGCTGGTGCTGCCTGCGGAGAATCCCCCAAGGATGGAAAAGTTCACAAAAAAATGCTGTCGTAGTACCAGGGTGAAAGCATAGCCCACTTGTCCGCCCACGGTAAATTGGTCGGAGTAAGTAAAGTTGGTATCGTTAAAATACCCGATGGCCAGCAGGTTGCCTGGAATAATGGCCGAATCGGCTTTTACCTGGTTGTAGAGCAAGGTAGCCCCGGCAACCAAGGAGCCGGCACTTTTTTTCTGCCATTCGTTGTAGATCGATGGAGCGCGGTTCGAGAAGCGCCCGGAGTTAAAGATGTAAAATCCGTTGAAGCCAAAATTCCGGGTTTTAATATCGCTTCGCGGATAGTGTTTCCCATTGGGCCAGTTGTTAAGGTGTTTTTCCGGTTCGTTCAGGTAGTATCCCGAATAGCCACTGGAATAAAATTGCAGGGTTAATCGACGTAAAAACAGGTGGGTTTGGAAATCGAAACGCTGACTACGCTGGTACAAGGTATCGCCCTGGGCGTTGTACCCCATACTAAAAGTGAGGCCCAGCCATTTGTAATGCATGCCAATACCCAACGAAGGTCCCGGATGGGCTTCGTAGTTCAGGGTTTGGTGCAATGCTCCGTCACTCAGATTGAAATCGGAGTACTTGGTAAACGACAGCAGTTTCAGGGTCAAAGCATCCGGTAACTTGTCGTAATACAAGCTGTCGTAGCTATGCCTGTCTTGCGTGGTGTAAAGGTTTTGTGCCAACAGGTTTCCTACCCATAAGAAACAAACCAGTGAAAACCAGCGCATGGGTTAAAATATTTTACGTTTGGGCAGGGTCGCTACAAAATCTTTCAGGTAAAAAGGTTCAAAATAAGCTACGTCTTTAAACACTTTTTCCTGAAAAAGTGCTTCGGCCAGCACTGCGGTATAGCCGGCCGACGGGTAAACGTCTGCTAAAAACAGGGCATTGGGATGCGGGATTAGCTTTCGGCATTTGTCGGCGCCATTACCAAAAAAAGCCACCGGTTGTTTATCCAAAAACTCCAGGTAGGTGTTTTCATCTACAATATCGGCCTGTGTGGGACGGATGCAATTTAATTGTTCATCGTAAATAGCGGCATACACTTCCATCCGTCGGGCATCGATCTGAGGGCAGAGCAAAACGCCCGAATTGTTATGCTTCGCTTTAGCCATTAAAGCCATGGCTTTTAATGTGTTTACCGCAATCAGGGGTTTGCCGGCTGCATAACAAATGCCTTTGGCCACTGAAACCCCAATGCGTAGGCCGGTATATGAACCCGGTCCCTCACTTATCGAGATGGCATCGAGTTGCGAAGCCTGCAGGTGGTTCGAGTCGAGCAATTCGTTAATAAATACAGTGAGTAAACTTGCATGCGACCGGTCGTCGAAGCTTTCGCGACGATCAATAAGCTGCCCATCTTTTGACAAAGACACTGAACATACAGGAGTTGCTGTTTCTATATTTAATAATAAAGCCATACTTTTTTAATTAACGGGGCAAACTTACAAAGAATATTTTTAACTTTGACTTGCTCAATTGTAATGCCTTTTCGAAACAATTGAACCCTTGTGAATGTTAGAAAGGTTAACTCCGACAAACCATTTATTAGATTCTATTAATTAAAAATTTGTATTATGAAAAGAATGAAGCAAGTATTGCTTGGATTACTGGCGGCAACAGTTTTGTTCTCGACCAGTGGGTGTTACGGGTCTTTTTCGGTAACTAAAAAAGTTTACAAGTGGAACGGAAGCGTTTCAGGCGATAAATGGGTACAAAGCATCCTGTTTTTTGGATTAGCTGTATTCCAGGTATATTCATTCACACTGTTTATCGATGGCGTGGTATTGAATACTGTTGAATTCTGGACGGGTTCAAATCCCTTAGCCATGAAGCCAGGTGAGTCGGATACCCAAATGGTGGTTGCCGGTGACAACGCCTATGAAATAACTGCTACCCAAAACCAATTCCGCATTACCCAGATTGAAGGACAAAATGCCGGAAAAACTGTAGATTTGGTTTATAATACCGACGAAACCGCCTGGTATGCCACTGATGGCGTTGAAACCGTAAAACTGGCTCAGGGAAACATCAACAGCCAGCAATGGGTTAAAGTATTTTATCCCGATGGCAAGGTGGAAGAAGTTGCCATGAACTAAGCGAAGCGATCTCACGAACGGAGTGAGTAACTAAGCGAAGCGATCTATTCCCTTCGGTCATGAGAAAAGTTCACGAACGGAGTGAGTAACTAAGCGAAGCGATCTATTCCCTTCGGTCATGAGAAAAGTTCATGAGCGCAGCGAATAACTTAGCAAGTCTTATTATTTATGGTTACAATAAGCCCGGCTTTCTGAAAAAAGGCCGGGCATTTTTAATGGCATTAGCGCTTATTTAATTAATATTGTAAACCTAATAAATCAGGAATCATAAAACAGCAGGAATGGAAAAAGTAAAAGTAGCTAAGGTTAGTGAACTGGAATTATCGGAGTTAATATTGGGCTTTTGGCGTTTAAAACCCCTTGAGGCCCATGAGGTGATTCAATTGATAAACCATGCCCTGAGCCTGGGAATAACTTCCATTGATGAAGCAGATATCTATGGAAATTATCAGAGTCAGACCTATCTGGGCAGGGCGCTGAAAGAGCAACCCTCGTTACGCGATAAAATTCAGCTTATCTCCAAAGGAGGAATTCATTTACCCGGCTCACGTTTTTCAAAATCGGGTATTGGTTACTACAACACTTCAGAAAGGCACCTGCTGCAATCGGTGGAACAAAGTTTAAACGATTTACATACCGATTATCTTGATTTGTTTTTGATTCACCGTCCCGATGTACTTATGGATCCGCAGGTGATTGACGGGGCTTTTCAAAAACTGAAACAACAGGGGAAAGTATTGCATTTTGGGGTTTCGAATTTCACCCCCTCCCAGTTTGAGCTTTTAAGTTCGCAGATGGAGACTCCCCTGGTAACCAATCAGATTGAATGGTCGGTATTATACCACCAGCCGGTTTACGATGGCAGTTTAGACAGCGCCATTATAAACGGCATACGACCCATGATTTGGTCACCTCTGGGCGGAGGTCAGTTATTTACCGGAAACTCACCTCAGCAAACTGCGGTACGCCAAGTGATGCAGGAAATTGCTGAAGAATTGGGTGGTATATCGCTCGATCAACTGGCCCTGGCCTGGATTCTTAAACACCCGGCAAAAGCCCTTCCGGTTATTGGAACCCTGAAACCCGAGCGGATAAGTTCAGCCGCAAAGGCTTTTGAAGTTAAAATGAGCAACGAACAATGGTACCGCATTTTGATAGCATCGCAGGGAGCACCCATGCCTTAATGTCATAAAGGAATCAACAACAAAGAATTGGTTTGGTGCACAGTTTAGCCAGAATCAATTTAAATTGTCTTCTTCCCAACCCAGGGTGCGATTAACCGCTTTTTGCCAGCCGGCACAAAGTTTATCGCGTGTTGCTGCTTCCATTTTCGGTTCAAATTCCCGGTCAATTTTACGAATGCGTGCAATTTCCGATCGGTCTTTCCAGAAACCGCTGGCCAAACCGGCTAAAAATGCAGCTCCCAATGCTGTGGTTTCAATATTTTTTGGGCGGATTACCCGGGCGTTGGTCAGGTTACTTTGGAATTGCATCAGGTAATTGTTGGCCGATGCGCCACCATCAACATTTAGCGATTGAATGGGAACTCCAGCATCTTTTTCCATGGCTTTAAGTACGTCGTTGCTTTGGTAGGCGAGCGATTCCAGCGTGGCTTTAACAATGTGCTTATCGGTAATCCCCAGCGACAGGCCAAATATTCCACCCCGTGCATTCATATCCCAATAAGGCGCTCCCAGTCCGGTAAATGCCGGAACCACATATACACCCTGGGTGTCGCTTAAGGTTTCGGCAATTTCCTGGGTTTCACCAGCATTTTTAACAAGTTTTAATGCGTCGTGTAGCCATTTAATTGCGGCTCCTGCAATAAAAACACTTCCCTCAAGGGCATATCGGGGCTGGTCGGCTTTTGTTCCGCAGGTTAGGGTGGTCAGTAAGCCATGATCGGATATAACCTGCTTACTTCCGGTATTCATCAGCATAAAGCATCCGGTACCGTAAGTATTCTTTGCCAGACCAGGTTCAAAGCCGGCCTGTCCGAATAAGGCCGACTGCTGGTCGCCGGCAATTCCGGCAATAGGAATTTCGGCACCAAAAAGGGCCGCCGTGGTAGCCCCAATTACCGTGCTCGATTCAACTACCTGAGGTAAGAGACTCTGGGGAACCTGCAAACGCGCCAGCAATTCCTCGTCCCATTCAAGCGAAGTAATATTAAAAAGCAGCGTACGCGATGCATTGGTGTAATCGGTAACGTGGAGTTTTCCTCCGGTAAGGTTCCAAACAAGCCAGGTATCGACAGTTCCAAAAAGTAATTCTCCTTTTGCGGCCTTTTCTTTGGCACCGGCCACGTGATTTAATATCCAGTGGATTTTTGTTCCTGAAAAATAGCTGTCGATAACCAGCCCCGTATTTTTGGCGGCATAAGGTTCCCAGCCTTCCTGAACCAGTTCGTTACAAAACCCGGTGGTACGCTTGTCCTGCCATACAATGGCGTTGTAAACGGGCTTGCCGGTAAGTTTATCCCAAACCAGCGTGGTTTCCCTTTGGTTGGTGATTCCCAGGGCATGGATTTCCCTGGCATCGATGTGGTTTTGTTGCAATAGTTTTTGCGTTACCTTTAGCTGACTTTCCCAAATTTCTATGGGGTCTTGCTCCACCCAACCGGGTTGGGGGTAATATTGCTTAAATTCAAGTTGCTCTACAGCCAGCATGTCGCCATCAGCGTTTAAGAGCATGGCCCGTGAGCTGCTGGTTCCCTGGTCGAGTGCCAATATATATTTTCCCATATAAGTTTTATTAGCTTTTCTAAAAGTACAAAAAAGTTACGGTGTCGTGATCTCTTTTTGAGACAAGTACAAACTTATTGAAACAAGGTGTGTGTATAAACTAAAACTATTTGCCTGATAGTTAAACAAAAAGGCCACCCCGGGGCAGCCTTTTAAATTCTGTATATTATTGTTTATTCTGGTTTTTCCAGGGTAAGAAATAGTTCCTGTAACTGTTCTAAAGCAATGGCCGATGGGGAATCGATCATTACATCGCGGCCGGAATTGTTTTTTGGGAAAGCAATCACGTCGCGAATGCTGTCGAGACCAGCAAAGAGCGAAACAAAGCGGTCGAAACCAAAAGCTACCCCGCCGTGAGGTGGAGCACCAAATTTAAAGGCATTCAACAGGAAGCCAAATTGGGCTTCGGCTTCTTCTTTGGTAAATCCAAGCACTTTGAACATCTGCTCCTGCAATTCGCGATTGTGGATACGAATGGAGCCGCCACCAATTTCAACACCGTTGATAACCAAATCGTATGCGTTGGCTTTTATTTTGCCCGGGTCGGTATCAAACAGGGCAATGTCTTCGGGTTTGGGTGAAGTGAAGGGGTGGTGCATGGCGTAAAATCGCTGATTCTCGTCGTTCCATTCCAACAAGGGGAAATCGACCACCCACAAGGGAGCAAAGGTGTTTTTGTCGCGTAAGCCCAGGCGTTCACCCATTTCGAGTCGCAACTCGCACAAAGCATGTTGGGTTTGTTTTTTCGCACCGGCAAGTATCAGCAATAAATCACCGGGTTTGGCTTCCATGCTTTCAGCCCAGGCACTAAGCTGTGCTTCGTCAAAAAATTTATCGACCGATGATTTGAAACTGCCGTCCTCGTTATACTTTACATAAACCAATCCCTGGGCGCCAATTTGCGGGCGTTTAACAAAATCGGTAAGGGCATCGAGTTCTTTACGCGAATACCCGGCGCAACCCGTTGCATTAATACCGGCAATGTATTCGGCTTTATCGAAAACCACAAAGCCTTTTCCCTGAACCAGCGAAGTAAGGTTAGTAAATTTCATACCGAAACGGATGTCGGGTTTATCGCTGCCATAAAATTCCATGGCTTCGTCGTAAGGCATTCTTGGGAAAGTATAGTCAAACTCCACATTTTTTAATTTCCGGAACAAATGCTTGGTCATTCCTTCGAACATATCAAGAATATCGTCGCGTTCCACAAAAGCCATCTCACAGTCAATTTGTGTAAACTCCGGTTGACGGTCGGCACGTAAATCCTCGTCGCGGAAGCATTTTACAATTTGAAAATAGCGATCGTAACCGGCTACCATCAACAATTGCTTAAAGGTTTGCGGCGATTGGGGCAAGGCATAAAACTGGTTGGGATTCATACGCGAGGGAACCACAAAATCGCGGGCCCCTTCGGGTGTCGATTTAATGAGGTATGGAGTTTCAATCTCAAAAAACTTGTTTTGATGCAGGTAGTTACGCACTTCAATTCCCATCAGGTGACGCAATTCCAGGTTGTGTTGCAGGGGATAACGGCGCAAATCGAGGTAGCGGTATTTCATACGCAGTTCGTCGCCACCATCCGATTCTTCTTCAATAGTAAACGGAGGTGTTTCTGAAGCATTTAGAACGTTCAGCTGACTTGCCAGAATTTCAATTTCGCCAGTGGGCAATTTTTTGTTTTTGTTTTCACGCTCAATCACGGTACCGGTAACTTTTATTACGTATTCGCGGCCCAATTCACGCGCAAGCTCTGTAAGTTCAGGGTTTTTCGATAAATCAAAAACCAACTGGGTAAGCCCATACCGGTCGCGTAGATCAACAAATGTCATTCCGCCCAGTTCACGGGTTTTCTGAACCCAACCGCTCAAAGTTACCTGCTGTCCAATATTTTCAGCTCTTAATTCTCCACAAGTGTGCGTACGATACATAATTACCTGTTTTATTTTGTGAAAGTCGTCTATTTAATTTTTTTGCGAAAGTAATATTTTTTTAGCTTTGGCGAAGGGAAACTCCTAACAATTAAATAGGAAACGCTGAGGGATTCGTAATTGTAGCGCTGAATTTTGCTGATGAAGTGAAATAAGGACAGGATAAGGTTTACACTACTTAATCGAGAGAATTGATGACAGAACTAAAGTTATTTACCGACGAATATTTTATGAAAAAAGCGCTGGAACAGGCGCAAATGGCGTTCGACAGGAACGAGGTGCCGGTTGGAGCCGTGGTGGTTTTTGGTAATCAAATCATCTCGCGGGCCTATAATTTAACCGAGACCCTGAACGATGTTACAGCTCATGCCGAAATGCAGGCGTTTACTGCTGCATCCGATTTTATTGGAGGAAAATACCTAAGCGAGTGCACCCTGTATGTTACTCTGGAACCCTGTGTGATGTGTGCCGGAGCAGCTTACTGGACCCAATTATCAAAAATTGTTTTTGGAGCTTTCGATCCCAAACGGGGTTTTTCAAAAACCGGGAACCAACTATTGCATCCAAAAACAGAAGTAGTTGGGGGTATTTTGGAACATGAGTGCAGCCAGTTATTACAAACCTTTTTTAAAAATAAAAGATAAGCCGCCTGACTTTGCCAGTCGGTTGATTTCGCTTATTTTTGGAAAACAATTTGTTTCTTAGCGTTATCGGGTAAGTTTTACTTAAAAAATAGTTCTCATGAATCTGGACAATGCAAAAAGAGCCTCAAAAATTAAAGTGCTAGCCATGTTGTTTCCCCTTTTGGTAGTGGTTGCTGTGGCCTTATCGTACTTGCTAACCGAAGTTAAAGATTTGAAATATGTTTTGATGGCCGTGGTGTCGCTGCTTGTTTATTTTATCGTGATGGCAGGTTTGCGACTAAACTTTATCGCTTTTTATGCCGGACCTGATAAGATAAGGATTCGTTACAAATCGCTGCTGCCTTTTAAAACAAACAACAATTCGGTGCAAATGAAGACTGATAATTTTCATCATTACCAGATAAAAGAATCATTTGGAGGCCTGGTAAAAACCCTCACACTTTATCAAACTACTCCCGGCGGAGTGGGTAAATATCCAAACATCGGAATTAGCACCCTGAACAATGAACAGCTTACGCAAATAATAAAAGCTCTCGATTTGATACTTGCTTTAAAAAAGAATCCGCACAGCTGATTTGGAAACGCCAACTGCAAATACGCGCGATTATCTGGCCTTATGGTCGGTCCCGGGAATAGGAAGTCTAACTGCCCGCAAGTTGATTTCGTATGCGGGTTCGGTTGAGGCCGTTTTTACTATGAAAAAGGCCCATTTGCTCAAAATTCCGGGTGTAGGAACCCAACTGGCCGATGCTTTGGCAAAAAGCAAGGCTTACCAAAAAGCCGACGAGGAATTGGCTTTTGCTGAAAAGTTTCATATAAGAATTCAAACCCTGTTCGATGCCGATTATCCGTTTCGCCTAAAGCAATGTGAAGATGCGCCACTGGTTCTTTTTTCAAAAGGGCTCCCCATCGACAATAATAAAAAATACCTGGCTATGGTAGGCACCCGAAGCGCGACTCAACAGGGTAAAGATTTTTGCAACAAGTTTGTGGCCGAACTTTCGGAGCGGGGTTACGAAATTTTAATAGTTAGCGGGCTGGCCTACGGAATTGATATAGCATCACATAAAGCTGCTTTGATGAATAATCTGGGAACATACGGTGTGCTGGCGCATGGACTCGATTCCATTTATCCGTCGCAGCACCGGAAAACAGCGGCAGAAATGCTTGAAAAAGGCGGTTTATTAACGGAGTTTATGAAAGGGGTGTTTCCTGACAGGAATAATTTTGTGCGGCGCAATCGTATAATTGCCGGCCTAAGTGATGCGGTGCTTGTGGTTGAAAGCGATGTAAAGGGAGGTTCTTTATTAACGGCTGAAATGGCAAACTCATACAGTCGCGATGTGTTTGCGGTTCCCGGACGGGTTACTGATAAATATTCATCCGGATGTAATCGTTTCATAAAATCGAACCGCGCCGCTTTGCTCGAAAGTGTTTCCGATCTCGAGTATCAGATGGGTTGGCAACCAAAACAAAATGCGGTTCAAAAACAACTTTTTATTGAGTTTGTTGGTGATGAAAAAGTAGTAATGGATCTTTTTAATGAGCAGGAGCACATGAATATCGACACCATTTGCCGTTTGTCGGGTTTGTCGATGCCGAAAGTTTCGGCCCTTTTATTGAACCTGGAATTTGGAGGACATGTTAAATGCCTGCCGGGTAAAGTGTTTTACCGGACATAAAAATAAAACGACACGGTTGTAAAAAAATATTGCGTTAGAATCAGATAGAAATTATTATGGAATTTATTGATACCCATGCTCATTTATATACCGATGAATTTGAAGGCGACCAAACTCAGGTTATGCAGCGTGCACGCGAAGCCGGAGTTAAAAAAGTAGTTCTTCCGGCCATCGATAGTAAAAGCCATCAGGCCATGCTAAAAATGGTTGAACAATTTCCCGGAGAGCTTTTTCCTTTAATGGGTTTGCATCCCACTTCGGTGAAAGACGATTACCTGAAGGAGCTGGCTGTAGTTGAAAAGTATTTATCGGAAGGTTCTTTGTTTTATGGAATTGGAGAAATTGGGATCGATTTATATTGGGATAAAACTTATTTTAAGGAACAGACTGATGCTTTTAAAATACAGGTAAGCTGGGCCAAACAGCTTAATTTGCCTATAGTAATTCACACGCGCAATTCGTTTTCCAAAACGTTTGATCTACTGGAACCGATGGTTTCAGATGGTTTTACCGGTATTTTTCACTGCTTTGGAGGAAGTGTTGAAGAAGCGAAAAAAGCAATAGCTCTTGGTTTTTACCTGGGAATTGGAGGGGTATTAACCTTTAAAAATTCGAAGCTCGATGAGGTTTTAAAACAGGTTGATATAAATCATCTTGTTTTAGAGACAGATAGTCCCTATCTTGCGCCGACTCCTTTTCGTGGTAAGCGGAACGAAAGTAGTTACCTGGTTCAGGTAGCTACCAGGTTGGCTGAAGTGTATCAGGTATCGGTTGATGAGGTGGCTCAAATAACAACAGCCAATGCCACAAAAGTGTTTCAATGGAAAAAGGGATAAGATATAATTTGATTAAGCAAGTAAAGTAAATTTATGTCAGAATCGGGAACTTCAATCCTAATAATATATACAGGAGGTACCATTGGTATGATAAACGATCCGGAAACGGGTTCGTTAGCCCCTTTCGATTTTAATCATATTTTACATCAGGTTCCCGAATTAAATAAGTTTGGTTTCAATTTAACAACGATAACTTTCGAAGAAGTAGTCGACTCGTCGAATGTGCATCCTGAAATTTGGATTCATTTGGCAGAGCTCATCGAAAAAAATTACGATCAATACGATGGTTTTGTTATCCTGCACGGAACCGATACCATGTCGTATTCAGCATCGGCCTTGTCGTTTCTCCTCGAGAATTTAGGAAAACCGGTAATATTTACCGGGTCGCAATTACCTATCGGAACTTTACGTACCGATGGAAAAGAAAATTTTATAAGTGCTATTGAAATTGCAGCGGCCCGGAAAAACCAACAGCCCTTGGTTCCCGAAGTATGTATTTTCTTTGAAAACAAATTGTATCGCGGAACACGCACTACCAAGCACAATGCCGATTATTTCGATGCTTTTCGTTCGTACAATTATCCGGAATTGGCTAAAGCAGGTATAAACATTACCTACAACTACAGTGCTATTCATTATCCGGTAATTAAACGCGATTTAAAGGTTTACCATAAGCTGGATCCCAATGTGGCCATTTTAAAACTTTTTCCGGGGATAACGCCCGAAGTGGTTGATGCCATTACGAATATAAAAAATTTAAAGGGGCTGGTTCTTGAGAGTTTTGGATCGGGAAATGCACCCACACACGAGTGGTTTATCGAAAAATTAAGGCAAGCAGTAAACCGTGGTGTAGTGGTATTAAACGTAACCCAGTGCAGTGCCGGAAGTGTAGACATGGGCGTTTACGAAACCAGCCTGGGACTTATGGAAGCCGGAGTATTAAGCGGTAAGGATATTACAACCGAAGCTGCGGTTACCAAATTGATGTTTTTATTGGGTCAACATTACAATAAAGAAGAAATTAAAGAATATTTATCAAAATCGTTGCGCGGCGAAATAAATGCCTGATTACTATTTACAGTTTTGATTTTTTTTGTAATTTGCCGCCCAAAACTAAAAAAGGTTCTAAACACTGTTGATATTGGAGAAATGGCCGAGTGGTCGAAGGCGCACGCCTGGAAAGTGTGTATCCGCCAAAAGCGGATCGAGGGTTCGAATCCCTCTTTCTCCGCGAATTTTTATATATTTAATTTGAAAACAAATAACGTAAATAACAAAAAAAACAAAGCAATGAAAAAACTACTCGCATTATTTGCTGTGATAGGGATGCTTGTAATGGCGTCAAACATTACTTACGCACAGGATGAACCAGCAATTGATTCTACCGCTTTGGTAGCTGATAGTACTGAAGTGGCTACCGATTCAACAGCTGTTGAAACAACTGAAACAGCTGCAACTGTGGCTGATGAAGAGAAACTTGAAGGACCTACGCGTCATGAGGTACTAAAAGCCAAATTTATTGAAGGTGGTCCTGGATTTATGGGTATTGTAGTATTGGCACTTATTTTTGGTTTGGCTCTTTCTATTGAAAGAATCCTTTTCCTTAATTTCAGTACAACCAACACCAAAAAATTATTAACTGATGTTGAAGAAGCCTTAAACCAAGGTGGTATTGATGCAGCAAAAGAAGTTTGCCGTAATACCCGCGGACCGGTTGCCAGCATTTTCTATCAAGGATTGGATCGGGCTGACGAAGGTCTTGAAATGGTTGAAAAATCAGTGGTAGCCTATGGTGGTGTTCAAACCGGTTTGTTAGAGAAAAACCTATCATGGATTTCTTTATTTATTGCGCTGGCTCCTATGTTAGGATTTATGGGTACAGTTATTGGTATGATTGCTGCTTTTGATGCAATTAAAGCTGCTGGTGATATTTCTCCTGCTCTAGTAGCCGGTGGTATTTCTCAGGCACTTATCACTACTGTAACTGGTCTTATTGTGGCTATGATTCTTCAGGTGCTTTACAACTATTGTGTTGCAAAAATTGATTCTATTGTAAACGAAATGGAAGATGCTTCAATCTCTTTAATTGACATCTTATACAAATTCAACCTACAAAAATAAAAACCATGGAGAAAAGTTTAGCAATTAAAATAATTTCCATTCTGTTCTACGTCATGTTTGTTGTGAGCTTATTCTTTGGAGTATTGTTCTTTATAAACATGAATGAGAACACATTATTGGTTTGGGCCTATGCATTGGTTGGATTATCGATGGGTGCTGTAGTTATTTTTGCACTGGTTAATATGTTTAAAACAAAGAAAAACATTATTAACAGTTTAATTGCAGTAGGAGCTTTTGCGGTTCTATACGCCATCTCTTATGCGTTGGCTGACGACACCATCCAAACCAATGCTGCTGGTGAGCTTTTTGACATTACTGCCGGCACTTCAAAAATGTCAGGTATGTTGTTGTATTCATTATATATCTTGCTTGGAGCTTCGTTCATAAGTTTGATATATTCTGAAATAAGAGGAGCTTTTAAATAGTGTTTTGTTGCCTTTTCAGGCAATACTAATTTGAAAAAAAAGTAATTATGCCAAAAAAACTTCCAGAATATAATGCAGCATCTTTGGCCGATATTGCTTTTATGTTGTTGATATTCTTCCTGGTTACTACTACCATGGATACTGATACTGGTATTTCGAGGATGTTACCTCCTCCAATGCCCAAAGAACAGATTGATGATGATGTTAAGATTAAAGAACGCAATGTGTTTGTTGTTCTGATTAACAAAAATGATCAATTGTTGGTTGAAGGTAAGCCAATGAATATTGATGATTTAAAAGAAGAAGCAAAAGAGTTTATTGAAAATCCGGCCGACTTGGAAACCCTGCCCGAAAAAGAACCGAAAGAGATTCCTTATTTTGGAATGGTTCCAATTTCGAAACAGGTTATTTCGTTGCAGAACGACCGGGGAACCTCATACGGGGTGTACCTAAAAGCTCAGAACGAATTGGCAAAAGCCTACAACGAACTGCGCGACGAATTGGGAATGCGTAAGTTTGGTAAAAAATACGACGATTTGGATTCCGATCAACAAGATGCCGTTCGTTCTATTTATCCCCAGCGGATTTCTGAAGCAGAACCTAAAAACTATGGAGGAAGCAACTAATGGGAAAATTTAGAAAAGATAGTGGTAAAGAAGTACCTGCAATTAATACTTCAGCGCTTCCTGACATTGTATTTATGTTGTTGTTCTTCTTTATGGTGAGCACCACCATGAAAGAGGTTACGCTGAAAGTAACGATTAAAATCCCAGAGGCAACGGAGATCAAGAAATTGGAGAAAAAGTCGCTGGTGAGTTATATTTATGTGGGTGAACCACAAAAATCGTTTGCCAAACTGCTGGGAACCGAACCACGGATTCAGTTAAACGATCAATTTGCCAACGTGAACGATATAGGTGACTATATTGAATCAGAAAGGCAAAAACGTGACGAAAAAGAGGTTCCTTTGATGACCACATCGCTTAAGGTTGACGAAAATACCAAGATGGGTATTGTAACCGATATTAAGCAGGAATTAAGAAAAGTAAGCGCGCTTAAAATAAACTATTCTACGCGTAAAGCTGCCGAATAATAATTCGATTAGTTTAAGATAACAGGCCGCTTCAGTATGCTGATGCGGCCTTTTTTATTAAAAGTCAACGAATGATGAATACACGAAATAAGGTTTCCAGTTTAATTTTACCACTTATTGCAGTCTTGTTATTTAGCGCCTGCAGTATTATTAAACCGGTTGAGATTTTAGAAATCAACAATTTTAAGGTTGCCGACGACAAAAGCCGGGGGCTAAGTATAAATGCCACATTAAAGTTATTTAATCCCAACCGGGTAAACCTTACCTTAAACCATTCCGATATTGATGTTTATGCCGAAGGTATTTACCTGGGGAAGGTATTGATTCCAGAAAAAACACTGATTCCGGGTAAACAATCGTTCGATGTGCACTTTTCATTGGCTGTTAGTTTACCTAACCTTTTAACTGCAGGAAAACAGGTACTTGCCAAATTTAAGACAGGCTCGTTCGAGTTGTCATTTAAAGGGAAGTTAAATGTATCGTACAGGAGTTTTACCAAAGAATTTTTAATCGATTCCAAACAAAATGTAAGGTTAAACTAACCTGCCGGTTTGGTTTTTTTTAATTTGGTTTCTTCAATTTATTGCTTCTGAGGTGCATCTGTTTTAAGTTTTGTTTATTTATCTTTATAAAAAAATATCCATGAAACATATTTTGGTACCCATCGATTTTTCAAGCGACTCTATTAATGCTTTGGAGCATTCCATAATGATTGCCAATAAATTATCAATGGACCTGATGATGATTCATGTAAAACGTAAGAATGCCGACTATGATCCCTCATTTAACCTGAACGATTTCGACGAGGTGGTACGATCCGGGGTAATCGATAACTTTGAACAAATTGTTCATCAATACCAGAAACAATTAAAAGGAGTCTTTCATTACCGCATTCGCGAAGGACGAATTTATACCGAGATTTGTCATCAGGCAAAATATGGCGACGCTGAAATGATAATTATGGGAACGCATGGTGTATCGGGATTTGAAGAAAAATGGGTGGGAAGTAATGCGTTTCGTGTGGTGAGCAATGCCATTTGTCCGGTGCTTACAACCCGATACAGTTTCCCCAAACGACCCATAAAAAAGATAGTGATGCCCATCGATATTAGCAAGGATACAAGACTAAAAGTTCCCAAAACCGTGGAACTGGCCCTAATCTTTGGAGCCGAATTGCATGTGGTTGACGTTAGGGATAACAACAAATCTTCAACAAAAAAAATACTTGAGGAATACATATTGCAAATAGGCGCTTATTTAAAAAGGCATAAGGTAAAATGGGTTCATGAGTCGATTAAAGGAAAAAATTTAACCAGTTCCATTATTGAACATGCCTTATTGATGGATGCTGATTTGATTTCGATAATGAACGAACAAAACGAAAAAGCCCGAAATATTTGGTTGGGACCCTATGCCCAGCAAATGGTGAACCACTCTCCGGTTCCGGTATTATCTTTTCAGTCGGGCGGCGATTAAATAATAGGGTGTTTTGCAAAAATTAGTATCTTTGCCTCGCAAAAACAAAAGAAAATATGTGGTATAAACTGGTATTGGCAGGTAGTTTTCTTTTTATATCCGGAGCTACGTTAATCGCTCAGGAAGCAAACAAGTCGGAAGAACTTTCTCAGGATATTTTCTCTGTTTTACAGGACAATGCTCAGGGTGGGAAAATTCAGCTGTTTCAGGATCCTGAATTGCATGTACTGGTCGATAAAAACATCAGGATAAATAAGAAACAGGGAATTGAAGGTTACCGGATACAACTTTTTTCAAGTTCAGGACAAGATGCCCGTGATAAAGTAAATCAAATGCAGCAGTGAGATCGG
>JBFWMB010000087.1:0-17052 GCA_050251815.1 Salinivirgaceae bacterium | reverse complement strand
ATTTATGCCCAACGTACCGAACAACTTGAATGGCAACAGCACCTGACTTTGTTTTTACTTTTCGCACTGATAACATATCAAAAAAATATGCGTTAGTGCGGTAAAATTACATTTTTATAAAATTATATAACTAATATACAGGCGATTAAAAATTTGTCACATCTAAAAATAGGAAAGTGTCAGAAGTCAGGACTCAATCTGCCCCTCGATGAAATTAGCGAAGTAAAGACTTTTACCGATTCCCTTTGGACCGCTTTGGGAAAAAAACCTGAAGCTGTTTATAAAGGCAAGTCCGATTATTTGTTTATTTACCAAACAGCGCACGATATTGAACAGTTAAATCCCGATTTTAAAGCCTTAAAAACCCTCGATACCCGGGGAGTTATTGTAACAGCACCCGGCCAACAAAGCGATTTTGTTTCGCGTTTCTTTGCTCCACAAATAGGAATCGACGAAGACCCGGTAACGGGCTCGGCCCATACCACTTTATTGCCTTACTGGAGTGAGCGCCTGGGCAAAACAAAACTAAACGCGGCCCAGCTTTCTAAGCGGGGAGGGCTTTTAGGGTGTGAATTAAAAAACCAACGGGCCTATATCTCAGGCGAAGCCTGTTTGTACCTGCGCGGCGAAATCACCGTACCTGATTAACCCCGGTTCTCCGGTCCTGCAGCTTTTGTCCATTATCTTGCCGCTATCCCGTCTATCGACAGTTAGCTGCCTCTTGTCTAAAATCTAAAATCTAAAATCTACAATCTGCAACGACGAAGTCCTCACGGAACGTAATCGAAAATCGTCAAGCACGCAGTTTCCATATTCCGTCCTCCGTTTTTCATTTGTCTATATTCTAACACCTAACATCTAACATCTGGTATCCAGAAACAAGAAACCAGCATCAACAAAAAAAGGAGCAGTGTTTAGCCGCTCCCTTCTTTTATAATATATGCTTAGGTTTATTTCTTCGTATCCTGCATCTGAAAACGGAACCACGAAACAATAGACAATACCACCAAAATGCCTACCGAAATATAAACAAACGAGGGAACCGGAACCGGATCGCCACCCGCGTAGGAGTGAAGCCCCGACAGGTAATAGTTTACCCCAAAATAGGTCATCAATACCGAGAAAAAGGCATAAACCGACATGGTATTAAACGCAAAACGACCCCTAACGCCGGGAATCATCCGGGCATGAGTAACAAAGGTGTAGATTATCATGGTAATTAAGCTCCAGGTTTCTTTCGGATCCCAGCCCCAGTAACGTCCCCACGACTCGTTGGCCCAAACAGCGCCCAAAAAGGTTCCAATGGTTAAAAAGTACAAACCAAGAATCAGCGAGCGATGGTTAATCTTTGTCAGCGACTCAATGGTTTCGTCAATACGCGACCGGTTGGTATTATTCTGAATAATATGCAGAATCATATTAATGATTCCCAATAGTGCGCCCAATCCTAAAAAGCCGTAACTACCGGTAATTACCGACACGTGAATGGTTAACCAATACGATTTTAACACCGGTACCAGATTGGTAATCTGCGGGTCCATAAAGCTCAGGTTGGCAACCATAAGCGTGAATCCGCCCAATATGGCGGTGGCCGATAAAGCCATCCACGATTGCCGGCTAAAGATAAACCCGGCCAACAGGGTGACCCACGAAATAAATACCAGCGATTCGTAACCGTTGCTCATGGGCGCGTGTCCCGAAATATACCAGCGAATGGCTAATCCGGCGGTATGCGCCAAAAAGCCCAGGAAAATTACCCCGGTAAAAAAGCGGATAATCCAGGGATTGACCGTTTTACCCATGATAATAGCTCCCAGCAATACAAAAAGAAATACCAAACCCCAGCCGGTATAATAGGGGAACAACTTTTTAAATACATTCAGTTTATTGTACGTAACCTCGGCTTTTACCTTAAATTCCGAAGGCAATTCGTAACCGGCGTAAGTTTGCTGGTAGCGTTCCATGCCTCCCACATACTCATCGGCTGCCTTGTAATTACCACTTTGTTTGGCCTCGCTTAATGCCTGAAAATAAATGGGAATAATGTTGGCTACAAAGGCCGAATCGTCAGGGTTTTTAATCATTTGAACGGCTTCGGCCGCGGTGTACCATTTTTCGTCGTGCGATTCAGGAATGGGGAACAGGCGAAGGAAAGAGCCCGAATAAATGGCATAGCAAATATTCAAGCGCTCGTCGGCTTTAATTACTTCTTTATCGAATTTGTCCTGCATCGACGGGGGTTTATTAAAGGCGGCCTCCACATGTTTTTGCAGTTTGTAGCCCATGCCCGGAATCAGAAAATCGTTATAGCTGGCATAACTGCCTGAAATGCCCAGTTCGTCCTGTAGCTTTTTGTTCGATACTTTTATCATCGGAACATTCATCCAATGCTCGTAATCCATGCTCATTTCAAGCAAAAGCTGAACGGGAGTCAATCCTTCTACCGTTTGTTTGCGGCTAATCTTACGGATTAAATCCGATGCAAAGGTATAAACCGGAGCGGTTCGTCCCCGGTTGTCTTGAATTAACAAGGTACCAAATGTATCGGCATGTTTGGCATCGATAACCTGGCTTGACTTTTCACGGCTTGTGTTTTGCGAAAAAGCCTGACTGCTTGCTCCGGTAAGTAAAAAGGCCAAAAGCAGCAGTTTGGGAATAAACGTTCGGTGTAAAAAGCTGTTTTTATTAACCATCGACCACAGGATGCCCAAAAAGAGCAGGAAATAACCGAAATAGGTGACTCCGGTTCCCAACGAATCGTAGTTAACCGATAATATGGTTCCTTGTTCATCGTTGTCGTACGACGACTGATAAAAACGATAACCATGCGATTTCAGAATATTATTCATATAGATATGGAAGGGTTCGGGTTTTTCACCAGGGATAAGTATATGTACATAGCTCGAGAACGAAGCCGGACTGTGTGAGCCCGGATAACGGGTAATTTCAAAATTATCGAGTTGCAACTTAAACGGCAGGTAAATTTTTTGGTATCCGTAATAAGCCGATAATTTACTTTCGCCGAAATCGGTGGTAGTAACCTGGCTCCCCGAAGTGGTACCACCCCAAACAATAACTTCTTTTGCCTGATCGTTTACCGAGATTTTGAACACAAAGGCCGCTTTGCTTCCGCTGCGTTTCGAAGTGGCCGATGGAACAGCCGTTAATACCGCTTCAGGAAGCGCTTCCTGAACCACCAGGCTCAAGGCATCGCTTTGGTATAATTTCTTGGGAGTTAAAGCAATTTTTCCTTCAGGTAAAGTTTTTGCCTTGTCGCTGCCCATTACTTTTTCGGCAAGCGGAGCTTTGGTGCTCACATAAAAAACACCTTCCTCAAAGCTAAATGCAATATCGGCATCGGCTTGGGCGTTGGTAAATGCAACTGTGGTGTTTCCGTAGGTTTGCGTATTCCCGTATTCAATATACGAGAGTCCTCTGAAATCGTCGTTTGCCAATACAAAAGCAATAATGGGATTCCCTCCTTTGCGGGCTTCTGCTTTTTCGTAAGCATCGGGAACATATTTCAGCAATTCAATGGCCATCTTGTTTCCGTTCAGTTTGAAATGATCGCTGAAACCTGCCCGGCGGTTAATCTTGTCCTCATCCCACGACTCGGAATAAGTACCCGTAGCATCGGTAAGTTCCAGGTTCAGGCTGCGATTTTGAGTCACAATATGGTCCGAAGTACCTCCTTCGCGAATGTGCATCATCCCTTCGTACCCAAAATACCGTGTTATGCCTGCACCAATAATCATAACAATAAGGGCCACATGAAAAAGGAAAACACTGAACATGCGCTTTTTGTAAAGCTTACGGCGGAAAATACTGCCAAGCAGGTTAATGGCAAACAGCACCATCAGCGCTTCGAACCACCAGGTACCGTAAACTACTTTAATGGCATAGGCCGCACCAAAATCGTTTTCAATAAAAGTGGCAGCAGCCATGGCAAAGGCTCCAATCAATAGAATGGCTCCCATGGTTATGGGAGAAAATAAAAGATTAGTGATTTTTTTCATCATAATATATATTCATTAAGCGTTTCAAGTGAATAGTTACATTGTTTATAGGTATAAAGTAATTATGTTCCTTGTCCAGTTAGTTCTTCAACCTTTAATTATCACTTATAAAAATAAAAAGTCCCTTAAAGGAACTTTTATATGTTGTTTTATAAATTATAGCATAACACTTCAAAATAAAATTTGATTAATGAGACTCAAATTTCAGGTGTTTACGAACTGAAATTTGTAAGTCGAATAATCCCGACGAAGTCGGAGGGTATAATACCCGAAGATTAACCTGAGACCATTATTTTCTCCAGTTTAACCCGATCAATTATTTCAATACAGCTGTCTTCCATTCTAATTATTTGTTCATCGTGAAATTCTTTCAGCAGCCTGACCACACTTTCTTTGGTCATTCCGGTAAGTTCACCCAGTTCCTGTCGGGTTAAATGGCATTTGAACTTTTGCTCTTCAAACACATCAAAGGCCAGGTGTATTAATCCTTCAGCCAGGCGTCCGTGCATTTTTTTCTGACTAAAACTCAATAATTTATTAAAGGTGTTTAGCGATTTTTTGCTGATGTCTTTTAAATAACCTTCGGCAAAGCTACTGTTTTCGTGAACCAGTTTTTTAATAACCGACATGTCGACAAAACAGGCGGTAGTTTCGGTAATAGCAGCCAGCGAATAATGATGGCGGTTATCTACATACGAACCCGGACCGGCAATTAAGCGTGTTGGTTTAACAATTGAAAGAATTATATTTTTATTGTCGTATCCTTCAATGTAAATTTTAGCAAATCCTGAAGTAAGGAAAATGGCATTTGAGGTGGGAGAACCCTGTTTAAAAATTATCTCACCCGGTTTAAACTTTGCCTGGTACCTGCTGCTGTCAATTAAAGCCAGTTGCTCGTCGGTTAAGTTTTCGAAATTTGGCCACTTGCATTGGCAGTCCTTACATGATGTTGTTGATTCTTTAAACATGCGCGTAAAAGTATAAGTTTAGGTTTTCATAAAGGTATAATAATAATTGATATATATCAATACATGGGATGATGTTATATTGCAGTTTTGTTCGGAACAATCAATCGAAATCG
Organism: Salinivirgaceae bacterium; assembly: GCA_050251815.1. GTDB lineage: Bacteria > Bacteroidota > Bacteroidia > Bacteroidales > SZUA-534 > GWE2-40-63. The sequence continues at coordinate 11,955 of JBFWMB010000087.1, read as the reverse complement.
TAGTTGGCTTCACAGCCTCCTTTGTACAGCCTCTCCAGCCTTTTGCTACTTTTACCACCAGGATAAATCATAAAATTTTAACAATGATGAAAAAAATGTACAATGTATTATTAGGCCTTGCAGCGATAGTTGCAATGTCTTTCTTTGTAAGTTGTGAAGGACCAGCCGGACCAGCCGGTGAAGATGGTGTTGATGGAACAAATGGTGAAACAGGTGTTGCTACTTGTTTGGAATGTCACAATACCGACAACACCATTTTGGCTATCGATGCTCAGTTTGTTCAGTCTGGTCACCGCTTAGGTGCTTCTGTTTCTTATGCCGGTGGACGTGGTGCTTGTGCCAGCTGTCACTCAAGCGAAGGATTTATTGAGTATGCTACTTTTGGTGAAGTATCAGCTGCTACCATCAATAACCCCAGCGCATGGGAATGTAAAACCTGTCACCAGATTCACACTACATTCGAAGTGGAAGATTACGCCCTTCGTATGTCTGACCCGATTGAGTGGAATATCAGCGACGGTACTGCCGATTTAGGTGGAAGTGCTAACCTTTGTGGAAACTGTCACCAGTCACGTACTGCTGAGCCTAACACTGCTGCTCCTGGTACTGAATTTACAATTACTTCAACTCACTATGGACCTCACCACGGTCCACAGGCCAACGTATTCTACGGAATGGGTTTTGCTGAGATTGCAGGTTCTGTTGCTTACCCGGCTCCTGGCGAAGGTAAACACAAAAATGCTTCTTGTACCATGTGTCACATGGGCGAATATGGCGACAACATGGGTGGACACTCATTTACAGCCAACCTGGCTTCTTGCCAGACTTGCCACAGTACAGCCGATTTCAACTACGGTGGTGTTCAATCAGCTGTTGAAGCTGACCTGATTGTGTTACGCGACAAATTAATTGAATTAGGCGTGGTTGCTGGTGACGATGTGGATGGATACCATCCCGTAACCGGAACTTATCCTATGGTACAGGCTCAGGCTTATTACAACTGGGTTGGTTTGTACGAAGACCGCAGCAACGGTGTTCACAACCCAAAATATGTTGAAGCACTTATTGCGAATACACTTGAAGCTTTAAATGCCAAATAAGTATTGAATAACTTATAAACCAAAGTATAAAGCTGCCTTTAGGGGCAGCTTTTTTTATGCCTGAATAGCGCTTTTGGCAACTTAAGGAGATTTCAATAAACTGTTTTTATGAATAACACATGGAATGGATTCAGGAACCCTGGGATTAAAAAGGTTATATTTTGTAAAACATTATTAGGAAACAACTTCTGCCTGCATTTAGTTAAGGTGCAATAAAATAGCTATTTACGGCATAATGCAAGTTGGGCTATCAATATACGTATTGATATAGATCAATATACCGATTGTATTGCTGGGGCCTTGTGGTATGATTCGATCAACGATTAAATTATCAGTTATAAATTAACTACCATTATCTTTAGTTCCTCATTATATTTGTGCACGGTTCAACAGTGTTGGAGCGGTTTTTTTAATTGAATACTTAAAAACTTAAATATGAAGAAGAATTTTATTTTTATGATTGCCATAGCTGCAGCAGGGTTTGCCTTGTCGTGCAGTTATTCGCCTTTGGTTGAACCTGAGGTGGTTGTACCCGATGTAATTTCATTTAGCGAACAAATTGAACCTATTTTTAAAGATGCAGGCTGCACCAGTTGCCATCCAAGTGTTGCAGGTCTTGATTTAAAAGCTGGCAATGCTTATGCCAACTTAACTGCAAGTGATAAATACATCAATCTGGAAGACCCGGCATCGAGCCTGATTTATACAAAAGCTAATCCTGATGCTACACATCCCAAATTATATTCAGCCCAGCAGGCTGCCCTGATTTTAAAGTGGATTGAAGACGGCGCATTAAATAATTAATCTATAAACTTAATAGCAATAAATTATGAAACGTATACTTATAGTAATGTTGGCTCTGGTTTTAGTGTTTAACTACAGTTTTGCACAGGACGAGCAGGAACAACCCAAAGATAAACCAGTGAGTGAGGCTTTTTCGAGTGGTTATTTAATCGATAACCAGACTACCTTTATTCAATACCCAAAAACCCTGGAAATGTCAATTCATCATAAGTTTGGGACCCTTGAAAATGGTAATACCGATGTCTGGGGTATTTATAATTCAGCCAATATCCGTTTGGCATTGGATTATGTTATTATTGAAAACCTGCAGATAGGTTATGGTTTAACCCGTACCGATATGGTTCACGACTTTAATGTAAAATACACCATTCTGCAACAAACCCGTAAAAACACCATTCCGGTTTCATTGGGTGTTTATGGTAATCTGGGAATTAGCGGTGTACCCGAAGAACAACTGGGATTGGAATCGAATTTTGGCGATCGCATGTCGATGTTTGGACAGGTTATGATTGGACGTAAATTTAACGACCGCATTACTTTACAGGCTGCTGCCAGTTTCTCGCACTTTAATATGGCCGACACGTCAAAATTTGATTACGACCGCGTAGGTTTACACCTGGCTGGTAGAATTAAACTGACAACTCAGGGCTCTTTCATCTTTAACTACGACCAGCCCCTTAAAGTGCTGCAATTGTCGAACCACGAAGATGTTGATTTGCATCCCAACATTTCGTTTGGATGGGAAATTGCCACAGCTACTCATACGTTCCAGATTTATTGCGGATACTCAAAAGAAATTCTGCCTCAGTATTACATGATGCGCGAACGTAAAGAATTTGCTTTCGACCAGTTTAACATTGGCTTCACCATCACCCGTATGTGGAATTTCTAATCAGAGTTAAACTCCGAAGAACTGCAATTTTTCGGAGTTTTTCTTTTACCTGTTGAATGTAAACTTTAATACCAATTAAAATGAAAATAGGCGTGGTCTCAAAAGGACTTATATTACTGGGGGTTTCGTTTTTATGGCTAAACGCCGCCAAAGCCCAGGAAGAGGAACCAAAGATGCTCGATGAATCGAGCCGCTTGTGTGCCCAATGCCACGGTAACCATTATTATACTTTTCACAACAGCTATACCGAAATGGACACCCGCAAGCGGATGAATCCTTATTTCTTTATCGACACCACCAAATATGTCGATGCCATACACAGCTTTTTTGCCTGTCAGGATTGCCACTCTTCGGAGTACGAAACTTATCCCCACCCCTCGGAACTGAAGCTGGAACCAAAATTTGGCTGCATCGACTGCCACGGTGGCGACGATACCTTTGCCAAATATCAATTTGATCAGATTGAGGTTGAAGTAGATAATAGCGTGCATAAATTGGCTCACATGGAGCAGTTTAAATGCGAAATGTGTCACGATTTGCATAGTTACAAGCTTACCGCCCGCGACGAGCATGCATCCATTAAAGAAATTGTGGTTGAAAACAACCAAATGTGTTTGAGTTGCCACAACAATTTAAGTAAGTACCAGATACTAACCGATCATGAAAAGCCGGAATTGCTGAAAACCCACGATTGGTTGCCCAATCAGGAGCTTCACTTTTTAAGCGTACGTTGTATCGAGTGTCATACTCCAACCGACGATACCTTAATGGTTTCGCACAAAATTTTGCCTAAGGAACAGGCGGTACACCTGTGCAGCGATTGCCACTCGACTAATAGTATTTTGCGTACCAAGTTGTATAAATACCATGCCGAGGAATCGCGCGCCGATCAAGGCTATTACAATGCAGTAATCCTGAACGAGGCTTACGTTATTGGAGCTAATCGGAACCGCTACCTGAACATTCTGAGCCTCTTGTTTTTTGGCCTGGCCCTTTCGGGTATCGGAGTACATATTGTTGCACGGATAATAAAAAAGAAATAAAATGAGCAAACACGATTTATACCTTTATCCTGTGTGGTTAAGAATCTGGCACGGGATTAATGCCCTGGGAATTTTATTGTTGATTTTTACGGGCATCAGTATGCAGTATGGCAACATCGATTATCCGCTTTTACCGTTTAAAACATCGGTAATGATTCATAATGTAGCCGGTATTGTGGTTTCAATTGGCTATGTGTTTTTTCTGATAGCCAACCATTTTTCGAATAACGAACGACAATACATACCGAATTACAAAGGATTTATTGACCGTATTGTAGCACAAACCAAGTATTATGTGTTTGGCTATTTTAAAGGCGAACCCAAACCTTTCCCTATAACTAAGGAAAATAAGTTTAATCCCTTGCAGCGCATGTCGTACATTACCTTAATGTATTTATTAGTTCCCCTGGTGGTAATAACCGGGTTGGGACTGTTGTATCCCGAGGTAATAGTAAGCAAGGTGTTTAATATGGGTGGTGTTATGCTGACAGCCGTGTTGCATGCAACCGTAGGTTTCTTTATTTCTCTGTTTTTGATAATTCACTTGTATGTGGCTTCTATAGGGAAAAATCCCTTACGCAACTACAAAAGTATTATCAACGGTTATCATGCAGCCGACGATCATTAATTGCTAAAAAGCAAAAAATAAATAGCCCTTTGTAAAACTACAAGGGGCTTTTTTTTGCTTACAACCGAGATCTAAGACTTTAATGTAAGTAGTAAGCCGGCAGGTGGTAAGGTGCTTCTTTTATAAAAACCAGGCAAAAGTACCCGGTCTTATTAATTTATTTCATAGCTTTGGTTAGCTGAAAACCAAATTACTGTGAAACCAAACAGCAAATCTGCTAAAGAATAGCGTAAGTCCTTATTGAAATCATTTGATTTTGAGAGGACTTTGGGAGTAAGTTTTATATTTATATAGTTTATCTGTAAGCCTATTGAAACAACAACCTGATAATTATTAACTATGAAAAAAATTTTAATTATTGGAACCTTAGCATTTTTGATTTGCGATTTATATTCTCAGACATTAATTGGAACGAGTTACAATCCTGAAGCGACAGCAAATCATAATCAGAGGAAAATTGTACGGGATTCATCTGAAAATATTTATGTTGTTTTTACGGATACCGCAAATCAGGAAAGTATTATAAAAGGAGTCAAATACGATAAATCTTCAGGATTATGGAATAATGCAATTATTCTTTTTAATGGGAAAAACCCAACATTATCGATAAGTAAAAAAGGTCAAATACATTTGACTTATGAATCAAATGATTCAATTTCAAGAATTGCTCACTCATCAACTTATGATTTTAATGTCTGGACACCCTCAGTTTGTTTAAGCGACTCATCGAAAATTAGCATCCTGCCCGTTGCGGATGTTGATTCATCGGGTAAACTGAATGTTTTATGGATTGAGAAAAATGGAATAATTGACAATTCTCTTATCTATGCAATGGTAACAAAAGAAACTTTAACACAGCGGGCTAACATTTTGGCAAAGCATAAAATCAACGATATCGCAATTGCAAACCATTTGCAATATGTTAATGACGAACTATTTTTTGCAATTCAATATAATGTTGATTCAATATTATTTTTAAGAACGAACAATAATATGTCCAGTTTTGATACACTATTTGAAGCTAAAGGTTCCCAGCCTTGCATTTCATATAATTCATTCTTTGATGTTGAATTTCCTGACAATAATATGACCAGATTCTTATATATTGATAATTCGGGTAATCTAATTGAGGCTACATATGATTTTTCGTTGAGCACTTCCTATTCTACTCAATTACTTTCGAATGCAATTGACTACGTTTGTATTGATGACCTTGCACTACCAATTGGTTATAGCTTTTTGGTTTTGAAAAACGATAACCTTTATCATGGGTTTTCTTATGGCGGGCCAGTTTTTGGCTGGAGTACTTTTCTTGATACCATTATGAGTAATCCCATTAATCCGTCAATTGCTTATAAAACATTTAACTTTTTTAATATAGACTACATTTGGATGGAAAATGCCGGAACTTATTATAATATTTACTATAAAAGAGACTCAAAGCATATTTGGTTTGGAGTAAATGATCTTGAGAAAGATAAAGGATTCTCAATTATCGGATACCCAAATCCTTTTTCAGAATTATTAACCATTAAATTGTCGGTGAGTGACATTGCTAATAACCCGATAATTAAAATTTACAATTCTAATGCACAATTGGTTAAGCTTTTAGAACCACTATCTAGTTCTAATAAAGAATATGAATATCAATGGAACGGATTGAATCAAAAGGGAGAAAAAGCAAATTCAGGAATTTATTTGATAACATGTGTTGTCGGCAAAAAGACATGCGTTAGAAAAGTTGCCTATATTCGTAGGTAATCAAATCAAAATTATGAAACCTATATTATCAATTTGGATAACACCACGGAAGACTTTTGTTGATTTATCAGAACGAAATGAAGAAAAAAATGAGGTAAATGTTACCTTATTATTCATATTGTTTTCAATGACGGCCGGATTCTCAAATGCATCTGATTTTAATAAGTTATTAGACGGTAATTTTTATTTATCATTACTTATTGGAATGGTGGTGGCAGGATTAGTAGGGCTGTTTATGTTAAATTCTGTTGTATCCATTTTATATTATTGGACAAGTAAACTATTTCAGGGAAAAGCTGAAAAAGACGAGATAAAAATAACACTTGCCTATTCATTGGTTCCGAATTTAGTTTATTTAATAATAGGACTTGTTTTAATCATTCCATCGATTATTCTGGACAATAAAGAAATAATAAACTTTCATCATCCAGTTTTATCTTTTGGGCTATGGCTTATATCTTTTAGAGCTTTAGTATATGGACTTGCTTATTTTAATAAGTATTCATACCTATATGCATTATTAACCGCTTTAATTCCGCCTGCAATTTTTCAAGGATTGCTTTTTGGATTGAAATTCATAATAGATATTTAAAAAATGCCTGTGTGTAACCCGCGCTCAAACGTTTCACAGTGTGGCTTGTAAAACTCACAATTTCAATTTACTTTTAGTCGCAGTATTAACATAAAACAAGAGACAAACAACGCAATGGCTTTTAGCGCCATCGTAAGCCACCAGTGTAAGTCGAACTTAAATTTAACACAATTGATAATGAGGGTTTTTTTACTTTTTATGAGTTTTGTTGTACTCATAGTTTTATCCTGTAAAAAGGAAAATACAGACAATTTACCGACTGACAAGTATGCGGCTGATTTATTATTAAATGATACGCTTACAATGCGTTTGATACTTTCTAAGGACAGTTTTCCTATTGAATGGACTAATGAAAAACAAGTTTCAATTGTTGAATTAGTTGAACATAATTTAGTGAATAGTGGAAGCATGGATGTTTTAAAATTTAAAGCGATTAAAACAGGGATTGATTCAATAATTCTAAGCGATACTTGGGCAATGGATTCAAATGATTATCATACTCAAATGATATTCCGGGTAAGAGTTCGAGAATGAATTGAAGTCTTATGAGACAGGACTATTCAGAAAGTCGAACTAATCCTGATAGGGTAATTTCACAAATCAAAGTTCGGGAGCATTTTGGACTTTGCAGGTCTTTGTTTCTTTTTGATCACAAAAGAAAAATGGAAATAGTGAGCTATGATTTTTCTATGTGCTGGTAATACTTTAACAAATAAAGTAATTCGTTGCGTATTCAAAGCTACAAGGCAAAATAATCAATCTCTGCTCAAACGTCTTGCTTTAAGTAGTTGTAAAACTCACAATTTCAATCTAATTTAGTATCCGTTTTAACATAAATAATTAATACAAGGCAATGGTGTTTAGCGCCAACCTTGTGTACAATATGCATTAAAAAAAAAGGAAAAGTTGCTATCCCTTATTGTACTATAGCACCACAATTACCAAATCTATTTGATATGAAACCCCCATCCAGGAACATACACAACAAGAACATAATTGAAAATGGGGGTTCCATATGGCCAATTAATTAAATAAAAAATAAACACATGAAACGAATCATAGTATGCTTTGCAGTCATTCTTTTTTATTCCATAATCTTAAAAGCTCAATCAGTTTATACACAGATGCCAGATGACCCGGAAGCTTTTTATTTCACTTCCGATAACTTTAACATAGCACCCGATGGAAAGCATGATGTGTCTGAAGCGCTTCAGTTTGCTATAAATAAGCTTAAAAAGGAAAAGAATTTTGGAATACTATTTATCCCTGAAGGAAAATATCTTATCAGTAAAACCATTTATGTTCCCAAAGCCATACGCATTATTGGATATGGAGTAAATCGTCCGGAATTTATATTGGGTAAAAACACAGCAGCTTATCAGAACGAAAATAATTACATGTTCTGGTTCACCAGCAATCTGGTTGAAGAAGGCCAGCCGCCAAAGGATGCCACTGCAGGTACATTTTATAGCGCCATCTCAAATATCAATTTCCGGATTGAAAAAGGGAATCCAAAAGCTATTGCGCTTCGAACCCATTTTGCACAGCACAGTTTTGTAAGCCATTGCAATTTTTATATGGGTGATGGTTATGCCGCCATTTATGACCTGGGCAATGAAATCGAAAATCTGAAATTCTATGGAGGCGAATACGGCATTTCCACGTCCAGAACATCACCGGGTTGGCCTATGATGATGATTGATCTCTATTTTGAAGGCCAGCGAAAAGCTGCTGTTCTAAGTCGAAATACCGGAATGACCATTGTTTCCATGCATGTGAAGGATGCACCCGTAGCTGTTGAGCTTCAACAAGGTGTTTCGGACAGATTATTTATGGAAGACTGCCTTTTTGAAAATGTTAAAAAAGGTATAGTAGTTGGGGTTGAAAAGGAAGCCGCCAGCCAGGTAAATCTACGAAATATTATATGTAATAATGTAGCGGTTCCGGTGTATTTATCACCCGGTGAATCAAGTATTGAAGGAAAAGGAAATACTTACCGGATCAACAATTTTGTGCATGGTTTGCTTATGGATGATATGGCTGATGATTCCGGTTATAAAACGGTTGTCGATATGGAAGCTCTTGACCAGGTGCCAAAAAAACTGGATAAGCTTATACCCAATCTGCCTCACATGGATACATGGGTTAATGTTAAAGACTTTGGAGCTTTGGGTGATGGCAAAACCGATGACACAAAGGCCATCAAAGAAGCAATTTCACAGCACAAAAATGTTTACCTGCCTACCGGTTGGTATCGCATCACTGAAACACTTATTTTAAATAATGAAAACACATTAATTGGTCTGCACCCTTATGCCACTCAATTGTTAATAAATGAAAGTGAGCATAATTTTAGCGGATTTGGATCACCCGTTCCTTTACTGGAGTCATCAGAAGGAGGGAGGAATATAATTAATGGCATTGGTATTAACACCGGCGCCTATAATAACCGTGCCGTTGGACTGAAGTGGATGGCCAATGTGAATTCCATGATTAACGATGTGAAATTTGTAGGCGGACATGGAACCATGGCAAAGCCGGGAGAGCCTTCCCATAACAGATTACTGGAACAAACTATCAGTAGTCCCTCAGAGCCGGTTTATGCCCGGGGAATGGATCTGGCCTGGGATAATCAGTACTGGAGCCTTTGGGTTACCAACAATGGCGGGGGAATAATCAAAGATATATGGACAGCTAACACTTATGCCAGTGCAGGCTTATATATCAGCAACACCTCCACCCCGGGAAAAGTTTTTGCTATGTCACTGGAGCACCATGTGCGTCAGGAAGCTCGCCTTAACCAGGTTGCCAATTGGAATTTCTACGCCTTTCAGTTTGAGGAAGAAGGCCGGGAAGGAAAAAATGCACAAACGCTTAATATAGCTGACTGCAATGACCTTATGTTCGCTAATTTCTGGATGTACCGAACCATTCGTGTGAACACACCCCGACCGTGGGGAGTGAAAGTATCGAACAGCCACGGTATCGATTTTCGTAATATGCGCAGTTGGACACAGGTTTTGCACTTACCTGAACGCACCATTTTCGATATGGACAAAAACCTGATTGTATATGCGGGAGATTTTGCCCGAGTGACAATTACCGGAAATGAAAAACCTTCCAGTAATGAAAACCCGAATAGTAAAGTTGAGAAATTAGGCTTTGGCTATGAGTTTGCCACCGGGGCCGTTTCTGATAGCCGGGGAAATGTTTACTTCTGCGAAAGCCAGCAGAAGCGTATATACCGTTGGTCGGCTGAAAGAAACACAATTTCCATCTATGCCGATTATCCTTACAAGCCTTTTTCGCTGGCCGTCGACACCCGGGATAATTTGATTGTTATCTGCCGTTACGATCCACAACCAGGCTTTGAAGATGATGAACAGCCAAAAACAATCGAAACATTGCCGGACAATAACCCCTATTACAGTAGCTGGGGAAATGGAGGCTGGGCAATTAGGGCCTATGCCATAAATCCTGATAAAAGGGATGATATGCAAGCACTAAAGCTGGTGAAAACGAATGAGGTAAAAAATGTGGAACGAGTAATCCATCCTACCCATCGGTGGAGGGAAAATTTTAAGGAGGTTGCCACGGGTATTGCCGAAACAAGCTTTATGGCACCCGATGGTGTCACCCTCATTCCCTACACTTTTGATTTGGGGCGCTCGGTAATGCTTATGGGAGTTACGCCAAACCAAAGTGAAGCTGTTTTTGTGACCCATGAAGACCCCAAAATTACTTACCGTTTTAATGTTGATGACAAAGGTATGCTGTCAACTATGAGTGAATTCGTAAAACGAGGAGAATACAGCAATGTGTGCGATAGCCAGGGTAATTTGTATTTAGCCGAAGGACTGATATTTATTATAAATAAGGACGGAAATGAAATTAAACGAATCAAATTGGATGAACGGGTACACTCAATGACTTGGGGAGGAAAGAATAAAAATGAGCTGTTCGTAACCACAAGCACCGCATTTTACAGGATCAAGTTGCATTAAGTAAGCTATAAAATAGACAAATAAAGAAAGTGCAAATATGATTTTCAATTTTCTTATAGTATCAGCAGTAATTTGTGAATAGGAACCTATTATTATATTTTTGTTTATTAATGGAAACCGGGATTTCCGGTCACCCTCCTAGGGAATATTTTTTATAAATGAGTTTTATCCTATGGAATACATTGGTTCTTGTTTGTGCAAAGGAATTAAATTTAAAGTTTTAGGAAACTTTGAGAGTTTTTATTTATGTCATTGCAGATATTGTAGGAAAGATACAGGGTCAGCTCATGCGGCAAATTTATTTTCGACAACAGCTAAATTATATTGGATAAAAACGGAAACTGAAATTAAAACATTTCAACCTCCCAAAAGTGAGCATGTGAAAGCCTTTTGTGCAAATTGTGGTTCAGCTTTACCCAACTTACAAATGGGAAGTAAACTTTTAGTGGTGCCAGCAGGATGCTTAGACACTAAATTAGAAAAACGTCCTGATGCACATATATTTATTTCAAATAAAGCAAGTTGGGATGAGTCGTTGGAAGAAATAAAGAAATTTGGACGTTTCCCTGATTAAAAAAGAGGATATCTTAAACCAATTGAATTTGAATTGAAATTTTATAAAGAAAAGAATGCTGCTTAGTGTCTATAAAATTTGTCCACTTTTTTGATGCAATTCCAAATTCTTTAATCGCTCGGTTGCTGATCATCCTAAAAGCACTGTAAGTCACACAAAATTCCTTCGGAATAAGTACATTTACGCTCATGATAAAGTATCTGACAAATCTATTTCAGGCTTCGTTAGATTCATAAATAAACAGGTTATATTTGCGTAAAAATAGTAGTAAAAATGTTTTCGAAGTTAAAACTTGAATTAGAAAAAGAGATAATATTGAGTCCGGAACTATGGGCTAAGGTGCAGGAATTTGCAAAAATCAGGCATTTGAAAAAGAATGAATACTTACTGGTAGCTGGCGAGATTTGTCAGCAAGGATACTTTGTAAATTCCGGCAGTCTGATTAAATCATTCCTAAATCAAAATGGCAAAGAAGTGGTTCAGGGTTTTTATATTGATGAAGATTATGCTTTTCTAACCGAAGTTACAAGCTATTTTACGAAGCTCCCTTCCGATTT
>JBFWMB010000086.1:0-17185 GCA_050251815.1 Salinivirgaceae bacterium | reverse complement strand
CTTTTACAAAAAACACCATGTGTTGATTGTTTTCGATGGAATAGCCCAACTCCACAAAACCTTTTTGGGTAAAGTTTAATGCATTTTCAATCAGGTTAATTAAAACCTGTTTAAGTCTCGATTCATCAGCATTAATGTAGGTGAGTAGTTTATCGGTAACAGGAATGATGCGCAGTTCGAGTAAAGGGTTTTTTGCAAATGTTGGGGCAAAGTGTCTTTCAATATCTTCAAGTAATTCATTGATTGAAACTTCGCGGTTGAATAATTGCAGTTGTCTGGTCTCAAGTTTCGAAATATCGATGATATTATTCAACAAGGATAAAAGTTGATTGCTGCTTTTGTAGATTATTTCGAGATACTGATGTTTTTCGGTATCTGAAACTGTGTTATTGTAAAGCAATTCAGCAAAACCTGTAATACCATTCATGGGCGTACGAATTTCGTGACTTACGTTGGCCAAAAATGCAGTTTTAAGTTTGTCGTTTTCTTCGGCTTTTTCTTTGGCTTTAATCAGTTCATCTTCCACTTGTTTTTTTTGCGAAATATCCTGAATAATACCAACCATTACTACCGGTTCTCCATCGTTGTCAACTTTGGTAACAATGCTCCAATCGTTAATCCATTTGTAAGAACCATTCTTGGCTTTTACCCGGTATTCCAACGCATAAAAGTTTTGTTCCCCCTCGAGACACGATTCCAGGGTACTGAAATAATTGGCAATATCGGCTGGATGCAGGTTATCTTTCAACCAACCGGGCATACGGTTTATGGTATTATTTGAGTAGCCAAAAATATTGGCATAGCGTTCGTCAACATAGTATTTTTGTTCCCGTAAATCGTATTCCCAGGTTCCCAGATTTCCGGCCAGCAGCGCAAACTGAAGTCGTTTTTCGCTTTGCTTTAAACGCTTAAAGGTTACATGCTGTTTAATGGTATTACTAATTATCAGGCTGGTCATTTTTAAGATATGAATATCAGAAAAATCCCATTTTTGATTCATTTCAAAGCGAATGAGAACCAAAGCACCAATGGTTTGCCGGTCGTTCTGTATCCCTGCAATAGCAAGCGATGAAGCCTGCTGAGCATGTAAAATATTTTTGATTCCCTTTATAAATGGAGGGGTTTCATCGAGGTTATGATAATATACCAGTTTTTGTTCTTTAATTACTTCTATCAGGTAATTTACTTCTTTGGGTGCAAGCAAATCGATAAATGATTTATTGGAGTGATCGCCCAGGCGAAATTCTTCAGAAATAGAGTTATTATCAATTCTTAAAAGATATACCAATCCGGCCTGGCATAGTTCACCCACTTCGCTCATGGTAGCTAACATGGCATTCTCGTAATCGTTGCTGTTTACAAAGCGTGAAGCAATTTCCGATATCTTGCGTTCGAATAACAGTTCTTTCTCTTTTAAGATATTATATTTTACTTTGTCAGTAACTTCCTGAATGGTTCCGGCAATATAAGGTATTTGCTTGTTGTAAGTTAAATAGCAATTTAATTCGAAATGCCTGATGCGCTTATCAGCCATTTGAAACGAAAATATTTTTGATGCCGGAGGATTTCCTTTCTTAATCAGGTGGATGTATTTTAAAAGCTCCAGATAATCTACATTTAAGTGGGTTGCTTTTATGTACTTTAAAATGGCTTTGGTGGTAATCTCCTTACTTATAAAACTGAGAATGTTATGAACTCCTTCAGAAAACCGGGCGATGTTTTGATTTGGCCACCATTCCCAATACCCGAGACTAGCTAATTGCTCAATATTTTTGTTTTGGATAATTAGTCTATCCATATATACCCTTTAAGAATCCGTACTATTTTTTACAAATTTAATAGTAAAAATGACTTTTCAAATTTATGCTTCTGTATCTTTACGGGGGCCAGTAGTAAGTATGGTTCCTGAATTTTTACTTTTTAAGCCTTATGTGTTTGCATTTTAAGTTGTTACTTAGTGCAAAAGTTTTTCAAAAAAAAGGTTCCTAACTTTTAATTTGAGGAACCTTTCTGTTTTTATTTTATTAATTATATCCAGCGTAAATAGGCAAAATCCTGTCGGTGTGGAAGCTCCTTGTTTTTGGGGAATATACGCAAACCATAATCGTAGGTACCAGGTTTTTTAAGTTCAAAGTTTATTTCATAAAAAGCCAGGGTGTCTACCTTTTTTGTTAGCTTAAGTTCCTTAATGTCAATAATTTTTTGGCCGCCCTGTAAAGCAAAAACCAACTCTACACCTAAGTCTTTTTCTGAAAGACTTTTTAAGTCGAGCACCACTTCACCCCGGTAATTTTCTCCCATTTTAAAAGCAGCTTTCATGGTATTTGGAAAATCGACTGAAACCAAATCAATTTGATCCCAGGAAGCTCTTATTTTATTTTTCCATTGCGAAAGTTCCATGGCCAATTTATAGCCATCGGCTTGAATTCGTGTGGTTCGTTTATGGAGTTTAAGGTAAAATTTATTGATGTAATCGTCGAGCATGCGCTTGGTGGTAAAATGCGGTGCAATTCCGGCAATGGATCGCTTGATGTATTGCACCCATTCCACAGGAATGTCGTTTTTATCGCGGGTATAATACAATGGTGCAATTTCGTTTTCAAGTATACTATAAATGGTTGCTGCATCAAGCTCATTCTGGAAGTCCTGATTGGCGTAGGTGCGTTTTTCGGGTAAAGCCCATCCGGCTTTTTCTTTGTAACCTTCAACCCACCATCCGTCGAGAACACTGAAGTTTAGTACGCCATTCATTTCGGCTTTTTGTCCACTGGTACCACTGGCTTCTAACGGACGGGTAGGATTATTTAGCCAAATATCGACACCCCGAACCAAACGTTTGGCTAATTCCATGTCGTAGTTTTCAAGGAATAGTATTTTTCCGATAAACTCCGGTCGGCGTGAAATTTCAATAATATGTTTTATCAAATCCTGACCAGCTTTATCGTTTGGATGTGCTTTTCCGGCAAAAAGAAATTGTACCGGACGATCGGGATTGTTGGCAATGCGGGCCAAACGTTCAATGTCGCTAAATATCAGGTGGGCACGTTTGTATGTGGCAAATCTTCGGGCAAAACCAATGGTTAAGGTTTTTTCATTCACTGAGTTTAAAATATCTAAAATTAGTTTAGGGTTTTCGTGCCGGCGGACAAACGATTCGTGGTACCTGTTTTTTACATAGTCAATTAAGCGTTTTCGGTACTGATTCCTTGTTTCCCATATCGTTTTATCATCAACTTCGAATATTTTTTCCCAGTACGACGGATTCGACAAATCGTTCAGGAATCCTTCACCAAAGTGCGATTCATATAGCTTCCGCCATTTACTGGCAGTCCAGGTTGGGTAATGCACTCCGTTGGTCACATAGTCAATGTGCAGTTCACTGGCAGAAAAACCTTTCCACATGTATTGGAACATTTCTTTGGATACATCGCCATGGAGTCGGCTAACTCCATTCATTTCCTGTGAAGTTTTGGTGGCCAACACACTCATTGAAAATTTTTCTCCATGGGTATTATCAACGCCCCGACCTAAATTAAGAAAGGTTTCCCAATCAATTTTAAGGCGCTCAGGCATGTGACGCATGTAAGTTCGTATTAATTCTTCATCAAAGGCATCGTGTCCGGCAGGCACGGGGGTATGCGTAGTGAACAAGGAACTGGAACGAACCACTTCCATAGCTTCGTCGAACGTTAGGTTTTCGTGTTGAATCAGATCTGAAAGCCGTTCTACGTTTATCATAGCAGCATGTCCTTCGTTGCAATGATAAATGTCGGGATTCAGTTTTAATTCTCCTAAAGCCCTAACACCACCAAGACCTAATATAATTTCTTGTTTTAAGCGGTTTTCCCAGTCACCTCCATAAAGCTGATGGCTGATGGTGCGGTCTTCAGGGCTGTTTTCAAGATAATCGGTATCGAGAAGGAAAAGAGGAATTCGTCCTACCATTACTTTCCAGATACGCGCTTTTACAATACGTCCGGGTAAGTTTACAGATACCGTTACCAATTGTTTTAATTCATCGTAGATGGGCTCAATGGGTAGGTCGGCAAATTTTTGTGGTACAAGACTGGCTTGCTGCTCACCCGAAACAGAAAGGTGTTGGGTAAAGTATCCGTACTTATACAAAAAACCAACTGCAATCATTGGAATGTTGCAATCGCTGGCTTCTTTCAGGTAATCGCCTGCTAAAATTCCCAAACCACCGGAATATATCTTAAGGTTGTCGGTAAGCCCGTATTCCATGCTAAAATAGCCAATCTTAGGCATGTTTTTTTTAACCGGCGTGTCCATGTAGTTTCTGAAATCAGTATATACTTTATCAAGGCGTTTCAGAAAGCTTTTATCTTTGGTTAACTCTTCAAATCGGTCTGATGAAACCGTTTTTAATAAAACAACCGGGTTTTTCTGGCACTTTTTCCAGGTATCGGGCGACACACTTTCAAATAGTTCCATAGCTTCATAATTCCAACACCACCATAGGTTCATCGACAACTCTTCGAGTTGTTTGAGTGCTCCCGGAAGGTTGGAATGAATTATCATTTTTTTCCAAATTGGTTCGTTACTTGTTTGCTTGTTTTCCATTGGTTTATATGCTATTTTGGATAAGTAATCGGTTTTTTTTCGTTTTGATGCAGTTTGAGTTGCTTTTTCGTATGCATCGTAATAATATTTACTAAAATTCTGCCATACGGTATCGGTAGTAAGGTCTTTTGCTTTGTTGCTTATGGCTTTTCGTTCATCTTTTGATAAATTACTTATGCTAAGTGTCCAGGCTTCAATTTGATCAACTACCTGGTTGTAATTGTCCTCGGTTCGTTTAACAACGCCCAGACCATTCATCAAATCGGTCGATTTTTTTTGCATCCATTGTCCAAAGCCCGAAAGACTGGTGGTAACTGTTGGTACACCAACTGCCAGACTTTCCATGGGTGTATATCCCCAGGGTTCGTAATACGAGGGAAAGGCTGACATATGGAATCCGCTTAATAAATGATAATAATCGGTGTTAAAAATTCCGTCGTTTCCGTTGAGGTAAACCGGTGCAAAAATTACTTTTACCTTTTGTTCCGGATTATTCCACAGATTCAGTTGGTGGCAACGATCAATAATGGGATCGTATCGGTTTGGGTTTAAACTGTGTGTGGTAAAAGGATTGGGTATGGGATTAAACCGATTGGTTTGCAGGTTGTCCAACAGCTCTTTTCGCGGGCCGTATTGTTCATTCGGAACCAGAATAAATGCAACTACCTGATTGCTTAATGCCGGGTTTTGATTCAGTT
Source organism: Salinivirgaceae bacterium (assembly GCA_050251815.1). Lineage (GTDB taxonomy): Bacteria > Bacteroidota > Bacteroidia > Bacteroidales > SZUA-534 > GWE2-40-63. Next base: position 11,906 of record JBFWMB010000086.1, on the reverse strand, counting down.
TTCCCAGGGCATCCAAAAATACATCGATGCCTTTATTTTTGAATTCATAACGTCCACTGGTTGCTATAAACAACGTGTTTTCGTTGCATTCGCCTCCGGTTAAAGCGGAAGTAACTTTGCAAAGTATTGAACGGGCAGAAGCAATTTTATCTTCAGTCAGTTTTTCAAGATGCTCCAGGGCAAATCCGTTGGGAGTAATAAAGTCGGGCTCATTATTCAGCAAAAATTCACATTCGTTGGCTGTTACTTTGCTAACTGTGGTAAATACATCGGCCAGGATGGATGCATTTTTCTCCAGGGAATGTTTAGCCGAAACACCAATTTCTTTGGCTTTTTGGTCGGGATCGAACGAACCGATTGAACTGTATAGTGGTAAGCCGTTTCCGGCGATTGAACGCCCCAATACGGTAGCATGGGTAGTAAAAGCAGTAGCTATCTGAGGTGCATTTTCTTTTAGGAAAAGCACACCGGCTCCAGTCATCCACTCATGGAATTGAGCCACCACTTTTTTATCGGCCAGGTAAAATTCCGAGAAGCTTTGAATAACCATTCCAATGGCATAACCAAATAAGGCCGATTCAATATAATCCCATTCTCCGCTTAGTGAATCGAGTTTAAAAACTTCCCATAAGTGGGTAAATATTTCATCTTTTTTGGGGATTAAAGCGGTAAAATCGATAAGGATTGCTTTGGGTTTATTGGGTACATTCCAATAGCCTGTTCTAAACCTTACTTCGTGGCAATTTGCATGCGCTTTCCATTCCTGAAAAAGGTTTTTATCTTCAATAAATTCAGGATGAGTTTGTTTGTTGCTAAGAATATCGGGACCAATAAATATCATGTTTTCACCAAACACCTGGTAGTAAGAGGGCAGTTTTGAGGTGATTACCGTATGAATTCCGCCTACTTTATTGCATACTTCCCAGCTTGTTTCAAATAAAAACATTCCGTTCTCTTCCATAGTTTCAGGTTTTTCTGGTGCAAATTAAACAAATAAAAGTGGTATATAACATGTTTTTGATTTGTGAAAACTGCTGTTTGTAGAGTTTATAAGGCTCGAAAAGTATCTCAAAGTCATAATGAAAACGATTGTGGTTTATTTTTAAAAAATTTAAATATTAATCAACAATTTTTTGTTTTTTCTTTTTTAGTTTTTCTTTCAATCGTAAAATTTCGTAATCTTTTTTTTGAATGATATTGAGTAAATGCTTGAATTCTGGAAGCCGTTTCTCATCGGGTAAAAGAATGTTTAAACGCAGCTTAAAATCGCTTAAAATATTCATGTAGTTTATAAACGCTTCATACGGATTATTGTAAGGATTGAAATAGGTATGAACCGTTCCATCGGAGAACCATTTGGTGCTCATGTAGTAGAAATGGTCGCTGTTTTGAAGGTAGTTCCAATCCTGAATCAGTTCTAAATCAGAAACTTTTTCCATTTTATCAGCAAGTTTATATAATTTGTTATAAGCTTCTTGTTGCATGCCATTTCCGAGCCATGCGGTTAAATCACGTTCTTCGTCGGCCCACGAAATGGGGTAGGGTACGTTGGCAACGGCAATGGGTTGAAGTTTTTTAATAAGGTTCGATGGGGTTTCGAAAGTAAAACTGGTTTTCTGAAAAACACTTTCGGGCAGGTGCTCCATAAACTCAAAGATTCCGGTCTCGACCCATTGATGTTCTCCCAGGGTTTCATAATCCAAAAACAGATTGATTAATTCTTCCCGGGGATTGAGCTCATTGAGCCAATCGGTAAATTTATCGGCAGTTAAGGGATATTTGTCCCAGTTTTTATCAGAAAACCGAAAGGCAATATCATCGCTGAGTTTGTAATTGCGCATCAGCAATTTTAATTTGGGTTGAATGGCATTATAGTAAAGAAAATTGGGCGATTTCCAACCCAAAACATGTTTGGCTCCTTCGGTAAGCATGCCTTTAAACCCCATTTTGTAAACTTCGGCTCCAATGTTATCGGAGTATATTAGCTCGGTATTCCGAAACACTTTGGGTTTTTGTCCAAACAAATCCTCGATGCGGTGGCAATGTTCCTGAACCTGGGTTCTGAACAACGTGCTGTTTTGTTGCGAAACCAGGGAGTGAGGATAGGTCTCGGCCAAAAATTCCACCTGACCTGTGGCGGCTAATTCTTTAAAAATATCGATTACTTCGGGGGCATAAAGCTCAAACTGGTCGAGTGCGCTGCCTGAAATGGAAAAGCTGATTTTAAATTTATTTCCCCATTTATGTATTAGTTTTAACATTAATTTTCCAGCGGGTAAATAACATTTTTGAGCTACGCGGCGTAGTATCGATTCGTTCAGATAATCATCGTAATAATAATGGTCGTTCCCAATATCAAAAAAAGGATAATTCCTATAGCGGAACGGCTGATGAACCTGAAAATAAAGACAAATATATTTCATGCTTTTACATTTCTTAGTGTTTTTTGGTATACCTGATAAACTTTTTTGGCTGGTTTGTCCCATATTAAATTATTTGCTTCGCTAAGACCGTTTTGTTTTATCATATTGCTGAGTGCCGGATAACTTAGTATGGAATAAATGGCATTGGCCATTTTATCGATGTCCCAAAAGTCGATTTTTATGACATGCTTAAGAATCTCGCTTACACCCGATTGTTTTGATATAATAACAGGAACTCCTGATTGCATAGCTTCCAGAGGTGAAATTCCGAATGGTTCCGAAACCGAAGGCATAATATACAGATCACTTTTTGAAAACATTTTAAGCACATCAGCACCTTTTAAAAATCCGGTAAAATGAAATTTGTCGGTAATGCCTAAACGGGCTGCCCGTTCTATCATTTTATGCATCATATCGCCACTTCCTGCCATGACAAAGCGAACATTTTCCATTTTTTGGAGTACTTTGTTTGCTGCTTCAATAAAATACTCGGGGCCTTTTTGTAAGGTTATTCTACCTAAAAAGGTTACTATTTTTTCATCACTACCCTTAGTTAAATTTGTTTGCTGTATGGGTAAAGCAATTGGTTCCGCGGCATTGTGAATGGTTACAACTTTTTTGGGGGAAATGGAGTAATTGGATATCACGGTGTTTCGGGTCAGATTACTTACCGTTATAATGGCATCGGCCTGATTCATCCCTTCTTTTTCAATGGCATATACGGTTGGATTAACACTTCCGCCACTTCGATCGAAATCGGTAGCATGTACGTGCAAAACCAGCGGCTTGCCTGATGTCTGTTTAGCCGCAATTCCGGCAGGATATGTTAGCCAGTCGTGTGCATGTATTATATCAAAATCATAAATTTTAGCCAGCTGGGCAGCAACCAGACTGTAATTGTAGATTTCGCTGAAAAGATTGGTGCCGTATCCTCCTGAAAATGGGATTCGCCCCTGTGGATCAGTTTGCAACCACAATTGTTTTTCATTTGTGGATTCCTGTTTTAGTTGGTAATAATTTTCGGGCGAGGTATAAGGTATTATTTTTGAACCCACTTCGACCCATTCCATCGATTTACCATAGTTTAATTCATAAGCTACCTGCGTAATTTTAACCGGAATCTGGTTTGCACCAATTAATTGTACGTGTTTCGATTCCTCATCCCCAAAAAATCTGGGTACCACAAAAATAACATCGAGGTGCTTTATTTTTGAAAGGCCTTTGGTGAGTCCATAGCAAGCTGTTCCCAATCCGCCTGAAATATGAGGAGGAAATTCCCAACCAAACATCAGTACTTTCAGCATGCTATTTTTACTTATTTTATTCAAACTCCTGTTTGTTATTTCTGATGATATTTTCAACGTATTTCTTTTTCCCTGCTGGATAATCAGCATTCTATGTTAATTTCTGTATTAAAATGTTGTTAATTAGTAAACAATTGATAACTGTTTTTGATGTGAAAATTTGTTTTAGTTTTTGTTAAAAAGCTTAAAATGTAAAGCTTAGATAGTTAAGGTTTTGTATTGCGTTTGTTTAAAGCAATTAACATTACACGTAACCGAATAAGTTCCCCGGTATTCATGGCAAATGCAATGGCTCCTTTTGCTTTATGGGGAGGGTTACCAGTATAGATTTCTGAAATGGAACAAAGACCATGTTGCCGAAATTCCGGTTCTACGTTTTGTAACAAACGAGTAGCAGCTCGTTGTGCACTTTTGGGATAAACTTTTACCAGCGCATCAAAATACTGTGTAAACAACCAGGGCCATACCGACCCGTTGTAAGCTGCTAACTCTCTTTCCCTATGATTGCCAAAGTAATCAGGGCTGTAATCGGGATCAACCGGCGACAAACTACGAATACCTATTGAAGTCAGCAATTGATTTTTAACAACATCCAGAATGGATTTTATCTGCTCATTGTCAAGCGGGCTGTAGGGCAATGCGGCTGCAATTAGTTGGTTAGGCCTTACTTGTTGGTTGTGATTTTTCTCAACTACAAAATCATATAAATATCCCAAATCCTGATTCCAAAAAATTTGATTGAACGACACTTTAACTTTGGGTTCCAGTTTTTCGAGTACAGTTACAAACGATTTGTTCTTAATTTTAGTTTTGTTTTCTAATACAAAGCATAAAGCATTGTACCATAACGCGGCTAACTCTACCAGGTATCCCCAGCGTTTTATTAGGGCTTTTCCTTCAAGTTCAGCCTGCATCCACGAATTTTGTGGATTGGGTTTTTCTATAAAGGGTAATCCATTGGAATGGATCGTGAAATGCTCTTTTTCAACCAGGTAAGCGCTTACTATTTTTAGTACCTGTTTCCCGAATAGCTTCCATAAATCCAGTGTTGGAAACAGGCTTTGGTATTTTTGCAAGGTCCATATAAACCAAAGTGGTGTGTCAGGAGCAAAGGTTTTTTCCTTACACGAACTTAAGATTTCAGGTATAAAATGCTCTTGAAAGTGTTTGCTTATACTTTGCAGAAATTTAAGCGCTAATTCAGGCTTGTTTATGGGTTGCATAAGGCCGGGTAATGCAATGAACGCATCGCGTGAGCGGATAGGTAACCAGGGATATCCGGCAATAACATAATATTCCGGGTCTTTTTTTATAAAAAACTGATTGATGGTATTATGCAGGCAATTTTCAAACGTGTCCCGTGGAACATGTTTGTCAATTTCGGAATTTACTTTTTTAAGTATACCGGCACTTTTAACGGGCTCCAGCCCAGATGTGAATACCACTGTTTCTCCTTTTTTCAGTTGCAGTTCAAAATAACCCGGAACATATAAATCCTCTTTGTAAGCATAACCTCTTTGTTGCTCCTCGGGATATTCAATGTTGTAATACCAATCGGGCGAAGCAACAAATTCGTTTTTTTTCGAAAATTGTAAAAATAACTCGGGATAACTGGAGTAAATTTTGGATGAAATTCCGTTTTCTACGGTTTGATAACGATGATTTACATCCATATTGGCCTTACTCAGCGTATGAATGTTTCTAAAAGCCAGAAAAGGCTTTATTCGGATAAGCGTTGGTTTTCGGGCTTGTTCAACCGTGTATTTAATATAAATCCGGTTTTCGTTGGCAGCTAATACTTTTTCTTTCGATAGTATTACATCTCCAACTCGATAAATCAGTTTTGGAACCGGACTGTTCGAAAAATCATAAAGGTATTTATGCCCTTTGGGATTGTAGTTATCACCTGCATATTTATGCATCCCAAGGTTAAAAACCGAATGATATTCAATAAAGGATTCCTGCACATTCGAAAGCAATACATGAGGGCAATTATCCGGTTCGGGAAGGTGACAAATAAGCAAACCGTGGTACTTGCGGGTGTTACATTCCACAAGAGTTGTACAAGAATAGGCACCCAAATTGTTGGTTCTTAGAATTTCACGTTTAAGCGAATATTCCAGATTAATGAGCTTTGTTTTATCGATAAGATAATTAGTCATTGCTGTGTTGGGTTTATACAAATTTATGAAAAAAGGACGTAGGAGTTTGGTGTTTTAGTCAAATAAAATGAAAGCTGTCGAAAACTGTTTGGAATTGATTTTAAATGAATTATTTCTTTAAGCGATTGTTTGAAAGGGAGTAAGCGCTTTATGCCATAAAAATAGCCTATCGGAAAGCTTTTGAAAGGTAAAATATAATAGCAAAATTGTGCCTGTTCCATAAGATAAATTCTTATCTTGGTGGGAAATCAGAATTATAAATTTTTAAAACTATAGAGCTATGAGTGTATTTCAAGGATTAGAACCCAAAGACGTCTGGCACTATTTCGGCGAAATTTGTCAGGTACCGCGTCCTTCTAAAAAGGAAGAAAAAATAATTGCCTACCTGATGGATTTCGGAAAAAAACACAATCTGGAAACAAAAACAGATGCCGCCGGAAATGTATTGATAAGTAAACCAGCCACAAAAGGGTTCGAAAATAAAAAACCCGTAGTTTTGCAAAGCCATATGGATATGGTTTGCGAAAAGAACAGCGAAACCAAGCACGATTTTTTTAAAGATCCTATTATACCTAAAGTAGAAGGTGATTGGGTAAAAGCAGAAGGAACCACATTGGGTGCCGACGATGGTATTGGTATGGCCGCTCAAATGGCAATTTTAGCTTCAGATTCCATTGAGCATCCGGCCCTTGAATGCCTGTTTACGGTTGACGAAGAAACGGGTCTTACCGGTGCTTTTGCTCTGGAGAAAGATTTTATTAAAGGCAGAATACTCCTAAATCTGGATTCAGAAGACGAAGGCGAACTTTTTATAGGATGTGCGGGAGGTGTCGATACGATTGCCACTTATAACTTTAGAACCCGCCCGGTTCCTTCAAAATCAGTTGCTTTTAAATTATGTGTTAAAGGTTTGCGTGGCGGTCACTCGGGCGATGATATTCACAAAGGTTATGGAAACTCCAATAAAATAATCAACCGTTTTTTGTGGATGGCCACCCAAAAGTACAACATCAGAGTAAATAAAATTGAAGGTGGAAATCTTAGGAACGCCATTCCCCGTGAAGCTTATGCCATTGTTACGGTTAAAGAAAAATATGTAGTCGATTTTGAAAAAGATTTTTCGAACTATTGTAAAATGATCTTTAAAGAGTACAAAGGGGTGGAAACAAAAATGACTTTCGATTTGAATAAAGTTGAAATGCCCCGCTTTGTGATGAAAATGAAAGATCAATGGTCCTTACTCGATTCTCTTTATGCTTGTCCTCACGGTGTTATAGCTATGAGCCGAAATCTTCCCGGACTGGTCGAGACATCGACCAACCTGGCCTCGGTAAAATTTTTCGAAGGAAATTTAATTGAAGTAGTTACCAGTCAGCGAAGCAGCGTTGATTCAGCAAAAACAGATATTGCCAATCGGGTGGCCAGCGTATTTCATTTAGCCGGTGCTCAGGTGCAACATACCGATGGGTATCCCGGCTGGAATCCCAATAAGGATTCTGAAATTCTGAAAGTGTCGGAAGAAAGTTACGAGCGCTTATTTGGCCGTAAACCCATTGTGCGGGCTATACACGCCGGTCTGGAGTGTGGCTTGTTCCTTGAGAAATATCCTGACATGGATATGGTTTCGTTCGGTCCCACCTTGCGTAATGTGCATTCTCCCGACGAGAAAATTCATATCGGCACCGTTGAAAAATTCTGGAATCACCTGCTCGATGTGTTAAAGAATATTCCAAATAAGTAGGTATATCGCTTATATTTGTGTTCCTGCTTAACACCAGTTAAGCAGGAATTTTTTTATAACTATATGTGGGACTATTTGGTTCAGAGTTTTTCGATTAATCCGGCAACTGGCCTGGTTGATTTAAGTGTACCGGTAATTATTTCACTGGTTGTAGCCGGATTCATGGTTGGAATCATAAATACCATTGCGGGTTCGGGCACGGTAATTACCTACAGCTTGTTTATGTTGCTGGGAGTTCCTCCGGTAGTAGCCAATGGAACCATTCGCTTTGGGGTAATTATGCAAACACTGGCCGCATCGGTAACCTTTTGGCATAAAGGAAAACTCGATGTAAAAAAAGGATTGTGGCTTGGTTTGCCAATAGTTTTCGGTACCATTTTAGGAGCGCAAATCGCTGTTCATATAAATCAGGAAGTTTTTAAAATTGTTTTGGCCGGGGTCATGCTGCTGATGCTTTTCTTTATGTTTTACGATCCCCAAAAGTGGCTTCAGGAGCAATTGGAGCTTACCCAAAAAAGAGTGAGTTTAAAACAATTCCTGATGTTCTTTATTCTGGGCTTGTATGGTGGTTTTATTCATATTGGCGTGGGTATCTTTTTATTGGCGATACTGGTACTCAATGCCGGATACGATTTGGTAAAAGCCAATGCTTTAAAAGTATTCCTGGTTTTTTTATACAGCCCTTTTGCCTTAGGTGTTTTTATTTTAAACGATCAAGTGGCATATAGCTATGGCTTGATTTCGGCTGTAGGCAATGTATTTGGGGGAATTCTGGCATCTCGCATTGCTGTTAAAAAGGGGGCTGGTTTTATTCGATGGTTTTTGGTGGTGGTTATCATTCTATTTAGTATTAAACTGTTGTTTTTTTAAGTGATATAGCTTATTTCCCAATTTTAATTTAACCTAATTTACCAGCCAAACTAAACCAATGGTAACCAACGTTGTTATAAGTGGATGTAAAAAAGTTCGAAAAACTATTTGCAGATAAAATGGATTTTTTAAATTTTGCGCATTAATAGTAACCCGGATAACATGGCAAAGAAGCAAAAGAAATCAACAAAAAAAATACGCACCTTTTTTATTACGATTGCATTGGTAATTCTGGTAGGAGGAGGATTTAAAATCTTTCAACTCTACCGCCAGGTCGAAGAGCCTAACATAAATCTCGATGGTAAAAAAGAAGTTTACATCTTCATACCAACTGGTTCCGATTATAAAGATGTCACCAATATTCTTTATGCCAATAATTACCTGATTAACCGGGCATCGTTTGAGTGGGTTGCTGAGAAAAAAGGTTATGCCGCTTTGGTGAAACCCGGAAAATATCAGATCAAAGAGGGAATGAGCAATAATCAGTTGGTAAATTTGTTGCGAAGTGGAAAGCAGGTGCCTGTAAAACTGGTGTTTAATAAAATACGCACTAAAGATCGTTTTTCAGGAATCATATCCAATCAGATTGAAGCAGATTCCCTTGAACTGTTGAACTTACTAAATAACGAAAGCTTTTTATCTGATTATGGCTTGAATCGGGAAACCGCTTTATGTCTTTTTATTCCAAACACCTACGAGTTTTATTGGAATACCGATGCCAAAGGTTTTATAAAGCGAATGGATAGGGAATACGAAAATTTCTGGAATAAATCGCGGATTGAGAAGGCCAATAGCATGGGATTAAGTCGCGAAGAAGTAATAACCATGGCCTCGATAGTTGAGGAAGAAACCGTAAAAAATGATGAAAAAAAACGTGTGGCCGGGGTTTATTTCAACCGAATTAAAAAAGGCATGCGTTTGCAGGCCGATCCAACGGTACGCTTTGCCCTGGGCGATTTTGAAATAAAACGTATTTTAACCAAACACCTTTCCATCGACAGTCCTTACAATACCTATCGCAAGGCAGGTTTACCTCCTGGGCCCATATGCATTCCAACCATTTCAAGCATCGATGCGGTATTAAACTACGAGAAACACAGCTATTTGTACTTTTGTGCCAAAGATGATTTCTCAGGCTATCATGCCTTTGCCAAAACGCTGCAGCAGCACAATGTAAATGCCGAAAAATACCGTAAGGCTTTAAATAAAAACCGCATTTACCGGTAATAAAAACTACTTGCTTTCTTCAATTTTTTTATAGGCAGTAATCATTCCACGGATCAGGGCAGCACTAAAACCCTGGTGTTCCATTTCGTTTAATCCGGTAATGGTAATTCCTTTGGGGGTGGTAACCGTATCAATTAAAGCTTCAGGATGTCGGCCACTGCTAAGTAACAATTCGGCGGCACCTTTAACGGTTTGATTGGCAATTTGTGTGGCTGTTTTTGAATCGAAGCCAATTTGAACGCCAGCCTGAACCATTGCCCGGATAAACCTTAGGGCAAAGGCCGTTCCACAGGCACCCAATACCGTGGCCGATTCCATCAGTTCTTCGTTTATTAACACTGTTTCGCCAATCGCATCGAATACTTTTTGAATTTGCTTTAATTTGACTTCATCTGCGCCATTTTTACTTAAGCAACTGGCCGATTGCCCCACGCTGGACGCCACATTAGGCATGGCCCGAAATACGTTTGTAGTTTTTCCGGCATGTTGTTTAAGTTCATCCAGGGTAACTCCGGTTGCCGTGGAAACAATAATATGTTCCTCGGTAAAATAGGGGCTGAGTTCGGCAATTACTTTAAGTATCCGGTAGGGCTTCAGCGTAAAAAAAAGGATGTTGTTTTTTTTTACGGCTTTAATATTATCCGACGTTACCTGAACACCTTTTTGCTTGAGCGATTCAAGAGCTTCGGTATTTCTACGGGTTGCGGTAAGCTGAAAAGCATTTCCGCTTTTTACAAAACCTTCAACCAAACTTAAGCCAAGGTTTCCACAGCCAATTATTGCAATTTTTGTCATTAGAATAGTCTATATTTATATAAAAAGAAGCTAAATAATGAACAAATATAATTATAAATTACAAAACGATTTCAATATGAAATATTATCGATGTAATTTGTAGCATTATGTATTAATTATCTAGCAAGGACAGTGTAGTTTTTCCTGATGAATCAAACTATTGGATTTAAGTTCTAATCAAATGACTGAAAAAGCCAGCATCAGTAAGCGGAATACGGGAACCGGATGAGGATTTTTGGGTATAAACCCCGAATCTATGAGAATATATGCCTATGACTTTTACTGAAATGGCTTGACACAAAAAAGTCAAGAAAATGAAAAAGAAAAAAGAAGCCATGTTAACAGAACACATGGAAGGTTTTCAGGAGAAAGAAATTAATTACAGCGATTACGAAATTAGTTTCCGACGTTGGTTAGTAAGCCAGATTGATTCAGAAAAAATGAGTTTTCAGGAAGCCAGAGACAGGTTTAACTTGGGGAGTCTATATTCACGAATAATAAAGAACTGGCAAAGAAAGTATTCCGACGAAATGCATCTATCTTTGCAGTCTATGACAACAAAAGACCGAGCAGATAATGATAAGCTGGAGAAACGCATCAAGGAGCTTGAGAAGCTTCTGGAAACGGCCCAGATGAAGAATGTAGCACTCAATACCATGATTGATATTGCAGAGCAGGACTATAAACTTGAAATTAGAAAAAAGTCTGGACCCAAACAGTAGACGTACTGGCGCAGATGTATCCTTTGGTTTCAAAGGCCAATATTTGTGCACTGTTTGGGAATAGCCGTCAGGCCTGGTACGACAATAAGAAGCGCCATTCACAGCTTGAAATGCAGGAAGTATTTATACTAAAACAAGCTTTGGAACTTCGTAAAGAACATAAACGCATGGGAGCCGAAAAAATCCTACTGCTGCTGGAACCCGTGCTTAAAGAGCACCGAATAAAATATGGTAGAGACAAGTTTTATAACCTACTTGGCGAACATGGATTATTGGTTAAGCGGCGCCGGCGCGGCCCCAAAACCACCAATTCAAATCACCTATACCGTAAATATCCCAATTTAATAAGAGAACTGGAATTATTAAAACCCGGTAAATTATGGGTGAGCGATATAACCTACCTGCGTACCGAAAAAGGCTTCGTGTACCTTTCGCTGATTACCGATGCTTATTCAAAGAAAATTGTAGGCTGGTGTCTTTGGCCCGACCTGACCAGTGAAGGAGCTTTAAATGCGCTTAAAATGGCCATTTCAGGAGAAAAGGTAACACAAGGTTTAATCCACCATTCCGACCGTGGCATCCAATATTGCTGCTACGATTATGTAAACTATCTAAAAGGTACAAAAATTGAAATTTCGATGACAGAAAATGGTGATCCCTAT
>JBFWMB010000085.1:0-17329 GCA_050251815.1 Salinivirgaceae bacterium | reverse complement strand
TATCTTCAATCCTATTTGGATGAATTTTGCTACAAATTAAACCGTAGATACTTTGGTGATAAGGTTTTTGACAGACTTGCCATTGCTATGTCTGATAATTACTGGTATAATAATGACTAATCATATTTATTTTTAAAAAGAAACAATCAGCATTAGGTGATTAGTTGATTTCGGTTGGCATCTAATTTTAAGAAAATAAATAATAGAAAAGTAAATCCCCAGAGTGAGGAACCTCCATAGCTAAAAAAGGGCAGCGGGATACCGATTACCGGTGCCAAACCAATGGTCATACCCACATTTATAGCTATATGAAAAAATAAAATACTTGCCACGCTGTATCCAAAAACCCGGCTAAACTTTGATTTCTGCCTTTCGGCCAATTTTAACAGACGTAGCAATAAAAACAAAAATAAACTCAGTACTGTAGCAGTTCCCATAAACCCCCATTCTTCGCCAACGGTGCAAAAAATAAAGTCGGTACTTTGTTCTGGAACAAATTTGAATTTGGTTTGGGTTCCTTGCAAATAACCCTTCCCGGTCGGGCCTCCGGAACCAATCGCTATCATACTTTGATTCACATTATATCCGGCTCCGTAGGGATCACTTTCAATACCCAATAAAACTTTTATCCGGCGTTGCTGGTAATTATCCAAAGCATTATCGAACACATAATCCACAGAGTAAGTAAAAGCAATGCTTCCGAAAAGCATTAATAGTATTACAAAAGCTCCTTTTAAGTGATGTTTATAAATCTGAAAAATAAAACCAACAGTAACTATTCCTAAAGCAGCCAGAACAAAAATAGTTTTTGATATTTCGGGCCTAAAATAGCCGCCTGCAATCCAAAATATACTGGTTAAACTTCCGAGTACAAAAAATCCGGCCAGGGTTTCTTTCCAACGCTTATAGGTAATATAAAAAGCCAAAAAGGTTAACAGTTCCAGGATTATGACAACCAGGTAATTTTGGTACAACAACGACAAAACAAATAAAGCCACTGCCAATAGGGCTATCAACAAATAAACCGATGGCATTCCCTCACGAAAGTAAACCAAAAAGAAGATAAAAAATACCAGAGCCGTTCCCGTATCGTTTTGCAATAAAATAAGAACCACAGGAAGTAAAACAATAGTTGCAACCAACAAAAAGGTTTTAAATTTTTCAGGTTTAAGGTTGTAAGAACTCAAAAACTTTGATAAAGCTAAAGCTGTTGTAATTTTAACAAATTCGGCGGGTTGCAATCGCACCGGGCCTATAACAAACCAGGACTTGGCACCATTAATACGTGTTCCAAATAATAACACAGCGATTAGTAGTAGTATTGAAAGCGCATAAAGCAGGTAGCTAAACGAAGAATAAAACTTACTATCGAGAATTAAAGCCAGCAGTAGAATAACTGCAGAAGCCATAATCCAGATTAATTGGCGCCCATAACGCGACGAAAAATCAAAACCCAATGCCTGCTCATCGGTATAAACTGCTGAGTAAATATTAAACCAACCCAGCAGTACCAGTAGCAAATAAAGGCCAATAGTGAGCCAATCGAGTTTAAATAATATGTTATTCTTTTGGTCGAACATTCAGTAAATTTGCGTTTAAAATTCGTTCTTCGTGCCATTTTCGTTTTATGGTACCAGTAAGGTATTTTTCAATCATCAGGCTGGCAACGGGCGCAGCCCAGGTACCCCCAAATCCACCATTTTCGATATAAACAGCCAAAGCTATTTTAGGATTATCTTTAGGTGCAAAAGCAATAAAAATGGAATGGTCCTCTCCGTGTGGATTTTCTGCCGTTCCTGTTTTTCCGCAAATTTCGATACCCGGAATTTGCGCACTTCGGGCAGTTCCGCCATCAAGCCCGTTTACTGCCAAATACATTCCCTCTATAATGGGTGCAAAATGCACCGAATCTACATTGGTATAACGCTTTACCAGATAAGGCATTTTCATATTATTAAATTCATTGGGAAGATCTTTAATTACATGAGGTGCATAATAATACCCTTTGTTACAAATAATTGCAGTTAAATTAGCCATCTGAACCGGAGTCATTAGCAATTCACCCTGACCAATGGCCAAAGAAACTATATTTAATGAACGCAAGCTACCTTCGCCGTATATTCGATTATACAAACTTAATGTTGGAATATAACCATTTACTTCGTGAGGCAAATCTACTCCAAGTTTTTTACCAAAACCGAACGATAACACATGGTTTCGCCACAATTCAAAAGCACTTTCCACTGAACCATATTTGGGGGCGTCGAGTAATGCTCTAAATTCATAGGCATAATAAGCGTTACATGAATGCTGAATAGATTCTGTTAAGTCGAGGTTATTCTTGTGGTAATGGCAATTCATAAAAAAACGGCCGGCGGCATAACCTGGTAAACAGGGAAATGTTGTTTCAGGTTTAACAATTCCTTCCTGAAGACCAATCAGGGCATTCACGGTCTTAAAGGTTGAGCCAGGTGGATAGCGCGCCATTAAAGGACGGTTAAAAAGTGGTTTTAGGGTATCATTTTTAAGTGCGTTATAGTTCTCGGTACGATTACGTCCTAATAAGAGTTCCGGATCGTAAGCCGGCGAACTGATCAGCGCCAGTATTTCACCGGTACCCGGCTCAACAGCTACGATGCTTCCAATTTTATTACCCATCAAAAGTTCACCATAGGCCTGCAAATCGGCATCGATCGTAAGCGTTACATTTGCACCGTGCTCCGGAGCTGTATCGTATCTTCCTTTCCGATATTTCCCTTTGATTCGGTTATGAACATCGACCATAAAAATCTCAACCCCTTTTTTTCCACGCAGCACTTCTTCATACGATTTCTCAACGCCACTAATACCAACATAGTCGCCAGCAACATAATAATTATCTGTGGTTGCTATTTCATCGTTCACTTCGCCCACATACCCCAATACATGTGCAGCCGTACTTTCAGGATACTGCCTGATGGTTCTTGTCTCCACAAAAAAACCTTTATACAGGTAAAGTTTTTCCTGAAAAGCTGCATAAGTTTTGGCCGAGAGTTGTTTTTCAAAAACCGATGATTTAAATCGGGAATAGGTTTTTGCTTTGTCTAAACGACTTATTACCTGCTCTTTTGTTAAATCGAGCATTTTGCAAAACTCATTTGTATCGAAAGCCTCAATCTGTTGAGGAACCACCATTAAATCGTAAGCAGCCTCGTTATACACCATTAGTTTTCCATTCCTATCGAAAACCAAACCCCTTGCCGGGTGCTGAGTTACATAACGCAACACATTGTTCGATGCAGAAAGTTTGTACGATTGATCGATAACCTGCAATACAAATAACCTGATGATATATATTAGTATCAACAGACCAAAAATACTTCCGATAACATATTTTCGGTTTGCAAAAGGATTCATTTATTTTCTAAATATTAGGTATTGACTTAACATTATAAGCACAACAGTAAACACTGTGCTTAAAATGGTACGCCAGAGAACTAAATAATAGGAAGTAAAACTATAAGCTTCAACTGTAAATAAAAAGAGGTGATGACTAAAAACTAAAATAAAGGTATATTTTAAAAACCAGGTAAATCCATAATAATGAATTCTGGGAAAGGTTCCAATTTCATAACCGTCGCGGGGCGCAATACTTTGTAATAAGAAAGGGCGCAAAAAACCCACAAAAAGAGATGCGGATGCATGCATTCCCAATGTATCTGTATACATATCGATGGTAATTCCCAAAACAAAGGACAAAACCAAAACCAGCCATCCCGGAGTTTCAAAGGGGAGTAACATAATAAAAAGCAGATACATGTATGGGTTTACATAACCGCTAAACTGTATGTTATTTAGAACCCAAACTTGCAAGAGCACCAAAAAAATAAAACGGAAAATATTGCGTGGAACCAGTTTAATCATGGCTGGCCTCCTTTTCAAGCATTAATTGTTCTTCTTTCAAAAGATTTTTCACCACCATTACATGTGCCAAATTCTTAAAATTAACTGAAAGCTTAACCTGAACTTTTAAAAAATCACCCCGTTCACTTTTTTCAACACCATCAACCAAACCTATCAGCTCTCCTTTTGGAAACATGGCTGAATAACCACTGGTAACAATGGTATCACCTTTTAGTACTTCAACATGGCTGGGCAAATCAGAAAGAATTACACGCTGGTAATCAACGCCATCCCAATTTATTGAGCCAAAATACCCATTCCGATGAATCATTCCGCTAACACGCAGGTTTTGATTTAACAGGCTTATAACTGACGAAAAATTTTCAGACGATTCTTTTACAATCCCAATAATTCCCATTGGAGAAATAACAGCCATACCTTTATCAATTCCCTGCTTTGTTCCCACATTAAGGGTGAGGTAATTGTTTTGCTTGTTTACCGAATTGTTAATTACTGTAGCCGGAATAAACTCATAATGCTGAATATAAACCGAATCGAGCACCTTAACCAACGACACATGGTTTTTTTTATAAGCATCTTCGCTAAAGTTGCGATACCTGGCTACTGCGTTTACCAGTTCCTGGTTTTTTTTATTCAGTCGTAAATACTGCGTAACATTTGAAAGCGATTTATACACCTTCCCCGAAAGGTTACTCGATGAATTCAGGTATGATGCCCGCTGATAATCGTTGTACTGTATCAATAAAAAGAATGAGAAAAACTCCAGTAAAAGAAACAGAATTACAAAATGAAAATTTAATAGAAAGTTTAATAAACTCCGCATGAAACTCCAGTACTTATGAATTTTTCTCTATAAAATTTATTTAATCAGGAACGAAAACTTGTCTGAATTTTTAAGTGCAATGCCTGTTCCACGTGCTACTGCATGCAAGGGATCTTCGGCCACATGAAATGGTATCTTTGTTTTTTCAGTTAAGCGTTTATCTAATCCACGTAATAATGCGCCGCCACCTGCAAGAAATATTCCTTTTTGGTAAATATCGGCATAGAGTTCAGGTGGCGTATGTTCCAAAGTTGCCAAAATTGCTGCCTCAATTTTGCTAATTGACCGATCGAGGCAATGGGCAATTTCCTGATACGAAACCGGAATTTCTATTGGCAGCGCTGTCATTTGGTGGGGACCACGTACAATATAATCAGCAGGTGGCTCATCGAGCTCAGGTAAAGCTGAACCCACATTTATTTTAATGTCTTCGGCGGTGCGCTCTCCAATTTTAATGTTATGCTGATGACGCATGTATTCGCGAATATCGGCTGTTAAATCATCTCCGGCAATACGGATGGACTGATTGGAAACAATGCCCCCTAGCGAAATTACTGCAATCTCAGTAGTTCCACCCCCTATATCAACCACCATGTTTCCTTCTGGGGCTTCCACATCAACTCCCATTCCAATGGCGGCTGCCATTGGTTCATATATCATTAAAACCTCGCGACCTCCGGCGTGTTCCGATGAGTCGCGAACTGCACGAATTTCCACTTCAGTAGATCCCGATGGGATACAAATAACAATTTTTAAAGAGGGACTAAACAACTGGTTTTTATTGTTATTCATCATTTTTATCATTCCTCGGATCATCTTTTCAGCGGAATCAAAATCAGCAATAACTCCATCGCGTAAGGGACGAACCGTTCTTATGTGCTCGTGGGTTTTGCCATGCATCTGCCGGGCTTTTTCGCCAATGGCAATCATCTTTCCGGTGGTTGTATCAATGGCAACAATTGAAGGTTCATCAACCACAATTTTATCGTTGTGAATTATTATTGTATTGGCTGTGCCAAGGTCAACAGCAATTTCCTGAGTTAAAAATGAAAATAGTCCCATTTAAATTTATATTAAAGTATATTAATGTTTAAAATGACGCACTCCTGTAAATACCATGGACATTCCATGGGTATTGCAATATTCTATCGATTCGTTATCGCGCATGGAACCCCCGGGCTGAATCACACTGCGTATTCCTGCTTTATGTGCTATTTCAACCGAATCGGCAAATGGAAAAAAAGCATCGGAAGCCATTACCGAATCTTTCAGACTGTTGTTAAATGAGTTTGCTTTTTCAATGGCCTGTTTTAGCGCATCAACGCGCGATGTTTGCCCAACTCCACTGGCCAGTAGCTTCTGGTTTTTAACCAAAACAATGGCATTCGATTTTGTGTGTTTTACCACTTTAAGGGCAAAAGCTAAATCGTCGGTTTGGTTGGGTTGGGGTGCCGATTCAGTAACCACTTCCATTTTTCCAGCTCCTTCAATGGAAGTATCGTAATCCTGCACCAAAACACCGTTTAAAATTGAGCGGAATTGTTTCGCCGGTTTGCAACTTCGTTTATCGATTAAAATAATTCTTTTTTCTTTTTTCATTAAAAGTGTCAAGGCTTCGTCGTCGTAAGCCGGAGCAATAAGTACTTCATAAAAAAGCTTATCAATCTGACGGGCTGTTTCCAAATCGAGACGGGTATTTGTCACCAAAATGCCACCAAAAGCTGAAACCGGATCACCGGAAAGCGCTTCTTTCCAGGCTTCCACTAAAACCGGACGTGAAGCAATTCCACAGGCATTGTTATGTTTTAAGATTGCAAATGTTGTTTCGCTGAATTCATCAATCAGATTAACCGCGGCGTCGATATCCAATAAATTATTATAGCTGATTGCTTTTCCGCTCAACACCTCGAACGATTTCGATAAATCGCCGTAAAAGGCAGCTTTTTGATGTGGGTTTTCACCATAGCGTAAGGGCATCTTATCGCTGATAACTGCCTTAAAGACTGTTTCATCGGAATCGAAATAGTTGAATATGGCCGTATCGTAATGTGATGAGTTTTGAAAAGCTTCACGGGCAAAATCTTTGCGTTGCTCAAGGCTTGTGGCTCCGTTTTGTTCTTTCAGTATATTAAAAAGCCTGTTGTACTGATTGCGGTTACTAACAATCAAAACATCCTTGTAATTTTTTGCGGCAGCGCGAATGAGTGAAATTCCGCCAATATCAATTTTCTCGATAATATCGGCTTCGTCGGCCCCACTGGCTACCGTATCTTCAAACGGATATAAATCGACAACAACCAAATCGATTTCAGCCAACTCATATTTCGAAAGTTGTTCTTTATCCGAATTATTATCTCTACGGGCTAAAATTCCTCCAAATATTTTCGGATGCAACGTTTTAACCCTTCCCCCTAGAATTGCCGGATATTCGGTAATACTATCAACAGCTATTACGGGTATATTCAATTGCTTTATAAATTCCTGCGTTCCGCCTGTTGAAATCAGTTGAACTCCCAAACGGTGGAGCTCTTTAACAATGGGCTCCAATTGGTCTTTATGATAAACCGATATTAAGGCACTTTTTATTTGTTGCATCATAACTTTAATTCACCCAACTTTTTTATTATTTTTTGGCTTAGACACTAAATAAGCGTTGTGCACAAAGATAATTTTAAAAATAGTTAATTCTTTAAAACAACGACATTAAAACAAAAAAAAACACAAACAAAAAAGCCACTTGTTGAGTGGCTTTTTTGTTTTTATCCTAAAGAACTGATTCGTTCTAGTTTTTTAAAATCAAGTATCTTAATTTTTCGTCCGTTGATAGAAATAACCCCCTCACTGGAGAATGTTGATAAGGTACGAATGGCATTTGATGTGGTCATGTTCGACAAATTGGCGATATCCTCACGGGAAAGGTAAATTTTGATGGTCGATTCATCGTCCTCCATACCATAGGTTTCCTTTAGAAACAAAATAGATTCTGCCAAACGTCCACGAATGTGTTTTTGTGTTAACGCTACGGTTCTTCTATTTGAGAATCCCAGATCGGTTGCCAGCGAACGGATTAACCCAATGGCAAAATCGCTGTTATCGCGAATAAGTTTCATTAAGTCTTCTTTATCGACAACACAAACAACAGTATCTTCCAGAGCGACTGCCGTTGCAATGTGATTCTCGTCAGCGAATAATGCCCTAAAACCCATCAAACCAAATGGTTTTACCATTCGAACTATTTGCTCACGCCGGCCTACGCCTTCGCGAAAAACCTTAACTTTTCCATCGCACAAAACCAACAAGCCAATGGGTTCGTCCTCCTCTTTAAAAATAATATCATTTTTTTTATAATGGGCACACGAATGGCGATCCCTTACATATTCCAATTGTTCGGGCGTTAGCTTTGTGAATATTACGTCTGGCGATTCAAAGCATTTTTCACAATCAATATTCTTTTGCATCATGTCAGTAGAGATTTTATGCTAAAAAACATAATTAGAACCAAAAATATAAAAACTTAACTAAATTGTTTTCAATTCACACTTTTTTTTACCTGATAATTATCAACGTTTTTCAAGCAGCACAACATTTTCAACGTGGTGGGTATGTGGAAACATATCGACCGGTTGAACCCGTGTAACTTTATATTGCGCATTGAGCAATTCCAAATCGCGTGCCTGTGTAGCCGGATTGCAGCTTACATAAACAATTTTTTCGGGACTGCAATAAATAATCGCTTCAATTACCGAAGCGTGCATGCCTGCACGAGGCGGATCGGTAATTATAACATCAGCTTTTCCCTGCTTGTCGATGAATGCTTTATTGAGCACATCTTTCATGTCACCGGCAAAGAATTCGGTATTCCTCAAATTGTTGAATTCGGCATTATGTTTGGCATCGGCAATGGCTTCCTCTACATATTCAACTCCAATAACTTTTTTCGCCATTTTTGCCACAAAACAGGCAATAGTGCCCGTTCCGGTATATAAATCGTAAACCGTTTCACTCCCGGTAAGTCCGGCATATTCACGAACCACCTTATACAAATGATAAGCCTGTTGCGAATTGGTTTGATAAAACGATTTGGGACCCACTTTAAAACGGAGTCCTTCCATTTCTTCAAGAATATATCCTCTTCCTTTAAAAAGATGCACCGGAAGATCGTTATACGTATCGTTGAGTTTTTGATTCACAATGTACTGTAACGAAGTAATTTGTTGTCCAAATTTATCGTCGAGAAACTGCATGGTTTGGCGAATTGCCGCTGCATCGTCGCGACCAAACACAACTATTACCATTACTTCGTTGATTGATGAAGTGCGTATGACCAAATTTCTCAAAAAACCGGAGTTGTTTCGCTGGCTATAAAACCCAAAGCCATTATCGGTGGCAAATTTTTTCAAAGCCAGGCGAATGGCATTGCTTGGTTCTGGTTGCAAATAGCAATGCTTAATATCCAATATCTTATCAAAAAGCCCGGGAATATGAAACCCTAAGGCATTGGTATCAATTGCCTCATCGCTCATTTCATCGCGGCTTAACCAACGATGTGTCGAAAAGGTATATTCCAGTTTATTGCGGTAATATTGAGTAAGTTCACTTCCTAAAATAGGCTCCGCTTCGGGCAACTCAATTTTACCAATGCGGGTCAGAGCATCAATTACCTGTTGATGTTTGAACTTAAGTTGCTCGCTATAGGGCAATGGCTGCCATTTGCAGCCACCACAAGTTCCGAAATGAGCGCAAAAAGGAGTTACCCTGTTGTTTGACAGTTGGTGAAAATGAACCGCTTTGGCCTCCATGTAATTCTTTCGCTTTTTGGTAACTTGTAAATCCACCACATCGCCAGGAACAGCAAAAGGTACAAATACCACCACATCGTTATATCTGGCAATGGCTTTCCCCTCTGCAGCAACCCCTTCGATGGTTACTCTTTCAATAAATGGCTTTGGCTTTCTACGACCCACTTTTATAAAATTTGTGCAAAGATGCTAAGAAAAATTAAAATTGCAGCCTTATCTGAAGGATAAAAAGAAAAAAGGCGGCTTAAGCCGCCTTTTAAGACTTTATACTGAATACTTATGCGTGATCAACAGCATACATATGCTTAACTAACTCAACCACTTTGGCAGAATAACCCATTTCGTTATCGTACCACGAAACAACTTTCACAAAGTTGTCGTTCAGGCCAATACCGGCTCCTGCATCAAATACTGAAGTACATCTTTCGCCAACAAAGTCGTTCGAAACAACGGCGTCTTCGGTGTATCCCAACACACCTTTCATAGCGCCTTCCGAAGCGGCTTTCATGGCTTTACAGATAGCTTCGTATGACGCTCCTTTTTCCAAACGCACGGTTAAATCAACTACTGAAACGTCAGGAGTAGGAACGCGGAATGCCATACCGGTTAATTTACCATTTAGCTCAGGAATAACTTTTCCTACAGCTTTAGCAGCACCTGTTGATGAAGGAATGATGTTTTGTCCTGCACCACGACCACCGCGCCAGTCTTTCATTGAAGGACCGTCAACCGTTTTTTGAGTTGCTGTGGTAGCGTGAACGGTTGTCATTAAACCTTCAACAATACCGAAGTTGTCGTGCAATACTTTGGCAATAGGAGCTAAACAGTTTGTAGTACATGAAGCATTTGAAACAAAGTTCATGTCTTTGCTGTATTTATCTTGGTTTACACCCATGACAAACATTGGGGTGTCATCTTTTGATGGAGCTGACATGATAACTTTTTTTGCACCGGCTTCAATGTGGCCTTTTGCACTTTCTTTGGTCAGGAAAAGACCGGTTGACTCCACTACATATTCGGCACCAACTTCGTTCCACTTTAAATCGGCAGGATTTTTCTCAGAGGTAACACGTACGTTTTTTCCATTCACAATCAGTTTACCGTCTTTTACTTCAACAGTTCCCTTAAACCGACCGTGGGTTGAATCGTACTTTAACATGTAAGCCATATACTCCACATCAATAAGGTCGTTAATACCAACCACTTCGATGTTATCGTTTTCTACAGCCACACGGAAAACAAACCGGCCGATACGACCAAATCCATTGATTCCAATTTTAATTTTAGACATAATGTATGATTTTTAATTGTTAAGTTCTCAAGGTTTTTAACATGAAATTTAATTATAAAAACATGTTTTTTAAATGGCGCTCAAAGTTAAAAATTCGACACTCAAAAAACAAAAAAAAGCCTGATAATCGCCCGGTTTACCTTAAAATATTACTCCCGCTTTTTGCCTGACTTTGATTCTCCGTTGCTGTTTGCCATTTTTGCCCTGGGATTGATAACTTTTCCGAACCGATAAACCATAAAAAGCGAAAAAAACAAGAAGTTTTCCTGATTGTTGGCCATAATTTTCATTTTTCTAGGAAAAACATCAAGCCCAATACCACCTTCGATAACATTTAAAAATTTTTCGCGCTGACTAAACTCAAATCCCGAACCTGCTTTCAGGTATATTCCTGGGGTTAGGCTAAGCTCGTTGAAGCCTTTAAAAAAAGAAGCTCCTCCTAAAATATCGTAAGGACTATGGATGGCTGGATCAAATTTTTCCTCAACCCAGGGAGTTTCACTGGTGATGTAATATATAGGCTTTAACACTCCCATCGATAGGCCCGCATGGTAGAATAGCCGCACTTCAATTCCGCCCCGATCTTTTTTATCGAACAAATTAAACTGTTGCCCTGACCCAAATCGAAAATTATACATCTCGTTGGATTTGCCAAAAACAAAACGTCGCAAATCGGGATGGTAAGGATGGCTAACTCGATATTCCTTGGGATCTTTTATAGTAAGGAACTCAACATTCCACAATTGCTTGCGGTATATGTTTTTCATTTTTCCATAAGTAAACCCTCCTCCCCAACCATTACTGTTCAGCATCAGGTGAAAGGTCCGTTCATTACGAATGAATTCCTTTTTTTCTTCAGAAATATCGCCTTGAGCGTGTAATGAATGAAAAGTACTAAACAAGAAAAAGATTAGCACCCATTTTTTCATTATTAAAAAATAAAACCTCTAATAAAAGAGGTTTAAGAATTAAGCTTTTAAAAACCAACTAAGCAGGTTGTTCAACCTGTATTTGATCAGCTTGCGAATAGGCGGGGCAATCAGCTGTTTTGCATGAGCTAAATAAAGCCACACCAAAAACCGCTACCACAACCAATACTAAAAATCTTTTCATGCGTTCCAAATTATTAAAAATTTACACTCAGACAATCGGCTAAAAATACATAAATTCATTTAATAACTGAAATTATTTTCCAACCTCAGTTAATAAAATTTCTTTAAAAGTTGAATTTGCCTGCTGTACCTTAACAAATGTTGCTTCAATTTTGTTTTCGTCGGCAATCCATTCTTTTAATTTTGGAATATCACAGGAATCGGACAACGAAATTGCATATCGCTTGCTAATAGTAAGCATGGTTTCTTTAAATTTTTCGGGATTATTCTTTTGCTTTGCAGGAATTCGCAAAATATACTCCATTGATTCATCAAATTCATTCAAATTGTAATGTACAATAGCTGTATTCATTAAAACTTCTTTATAACGGGGCGAAATTTCAAGAGCCTGTTTGTAATACGCTAAAGCAGCCCGTTTGTCGCCGGTTAAATCAAAACTGGTTCCAAGGTTATTAAGAACCTGTAAATGAAAAGGATGCATCTCATAAGCCCGATTGAAAGCTTCTTTAGCCGCTTCCATATTTTTTAGGGCTGATAAGGCTACCCCTTCGTGATAGCTCATGGGCGTGGTAAACGGATCCATAGTGTAGATTGTATTTTGCACACTGCGGGCCGCCCGGAGCACTATTTGAAAATTCTTAATGCCAGTTCCATAACGCACAGCTCTGGCTGCCTGTTCGCCCTTAAATATTTGCCAGGCAAAAACAAGGTTAACCAGCGTAAAACACAATAATAGTAAACTGGTCAACCATTTAATCCAAACTTTATCCAGCGAATATTTTTGGGTTTCGTCAACAGGAACTGTATTTAATACCAAAGCAAACATCGACAAAAAAAGCATGTTATGACTGACCCGCTCCCTTGGAAACGACACAAACAAATTAATCATAAATCCTATCAAAACAGCAAAGGACAATAAGGCCAATAAACGATCTTTTTTCAATTTACTTCGATAAAACAAACGAAAAGCGGTTACCAGAATTCCTATATATATAATTATATATGCCAACAAACCCAAAAATCCGGTTTCACCCAAAATCCAAAGAAAATCGTTGTGTGGACGTTGAAAATGTTTCAATCCATTTCGAATGTCGTGCTCAAAACCATCGACTCCGTATTTGGCATAAACAATGCGCCATTGACCGGGACCCACACCAAAAAGTGGATTGTCACGAGCCATTTGAATGGTGTTGGCCCAGACCAGAGTACGGGTTTGTGTACTGGTAGGGTTATCGGTATTGTAAATAGAAAGCAAACTCTTTTCGGGACTCAGTACCTGCTCCACTTTTTCACTGATAATTTTTATCACTTTTAAGTCGGTCTTCTGCACAAAATACAAACCTGCAATCCCCATTAAAATAGGCAAAAGAATTACGGAGATTGCTCCATACATTGGCAACTTTCGTCCGGTTTCGCGTGGCATTAACACAAACAAATAAACGTACAGACAAATAACCAGCACCACCACAGCCAGTGCAAGAGCTCCCCATGAAGCTTTTGAGGCCAGAATAAAAATAAAGAACAGACTTATACCGGTAACAATACCGGCAAAAACTTTCCAATACTTATTGTAAAAAAGTAAACTATAAACACTAAAAGGTAGGCTCAACACCAAAAACGATGCAAATGGATTTATATTCGCCAGCGTAGATTTAACTTCAGCAATAGCCTGCCTGAAATAATAACCATAATGTTGGGTTGCATTTTTAAATTGGGTAAAATCGGCTCCGGCCAGCTGAATAAGTGCAATTACTAAAAAAACAAATGTCATGATGACAATTGCTTTTATCAACACATCTTTTCCTTGAGGTGTATTACGCAAAAGCTGATAAAGCAGAAAAAACATAAGTGCCAAAATGCCTTCGCGGACGGTATGAAAAACAGCTTCCTTAACATTATAGGCGCCTATCGATGAGATAACATGTACCAATACAAACAATAGTAGTGCTCCAAAAATAATTACATCGGTTCGGCTAAAGAAAAACACAAAACGCTTGCGAATTATCTGAATACCAACAATCAGTGAAAGCACAACCATAAAAACACCCAGGTATAAATACCTTGAATAAAGTACCGGATCGAGTATTTTCTTGGTAAATATTAAAGGTAAAGTAATTAAAAACAGCGCAAATAAAAGCCAGGCTATACTTCCAAAATATTTTTCAAAATATTGTTTCATACCAGGTAATTTAATCAACAAAACGGGTAAAATTATTAAAATCAGGCCAAAGATGTAGATTTTTGGTGGAAAATTAAGCAGTAAGTCTGAAATATTTGTCTGCTGTATTTATTACATTTTTTTTTAAACCAATACCCATTACCTTTGCAAACACAAAGCTTACTGCTATGGTAAAACTAATTTTTAATCGAAATTATTATGCAAACCTTATTCGAACACCGCTCCATTAGAAAATACAAAAACACTCCGGTTAATACCAAATTGCTCGAAAAAATATTACTTGCCGGAACCCGTGCTTCGAACACTGGCAATATGCAGGTTTACAGCATTGTTGTTACTCAGGAGCCTGAAATTAGAAAAAAATTGTGGGAAGTTCACTTTAAACAAAATATGGTATTGGAAGCTCCGGTTCACCTCACATTTTGTGCAGACATTAACCGCTTTAACCAATGGTGCCAATTAAACAACGCAGAACCTGGGTACGATAATTTTTTATGGTTTTATAATGCCAGCATCGATGCCGTTTTAGCCAGCCAAAATGTTTGCATCGAAGCTGAGAAAAATGGTTTAGGCATATGCTATTTGGGAACTACCACATACATGGCCGACAAAATTATCGAAATTCTGCACCTTCCTCAGGGTGTTGTTCCGGTTACGGCAATAACACTGGGCTATCCAAACGAGGAGCCTCCGTTAACCGACCGCCTTCCCCTGGAAGGTGTTGTGCACTACGAGAAATACCAGGATTACAATCCGGAGCAAATAACCCGATTCTATTCCGAAAAAGACAATTCGGAATTAACTCAAAAGCTTGTGGCTGAAAATCAAACACAAAATCTGGCGCAGATTTTTACTGAAAAACGCTACAAAAAAGTCGATAACATCCATTTTTCAAATACTTTTATTGAAACACTGAAAAAACAAGGATTTATGAATCAATAAGCAAACCATGCAATACATCGGGTAATCACGCAGAGACAATATAAAATGTCAAACCCAATTGTTGGTATAGCAACTCATAACCAGGTAGTAAATTGTTACACATGATAAAACAAAGCAAGACAGGTTTAGATTTGTATAATAATTGTAAACTACTCTTGCTTTTCATAATCTTGATTGCCTTTAAACCTCAACTTTTTTCCCAACAAAAAAATATACCGGTTTACTTTACCAACAATCAGATAAATAAAAACAAATACCAACCAGGCATAGATTCAATCGATCAGCTAGGCCCTTTAATAAAGAAAATCCAACACAAAAATTTCGAAAAAGGCTTTTTATCTTTCTCTGTCGATTCAATAATCAGCAAACCTTCGCAGGTTACGGTTTACAGCAATCAAGGTGCACGTTTTTACTTTGGCAGGTTAACACTAAACGATTCCATTCGCATTAACAATGGCCGTATTAAACCCGGCAAACCTTTTTCCATCAAGGAGATGCAACAACTCGAAAAGCAACTACTTCATCAGATTCAAGACCAAGGGTTTCCTTTAGCCCGTCTCAATAAGGAAACCCAATTTGCCGACAGCTTAATTCATATAAAATACACCTTTGACAAAGGAAATTATTTCGAATTCGACACCCTAAAACAAATTGGAGAAAATAACATCAGCTTAAGCTATCTGGAACATAAAACCGGCATCAAACCCGGAAAAGCATACAGTACCTTACTGGTAAACCAACTTACAACAACAATTAACCGAACTGGTTTTTTAAAACTCGACAGCCTTTCCGTAACTCAGGTAAACAACAGTGTCAAGGTAATACTAAAAATAGATAAACACCAGCAAAACTCTTTTTCAGGAATTTTGGGCCTAATGACCAACCCAGAACAAAAAACCGAAATAACCGGACAGGTCAATTTTAATTTGGTTAATTTGTTTAAAAAAGGCGAAACCATCCAAATCGACTGGCAAAAATTCGCTTCCCAGTCACAAGATTTAAATGCCTTATTAAAAGCTCCCTATATTTTTAAAACTCCGCTGGGAATACTTACCGAAATAAAATTCTACAAACAGGATTCTTCCTATGCAAACACAAATCTGTTAGCCGGCTTGCTTATCGACCTGGGAAAAAAAAGCGAATTGGTGGTAACTGCTCATAAGAACATTTCGACCACAACATTAAATACAAATACTAAGTATTCGAACAGCGAAAACCTGCTTTATGGCTTACGCGTTGAATACAACACCGTTAACAATTTGGCAAATCCCGCTAAAGGAATTTTCTTGCATATGTCGGCCGAAACCGGGAATAATACCCACAATAATAACACAGAGAATCGCTACACTTCGCTATTTACACAAGCAAAAAGCCAGGCTATATTTTTTATAAAAGTGCCGCTGGGAACATTAAAAGCAAAGAACGAAACAGCTCTGATTATTAACGACTCTTTACCCATCAACACCTACCAGCGTGTAGGCGGATTTGCCAGCTTCAGAGGCGTAAACGAAAAAAGTATTGTAGCCCAGGCATACAGTTTTTTTACTGCCGAATATCGCTTTGCAATGGGTGGTGAATCGTATGCTTACCTATTTGCCGATGCCGGATGGTTTAACGAATCGCAAATAACAAACAACAAACTAATTACGAGACAGGCTGTCGGAGCAGGAATAAACCTGAAAACAAAAGCAGGAACCCTTTCGGTTGCATATGCGCTGGGAAAAGCATCGAACGAAAACTTCAATATTCAAAATGCCAAAATACACATTGGGTACACCAACCGCTTTTAATCAAACACAAAAAAATAACATTCCTAAATACAGTTTTGAGTAGAAATAAGTATCTTCACACAATTATAAAACCACAAGTTGAATGTTTAACATACATCAACCACGCATTGTGTTGATTTACAAAATAAAATAAATAATGAAAGCCCGTTTTACAGTTACAAATAAATTGGTAGTCGGATTTGGCGTTTTACTTTTTGCTACGGTAATAAATGGTGTTTTTACATACTCAACCCTGAACCAAAGTCAGGAATTGAACGAGAAAATATTAACCATTTATAACCCATCGACCACAAAGCTGCAAGAGTTGGTTTCAATGATTAATAACTCCTACATGTTAACCAAAAACTGGGTGTTTATCGAAAAGCAATCCGACACTCCCGATAAAGTAAAACTGACAGAGATACACAAAACCGACTTTCCTAAATTAAATGTAGAAATTGCTAAGCGTTCAGTTAACTGGGAGCCCGCATTCAAAAGAAATGTTGACTCA
>JBFWMB010000084.1:0-17552 GCA_050251815.1 Salinivirgaceae bacterium | reverse complement strand
GCCACAGCAATAAGTACTCCTTCGAAGAAGTTAAGCGCATGTTATCCGGCATAGGCGGACTGATGGCTTACTTTGGTACCAACTCATCGTACGACATTGAAATGCGCGCAAAAAATGGCGATGCCAAAGCCAAACTTATTCAGGATGCCATGGCTTACCAGATTGGTAAATCGATTGGTGAAATGGCTGCCGTGCTTTATGGCGAAGTGCACGGTATTTTAATTACCGGCGGTGTAGCTAACAACAAGGAACTGATAACTTACATCCGCAATATGGTGGGCTTTATTGCGCCCATCTTTGTTTATCCCGGCGAGGACGAAATGTCGGCGCTGGCTATGAACGGATTGATGGTAATGCGTGGCGAAGTGGAAGTGAAGGAATACGTTTAAACAGTTATCAAAACATATTCAGGGGGGACCAATTAAAGTCCCCCTTTTTTATTTTGTACTATCAAGGCGTAGATTGCGATACCGGTAGTATTTTGCCATTAAAAAAATGATGTCCGCTTAAAGCAAAATCGGCAATATATTTTCCCATTTCCTGGGGTGTGGTTGGGGCCTCATAACCCGGAAAAGCTTCGGCAAGCATTTCGGTTGCAACAGCTCCTAGGGCCAGGCAATTAAACTTAATCCGACTTTCTTTATATTCTTCGGCCAGGCATTCCGTTAAGCTGGCCAGGGCTGCCTTGCTCGATGCATAAGTAGCTAAACCCGGAAACTTAACACTGCCCTGAAAACCACCCATACTGCTAATGTTTACCACATGGGCCTTTTCCGATTTTTCAAGTAACGGAAGGCAGGTTTTTATCAGTTCAATCGGACCTAAAACATTTACCTGGTATATTTGCGCTACTTCGCTTGCCAAAAGTTCTGCGAAAGGTTTGTTAATTAAATACCCGGCATTATTAATCAATACATCGAGCGAATCGGTTTCTTCAGCTAGTAAAGGATAAAGTTTAAGAACGGTTTCCGTTTTTCCCAAATCAAAAACCAAGGGGATTATTTGTGCATAAGGTTGTTCTGTTTTGCAATAGTTTGCCAGCTCATTAAGTTTTTCACCATTTCGCGACACCATGATTATTTTGTGTCCTGGTTCTTTAGTTAGGTATTTTACCATTTCAAACCCAATTCCACGGCTGGTTCCTGTAATTAAAATGTTCATAGGGTATTGTTTTGTTTTCTGTTTGTACTATTCGCTCGCAAAATTACACTATTTTTATGGAAC
Source organism: Salinivirgaceae bacterium (assembly GCA_050251815.1). Lineage (GTDB taxonomy): Bacteria > Bacteroidota > Bacteroidia > Bacteroidales > SZUA-534 > GWE2-40-63. The sequence continues at coordinate 16,328 of JBFWMB010000084.1, read as the reverse complement.
AACTTTAGTTAAACTTTTTTGTTAGCCGAGCAAAGGCTTTGTTTTATTGCAGAGCGAGATGAAAACGAAAATATTGGTTGAGATGAAGCGCTTATTGTTTATAGGAATACTGGTGACGCTTATGATGCAGGGATATTCCCAGGGAGCCATTACAAAGCAACGGAAATTAAGCGACAAGTTCTTTTTTGGTGGCGGACTGGGCTTTCAGTTTGGTGCTATTGCTGCCATTGAGATTAATCCCCTGGTGGGTTACGTTCCCTTGAAAAACACGTTTGTCGGATTAAAAGGTACGTATCAGTTTTATAAAGACAACCGGTTTAATGAGTCGACCGATATTTACGGAGGGAGCCTGTTTGGCATGTATAATTTTGTGGATAAGGTGGCACTTTATGCCGAATACGAAGTGATTGGCTTACAAACCAGTTATTTTACATCGCTTCAGAACCTTACCGATAAAGATCGATACTGGATTCAAAGCCCCCTGGCAGGAATTGGTTTTGTGCAACCAATTAATGAGCGTTCCAAAATGGTGCTGATGCTTTTGTGGAGCTTTAACGATAAAGCGTATTCGCCTTATCAGAATCCGCTGGTACGCTTTATGATTATGATTTAAGTTAGTAAACACAAGTTCTATTAATCGATAAACTTTACAGAAAACTACACCCGATGAATGATTTTTTTGAAGGCTTTTTTCACCATTTTGAATTACCGTTTACCAATCCAGTACTTGTTTTTTCACTGATTCTGTTTATCATCCTTTTTGTTCCGATACTTTTCCGACGAATAAATATTCCCGGAATTATCGGACTCATTATCTCGGGAATAATTATCGGGCCCCTAGGTTTTAATGTGCTTGAAAAAAACAGTGCGGTGGATTTATTTTCGACCATTGGTTTGCTCTATATCATGTTTATGGCCGGTTTGGAACTCGAACTCAACGAATTTAAGCGGGTTCGGAACCAAAGTGTGGTTTTTGGAATCTTCACTTTTGTTGTTCCCTTAGTTATTGGTTTTCCCATCTGTTACTATCTATTGGGTTACGAACTCAATGCAAGTTTATTAATTACCAGTATGTTTGCCACCCATACGCTGGTGGCTTATCCAATCATCAGCAAACTGGGCATTGCCAAAAACCGGGTGGTGGCAGTTACGGTGGGAGGAACCATAATAACCGATACCATTGTGCTTATTCTCTTGGCGGTTATCATGGGAAACAGCCAGGGAAAACTTAATCCCGAGTTTTGGATTATTCTTGGTTCAACCCTGGTAGCTTTTACTTTTATTATGTTTGCAGTTATCCCCAGGGTAACCCGCTGGTTTTTCAAAAAGCTCGAAAGCGAAAAACATGCGCACTATGTTTTTGTCTTGTCGGTTGTTTTCTTTTCAGCGTTTTTAGCGGAGCTTTCTGGTTTGGAACCCATAATTGGTGCTTTTATTGCCGGATTGGCATTGAATCAGCTTATTCCCCAGTCTTCGCCTTTAATGAACCGCATTGAGTTTATCGGCAATTCAATTTTTATTCCTTTTTTCCTGATTTCGGTGGGTATGCTCATCGATGTGCGGGTACTTTTTAGTGGTCCCACAACCTTGTTAATCGGACTGGTACTAACCCTCAGTGCCCTGTTAAGCAAATGGCTGGCCGCATTTATTACGCAAAAAATATACAAGTATTCCCAGATGCAGCGGCAGCTCATATTTGGATTAAGCAGCGCAAGGGTAGCAGCAACCCTGGCCATTATTCTGGTGGGTTACAATGCGGGTATCCTCGATAAAAACATTTTGAATATAGCCATTATAATCATATTGATAACCACTATTTTTTCGTCGGTCATTACCGAAAAAGCTGCCAAACAAATTCTTTTGGCCGATAATGCATCGGACGATTCCCAGGCACAGCAGCCTTTACAGGAACACATGTTACTACCGATAGCCAATTTAATGAATATTGAAAAACTGATTGAATTTGCTTTTTTAATTAAACATAACAAATCGCCGAATCCCATTACCGTTTTATCAGTTGTTCCAAACAATACGCAAGCCGAAGCAAATCTTATTGAAGCCCGAAAACGGCTCGAAGAATTTAAGGTTCATGGTGCAGCAAGCGAAACCAGCATAAATACAGTGGCTACCATCGATTACAATCCCGCCAGTGCCATTGGTCGCATCTCAAAAGAAATTATGGCTGATATAATTGTTTTGGGCTGGCCCAAAAAGGCAAATATTCTGGAGCGTTTAATCGGGGAAAAAATTTACGCCATTGTTAACAGTGTCGATAAGAATTTTTTTGTTTGCAGTTTGGATGCCCCCCTCATCAATCAAAAACGAATTGTGATAATTACTACACCCAACGCTGAATTGGAATATGGTTTTGAAACCTGGCTTCAAAAAGTAGTCAAATTATCGAAAGAGTTGAGTATTCCTTTGGTACACTTTGGAAGTAAGATTACCCATGAGGCTATTCGGGAAGTAAACCAGCGAAAAAAACTGCATGCAGTTTTTTCATTCAATCCTTTCGATGACTGGGAAAACTTTCATTTACTGACTGATCATATTAAAGCCGACGACTTGTTGATTCTGGTTTCAGCTCGCAAAAAATCAATATCTTATGTGCATCATTTCGATCACATTCCCAATAAAATTGATAAGCGGCTTATGAATAACGATATAATTGTGGTGTATCCCCAACAGTTTAATCACAGAAATAACGACAACGAAGTGGTTATTTCCGAGTCTTTACTTACAAATTACGAAAAATAATTACTGTATGGCGTTTGAGTAGCTTGTGTTGAAAACATTCGGAGCCTTTAAATTGTACCCTTAACATTCACTAACTGTTGCTTTGTTTATGGCTTTACTTGCAAACCTGTTCAATCACTTGCCAATTGCCGATCCGGTACTTAAGTTTTTAATCATTCTTTTAATCATTCTTATTATTCCCCTGGTTTCGGAACGACTTAAGATACCCCAGCTATTGGGAATGATAATAGCCGGAGTACTGATTGGCCCATATGGTCTTAACCTTTTAGCCCGCGATAGCAGTATAATTCTTTCGGGTACGGCCGGTTTACTCTATATTATGTTTTTAGCCGGATTGGAAATCGATATCAACGATTTTAAAAAGAATGCCGTTAAAAGTACGGTATTGGGTTTACTGGGTTTTATTATTCCTATGGTTATGGGAACTCTGGCAGGAATTTATTTTTTAAACTTTGGTTTTTTAACTTCAGTTTTATTGGCGAGTATGTTTGCATCGCATACGCTGATAACTTATCCTTTGGTAAGCAAACTGGGCATTTCTAAAAATACGGCTGTAAATATTTCGGTAGGCAGTACCTTAATTACCAATATTCTGGCACTTTTGGTTCTGGCCATTGCCGTTGGAATGACTTCGGGCAACATGGACCATCGGTTTTGGCTTAAACTGGTTATTTCGTTTGTGGCTTTTACCCTGATTATTGTGTTTTTGTTTCCCTTGGTTTCCCGCTGGTTTTTTAAACGCTACAACGACAATGTGTCGCAATACATATTTGTATTGGTTGTAGTGTTTCTGGGAGCCGTTTTATCGCAGCTTGCCGGTATCGAAGCCATTATCGGGGCCTTTATGGCCGGATTGGCTTTAAACCGTTTAATTCCCCGCACTTCACCTTTAATGAATCGCATCGACTTTGTGGGAAATGCCATTTTTATTCCCTTTTTTTTAATCGGGGTGGGAATGCTTATCGACTACCGGGCTTTTAGTAGTTTTGAAACTATTGTTGTTGCCATAACCATGTCGGTAATTGCTACCGGAACCAAGTTTTTGGCGGCCTGGCTAACCCAAAAAAGCTTTCGGTTTTCAAAGGCCGAACGCCAGGTGATTTTTGGTTTAACCAATGCGCAGGCAGCTGCAACCTTAGCGGCAGTTTTGGTTGGATACAATATTATATTGGGTGAAACGGCAGCAGGTGAACCCATTCGCCTTTTGAACGACAGCATTTTAAACGGAACCATTATCATGATTCTGGTTACCTGCACCATTGCATCATTCGCAACACAACGGGGTGCCCAGTCGATTGCCATGAATGAACAACCTGAAAAGCACGCAGACAATATCAGCGAGCGAATATTAATTCCGGTAAGTAATCCGAATACCATTGAGGAACTGATTAATTTAAGCAATATCATCAAATCGAAAACAAATCCCCGGGGCCATTTTGCTTTGAATATAATTAACAGCGACAATGCCAATGCCGAACTCGAAAAGCAGGGTTTAAAAGTACTCGACAAAGCAAAAATGGCTGCGGCTGCTACCGATATCGAAATGAAAACCCTTTTACGCTACGACATCAATTCGGTGAACGGAATTGTTAGTGTGATTAAGGAACAGCGCATCACCGATTTGGTCCTGGGCCTGCATGTTAAAAAAGGAATCTCCGATTCCTTTTTGGGTAATTTAACCGATGGCATTCTTTTAAAAAGTAATGTGACCACCTTTGTTTATCACCCGTTTCAACCCATTGCTACAGTTAGACGGCATTTGGTAGTGGTTCCTGAAAATGCAGAGTACGAATTCGGTTTTTCGTTTTGGCTGGCCCGCCTCTGGAATATGGCTCTAAATACCGGAGCTAAAATGGTATTTTATGCGGCTAAAAATACCTTAAATCTGATAAAAGAGGTACACGGAAAACATCCAATAGAGGTTAGTTTTAAAGAATTTACCCATTGGGACGATTTTCTGATTTTATCGAAAGACTTGAGGAAAGACGATAATTTTATTGTGGTCATGAGCCGGAGTAAATCCTTATCGTATCAGTCGAATATGATTAAAATACCCAAATACCTGAATCGCTATTTTCATGAGCAGAATTACTTGTTGGTTTACCCGCAGCAATCGGAGAATCTGAAACAGGAAAAAATCGATCTGACCAATTCATCGCTGATTGAAGCCATTGAAGGAATTGATGTAATTGGTAAAACCATTGCGCATATTTTTCGTAAGCGCTAAAGAATTTTTAAAATTACAGGAGGTAACTAAACAATAGCCTTTATTGATTTGTAAATACATTTTGAATAAAAAGTTATTTAGAAAAATTTTGAATAACGATATATTGCGTGTTTCTTTGCACAAAATTTTAAAGTGAATTGCCAGGAATAGTTTAAATTAAACCAAAGATAGAGATGAATATTGCAAAAGAAAAAATGGTTTCTGTTGTCTATGAGTTAAAGTACGACGATGCCGATGCCCAGTTAATTGAAAAAGTTGAGAAAGATAATCCGCTTACATTCTTGTACGGAACCGGTTCTATGTTAGAGCATTTTGAAAAAAATCTGGAAGGTTTGGCCACTGGCGATGCCTTCGATTTTCGTTTAACGGCTGAACAGGCTTATGGTGAAGTAACTGATCAGGCCATTGTTGACGTTCCCCTGCAGGCTTTTGAAGTAGACGGAAAAGTTGACGAGACTTTAGTTAAAGTGGGAAACACCATTCCCATGATGGACAGCTATGGTAACAAACTCCATGGCATTGTACTTGAGGTAAGCAGCGAAGCCGTAAAAATGGACTTTAATCATCCTTTGGCCGGTGAAGGCCTGCACTTTAAAGGTAAGGTAATTGAAGTTCGTGAACCTAAAGAAGAAGAACTGGCAGCCAGTTGTGGTACCGGATGTTCAACGGATGGTTGCGGAAGTGGTGGTTGCTGCGGCGGATGCTAAGCAATTTTTGAAACTTACATAAAAAAACCGGTAATTATCTTACCGGTTTTTTTATGCTTACTATTTAACTACAGCAACCTGGGTGGCCATGGGGCCTTTTTCCCCGGCTTTTATTTCAAATTCTACTGTTTCACCAGGTTGCAGGGCATGTTTGCCTACTATTCCTGAACGGTGAACAAAAATTTCTTTTTGATCTTCGCCGATAATGAAACCATATCCCTTGGTTTCATTATACCATTTTACTGTTCCTTGCATGATATTTACTAATTAACATTGAATTATTCTTTTGGGCGGGCTTGATTTACAATCAAATTACGCCCTAAAAACTCAGAGCCATTCAGATTTTCAATGGCACTTTGTGCCTGGCTGTCATCAGGCATCTCTACAAATCCAAAACCTTTACTTCGGCCTGATATCTTGTCCTGGATAATTTTCACGGAATCTACAGTTCCGTACGTTTCAAAAACTTCTTTTAAGTTACTTTCCTTAACCTTGTAATTTAGGTTTCCTACATAAATGTTCATAATACAGTCAAAAAATTTAGTAATGTAATCGGGTTTTTCATTTTATTTATTGGACAAATAAACTGTTAATACACAAAATTATAATAATAATTGTATTTAACCCGCTATTCATCATTTTTTTGTAAATACTTTGCTATCAATCACTATTTGATGCTTCCAAACAACAAGTCCCGGCTTAGGATATAAACCGGGACTTGAAAAATATTACTGAACTTACCGATTAGTTAAGTCCTCTGTTGTTAAGTAAAGGTTGGATACCGGGTTCTGATCCCCGGAATTTTTTATACAACTCCATAGCATCTTCGGTTCCGCCCAATTCCAATACGTTGGTACGGAAGGCGCTGGCCGTAGTTTTATCGAAAATACCATGTTCCTTAAAGGCTTCAAAAGCATCGGCATCAAGAACCTCAGCCCAGATGTAACTGTAGTAAGCAGAAGCATATCCGTCGCCAGAGAACACATGAAGGAAATAAGGACTGCGGTAGCGGGGTACAATTTCGTCAATCATGTTAATTTTTTTCATCGCGGCTGCTTCAAATGCATTGACATCCCACTTCTGAACCTGGGTTTGGGTATGCCAGTCCAAATCGAGGTACGAGGCTGCCAGATATTCGGTAGTGGCAAAGCCCTGATTGAATTTACCGGCTTTTTCAATTTTTGTTATTAACTCAGCTGGCATCGATTCGCCGCTTTGGTAATGTTTGGCATAATGGTTCAGCACTTCGGGTTCAAAAGCCCAGTGTTCCATAATTTGTGAAGGTAATTCCACAAAATCGCGTGGGGTACGCAAACTGGCGTAATGCTTGTTGGCAAATAAGCCGTCGAGGGCGTGGCCAAATTCGTGGAACAGGGTTTCGGTTTCGTCAACGGTTAAAAGGGCCGGTGCATCGGCAGTAGGAGCCGAGAAATTGCAAACTATCGACATTACCGGAGCCACGCGTTCTCCGTTTTCGTATTTTTGCGAGCGGTAACTGGTGCACCAGGCTCCCGAACGCTTCGATTCGCGTGGGTGATAATCCATATAAAGGATACCCACATGGTCGCCATTTTCTTCTTTTACTTCAAAAACTTCCACTTCAGGATGGTAAACCGGCATGTTTTCGAGCTGGGTAAAACTGATTCCGTAAAGTTGGTTGGCTACCCAGAACATTCCATCGCGTACATTATCCAATTTCAGGTAAGGACGGATTTCGTTTTCGTTTAACGCAAATTTTTCCTGTTTTACTTTGGTGGCGTAGAAATCGTAATCCCAGGGAGCCAGTTTAAAGTTGTGTCCATCGGCAGCAATCATCTTTTGCATGTCGGCCACTTCTTTTTTAGCCACCCGCAAGGCGTTGGGCATAATTTGATCGAGCAGTTTATAAACATTATCGGCATTTTTAGCCATGTTTTTGTCTAAAATATAGGCCGAAAAGTTTTCATAACCCAGTAATTGGGCTTTCTCGATACGCAGGTTTACAATGTCATTAATAATGGCTTTGTTGTCGAGCGAATCGTCGTAATTGGCTTTATTTATGTAAGCTTCGAACATTTTCTGACGTAAATCGCGGTTTTCGGCGTTGGCCAGGAAAGGGAGCAGGCTGGGTTTGTGTATGGTAAACACCCATTTGCCTTCCAGGTCTTTTTCTTTGGCTTTTTTGGCAGCAGCTGCTATTGAGGTTGACGAAAGACCGGCAAGGTCGGCTTCGTTATCAATAACCAGCATAAAGCGGTTGTTTTCTTTTAATACATTCTGGCCAAAATTCAGGAACAGCACCGATAATTCCTTGTTTATTTCGCGGAAGCGGGTTTTGGCTTCTTCGTCGAGGTTGGCCCCGCCGCGTACAAAATTTTTGTAGGTATTTTCAACCAAAGTCAGTTGTTCGGTAGTTAAATCAAGGGTTTCGCGCTGTTCGTAAACCGTTTTTACCTTTGCAAACAGGGTTTCGTTTAAACGGATGTCGTCGTTGTGTCCCGACATGATTGGTGCCAGTTCCATCGATATTTTTTCCAGTTCGTCGCTGGTAGCTGCCGAAGTCAGGTTGTAAAATACGCTGCTTATCCGGCTCAACAGTTCATCGCTGTTTTCGAGTGCTTCAATGGTGTTTTCGAAGCTTGGTGCTTCGGTATTTGAAATAATGGCTTCAACGGCCGCTTTTTCCTGCTTCATGCCTTCTAAAAAAGCTGGCATGTAGTGTTCCGGTTTTATCTGTTCAAAAGGAGGAACCTGAAAAGGTGTTTCAAACGAGCTTAATAAGGGATTTTCCATAGATTTTTTCGATTCGTTTTTTAGCTGGCATCCATACCCCAGGATTAGTGCCATAGCTATCAATAAGAATAAGTTTTTCACTGTACTATTTTTTTAGTTAGAAAACCCGAAAATAGAAATATTCTTTCACTATTTCAATCTGTAATCCTATAATTTTGGAAACGATAGTGTACTAAAATAATAAAGTCGACTGTTAACGATTACGAACCGGTTTTGTACCGTAGGTCGGGAGCAATCGGGATTTAGGTGTTGTATGAGCTTAACCGGGCTCGTCAGTCGTCTTCGGTTGGCTTTGCCGAACTCCCTGATGGAACGGGCGGACAGAAAACCCAAGTCCCCACACTTTGGTATGATTCTTTGCGCGTTTTTTTAATTTACTTCGAAAACTTGCTGCGTTTTAGTTCCTGGTTAAGCCGCGCAAATGTTATGGAATTGCTTTTGGGTAAGGTAAAGTTCCAAAGGGTTGATAAATCACCGGTTTGAGAGCGGTTCAGCCAGTAGGAGCAATTAGTTGAGGATGTTTTGGAGCAGTTGTATAAATTGGTTTTCGTCGATGGGGTTTTGTATTACGGCATCGCCAATGGGCTCGGGAATAAACTCGACCAGCTCTTTTTCAACGTTATTGTGGGCAATCACCGGAAGGTCGGGATACTTTTCTTTAAGTTCTTTAACCAAATCCGGAGCAGGCATGTAAGGGAGGTACAGGTTTACTATTATCAGGTTGGCCACTTGGTTTTGTTCCAGCAGTTCGAGGGCCTGCCGGGCTCTCTCGGCATAAACCAGCGTTGCCTGGGTTTTATGCAAAAGGGCTTTTAGTTTTTTGTCTTCCCACGAATGTTTTCCGATAATCAGCAGGGTTTTGCCTACCAGATTTAAATCGCTTCGCTGAATTTCTATTTGTTTTTTTAACTGGGGCTTTACCGGAATACTTACGCTAAAAACCGTTTCTTTTCCGGGAATACTGACAAACTCGATGGTTCCGTTCATTAATTCAATGAGCGCCTTAACAATGGACAAGCCGATTCCGGTTCCCCCATACTTTCGGGTGTTTTGGTCGTCAAGTTGCCGGAACGATTCATAAATTTCCGTTTTAATTTTCTTCGAAATGCCAATGCCGGTATCTTTTACCGTTAAAATCAGCTTGTTTTTAGGACTGAGGTCCAAAAATACATCAATATGTCCCTGGTCGGTGAACTTTATGGCATTGTCGATAAGTTTGGTGGCAATTTGCTTTATGCCTTCCATATCGCTAATAAGGGGGCAGGGATTGGGAATGTTATTGATTATGGAAAAAGTCAGTTTGTGTTCTTTTAGGATGAAAACCTCACGGGTATAGCGATTGGTCAGCTCTTCGATCAGGGTATTTATATCGAATAATTCGGGATGCAGGGTAAATTGTCCCGATTCGAGCCGGGCCATCAGCATAATGTCTGAAATTACATGCAGCAGGTTGTTGGTACTGGTTTGAATGATATCGAGGTAGCGGTGGGCATCGTCGGTGTTTATGTCATCGCCCTTGAGCAGGGTGGTAAAACCTACAATGGCATTCATGGGCGTGCGTACCTCGTGCGACATGTTCGACAGGAAACTCGACTTTAGTTGGTCGGCTGCCTGGGCTTTTTCTTTGGCTTCTTTCAATAATAGGTTCGATTCTTCGAGTTGCCGGTTGGTTTGGTTGAGCTGCTGATTTATTTGCTGGTATTCCTGGTTGTTTTTTTTACTTTCGTCGATTTGTTTCTTTAAAAGCAGCTCGGTTTGCTTGCGGTTTTCAATCTCCTTCGACAACAGCCGGTTAATGCGTTGCAGGTTGCTCGATTCAATTTTTTGGGTAAGAAATTGCAGGGTTTTGTTCCAAAAAATAAATATTACGGCCGTTACTATCGAAAAAAGCAGCAGCAGCATGGCCCAGCTCGAAAGGGAATCAACAAAAAGTTCCACATCGGCCTGGATGGTAAGTACCTTAAACCGGAACAAAATGGCACACACCAAAAAGAAAACAACGACCGTGACAAGCGAAATAATGCCCCACAATTTATTGATTAAGATGGCTGTGAGTACCACAAACAATAACAAGAGCATAACGCCCTGCGACAACAAGCCATAGGTTATTATTCCCCCGGCACCCACGGTAAAAATTACCATAAGCAGAATCCAGGCGCGCAGCCGCCAATTCATAAAGTTGCGCCAGGCAAAAGTCGATAAAAGCACCAAAGCCATGGCTACGTGGTAATAATTTAAGGGGGTAATGCCGAATTCACGGATGCGCAGCAGGGTTCCCAACAGGGCAAACCACATAAATATAATTATAATCCAACCCAGTAAATCAACCAGTTTGGCTTTTATCTGGCTCAGTTCATTGTTGGTAGCAATGGAATCGATTGTTGTAGGTTTCGTTTTTTTAATCATGTGGTGCCTTAGCTCTCTTTGGTTGGTTAAATTTAAAACATTTTTGGTATTCTTAGCATATACCCATGCATAATTTAACAGAAAGGGTCTTTTGTGAGCAGCGTGACTATAGTTAACTATTGCATCTGGTAGGGTTGGAGAAAAAGGGAGCTTAAACGGTAAAACCTCATCAGACCAGGCGTGGACAAAGACCCTGCCAATGATGGAGTCGTTCCAGATTAGGCGGTTGGGCTATTGCGCAAAGTCCTATTCTCGGAACTACCATTACCATTCAAAGGTTGAAACAACGAGGATATATTTCATTCATTGAGCTTTATCTTTCTCTATCAAATAGCTCTTACCACAACTCGCTATTTCCTATGATTTAAAGAACCGCCGTATACGAGACCCGTACGTACGGTGGTGTGAGAGGTTCTCCGCTAGACTATGTCTAGCGGCTGCCTACTCGATTATGGGCTGCCTTTTTTATTTTTTTAATTCTCTTAATACTATTTTTCCTTTAACCTTCGCAATTTTTTCAAGGTCAGGAATAAGTTTTACTTTATAAATATCCTCTTTTTTCCTTTGTCGAACTTTATAAATTATGGTTTTTCTTGTTTTATATAACAAATCATCTCCGTATATATCAAATTTAGTTAGAGCAAGTTCACTTAAACCTGATAGTGTTTTAGTAATATCTTCTCTTTTAATTACTTCAATAATATTTTCTGTATTGTTTTCTAAAAATCGTAGTAACATATTATCCATTTCTCCTTTAAATAATTCTGATATTCTGCGTAGAAATTGAAAAAGAGGAGAAATTTCGAAGCTTTTATGATTATTTGAGTTTAGCTTTTTTAGAAAATCATTTTTACAATAGCCTTCAATTGTTTTAGTATCAATAGTTAAACCGTAATAATATCCTTTGAAGAAGTCGCTTATATTTACTCTATCATATCTTCTTTTGTCTGAAGTATAACCGTTTAAATATCCTTGAAGAATTGTACAAATTTTTTGATTGCAATTTTTGTATTCATTCTTATAGACCTTATTTCTAAGTTTATACAAATCCTCAAGAGCTTGACTAAAATTCAATTCGGGGTTTAATAAAGAATCAATAATAACCCGATTGTTAATCACTTCAAATTTGGAAATAGTCTTGTCTTTATCAATTGCGGATAAGACTCTAAACAAATCCTCGGCATAGGTTATTTTATTTGATTTAAAATGTTTTTCAATGTCCTTCCCTGATATTGAATCAACAAAAGAAGAATCTAAGTTATCTACATTTAATAATTTAGGATTTGATAAAGCTTCCAGTTTGTTAGGAAGTTTATTTACAGTTCGGGTTATTGAATCTGATAATATTTGTTTCAATTGGGAACCCTCATAATTCAAATACTTCTCGGCAAATTCAGAGAAAATGAGTAAATGATTTAAGTTTTTTTCATCTCTTAAGATTGAATAAAATATTTCTGATGTTACAATTGAATTGAGTGTTTCAATAAACGGTAGTGAATTGTCAAAATACTTTTTCAGTTGTTGAGCTCGCATTGTAAAGTTTGAGATTTTCTTTTCTGTGGAGAATTTCTCAAACAAAATATTTGATTTTAAATCCTTTAAGAGTTCATTTTTTACAAATGGTAAATTTATCTTTGATAAGTCTGTATAAGCTTTTGAATACTCAGAAAGATTAGCTTCAGCAAATTTTTCTTTAAAAAAGAAATCATTATAAGCCTTGTAAAACAAATCATTAGAAACATTAGTCCCTAATGAAATATCAATGAGTTGAATTTCTCTTAAAGATTTAACGTATTGGTCAATTTTTAAAGCCTTTGCTTTTTTATACTGCTTATCCCAATCAATATTTCTCATTAGACCTATAAGGAGACTCTTTGATTCTATGGATGAATTAAGCTCAGAAAGCGAATTTGTAATGTTAGTCAATCTGGGCAAACTGGTTATCATTTTTAACCAGTCAGGAAACTCATATGAATGCAGGATTCTTAAAATAGTTTCAGCCTCACGGTTCTTTTTACTAATTCTAAGAGTCAATTCTACTATTGAATCAGTAGTTGCTTTTTCGTTCTCTCGTAATACAACGGAAATAAGATTATCATTCAGTTCAGCTTTTAAGATATTGCTTAATTGAATTAGTCTTGAATAGGCTAAATAGTGCTTTTCGATGTATAAGCTGAGTTTGTGGCTTTTAAAATATGTTATAAAAGATTCATAGTATTCTCGTAATATTTTGTTGTCTAAGTCTTTTGAATGCAAAAATAAAATATCCAATATTCGGATAATGAGGTTGAATTTTAAACCAGAATCATTTATTTCAGAAATTAATTTATTTTTAAAAGATTCATCAGGCAGTAAATGGTCAATTATAGAATTATCGTCTGAGAAATGAAATTGCGTTAAGAGATAATTTAACCGTAATTCATTTTCATTCAGGTCAAATCTATGAATGTAATCAATTAATAATTCGACTTTTTTCTCTTTTGATATGCCATTTTCAATATAATTGAATGCGTCAAATATTAATTGAGCATATTCTTTGTGTGGGAAGAAACAAAAATCACTTTTAAAGTATTGAAGAATAATGCCTTTTTCGCGTAATATTGAATTTTCGTCATATGCGTTTCTTAATGGGACAAAAGCAATATCATTTTTAAATAAAAGGCAATAAGTTAAAAGTGCATCGCTTTTTAGAAGATTCAATTTATGTTCTAAAAAAAATTGTTGCAGTATTTTATTTGAGTCAATTTTATCAAAGGAAAGCGGAGAAGACTGTGAATTCTTCTGTTCCCACATTCGTAGTGCAATATTTAATTTTAATAAATTCCTGTTAATGTTTTTAAGTACTTGCTTAAAATTCCCTTTCTTCCATTGAAGTGAACTTCCGTTATCAATTAACAATTTGGTTTTCTTCCAGATTATACCTGATACTTTTTCTTCAAAATTTTCATTTGTGTCAATTTTAAAGAACGGAATACCGTCAATTAACTTATAAATATTCTCTGTGTCAAAATCATCGAATGTTTTGTAATAGCGTGATAGGTATAATACATTAATCCATTTATGATGAGATATCCTATCTCGGAGATACTGGAATAACTCAATGTTATCGTGAATGTTGTCAATAATTACAAATGCATAGTTATGTGAAATTTGAATCAATTCATCGGTCAAATCTTTAGAGTTTATCGATGGGTTTCCAAGATTTAAATAGAATGTTTTTCTGTTGCTTATTTTTTGAATTATTGAGTAGGCAAAAGTTGTTTTTCCACTACAAGGATTTCCAAGAATACAATACTCTTTTAGCTTTCCATTGCTGAATTGATTAGCAAGATAGTTTATTGTCTTGTATTCTGTTTTGCTATAATAAATTGTTGATTCAAGATTGAAGAAATTGTCATTTACAATTTTTTGACCTCTTGAAATTTCATTGAAAAGTGAAAGTCTTGAAAGACCGTGATATTCCGTTGAAACCTCTTGTTTTAGTATTTCATCAATTTTTAATCTTTCTTCAAAAGGGTGTTTGTTTATATCTCCAATAAGTCTTCTTGTGGTTTTAATGTACACTTTTAGACCATCTTTTTCAATGTAAAGATTTGATGTATCAATATTTTTTTTGATGTATGGTGTTTCCGATATAAACAAAATCCAAAGAGTTTTTATTCCTTGATTTTTCCAAACAGAAATAGTGTCATCTATTGTATCATCTATTTTTTTCTTTTCGTTTGATTTTTGAGCTGTAACTTGAACGCCAATTTCTTTTTTTCTGTCGATTAGGTCAATTGCTATCGTATTAATCTTGTCATACGCAAGGTTTTCAAGGTTGTCTAAGTTGTAGGCAAGGCTTAATACACGAAGAAAAAAGTCTTCTGTCTTGGTAGTCCTAAAGTTACCAAGTTCAATGTCCTTTTCAATCCGCTGCACATAGGTTGAAAGATTATATTCAATTTCGGTTTCCTTCATCTTATCTATTTGCACTGTCGCTCGTTAAGGTTGCCCATAACGTTTTGCATATGGCTTCGTGGTGGATTTTCTAGCGATTTCGTGTCCGCGAGGACAAAGAAATCGAGTGGAAATCCGCCGTGGGACGGGCTAATTGCCCACCATGAGCTATATGCAGTGTTGGCAGTAGGCATTTTTAATCATTTTTAAATCTCAATGTTTCAATAATTTCTTCAGCTTTATTTGCTAATTCTTTATTATAAAATTCTTTTTTTGTCATTATTGAAATCGCTACACCATTGTATTCAGTATCTTTTGGTAAGATTAAGAATGAAGAAAAATTATATTTTCCTTCATATGATTGAACATTATATAAACTAAAGTCAAAAATTCCTTTGCATATAAAATAATCATTTTGTGCATATTTTTCATATACACAAGTGTCAGCTATATAACCTTTTGTCATGTTGAGTGCCTTTTCCATTTTGCTAGAATAGAATTTTAATTTTTCTTCAGTATCGATATTTTCGCTGCGTCCAAATGAAATTTGTTGAATAATTATATTAGAAGAATTATTCAATGTCAAAGCCATATATTGTCCTGGTTGAGTATTATAATTAATCTGGTATTTGGATGGAAATTTTACTTCAAATGAGGTTAATGGTTTTCCCCAATTTTTGCATGAATCAATTGTAACTTTGGCTATTTTATTAAATTCTTTGCCATTATTTTTAGAATTCTTTCCACAACTTAAGATCGCTATAAAAATCAATAAAATATAAAATTCTTTTTTCATTTGTTCGTTTTTTTGCTTACTGCCAACTATAAAATAAAAGAACCCAACCTACCATTATCCACCCAAAACTGGTAGGATAAACGCAGCCAGTTGGGTTTATTTTTACTAAATAGGCCGTTGGGGTTCAGGGTTGTTTGGTTCATTTATTTTGGTTTCAGTTAACCAAAGCTAGGAAATAATTTTATAATGCGGGTAAGTTGGCTGGTTTTTTTGTGAAACTAAATTTTCACAAGTGATAGCGAAGTGAAAATTATAAGTTGAACAAATCCCGATGAAATCGGAGGGTATAAAAACCCCGCAACCCCTTCCTAACGCCGGGCAGGCCCGCCTGACCATCGGGCAGGTTTGCTACGAAATAAGTTTCCAATCCCAATCTTATCGGGATGCTTTGGGGTTTTATACCCGTTGATTTGTTAAAGAAAGGGCCTTACCGGCGCTTGGCCTGCTGATTTAATTTTTACCGCTAAGACGCGAGGGCGCAAAAGAAAGGGTTCACGGTTTTAATTTTTACCGCTAAGGCGCGAGGGCGCAAAAGAAAGCGTACACGGTTAAAAAAATTTTGTTTTTCTTTTGAAAAAATTTTAACTTGCTTACGCTTTTTTTAAGCAACTGAAATTAATTGCAACTGACCGGTTTGTATTTTATTACTTAAGCAAAATTAGGTGTGGTTTTAACGGTAATTTGTGAAATATATCCCTAAGCTTATGAAAAAACTTCATCGCGA
>JBFWMB010000083.1:0-17661 GCA_050251815.1 Salinivirgaceae bacterium | reverse complement strand
TTAATGCTGATGAATCGAGACTTAAACAGGTTTTAATTAACCTGATTGAAAATGCATTAAACTTTACCCAAAAAGGTTTTGTGGAGTTGGGCTATTCCATCGAAAACAATCAACACATGGTGTTTTATGTAAAAGATACCGGCGACGGAATACCTGTTGAATATCAAAAGCACATTTTCGATCGTTTTGTACAAAGCAATCCGGCCATATCAATTAATACAGGAGGTACCGGACTTGGTTTACCCATTTCGAGAGGGCTGGTTGAATTGATGGGCGGCAAAATCTGGATAAAATCTTATCAGGGAATGGGTTCCAGTATATATTTTACCATTCCTTACCAACCCACCCGTTTAAAATTGGAACATATGGATTAATAACTCGTAGAAACTAATTATTTTTTGGTAGTTTAGCATTGAAAAACCCTGAATCAGGTACATTAATGAAAAAATCAATACGAACCCTTTCCGAATCTGATATCCACCTATGGCAACAAAGCGGATTGGTTCGTTTTGACTGGAACCTGACAACAGGCGAAAACTACTTTTACAATTCTCAACCAACATTTTTTTTATTTGATCTTGATCAAATAAACAATACCCCCAATTTTCTCGAAAGTCTTAATAAAGATAACTTCAAGCCGTTTATTAAAAACATTACCGAAAAGCCTTCTTCAACTTTTTGTTTTGAATGGTCAGTAATAGGATCCAACGGTAATACCTTTTGGCTGCAACTTAAGGGAAATTTGCAGGTTATAAACAACAAACAAATCCTATTGCAGGGTTTTATAAGCGATATCAGTGAAATAAAAACGGTTAAAGAAGCTCTTTTAAAGGCAGAACAGGAAAAAATGCAGTTTATCGACAGCATGATTGACAGTGCTGTTTTTATTGGTCCCGACTTTAAAATTAAATATGCCAACAATAAGTTTAAAGAACAATATCCACAATTCAACAATACGCTGAAAGGTCTGAAATGCCACAAGGTAATCCACAACATGGATAATCCTTGTTTAAATTGTTCCCTTGAATTGGTTCTGAATTCAAAAACTCCACATCGTACGGTGCGTAAGATAAAAAACGGACCCAGCATTTTATCGGTTACTTTTCCCGTTTTCAACAATAAAAACCAACTGGAAGGTGCCGTAATTACCTACCGCGATATTACCGAAAGCAAAAACATTGAAAAAGCCTTAAAAAAAGAGGCAACCATTAATAAAGTGCTGGCTGAAATTAGTCAAACCATTTTATTGCCCGAATTATCGGAAGAAAATATTGCAAAAAAAATTCTTTCAACCGCACTTTCCATCACCAAAAGCTCTACCGGATTTGTTTCATCGTTGAATACGGAAACCAAACAATTGGAATGGCAGGTTTCTGAAAACTATTCGCTTAAAGCCATTACCGAAGATCACGAACCCTGTTTAAACGATAAAAAATACAACTGTCTGATTAATCGCATGCAGGCAAAAAAAGTTCCTTTTATATCGAACCATTTAAAAGATTTTTTAGCCGAGAATAATATTTTTGAATGCAGTATGACCCGCGAAAATTGCTTAATGGTACCTGCTACTTTTAATGACGAACTCATTGGCCAGATATATGTAAGCGGTAGCGACAGACCTTACATGGAACACGATATAGTGATACTTAAACAACTGGCCAGCGTTTTTGCATTAAGTATTTACCGATTAAATATGGAACGTGAATTAATTAAAGCAAAAAACGAAGCGGAAGAAAACAACAAACTCAAATCGGCATTTTTAGCAAACATGAGCCACGAAATTCGTTCGCCCATGAATGCCATAACCGGTTATACCGAATTATTGCGTAACACAGAACAACCGCCTCTGAAGCAAAAACAATTTTTAGATGTCATCTTTAAATCGAGCAATCAATTATTGAATATCATTAACAACATTCTCGATTTATCGAAAATTGAAGTGGGCCAGCTCAAAATTAATAAACACGATTACGATTTGAACCAACTCATACTGGATGCACTGCAAACCCTGCCTCCCAATTTTTTCAACGAATCGGATATCGAGATTAAAACCATATTGCCCATAAAAGGAAGCAAAGCATTAATTCATTGCGACAGTTCCCGAATTCAACAGGTTATTACCAACCTGCTAAACAACGCTTTAAAATTCACTTACGATGGGTTTATTGAACTGGGCTATGAGATAAAAGACGCGACTATTATTTTTCATGTTAAAGATACGGGGATTGGCATTCCTAAATCGAAGCATCGCCTGATTTTTGAACGTTTTGGCCAGACGGAAGAAGGCTATGCCCGGAATTTTGAGGGAGCTGGTCTTGGTTTGCCCATCTGCAAAGGGTTTATTGAATTAATGGGCGGAACTATTTGGCTTGATTCAGAACCTCAAAAAGGAACCACATTTTATTTTACAATTCCTTACGAGCAGGCACTATCACTCGATAAAAGCAATCAAACAGACGAACTGGAACTGGATTTACAATGGAACGATAAAAAAATTCTGATTGTGGAAGACGATACATTTAATCAGTCCTATTTAGACACCCTGCTCTTACCCAGTAATGCAAAAATTATTCATGCCACCGATGGATTCGAAGCCTTAAACAAAGTCAGGTTACACCCCGATATTGATCTTATTCTTATGGATATCAGGCTTCCGCGTCTCGATGGAATTGAAGCCACAAAAAAAATTCGCCTGCTGGGATTCTACAAACCCATTATAGCCCAAACAGCCCATAGTTCCGACGAAGACCGAAATATTTGTTTAGAAGCAGGTTGTACCGACTTTATTACCAAACCCATCAATCGAATTGAGCTTTTAAAAATTATTCATGCCAATCTTGATTCCTAAGACCTGAAATTCAGATTGGAATTAAACCGTTGTTAGGCGATAAACCAAAGCACTGTTGGGTGGTAGTTCTGTTTCAATTCCCAAATAAGCAACATCAACAATTTTTAATTCCTGGGGGCCTGCCTGGCCAAATACCGGAATCATCCTATAAGTTCCATAGATGTCTGTACCCATTGCGTTTAAAGCATGTTCAGGAATTTTTATCCGAAACCGGTGTTCTGATATATTATCGAAATTCAAAACAAATAGCAGGGTATCTTTTTCAAAATAACGCAGGTAAGCATAAATAAACCGATGATCGGGCCCGCCTTCAAAATGGTTCATCCACATTAAATCATAAAACCTGCCTTGCGAAATAGCGGGTTCATTTATGGCCAAATTCATGATTTGACGGTAAGTATCACGCAGTTTTTTCTGGTCTTCATCCAAACCACCCCCGTCAAACTTCCCCAGGTTCATCCACTTCTGATGTTCGGGAACTCCCCAAAAATCGAAGATGGTTGTTTTTCCATCATCACCGCTATATCCGCTTTCCCCTTGAGCTGTTTCTCCAACCTCCTGACCAAAATATAGCATCACCGGACCGGTATGTAAACTTGCTGAAACCAACAAGGCCGGGATTGCTTTCCACGGATCGCCACAAAATTGTGTACTGGCAATGCGGTGCTCATCATGATTCTCCAAAAAGCGAAGCATGTAAGCATCCAAATTATTCAAATGTTGCCAGCACTGCGTAATTGCACTCGCATCTTCTCTGTTATTTATTATCAGCCTGAGCGTATCGTACAAACCTACCTTATCATACAAATAATCAAATCGTCCGTGATGGATAAAGCTGTGATACAATTGAGGGTTATAAACCTCAGCTATAAATATTAAATTTGGGTACAACCCTTTTAGTTTTGGTATTACATAGTTCCAAAACTCCACAGGAACCATTTCAGCCATATCGCACCTAAAAGCATCTACTTTTTTTGATGCCCAAAAAGTTAAGATATCGAGCATTTTATCCCAAAGTGGCGGAACCGGTTCAAAATATGCAGTTTCGCCATTAAAATAATCGACCCCGTAATTCAATTTTACGGTTTCGTACCAATCGTTTATTGAAGGATGCGCATGAAACTGATTATTACCGGTAACCTTTGCCGGAAATTCCTTATAAGGCCCCAATTTATCATCGGGCAACAGTGTTCCCATAGAATCGGAATAATGCAAGGGCTGGCCCGGAAGGTAATAATAATCGTTAGCGGGTGAAAAGGCTTGATGGATATCGTCGTTTAAACCAAAATCTTTTTCCGGATAAACATCGGAACTGTATTGACGGGCTACGTGGTTTGGCACAAAATCAATAATTACCTGCATTCCATTTTTATGCGTCCGCGAAACCAACTGTTCAAATTCTTCCATCCGCTTTTCAACATCAAGTGCCAGATAAGGATTTACATCGTAATAATCGCTTATGGCATAAGGCGAACCGGCCCTGCCTTTTACCGTTGCGGGATGCTGTCTTTTAATCTGATGCTCCGGATATTCCATGCAAGTGGCATGTTCAATTACTCCCGTATACCAAATATGGGTTATTCCCAACTTTTTGATTTCCTGTAAAGCTTTGTCGGTAAAATCGGCAAAGGTTCCAACGCCATTTTCAACAAAGGTTCCGTGAGGTATAAATTTATTGTTTTTATTTCCAAACAGGCGGGTAAAAACCTGATAAATTGCAATTTTACTCATACGTTATTTCTTCTTCAATAAACCCAGCCGTTGATAAACTTTAGGCACTGGTATTTTTTCAAGTACAAGCGCTGTACGTGCAGGCAAATAAAGTTTAATCTGGTGTTTTTTATTTTCGTTTTCTATGGGCAGCGATATAAATGACTGCGTTTCATCGAGTCGGCCAAAGCCTCCAAACTGAAGTTCATCAGTTCCCATAATATATTTGTATCTTCCTTCAGGCACTTCAATGCCATAGTCGGTGTAACTTTTGGTTGAATGAAAATTAAACACAAAAATTAGATCGGAACGCGAAAAAGCCAGCACTTTATCTCCATTGTCAACTTTTTGCGGATAAAAAGGGAATATGGTTAATAGTTTTTTGGAAGCAATTAATTGAACCATGGCTTTATCAAATTCATTCAGGTAACGGTATTTCAAATCTTCCCTATCCACCAGGCTCCATTGACGGGTAGCATATTTAAACGACCAGTTATTTCCTTCACGGGGAAAATCAATCCATTCGGGATGCCCGAATTCATTCCCCATAAAATTCAGGTAACCTCCACCGGCAGAAACAGCAGTTGCCAAACGAATCATTTTGTGCAAGGCTATTCCCCGATCAATAATCAGGTTGGAATCGTCGATCAACATGTGAAAATACATCTCTTTATCCATCAAGCGAAAAGCAATGGTTTTATCACCAACCAAAGCCTGGTCATGCGATTCGGTGTACGAAATAACGAGTTCTTCGTCTCTTTTTGAAGTCAATTCATGGTAAATTTTACCCAAATCCCAGTCTTCGTCTTTTGTTTCTTTCAGTGTTTTAATCCAGAAGTCAGGAATTCCCATAGCCAGTCGGTGCGAAAAACCCATGCCACCCCATTCCACCGGAGCAGCTAATCCCGGATAACCACTCATTTCTTCAGCAATACTGAGGGCATTAGGATTCAATTCTTTCAATAATTGGTTTGCCAGGGTTAAATACACAATAGCATCTTCGTCTTGTCCCCCATCAAAATAATGGTCGTAACTGGTAAAATCGCGCCCCAATCCATGATCAAAATACAACATGCTGGTAATACCATCGAAACGGAAGCCATCGAAATGGTATTCTTCAATCCAAAATTTCACATTGGAAAGAAGAAAATGCAATACTTCATTTTTTCCATAATTAAAACAATACGAATCCCAGGCGGGATGCTCACCCCGTGATCCTTCATGAAAAAACTGGTAACGGGTTCCATCGTAATTACCCAGCCCTTCAACCTCGTTTTTTACCGCATGGGAATGAACCAAATCCATAATAACACGAATTCCGTGTTTGTGGGCTTCATCAATAAGTGCTTTAAGCTCTTCGGGAGTTCCAAAACGGGAACTTGCTGCAAAAAAACTACTGACATGGTAGCCAAACGAGCCATAATACGGATGTTCCTGAATGGCCATCAACTGAATGGTATTATAACCCAAGGTTACTATGCGGGGCAACACCTGCTCTTTAAATTCCTTATAGGTAGTTACTTTTTCATCCTCTCCGGCCATTCCAATATGAGCCTCGTAGATTAGGGGTGCCTGGTTCATATTTTTTAGCGAATGCTGCCAGTGATATTCCTGTTCAGGCAGCCAAACCTGAGCCGAAAATATTTTTGTATTTTCATCCTGAACAACCCGTCGGGCCCAGGCCGGAATTCTTTCACCCTGTCCTCCATCCCAATAAACCTTGAACTTATACAAATCCTGATGGTTTACTATCCCTTTTTTTAAACGCAATTCCCAAACGCCATGATCCAATTTGGAAAAAGCAAATCGTTCATCAGGCTGCCAATTTGAAAAAGGGCCTAACAGATAAAGTGCGGTGGCATTAGGCATCCAGTCCCGAAAAATCAGTTGATCGTTTTCGTAAAAACATCCAAACGAAAAATAGCCATTCGCAAAATCGGCCAGGTGGCGGTGTTTTTTCTGCAAAAGTTCACTCTTCTTAGCTAAGGCTTTATCCATGCGTTTTTTTATCACATCTTTATAAGGTGTAAGCCAATTATCCTGAGTAACTATTGTTGGGGTTTTCATGTTATTCCTTTTATGAATTCTCCATAAAAATAGAAAAATTAGTTCGATTGCAGGCTGAATTAGCTACATTATTCGTTAAAAGAATCCCGCATCGTTAAAGCCGGTTTAAGCAAAGTACCAGGAACACGAAGAATCGTTCATTTTTTCGTTTAACCCGAATTAAAATTGTTGCCGTCGTTAAAATTTATCTTTACCCCTCATTATAATCCATACTACTAACAAACAACAACTTATATAAGTTATCGTTTTATAAAAATAAACCAGAAATGCTAAATATTAAAAAAAATGAATAAAAGAGCTTCACCCATACTTTGAAAACTTCATATTTACAATTATCTTAGTACACAAATCGAAAAACATTTCATGCAAATTTTTTGTAATGAGCACCTTAAATAACGAAGTTTTATTTCTCCTAAAAGAAGTTGAAATTTTCTCTGCTTTTGATGATTCCATTTTAATGGAGTTTGTTAAAAGTATGACCGAAGTTCACCTTAAAAAAGATGACGCACTTTTTAAAAAAGGCGATATTGGAAATGCCATGTATGTTATTATTGAAGGTTCGGTACAGATTCACGATAACGATTATATTTTTACTACACTTAACAATAAGCAGTTTTTTGGCGAATATTCACTCATCGACAGTGCCGTGCGTTCAGCTACCGTTACTGCCATTCGCGATAGCAAACTACTGGAGTTAAAACAAAGCACCTTTAACCAGGTAACCCAGCAACGCCCCGAACTATGGAAAAATGTACTGGTTTCGCTAATTAAACGCTTACGCGACTATAATATTCTGGAAGAAAAACTTACCAAACGAACGCTTGAGATTCAACGCAGCAAATTTGCCCTTGAAGAAGAAAAAGAGAATATCAAGACGCAAAAAAAACAATTGGAAGACATTAATGCTACAAAAGATAAGTTTTTCACCATTATAGCTCACGATTTAAAAAACCCGTTTAGTACCGTAATCAGCATTTCCGATTTACTAATTCAGAAACAGGAAAAAATTGCTCCCGAACAAGCGCATGAATACATTAAGCAAATAAACAAATACTCGCGGGGAGCTTTTAACCTACTCGAAAATTTATTGCAATGGGCTAAATCACAAACCGGAAGTTTAAAAATCAGCTTTAAACGGGCCAATATAAGCGAAATTGTAAATGAAGTAGTTGAATTGCTCGATGTAAACGCCAGCCAAAACCAGATTAACGTTGAAACATCCATTGAGAAACACTTACATGCTTACATCGATGTGGATATGGTAAAAACTATTTTTAGGAATTTACTGTCGAATGCATTAAAGTTTACCCCAAAAAATGGTTTGGTTCGTATTGAAGCAAAAGAAGATGGCGACATGCTTCAATTAAAAGTTACCGATAATGGAAAAGGAATTGAGCCCGAACTGTTAAACCGCTTATTTAAGATTGATATGAAACAGCATCTTTCGCAGGAAGACGCACCGGGAACCGGACTGGGACTTATTATTTGCAAAGAGTTTGTTTTAAAAAATGGTGGTGAAATTTGGGCCGAAAGTGAAGTAAACAAAGAAACAACCTTTTATTTTACCTTGCCTAAAGCACTTTAATATTAACTTTGTATAAACATTTGGTAATTATATGGCAAATTTTAGTTTTTCAATACGTGCATCCCTGGGGCTAATCCCTTCGACAGAAAAAATTGAATCGGCACACAATGCCCTGGTCGAAGAATACCAAAAACTTTTGGAGTTTGCTGAAAGTCCTGAATTAAAATCGTACTACGAGCTTAAGGAACTAGTCGAATCTGAGGCCTTTAAAACCAACAAAAAAAACATAATCGAACTCGATTATAAAAAATCCGACGGCTTTCAGAAAGAACAAAAGTTTCAGCAATTAAAAAAAGACAAACGTATAGTCAACTATTTCAACGTATTGCAGTCGAATGACTACCAGCGCTTTTTATCGATAAACGATTCCGATAACCTGGCAAAATACCATGAACTGCAACGCCAGTTCGAAGGCAACGAGCATAAAGAATACCTGTTGCAACTGAACCAGCAGCTAAAAGCCGAACACGATAAACAAAAACAATACAAACAGCTAAAAAAATCAAAAGCCCTTACCAGCTATTATAAAATCAAAAACAGTAAGGAATTAAAAATATACAACGAACTGCACGATTCGGAATTTCTGGCTACTTACAACGAATTGGAAGCTTTTGTTAGCTCCGATGCGTTAAAGAACTTAAAAGCGGAGTTACAGGAACAGTTGAAAAATGAAATCGCAAAAAAGCAACTCTTAAAACAACTACGCTCCAATCCCGAGGTTAAAGCCTACCAAAAACTGAAAAACAAGGATGAAGCGGAAAAACCCACCCCTTTGGTTGAGTATGAAGCCCTTAATGAATACTTAAACTCCGACGATTACAAAACCAAACTCAGGCAATTGCAATTTGCCAACACCGAAGAATACACTAAGGAACAGCAATTTGAGAAACTAAAAAAAGACGCAAAAATTAAAAGCTATTTAAAATTTGCCAATTCACCACAGTTAAATCAATACCTGAGCTTTAAAGAATCGGACGAACTAAAGCAGTTTGAAGAGCTGGGAGCCTATTTACAGTCGGCGGAATACCAGGAAACCTTAAAATCGCTAACCTACACCAATACCGAAACTTTTGCCAAAGAACAGGAATACAAGCAGCTTAAAAACAGTGAGCCCATTAAGTTCTGGGAAAAATTCAAAGCATCAAAATCGTACCAGGCTTTTATTGAAACCGAAGGTTCTGAGCTGTTAAACGAATACCAAACCCTTGAACAGGAAATAAATTCCGAAGCTTTTATTAACCAGAAAAACTACCTGCTCGACAAAGACAAGTGGAAAAAAACCGACGATTACCAAAAAGAACAGGAGTTTGAAGCCCTGCAAAAAAGCGAATCCATAAGTTGGTATTTTAAAGTTAAAGACTCCACTAAGTTTGATGCACTCAAAGCCTGGAAATTAACGTTCGAAGACGATTTCAATCAGGGTACGGTGGACGAAACCCGGTGGATGAACTCTTTCTTTTGGGGTAAAATGCTGCTAAACGATCGTTATGTGATGGCCGGCGACAAGCAATATTACACCGACAACCAAAACGTGGAACTGAACGGAACCACACTGAAACTGGTTACCCGCAATGAAAAAGCCCGGGGCAAAGTCTGGCATCCGGTTCACGGATTTTCGGAACAGGACTTTGACTATACTTCGGGCATGTTAAGTTCAGCGCACAGTTTCAGGCAACTTTACGGAAAGTTCGAAGCCAAAATAAAACTCTCCGATGCTTATCCGGTGTATCAGGCATTTTGGTTGAAGGGAGAGAAAATCCTTCCCGAAATTGATGTGCTCAAATTCAACATGAGCAAGCGGAACAAAATGCAGCTGGCGACGCATTATGGCGATGCACAAAACCCCAAAAGTGCTAAAAAAATCAGCACTTCGGTAAACGCAAGCAGTTTCACCAAAGGATATTATATTTACACCATGGAATGGACTCCCGAAAAAATAACCTGGAAAATAAACAATACCGAAGTGTTTTCAACTACACAAGGAGTTCCCAACGAACCTTTATACCTCTTGTTTTCGGCAGGAATTGCCAATAAAGCAAACCCTGAAAACCTACCGGCTTCCATGGAGATTGACTGGATACGATGTTATGAAAAAACCCATTAATATAACGAAATTAAAAGCTGCCCGGTGCAGCTTTTTTTATTCCCATGGGGCTAAACTCGGCGAAAATAAATAGTTTTGCACCACAAAAAAACAAAACCGAAGCACTATGAATAAAGCTGAGTTCAGAATCGTATTTATGGGAACACCCGACTTTGCCGTTGAGAGTTTAAGAGCTCTGGTCGAAAATGGTTACCAGGTGGTTGGTGTGGTAACAGCCAGCGACAAACCCGCCGGCCGCGGGCAAAAACTCCAACAGTCGGCAGTTAAAAAATACGCCGAACAGCAAGGGCTTCCGGTACTACAACCCGAAAAGCTGAAAAATCCCGCTTTTCTCGAAGCATTGCGTCAGCTGAATGCCCATTTGAATGTAATTGTTGCTTTCCGGATGCTGCCCGAAAGCGTGTGGAACATGCCTCCCTTAGGTTCCATCAACCTGCACGGTTCTTTGCTTCCTCATTATCGGGGAGCTGCGCCCATTAACTGGGCAATAATAAATGGCGAACAAAAAACCGGGGTTACCACCTTTTTTTTAAAACACGAAATTGATACCGGGAACATTCTTTTTCAGGAAGCCATTCCCATTGGTCCAAACGATACCGCCGGCCAAATTCACGACCAATTGATGCACCTGGGAGCAAAACTTATGGTGAAAACCGTTCAGGCAGTAATCGATAAAAACTATCAGGAAATTCCGCAGTCACAGATCGCTGAAAACCGGCTGAAACAGGCGCCCAAACTATTCAAAGACGATTGCAGGGTAAACTGGGAAGTTTCAGGCTTCGATATTCACAATTTAATCCGTGGCCTAAGCCCCCACCCGGCAGCCTGGAGTGAATTCCAAAAACCCGACGGTTCCTTGCTCCCGTTTAAAATATACCAATCAACCTTTGAAAACCTCCCGCATAATCTGGAACCCGGAACCCTGCTTATCGAAAACAAAACGCAACTTAAAGTAGTCGTTATCGATGGCTATATCCATTTGCACGAAGTACAACTTTCCGGAAAAAAGCGGATGCCCATTGCCGATATGCTGCGTGGAATGCCCCAGGCCGACCAGCTTAAACTAAAGCTGTAAGCGTCTGGTCCGGTTTATTTTTCCCTGATTCGTTTCCGGAGCGATAACTCTTGTCCCACTTCGGGGGTTGTGCCCGGTTCCATGTTGTTAAGCCGGTACAAATGCTTTAGTTTAATGCCATATTCCTGCGAAATGGAATACATGTCCTCACCCTCCTGCACTATGTGATGCTTGTGAATTACATCGGCTTTGCGACGCTTGGGCTGCAGGTAAATGCGCATGCCCGGCTTTATTTCGCGCCCCGAATCCAGTTCGTTGTATTTGAGAATCTGCCAGGGCATCATTTCATATTTTTCAGCCAGCGAAAGATGGGTATCGCCGGGTTTGGCCACCACATAATCAATCCGGTTGTAGGTTTGGATATCGTTTCCAAACGGGTTGATTTCGTAATCGTCAATATCAATCGGGAGGTAGTTTTGTGCCCGTTCGGCCAGGAATTTCTCCGGTTTGTATTTCTTATCATCGAAACGATACAGTTTATTTTCTTCAATAATCTTAATTAACAGCTTATCGTATTTGGGATGCGTGGCATAGCCCGCTTTTTTCAGCCCCTGCGCCCAGTTTTTATAATCGGTAACTTCGTACTCAAACAAAAACGCATAGCGCTGATGCCGCGTTAAAAATTCGGAATGGTCTTTAAACGATTCATAAGCCGAACGATACCGGCGAAAACATTCGTTGGGACGATCATCGTCGTGAATAAACGTACGTCCGGTCCAATCCTTATGACATTTAATGCCAAAATGGTTGTTTGCTTTTACCGCCAGGGTACTGTTTCCGTTATTCGATTCGAGGATACCCTGGGCCAGGGTAATACTGGCCGGAATCCCGGTCCGTTTCATTTCGGCCACTGCCCAATCGCTGTATTGTGCCACATAGGCATCGCGGGTTAATGTCTGGGCACTTATACTGGTCCCTATCCCTAAAAGGAGGCTGCATAGCATTAACTTCATGTATCTTTCTTTTAAGCTGCCAAAATAGAACTTTTCTGTTTGCCCCTTACCATCGAAACACAAAACTTGTAAAATAGTAATTAACAACTGCTCCAAACCAAGTCAATGTGCTGCGGTATTCCGTTTTTATAGGAAATTTTGCTGTATTTTATAAAAATAATTGGCAAACGGCTTTGTTTTACTTCATTTTACAGGATTATTACCAGTAAAATTCGTACATTTGGCGGCTAAAAAAACGGAAACGCGCTGTTTTAAGTTAATTAAGCAGCAGGGTTTTCGTGATAAAAAAACAGGTTGTCCGGTAGGTACAACCATGTATTTAACTAAAATAAATTCTTGTGAAAAAGGAATACATAACCACCGTATTTGAATACGAATCAGAAAAAGAGCTATCAAGCGAATACCAACAGCTTATTTCGCAGGCTCGCGAAGCTACCCTGAAAGCTTACGCACCTTATTCCAATTTCAATGTGGGAGCCAGTGTTTTACTGGCCAATGGCGAAGTTTTCAGTGCCAACAACCAGGAAAATGCAGCCTATCCTTCAGGGCTTTGTGCCGAGCGGGTGGCCATCTTTTATGCCAACTCCAATTTCCCCGATGTAAAAGTAAAAGCCATTGCGGTTTGTGCATCGAACAGTAACGGAATTTTAGCTACTCCGGTTCCTCCCTGTGGTGCCTGCCGTCAGGTTTTGCTCGAAACAGAGATGCGTTTTGAATCGCCCATCGAAGTCATTCTGGTTGGAAAGCAACGGATTCAGGTAATTAAAAACATTGCCCAATTGCTGCCCCTGAATTTTGTTAAAAGCAATTTATCGGAATAGCACCCCCTGCTTTTAGGGCTTTGAACATTAATTCTTATCGATTTACTGGTTTTTCCCTTCCGGAACCAACCAAGTGGATGGTTTTTTTCTATTTTTGTAAAATATTAATTGATTTTTTGCTTACAAAACAAAAAATCGTTGGTATTTAGTTTAATTATTTACGTGTTACCCCTGTAAACAATGAAAAAAGCAGCCACCATTAAAGATATCGCAAAAGCCCTGGGCGTTTCGGTTTCAACCGTTTCCCGGGCGCTCCAGGACAAACCGGAGATATCGGAAGATACCAAAGTATTGGTACGCGAGATGGCCAAAAAGCTGAAATACCGCCCCAATTCGATGGCTGTTGCCCTAAAAACCCAAAAATCCTACTCCATTGGTGTGGTGGTTCCACAAATTGTTAGTGCCTTTTATGCTTCGGTGGTTAAAGGCATTGAACAGGTAGCCAACGGACTCGGATACCTGGTTTTGGTGAGTTCGTCGAACGAGGACCGGAACAAGGAACAGAAAAACGTGTATGGCTTTATCGATCACCGGGTCGACGGCATGATTGTCTCCCTGTCGAAAGCTACCGATAAATTTGATCACATACACTACATTCAGGAGAACGATGTGCCCCTGGTACTTTTTGATCGTACCTCAAAAGAAATTAACGTGCCCAAGGTGGTGGCCAACGACGCCGATGCGGCTTATTTGGCCGTTTCGCACCTGATTGAAAAACAATGCAAGCGTATTGCCCTGATAACCGGTCCCGAACACATGCTTATCGGACGCAACCGTTACCGGGGCTATAAAGCAGCCCTTGAAAACCACCGGATGGAAATCGATTCTAAATTGATTGTGCGTTGCAATTTAACGGTTGAAGATGCCAAAGAAGCTACGCTGAAACTCTTAAAAATGGAAACCCCGCCCGATGCCATCTTTGGAATTAACGACGAAGTGGCCATTGGCGCTTTATTTGCCATTAAGGAAATGGGGTTGAACATTCCCGACGATATTGCCGTGGTGGGCTTCTCGAACAGCAACCGCTCGCGTTACATTGAACCTACGCTGACCACCATGGACCAAAATCCCGAGAAAATCGGTATTCTTGCGGCCAAACTGCTGTTTGAACAGATTGAAGGCAAACTGGGAAAAGGCGAAACCAAAGAAATTATTGTTCCGGCTACCCTAATTGTGCGTACTTCGTCGAACCGCTAAAAAAGAAAAACGGATCGCTTTTCCGATCCGCTTTTTCTACGATGCTCCACGTCTGAGAAACGCTTCGTCGCATGCAAACAACAACACTAAGAAGTCTTTACAAATTAGTTACCGTAAATCGTATTTTTACGTAAAAGGTCTCGCCGGCCATGCAACCCGGGTTATTTACATAAAGCGAGCCCAGTTCTTTTTTAACATGCTCGCCCAACTCGGGACTGGTAGCACTTAAATCGATAATTTTTACCCGCGATTCCTCATTTACACATACTTTCAGCCACACATCGCCTTCAAGCCCGTTTTCAACGGCTTCTTTAGGATAATCAATCGACTTTTCGATTTTGTGCTTGAAAGCTTCAGGTAACTTGGCAGCCGCTGTTGGCAACCGTTTAGCACTTACACTCGATGTGGCCAGAATCATCAGGCCTGCCATCAATAAAACTAATTTTTTCATAATAATTTGGTTTTAAGGGTATATAACTATTCGTGCCGGCAAGGGTTAATGCCACACGAGGTAATTTAAACCATGGGGTTCCCTTAAAACCACTTTGTAAGGTCTTTTTAGCTGCCAAATTTCCGGCTACCTTTTCCAAAGCTTTCCGGGGCTCAGGATGCCGTGTGTTCATTGATGCTTTAAAGGCAAGCGCAGAAACCGGCACCAGCGACGCATCGCCTATAGCATACCAGCACAATGCACTTTGAATTCCTTTAAGCAGACGGCCAATTAACCATAAAGTCCAGGATTTAAGCCAAATTTTCAAACCTGTTGCCATTACCCAAAGGGTTAAAAGGGGTTTTGTTAAACAGGTTCGAAAATCAGACACCGTATTCATGATATGTGGTTTTAAGGGTTAACATGCGAGCGTATTTTTTCCGGTCAGGATATAGATACTACTCCCTGGTTTTAATTTTATTGATAATGTTTCAGGATTAAATAAGAACGTTTCTGTTATCAAGGTTTCGAGTTATAGACGAGACAAATTTTATTTCGTTACAAGCAAATACAAAAAAAAATTAAGACCCGGCTTCATGCCTTGAAAAATAAAGGTACGGGCTTATAATTTTTTTTAAAAACTTGGGCTCACACTAAAAAGGGAAGTACGTAAACAAAGTTTGGATGCATTTTATTGAGGCCTTTTCATCACCGGGTAATGAAGCTCCCCGCAGCAAGCAGACGGGGTATCTACAAAAAAAATTTCTTATTATCGCCTCAAGAGGCGGGGTATTTATCCTCGCTCCCGCTTTCAGTCCCGGCATAAGTCGGGATTCGACCAGAAAATTTCCTTTCGCAAACTCATGAAATTTAAGCCTCACGAATAAAAATGTATATTTAAGAGTAAAATATCTTATTTTAATTTTGTCTGAATAAGAAATGTTATTATGTTTGCATCGAATTGAAACATTACAAGTGAATAAAAGTACCTCGACCATAAAGAACAAAAGTAAGCGCCATTGTACCCAATGTATGATGCGACTGCTTTTTTCGGGAGGGGTAACTGTGAATTAACAATTCTTTTGCGTTATGAATAAAATTAGCCCTTCCCTTTCGGAGGGCTTTTTTTTTACCTTAAATCCAAAGTATATGAAACCGTTGATTTGTCCTATTTCTGATGAAAAAATCCCGGAACACCTGCCCCGGGTAACTGCATCGCTGAATTTAATTTTGCTGGCGGCCTTTGCCTGGAATCCCCAAAGCTGGATTTTGTTTTTTCTGGCCTACGATTTCCTGGTTCGGGGTTTTGGCTCACCCAGGCTAAGCCTGATCCATCATACAGCAAGCGGTATCAGCCGCGGGCTTAAACTCCGGTCGAAGGCCATTGATAAAGCCCCCAAGCTGTTTGCTGCCCGACTGGGAGCCCTGCTCTTGGTGCTGGCCCTGGTACTTCATCTTTCGGGACTGGTAACTGCTCCTATTGTGATTGTCTGGATGATTGCGGCCCTGTCGAGCCTGGAATGTATTTTTGGTTTTTGCGTGGGTTGCTATGTGTACCAGTACCTGGTGCTTCCTTTTTATCAGAAATAAGAAGCAGCCTATAATAGGCTACAAATAGATCTTATACTTAATTATAAACGGGAGACTTTCGCCTCCCGTCAATTAAATGGTTTCAGAACCGATTGGCAACGGCCTGAATCTGAGCCAGCAATTGGTTTAATTCTGCAGCCTCGGTAATTCCGTATTGCAGCTCAATAAAAGTAAGCAAGCGGCGGATGGCTTCTTCGAGGCCCTTGCGTGCAACGCTTGCCGGGGCAATCTGGTCGCTTTCGGCCTTATTGCCGGTTACCTGGCTTATGGTCTGCAAAAAATCGCTATGCGCCTCTTTCAGGAAAGCATACCAGGTACCTGCTCCCAACGCTTCCACATCGGCTAAAGCCGTAGCATCGATGGTATTTATGGCTGCCGTTAAAGCCGCGCTCTGTTTATTCATGGGCAGGCTGTAAACCCGCTTGCCTTCTTTATGCAGAATATCCAACAGTTTTAAGGCCTTTAAGCGCATCGAGGCATCGGGATGGTGCCTGAAATTACGTATATGGGTGCTTAAGGCAATAAAATATCCATCGCATAAGGCATCTTTTTGTACAATTTCACGGGCCGACACCGGTGGTTTTTCGTAAGCCTGCTTATAATCCCCAAATTTGGTGATAAAATTATCGGCATAGGGTTTAATGCCTAAATTTTGGGTATCGACCGGGGTAAGCAGGTCGATTACCTGGGCTGAAAAGGAAAACAATTCAGCGTTACTCAGTAAGGATACAGCTATACTAATCATACTCGTTTGGTTTTAATTAATTAATTCGGTTATTCTAAAAACGATGTTTTGGAGCAAACTTAGGCTAAGTTTGGCTCAAAACAGAAACGAACGGCGTATCGGACGGTAGTTTTGGCAGGTCAACGCTGTTTTTTGCCAAAATTACCGATCGGTTGGATAAAAACCGCGTAAATGGCAAAACTTAGGCTGGGTTTTCAAAAAAACAGCAGCGAAAGTAAAAATCTACGCCAGGTTTTGACAAAAATGCGGTGGCAGGGTAAAAACCACTGCCGGTTTCATCCAAAAACCGATTGAAGTATGCGGGCGGGCTCTTAATAGCCCGTGCGTCGGCATTTGGCTTTTTCGCGATGAAGTTTTTTCATAAGCTTAGGGTTTTATTTCACAAATTACCGTTAAAACCACACCTAATTTTGCTTAAGTAATAAAATACAAACCGGTCAGTTGCAATTAATTTCAGTTGCTTAAAAAAATCGTAAGCAAGTTAAAATTTTTTCAAAAGAAAAACAAAATTTTTTTAAAAGTGTAATCTTTATTTT
>JBFWMB010000082.1:0-18066 GCA_050251815.1 Salinivirgaceae bacterium | reverse complement strand
CGTGAAAAAGGATATTGAAGTGGCTGCCGAAGCCCTGAAACACGCCAAAAGAGGGCGCATCCATACGGGAATCGGAACCTCGTACTACCACATCAAATACAAACTTAACTCGAACGAAGACGAAATTGTGCAGCGCGCCATCGAGGCTGTTAAATATGCCCGTCGTTTTGTCGACGATGTGGAATTTTATGCCGAAGATGCCGGACGCTCCGACAATGCTTTCCTGGCACGCGTTACCGAAGCCGTGATTAAAGCCGGCGCTACGGTAATTAATATTCCCGATACCACCGGCTATTGCCTGCCTACCATGTACGGCGAAAAGATAGCCTATTTAATGAACCATGTGCCCAACATCGATAAGGCCATTCTATCGACCCATTGTCACAACGATTTGGGCATGGCTACCGCCAACTCCATTATGGGCGTGATAAATGGCGCCCGCCAGGTTGAGGTTACCTTGAATGGCATCGGTGAGCGGGCAGGCAACACCTCGCTCGAAGAAGTGGTGATGACCTTGAAAAGCCATCAGGATTTGAACCTTTATACCGACATCCAGACACAAAAAATAATGAAGACCAGCAGGCTGGTGGCTTCGCTGATGAACATGCCCGTGCAGGCCAACAAGGCCATCGTGGGCAAGAATGCCTTTGCCCATTCGTCGGGAATTCACCAGGACGGGGTCATCAAGAATCGTGAGAACTACGAAATCATCGACCCCAAAGAGGTGGGTGTGAACGAATCGGAAATTATACTGACAGCCCGCAGTGGCAGGGCCGCCCTGAAACACCGGCTCGAAATACTGGGGTACAAACCCAACGGCGACCTCGACGCCATTTACGAACGCTTCCTCGAATTGGCCGACCAGAAGAAACAGGTAAACGACAATGATTTGGAGTTCCTGGTAAACCTGAACAAAAAGGGCAACCGAAGCATTAAACTCGACTACCTGCACATATCGACCGGCACGGCGCCCGAAACCATGGCCACCGTCCGCCTCGACATTAACGGCAACCTGCAATCGGCTACCGCAGCGGGCAACGGTCCCGTCGATGCCTCGTTTAACGCGGTAAAAGAGGTGGTTAAACGCAAGCTCCACCTCGAGGAATTCCTGATTCAGGCCATCACCAAGGGCAGTAACGATATGGGCAAGGTGCACGTGCAGGTTAAAAACGGCTCGGCCATTTATCACGGCTTCTCGGGCAGCACCAACATATTAACAGCCAGTGTCGAGGCTTACATCGATGCCATTGGCAAGATGCGCTGATAAAAGATAAAATAGGGGTTTCGATTTATCCGATTTATCCTTTCGACCCTTACCGGAGGCAAGGCCACGCTTAATACACCTGGTGCTACCCTGGATAATCAGGTACTGCGGTGGTTCGGTGGCTTAATTTCGGTTAATGTTGTGTTTTCTTTTAGCTTTAGGCCTCCCCAATGCGGGGAGGTTTTTTTTTTACTCCCTTCCCCTGGGGCTACCCAACCAATCAGGAGGTAGAATCACAGCAAAGGGACGAAATTCCCTAAGGTGTTCTGTTTTATTTTGTAACTACAGGTTTCCAAACCGATGCGCATCGCTTTTAATCCGATGCGCATTGCTTTAAATCCGATGCGCATCGGATGACAATTTTCACACGTGGAAATTTTCTTTTTCAGGGCAGGAAAATAAACTAAGTTGCTTTCGCGATGCAATAGGTGTCACAAAACAATGCCGGCTTACTGCCAACCCATTAAGGCCATCATGCGCTGAAATTCGGGTCCGGGTGTGGCACTAATGCTTACCGTCTGGCCACTTACAGGGTGGATAAACTCCAGTTCCCGGGCGTGGAGCAGCATGTCGGTTAGTTGCCAGCGCTCTTTAAACAGGCGGTTTTGCTTGTTGCAGCCGTGCGGGCGGTCGCCAATAATGGGATGAAAAATATGGGCAAAGTGCTTGCGCAACTGGTGCATCCGTCCGGTTTGGGGGCGGGCCTCGACGAGCGAATAGCGACTGGTGGCGAATTTGCCGAAAGGTACCTCGAGTTCTGCCCTTTGCAGGGTGTTAAAAAGCGTAAGGGCCTCCTGAATTTTCCCCTTATCGTTGGTCAAGGGGTAGTCGATGGTACCCTGGTCGGGGGTGTAGCCGCGTACAATGGCCAGGTAAGTCTTTTTTACCTGGTTATCGGCAAAAAGCTGCTGCATCAGGCTGTTTGTTGTTTCGTTCAGGGCAAAAAGCAGTACACCACTGGTTTTACGGTCGATGCGGTGACAGGGGTACACATGGGTTTCCAACTGGTTGCGCAGTTCCTGCACGGCAAAAACGCGGGCCTCGTCGGCGTACTTCGACCGGTGTACCAGCAGTCCGTGCGGCTTGTTTATGGCCACCAGGTGCGCATCGCTATAAATAATTTCGAGAGGCATGTGCTTTGGTTTTGCCTGCGAAGATAGGATTTTATACAGGGAAAAAAGCTGAGGACCCAAATTTTGGCGTCTTGGGGTTACGGTTTGCAGCAGGTTTTTCGGTTCAGTGGGTTCTCAGCCAAACAAATCTTTCAGCTTTTTGGCGTAGCGGCGGCTGATGATTACCGGTTCGTCGATGCCGGTAAGCTTCACCTGGTACGAGTAGTTAAACCATTTTTCGATGTGTTCAATGGCGTCGGTATTGATGATGGCGTTGCGGTGCACGCGGCAGAAATACGCTTCGGGCAGGCGTTCTTCCCACTCTTTCATCGATTTGGTAACCAGTCCTTTTACCCCGTTGTTGCAGGTGATGTAGGTATAGTCGCCCTCGCTGCGGATGAGGGTGATGGTGTTTATTTTCAGGAACTGAATCTTTGAGCCTACGGTGGTGAACAGGCGGTCGGAGTAGTTCAGGGGTTCGGCCGCTTTGGCCGGGTTTTGGCCGGACTGTTGCATCCGTTCGAGCGATTTTTCGAGGCGTTCGGGGGTAACGGGTTTCATCAGGTAATCGAGGGCATTGATCTCGAAAGCGCGCAGGGCATAAGCGTCGTAGGCTGTCACAAAAATTATTTTTCCCTCAAAACTAACCTGTTCTATGAGGTCGAACCCGGTTTGCCCGGGCATCTGGATGTCGAGAAAAACCACGTCGGGGTCGAGCGTTTCGATGGCTTTAATGGCCGAGGGTACATCTTCGGCCTCGCCTACCACCTGCACATTGGGAATACGTGCCAACATGCTGCTTAGGTCCTTCCTTGCCAGGCGTTCGTCGTCAACCACCAGGGCTTTTATCAGCGGCTTATCCATACAGGTAAGGTTCTTTAATTTCGATTCGCACGCAGGTATGGCCCTCAGCTTTTAGCACCTCAAAACGGTAAGCGTCGCCGTAAGCATTCTTTAACCGTTTCTCTACATTGCTTAATCCGGTTCCGGTTCCGGGTGTTTTGTTTTTTTCGGCATCAATCCAGCTACCCGAATTGCACACTTCAATCATCAGTCCCATACCGGTTTTTTGGCTCGATATGCTTATTTTTAAAGGCATGGCGCTGGTTTGCATGCCGTACTTAACGGCATTCTCCACAATGGGATGCATCAGGAAACTGAGAATTTGCATGTTTCGGGTGTTGTCGGCAATGCGGTATTCAATCTCCAGCTTCTCTTCAAAGCGCTTCTTCTCGATAGAAAAATAGTGTTTCACCGCTTCGAGCTCACCGGCGAGGCTTACAAAGGTGGTATCTTTATGCAGCAGCGAGTAGCGGAGGAACTCCGACAGTTCGGTAATCATTTCCTTGGCGTGGATGCTGTTCTCGTCGACCAGTGCGCGGATGGAGTTCAATGAATTAAATAAAAAGTGCGGGTTCAGCTGGTACCGCAGCATTTCCATTTGTGCCTTTTGGGCCAGCATTTCGGCTTCGTGGGTGCGCTCCTTTTGCGTTTGCCAGTCCATGGCATACTTTATTCCAAAATACAGGGCGCTCCAACTGGTAAGCAGGATGGTGTACAACCAACTGTATTTAATAAACATGTTTGGCTGTAGCCGATGCCTGAGCTGTTCGGCTCCGTTTTCCCAGAAAAAGTGGCTCACATACATGTCGATGTAGGTCCAGGCCACGGTGGCCAGGGCCGAACCAAGAATTATCACCACGGGCAGCCAAAAGAGTTTCTCGATGTGTTCATAGATTTTTCGGTAAGGGTAGCGCAGCAAGGAGGAAATGATAAACCCAAGAATATAGGTAAGGGTATGCAACATCAGGTTATTCAGGTCGAACTTTCGGATGTACGATACCAGCAATGTATAGAAAATAAAGTAAACACTCCAACCGGTAACCTGGAGTACCCAAAACAGTTTATAGCTGATAAGTTTTTGCATGGCTGATTAAATATAGGGCAATTATACGATACTTGTGCCTTATTAAAAAGGAAAAGTTGATAAGCGGTTGTTTTTGCCGGTAAGTGGTTAAACTGCTGTAATGCCTTGCTGGTAAGTACGGTTAGCCGGATGTAGTTGTGTTGTGATGACCTGTCCCGATTTTAGCCAGTGCCTGCAATGCTGCTTTTACAACAATGTGGGGCATGAAAGCCGGCATTCCTTAGCCATTTTATAACCTTTTATCGTTTCTGTTAGCCGTTTATCGAAATTTACTTTCATTGGTAGGTAAACTTATTGAAATTTGATTCATCGTTAACATAAAAACATCGGATTATGAATGTACTTGCTTTATTTGTTTTAGGACTGGGCTTTACTGCCGGTGTTTTGTTTACTACCTTAAACACAACGCATATTAGTGAGGTCCCGAACGATACCACCGAAGAAGTGAATGATACGCTCAAGGTAGAGTCGAGCGATGCGTTGGATAAAAAAGCAGAATTTGTGAACGGATTGTTTGTCTTTTGATTCAATGAACCCTTAAAACCACTTACTATAGTTTAATACGCTAAACCTTTGCTGGTTTGAAAGCAGCCGCCCTTAAAAGCGGCTGTTTTTATTTGTGAAACTCAAATTTCAAAAGCGAAGGGCATTGAAATTTGTTAGTTGAACAATCCCGCCAAAGGCGGAGGGTGTAATACCCCGAAGTCCTAGTCTGACAGTTGGGCAAAGTTGCCGTAAAAACTTTACTAAACCCGATGGGTATCTGAATGCTTAGGGGTTTTATACCCGTGATTTGTTGCTGGCTGCCTGTGTTTTATTTAACCTCAGGATAAAGGCGGCTAAGCCATAAGCAATGATAAGCACTCCGGCTGTAAATATTCCCCAGTGGAAGTGTTGTGGTACAAACAGGAGGGCATGTTCCATTACTTTGGCATTGGGCAACAGCAACTCAGCCCACGAAAAGCGGCTGAGCATAAACTGCACGTAAGCCAGGGTAAACGAAACGATTACCACCAATGAGCCAGCAATAAACGCCAGCCATTCACGCGCTGTAATACGGGTTTGGCGGTAGTGGTCGGTAAAATTGCTTATGGCAAGGCTCAGGACAATCATCAGCAGCGAAAGTATTACGGGCGCGATTACAGGGCCTACCCAGGTCGTGGGCAGCAGGAATAACACATCCCAGGTGAGTAATGATTCGGGCCAGTTGAGCAAGAGTTTTAAAAAGAGGTAGTAAAAAATATCCCATACAGCAAAGGTGAAGATAAAATAGCCAAAGCGTTCGGTACGGGTTCTCCCGGCAAGTACGCCAATGGCAATAAGCATGACCAGGGTGGCTGCTTCGCGCAGTATTTCGGTGAGCACCAGGGTTGGACTCATGGGTTTCAACGGAAAGGCAAAGCCTTCAGGATAATACAGTTCGCGCAGGTAAACCACCACGGCACTCTCGAGGAGCCCCATGGCAATGCCAAAGATGAACAGCCAGAGCAGGGTTTTAAAGGTTTGTTTTTGCATGCGAACAAGGTTTTAAAAAGAACGCAGGGATTGAGCGAATGTTTTTTGGTTGAGGCAGAAAACTTTGGGAATGTTTTTTACATGGTATTGTTATTAGAGAATGCAAGAAATAAGTATAATTATTTGCATTCTTTGTTATAAAGCAGAAAAGCTATTTATTTGGTTATTTAAAACTTAAATTTCGCCTCAAGCCGGCTGGGCTCTTCATTTTTGGGTTATTCCCTTCGGTTACACCTTCGGTCATGAACTCGCAAGCTCGGTCGACCCAAAAACGAAGCAAACCTGTCTGCCGGCCAGGCAGGAAGGTCAAGGCGCCAAAAAATAGCATCTTCATCTTTACAATCACTAAGTGCGGCCGGGTGATCTTCGAACAAGTTCTCAGCTTCCCGGTCTTACTAAGTGATTGCTTCGACTCCGACGGCTATTTTTTGGAAGCCGTATTGTTTTTAACTAAGAAGGTTTTGGTTTAATGGTGCTGGCACGAATGCCCGTGTCCTGATCCATGGTCGTGGGGAGTACACATAATCAGGGAGTCCTGAAGTTTGCCGTTCAGGTAAGCCTCAATGGTTGTATTTACATCGCCTTTGCAGCCTCTGATTACTTTAATGTCGGCCGAAACCAGCTTGTTGTAGGCGCCCTGGCCCATGTTACCGGCAAGCATTAATTCAACGCCCATGGCTTTAAGGTCGTTTACAATGTTCGACTTGCAGCCGCAGCCCTGCAGCGAGGGTACGTTTTCCTGCTTCATTACCTGATTACCTTCTATCGTAAGCACGGTAAAATATTCGCAGTGGCCAAAGTGGTCGTCCACCTGGTTGTTTCTAGTTGGAATTGCTATTTTCATTGTATCGTAGATTAAGTTGTTTTTCAATTTTAATGGCCTTACCCAGTATCAGGGCTTCGGCAATTTTCTTATGGGCCGAACTGATGATGCGTCCGAAGGTTTGTCGCGAAACATTCATTTTCCGCGCAGCCTCTTCCTGATAATTACCTTCGAGGTCGGCCAGGCGGATGGCTTCGTATTCATCAAGTTCAAGTGTAATCTCATCTATTTGGGTCATGGGAATACCAGCCGGCTTGTAGTAAGTAATTTGCGGGCTACCTTCGATGGTTCGTTGACACTTTAATCTGGGCATATGCTCTATTTATTTATTGGCAAATATAAGCATATGCCCAAAATAAACAAGAGCTGAATTGAAATTTTAGCCCATAAAAAAAGCCATCAGTTCTTACTGATGGCTCCAATATTTTGTATAGGACAACTGATTAATAAAATCTGGACCGGTTGTCTTCAATTTCAGCCGCATCCTTAATGGCTTCGTAAAGCTGGAACACTACTCTTGAACGGTACGAGCGGGTTAACTGCATTTGTTCGGCGGTAACATTAAGTTCATCGGTTGCAGAACGTTGGTTTTTAACCTGCACCACATAAACACCGGTGTTGCCTTTTATAGCTTCAGAAACCTTATCGGTGGGTAAAGTAATGGCATAAGCCTGAAGTTGCGGTTCAAAGCCAAGGCCGGGAATGGAGTATGCGCCAAAACTGGCATTGCTGGCTTCGCGAACTTCAGTTTCCAGTTTTTCAGCAACAGCCTGCAGGGTATTGGCATTTTTTGCTGCTTCGTTCATTTTGGCCATCAGGAATTCTGCTTTTTTCTCTTTCCGTACTTCGCGTTCCACATCCATACGAACGTCGTCTAACGAAGCAGTACCTTCTTCCTGCACAGTTTTAAGTGCAGCCACTACAAACACGTCGTTGTATTCTAGAATTTCCGAAACTTCGCCTTTTTCTGACTCGTAGGCCCAACGAATAAGTGAACGTGAATTTTCAAGATTGGCTACCTGTTTGTCGTTTGGTTTTACCGAAGCCACACGCACATTTAAACCTTCGGCTTTGGCTGCATCGAGAAATGCGGTAAGGCTGCGGTTTGCTGAACCAAATTTACTGGCTTTTGCGTAGGTTGCCTGGTAGGTTTTTGAACTGGGTTCAATTACTCGTGCCAGGGTGGCTATTTGTACTTTCTGTGTTTTTTTACTTTGGTCCATAATTTCAATAACATGTGAACCAAACTGGGTTTGCACGGTAACCAAATCGCCTTTTTTACCAAAGAAACAAGCATCGTTAAAAGGTTGTACCATGGCTCCGGCAGGGAACCAACCTAAATCGCCCCCATTGGCAGCGGAACCGTCTTGTGAGAATTCCTGTGCCAGCGTTGCAAAACTGCTGCCTTTTTTAATGGCGTTCAGAATGCTGTCGGCTTTGGCCACGGCATCAACTCCAGCTGCGGGACGAATTAAGATATGACGCGCTTTTACGGAATCAGGAATTTGTTTGAAATCAACAACTTTTGAAATTTTATAGGTGTTGTTTTCCTTATATGGTCCCATCAGGGTTCCGCGTTCGCTGTTAAACAGTGATGCGATTGCCTCAGGCAATTCATTTTCGGCATAATAGCCGGCATCAAAAGGCAAATCAGAATTCAGGCTGATGTATTGTTCGTTATTTTCAACGGCTGCAAATTCATCTTTGGCATTTTCGATGTAAAGCCGGGTTTCGTTATCGTCTTCTTCCGATGCAACTACCGGAAATGTTAGATAGTTTATTTCGCGAAGTTCTTCCTGCTTGTATTTGTCGATGTTTTCTTTGTAATAAGCCTGCAAATCGCTTTCGTTGAATTGTACCATACTATCGGCTACAGCATTGTAACGAAGGGTGATGTAATCAAAATCGGCACTTAGCGCCTTATTGGTGGCTTCGTTTTTTGCTTCAATTGATGTTACATAAAGTCCTTTTTCAATCAGGGTGTTGTACTTTTGGTTTATTTTCTCCTGCGCCAAAGCTTTTTCAAAAGCAGTCCATGAGGATTGTGCTTGTCCGGAGGGGTCAAGCTCCATGTTTTTAAGGAATTGAATTACCAGGTTACGGTCGAATTGTCCGGTTTGTTGGTTTTGGAAAATAGGAATCTGCATCACTTCGGGGGCAATCTGATTTCCCTGAACCATGTCGAATAGTTCCTGTCCACTGACACCGATACCCAAATCTTCAAAGGTACCCTGCATTAAATACTCACGCACCAGTTGTTCCCAGGTCTGCTCCTGAAGTTGATCCATGGTAGCCTGGTCTAAGGACGATTGTCCTGTATTCCGCTTGAAGTTTTCTATGTTTTCATCAATTCTACTCTGGTACAATTGAATGGATACTGCTTGTCCTGCAATTTCAGCCACTTCAGTTTGTGAAGACTGCATCGGGTTACCCGATGAAAATAAATCGCCTAAGATAAAGGACAAAAGTGCTAAACCAATTATGATTGACACTAATAGCCCGGCGTTGTTTCTAATCTTTTGTAATGTTGCCATTTGTCTTTATTCTAATTGATAATCGAATTACTAATTTTTTTCAGGCTACGAATATAATAAAATTTATAGAATCTGCTTGGAAAAGGAGGTTTAATTATTGGAACACTTATTGCCCATAAAATCAAATATATAAGCAGTATAAAGTGGTGTGAAAACGCTGTCTTAAAACCAACTTTTTCTTTATTTGTTAATTTTTAAATGAATAAGTTCAATTTTGGTATGTGTTGCTTTCAGAATTTTAAACGAAAACTGGGCTATTGTTACCACGTCTTTTACTTTGGGAATGGAGCCGTGGTGCGAAAGAATTAAGCCGGCTATGGTTTCGTAATCGTCTGAAACCGGAAGGTTCAGGTGGTATTTTTCGTTTATATCGTCAATTTCAATTCGTCCTGAAAACCGGTATTCTGT
Organism: Salinivirgaceae bacterium; assembly: GCA_050251815.1. GTDB lineage: Bacteria > Bacteroidota > Bacteroidia > Bacteroidales > SZUA-534 > GWE2-40-63. The sequence continues at coordinate 8,483 of JBFWMB010000082.1, read as the reverse complement.
TTCAGAAATCTGTTCGTCTTCGAGTTGTATTTTGTCGTGCTCGTCCTGAATATCGCCAACAATTTCTTCCAGGATATCTTCCATGGTTACTACACCAGAGGTTCCCCCAAATTCATCAACCACCAATGCCATGCTCTTTTTGTTTTGAATGAAAAGGGCCAATAATTTACTGGCTGGCATGGTTTCAGGAATAATAGGCAACTTGCGGACCATGGGTTTTATGTGGTTGGGTTTTCCAAACAGGTCGATGGAATGGGCATAGCCAATAATATTGTCGATGGTATCCTGATAAACCAGTATTTTGGAGTAGCCGGTATCGATAAAACGTTGTTTAAGAAATTCGATACTGTCGTCGATTGAAACGGCTTCAATTTCAGTTCGGGGAACCACGCATTCACGTATTTTAACGTTCGAAAAATCAAGTGCATTCTGGAAAATCTTTACATCGTGATTTACTTCCTGGTTTTCCTGTTCATCGTGCTGCGATTCGTAAACCAATAATTCCAAATCGGTTTTGGTAAAACCTAAATCTGAGTTTTCTGGCAGCTTTACCCGGAATCCCCATTTTAAAAAAGCTAAAGCAAGCCCGGTTAAAATACTTGTTATGGGGTAAAACAACAGGTAAAAGAAAAGCGATGGAAAAGCCAGGATGGAAAGTATGCGGTTTGGGTTTATTTTGAAAAGTGTATTGGGAATAATTATTGCCGATATAATGATGAAGCATGTCAGAATACCCGTAATTATTAGCCATTTAAAGAACTCATTGTTTGTCGGGATAATGTCAGCATTAAGCCAGTTGGAAAAGAACAGAACAAAAACTATTAGAGAGATATAGTTGCCCAGCAAAAGAGAATTGATGTAACGCGAAGCATTTTTTGCAAAATATTTATGAATGCCTGATAAAATTGAACCTTGCTTACTATCAATTTCAATTCGCAGCCTGTTTACAGAAACAAATGCGGCTTCCAAACCTGAGAAAAAGGTGAGGAATAAGAGTGATAATATTATGATTATAGTTGGATGCATAATTTCTTTATTCGAAAGTATAAATAATTAAGCATTTTATAAAGAAATTATTAAACTGCAGTGTTTTTTCGTCGCTCATTGCGTCGCGAAAAGTAAAAGAACAAAGCAATAGCGCCAAATACATAATAGGGCAGGGCGTTCTTCAGCGTGCTGCTAACTGTCTCGTAAGAAGCTATAGCCAAACTAATAATTCCGACAATTAACCAGATAATTTCGAGAATATGTTTTAAGCTGTGCGATATTTTATTCATCGGTTTCCACATTTATGAGTCCTCGCCCGTTCACTACTTCCCAGGAACTGAAAGTCTGGTCAGATACAAATCCATCGCCGTAAATAATTCCGTCGGGGGTTGTAATTTTTACGTATTGATCTGATTTAATTATTTGTTCGTTTTGAAGCCAGATTAAATATTCGGTATTTAATATTTCACCGGTTTCGTTGGTAGCCTCAACATCGTAGCGTGCAATCCAACGTCCTTCATCTTCATAGTAAATTGAATATCCGGCCCTTATGGTAGAAGTTATTTTGCCTGAGTCGTTGTAAAACGAAATGTGCATTCCTTTTGGAAACTCGAGATGGCTTTTTTTATTTAATTCAACATAGCGGTTTAGTTCAGGAGCTTTAAGCAAAACGTTGTTAATTCCTGAAGTGGTGTATTTCATTTCAATATTTTTAGCCGAAACAATGGCGGAATCTTGTTTAGCGGTAAGCTCTTTTATTTTTTGAATGTCGTTTTCACAACTTGTCAAAAAAGCTAAAACCCCTAATATTAAAGGGGTTTTTAGCAAAAAATTCAATATGTTTTGTGTTTTATTTTTCACTGAATTAACACTTCCTTAAAAGCGAACTTTGGTAGAAACATTAATCCATCCGCCTACTGTGTAAGAATCACCCTCACCAGTACCAATAGCCATAAACCACTCTTCTTTGTTGGGAAAGTACTGATTGTAGGTGCTTATTAATTCGTTGGCCTGATCGGCAATCGATGCATCAATTTGTTTGGCCTTTACAAAGCAGTCAATAGCAACCCAAAAAACAGTTTTATGCTCCACATCTTCCTGTCCAATGTTTTTAGTCGAAGCATAAGCTCTACCAATCATCAGATAAGGACGACCGTCGTTAGGGTTGAATTTTAACGCAAGGTTCGACAACTCACGAACTTTAGGGAAGTTTTCCTGAGCCATTGCCAGGGTACTCCACTCATAATAATACAACGCTTTTGTTGTTGGATCTTCTTCTAAGCGACTGGCTTCTTCGTAGTATTTATCTGCTTTATCGTACTTTTGCTTTTTCAAGAACAAACGAGCCAGGTTGTGAGCTGATTCTGCCGAAGGTTCCAGTTTATATAGTTGCTCCGACGACTTTGCAAACAACGGAGAATCTGTACAATCGGTTTTGTCGAGGAGTTTGGTAACTTTCTTTAACCAGTCGATGTTATTATTGTTTTCAGCACATTTGGGTTCAAAAATAGCAACCAAGGCATCGCAATTGGCAGCACCACTTTCTGAGAATAATGCTTCCACATTGTTCAAAGCGGTTTCAATATTCTCAAGTTCTTTTTCACCACGTTCCTTGTATTTTCCCCCCTGATTTACAAGAGCTGTATTAAATGCTTTCGCCTTTTCCAGGGTTTCGATAGAGAAGGTGTAGGAATTAATGACTTCGTTTCCGTCGATTTGCTCGTTTTTATAAAGAGTAACAGCTGTTTGCATGTATATGGAAACAATGGCGGCTTTACTTTCTTTTCCTTCGAGTTCCATGGCTTGTTTAAGCATGGAATTAACATCAGCGGCAGCAGCATCGCCTTTATATCCGTATAAATCAGCAGCTTTATAACTAAGCACAGTACCTTTATCGGCAAAATAAACAATGCGTTGGTCGTAAACTTTCATTAAAGAATCGATCAATTGGTTTTTTACAGCTTCGCTTTTTTCGCGGGCAATGAGGTTTTTATAAATAACGGCTCCTTTAATGTAAGTGTTTTTGCTGGCTTGCGGGCTGTTTTCAAAAACATAACGCCAGGGTTTTAAAGCATCTTTGTAATTTCCCTGCTTGTAAAACTCCGAGTATAGCGAAATATTTTTAGCACATTCCATCCGGGTTATACTGTCTTTTCCGTATTTGGGGTCTAAATGTATGGGCATGCCCTGACCCATGGTACTTATAGCAGTGATTAAGAGAACAATTACAGAGATCGTTGATTTAATGATTTTAGCCTTCATTTTTTTTTATTTTATATTAATCCAATTATTTCCTGACAAATATAAATGCAAACTTATAAATCTTTTCTTTTAATTTTAAAATTTGAATTGAAAAGGTATATTTATTTTGTCCTGCTTTTTTTTGATTAATGACTATAACCACCAAAATTAGTGCCAAAACACCACATTCTTGCTAAGCTTGACCAAAATCTATGTTTTATAGCTGTTGGAAATGTTTTGAGTTAATGATTTGCCAGATAAAAAGCAATGTGATTTAATCCTTTGGAAATTAGAAAAGCATCGGAATATACCGGAAAATTAATTTTTTTGTCGAATAAATAGGCATATCCTCCGGTTAAAACTACCTTAAGCGATGGATGTGTTTTTTGATACTGGCTGATGTATCCGTTAATTTCATGTAGGATACCTTGCTGAACACCAGCCTGAATTGAACCAGCCGTTGATTTGCCAATGAGCGGAGGCTCGTTGATTGGTTCGAGCAAAGGAAGTTTTCCGGTAAACTGATGCAGGGCTTTATAACGGGTAGCTGGTCCGGGAGAAATTATTCCACCCTGGAAAACGCCATCGGCCGAAATAAAATCGATGGTAATGGCAGTACCAATATCGACAATTAACAAAGGTGTTTTCGGGAACTGTACAAATCCACCAACTGCTCCGGCAATCCTATCTTTACCAAGCGTTTCGGGAGTTTCATAATTCAGTTTTATGGGCAACGGTGTTTTGTAGCTCAATTCCATTAGTTCAAAATGATTCGGTAATAGTTTGGATAGGAAATCTGCATCGACTCCCCGGGTATCGGAATAAATTCCCCTATCAATTTGAAATTCAGAAATTAATTGGAGCAGGAGTGCTGGTTCCAGTGAATTGTAATAGGCATGGTAGCTAAGTTCCTGGTTTTGGAACACACAAATTTTAAATTGGGTATTTCCAATATCGATTACTAGATTTGTCATGCCGTTTATTGATTTATTAAATGAAGCAGGTTGTTGAAAAACAGAATAGTAAGTGTTAGACCGGTGGTTCTACTCTGGTTAATCTTTACCTGATATATGAATTTACCCTCGCCAAGTGTCCATTGACGTATCAACGATGCGTTATTAAAATCATGCTCATCTTTAGTTGACCATTCATTGCGGTTTTCGTCGTCCCACCCGTAGGTTTTATGAAGTTTATTAATCAGGGTTTTGGTATTTTCTACGTTTACCCTGTCGCTATGTGCATGAAAACGAACGTTGATGTGATTGCTTCCGATTATATTTTTTTTGTCGTTAAAAACACGATAAACCACCTTTTCGAATAAATCGTGTTCGCACCAGGGCAGTTTTTTTTCGTACTCAATCATGAATACCCCATCGCTCTCTTCGCATAAGACCTCTCTAAAATCTTCTTCCATAAAAAACGAAGTAAGGTCGAATGTAAAAAGTTCAATAATGTTTTTGGGCTCTTTGAAAAGTCCGAATGCTGCCATTTGTATTTTTTTAAGCAAAGCAAAAATAACAATTATTTGTTTTTATAATATAGTTAAATGGATGTTTTTGGCAGATTAAGGAATTAATAAACAGTTCATTGCCAACCTGTATGCCTTTACCGTGTTTTAATGCCTGTATTTTGGCCTTTTATTTTTATCGATGTTATTATTGGAGGGGCTTTAATTTGAAGGCGTTTTTTCAGGAATTAGTTTGTTTAAGTAGTGCAAGGCTTTTTTTACCGATTTTACGGGTTCAAAAGTTAAAACCAGTTTTTGGTTTTTTTCCTGAATTTTGCAGATGCTATGATATTGCTGAACGCCATGTAGTATTTGCTGGAAAACCGGTGATTGATAGAATAAAGAACTACTGTCGGAAATAAAATGGAGAATCATTTTATTGTTTTTAAGAAATATTTTCTCGATGCCCAGATCCATTGCCAACCAACGGAGCTTAACAACTTCGAGCAGTTCTTCAGCAGCCTGGGGCATGTTCCCAAATCGGTCGACCAGTCCGGTTCTAAACGCTTCCAGTTCTTCTGTATTGGCAATATTATCGAGTTTCCGGTAGCTGTTAATCCGTTCGGTCATGTTTTCAATGTAAGAATCGGGCAGTAGAAGTTCCAGATCGGTATCTATCGAACAATCAGAAACAAAGCGCATTCCGGCCAGTTTATCAGGCGAAACAGCTTCTTTTTCAATTCGATTCTCAGTGTCGTTGAAATAATCTTTCAACTCGTTTTGTTTCAATTCCAAAATGGCTTCGTCAAGAATTTTTTGGTAGGCTTCAAATCCTAAATCGCCAATAAAGCCGCTTTGTTCGGCTCCCAATAAATCACCGGCTCCTCTTATGTCTAAATCTTGCAGGGCAATATTAAAGCCACTTCCCAATTCTGAGAAATCTTCGATGGCTTTTAAGCGTCTACGCGCTTCGTTGGTAAGCAGGGTAGGAGGCGGTGCCAATAAATAGCAAAAGGCCTTTTTGTTTGAGCGGCCTACACGTCCACGAAGTTGGTGCAAATCGCTCAAACCATAATTTTGCGCCTGATTTATAATAATGGTATTGGCATTGGGAATATCGAGTCCCGACTCAATAATAGTGGTAGCTACCAACACATCGAATTTTCCATCGATAAATTCGAGCATTATTTTTTCCAGCGATTTTCCGTCCATTTGTCCGTGAGCAAAAACCACTCGTGCCTGCGGGCAGAGTTTTCTGATTTGAGCTGTAACATCAGCTATATTTTGAACCCGGTTGTGAATAAAAAACACCTGGCCATTGCGCTCTATTTCGTAGTTGATGGCTTCCTGAATAATGGTTTCATTATACGGATGAACCTCAGTTAATATGGTTTGCCTGTTGGGTGGAGGCGTGTTTATTATCGATAAATCGCGTGCGCCCATTAATGAGAACTGCAAGGTACGGGGAATAGGTGTTGCGGTTAAAGTTAACGTATCGACATTGGTTTTTATTTGTTTGAGTTTTTCCTTTACAGCAACACCAAACTTTTGCTCTTCGTCAATAACCAATAGGCCCAGGTCTTTGAATTCGATGTTTTTGCTCACCAGTTTATGCGTTCCAATTACAATATCTACTTCGCCCGATTTTAATTTTTTCAAAACTTCGGTTTGGTGTTTTGTGCTTCGTAAGCGACTCAGGTATTCCACATTACAGGGAAAATCGGAGAGTCGTTCCGAAAAGGTTTTGTAATGTTGTAAGGCTAAAATGGTAGTTGGAACCAGCACTGCAACCTGTTTGTTGTCGGCAACTGCTTTAAAAGCGGCCCTTATGGCAACTTCAGTTTTACCGAAACCCACATCGCCGCAAATTAAGCGATCCATGGGCATGGTTTGCTCCATATCGGTTTTAACCGCCTGATTGGCTTTTAATTGGTCGGGAGTATCTTCGTAAATAAACGATGCTTCGAGTTGTTGATTCAAAAATGAATCGGGCGAAAATGCGTGTCCTCGTTGCGCTTTGCGTTCGGCATAAAGTTTAATTAAATCTTTGGCAATATCTTTTACTTTACTTTTGGTTCTGGCTTTTAGGTTTTGCCAAACGGACGAACCCAGTTTATGAATGCGTGGGGCTTCGGTATCTTTTCCTTTGTATTTTGATATGCGATGCAGGGAGTGGATACTAACAAAAAGCACGTCGTTGTCCTGATAAATAAGCTTAATGGCTTCCTGCTGTTTTCCGTTAATATCGATTTTATGCAGGCCACCGAATTTTCCAATGCCGTGATCGATATGAACCACATAATCGCCGGGATGTAAATTGGTAAGTTCGGCAATGGTAAGTGATTCCCGTTTGGTAAATCCGGTTTTTAGATGAAACTTATGGAAGCGATCGAACAATTCGTGATCGGTAAAACAATTGATTTTAAGGTGGTGATCGGTAAAGCCTTCTTTAAGTGTTTGAGTAAACGACTTAAAGTTTGCTTTTATTTCCCGGTCGTGAAAAATGGCATTCAAACGTGTTATTTGTTCCTGATTATCAGATAAGATATAGTTGGTATATCCTTGCTGTTCGAGTTCGTTCAGGTGGTTGGCCAGTAAATCGAAATTCTTTTTAAAAGCCGGTTGTAACGAAGTGTTGAACAAAAACGGGCTGGTTTGTTTTGTTCCGCTGTTTATTAATTCAATGGTGGTTGCTTTTTGCATGTGTGCCAACAACAGGTTACCTTCAATAACCAATTGATTGGTGTTTTCTTTTTCGAGTTCGTTTAGTTGCTCCTGCGTAGTGTTCTCAATTACCTGGTTTATTCGCTCAGCTGTAAAGTTTAAGTTATTAAACCAGTATATGGTCGATTCAGGCATGAATTCAAAAAAGGCAATACGAGCTTCGTCGTCGAGTTTATGCTGAATATCGGGAATAATACTGACCTGATCGGGAGTTGATTGGGTAAGTTGTGTTTCGATATCAAAATAGCGGATGGATTCAATGGTATCACCAAAAAAATCGATGCGAAAGGGCTCATCACCAGCAAATGAGAATACATCGATAAGGCTACCGCGAACGGCATATTGACCGGGTTCATAAACAAAATCGCAGCGTTCAAACTCATATTCTGTCAGGAGTTCCAGCATAAAATCGCGCGATAAATTATCGCCCTTGCTAACGGTAAAGGTGTTGCTTTTAAGTCGGTCGGGGGTAATTACTTTCTCCATTATGGCCTCAGGATAAGTAACAATGACGGGTGTTTTTGCTGTTTTACCAATCAGGTTAAGCACCTCGGTGCGCAACAAAACATTGGAATTTTCAATTTTACCATACTGTAACGACCGCTGAAACGAACCGGGTAAAAACAAGATATTTTTTTCCCCCAAAAGCGTTTGCAAATCGTTGTAAAAATAAGCAGCCGATTCTTTGTCGTCGACACAAAAGACAAACGGGGTCTTATGTTTTTTCACCAATGCTGCTGCCACGCAGCCCGCTGCCGAACCCTTTAATCCGTTAAGTTGACATGATGTGTTTATTTTTAAGCTTGAAATAAGCTTAGCAACTTCAGGATGATTTATATACTGGTCTAAAATTGTAGCAATATTCAATTCAGATAAATTTTTGATGCAAAAGTAGCATTATTGCTCAAATGATTTTGGTTTTAAAATCATAATTGATTTTAGATGGGCAGTGTTTATAAAAAAGAGGCTGTCCAAAAAGTAAAAGGACAGCCTTTTTAATTTGTTGTCTCCTCAAAAATTACGATCTTGAGGGTGGATATGACAACACGATCAAAAGTACGGTTTAAAGCGATTACTTCCCAAC
>JBFWMB010000081.1:0-18228 GCA_050251815.1 Salinivirgaceae bacterium | reverse complement strand
AAGTTCCAATAAAGGTGGCGAAGCGTTATATTTGCAAAACGATGGAAATTTGGTCATTCATGCACCCGGAGCCATTGTAATTTGGGAAACGGCAACCAACCGGAACCCCTATCCCGATAAGGTTTCTTCTGTTGCTAATTGGGCGCCCGGATCAATTGTGCTTATGTCGGCAAATAAAAACTATCGCCTGCAGTTTCAACAAGATGGAAATTTAATGTTGTTAAAATACGACGAAATTGAACTTTGGTCATCTGGTTCCTATGGCAGAGGTGCGGATCGATTATCGCTTCAGGCGGATGGTAATTTGGTTGTATATAGTCCGGCTGGACCTCAATGGGATGCAGGTTGTTATAATCGCGGAGGAAAGCATCTGATTTTGCAGGATGATGGAAACCTGGTGATTTATACCGACAATGCACATCCCGTATGGGCAACCAATACCGTAGACAATAATCCGGTATTAAGCTACAACCCACGAACCGTTACTTATGATAAAAATAAAGGTTGTGGTACCATTTACAAATATGGAATGGAACAAATAACCCATTGTGGATGGAGTAAAAACTGGCATACGGTATTGATGATTGGTTGCATTGGAAATTCAACAGCTGAAAATAAGCTATTTTTCTATGATCAAGGGGCTGGAACCGGAGCCATTTATAAAATTGACAACAACGGCAACATGAGCTTATTAAGAGACCATACAGGTTGGGGAAAAGACTGGGCAAAAATTACCTGGGAAGCCCACGATGGCTGCAACGGTTTAATAAAGTTTGAACTAGCTAATGGCTATTGGGAAAAGTACAGTTGCGACACTAATGGAAACATAACTTTGCAATCGAAAAAACAATAAAAGAAAAACCACAAATTATTATAAACCTATAAAAAAATAAAACATGAAGAAGACAATAATTATTTTAATTACTACCCTATTCGCTACTATGGGAATAAGCCGGGCCCAGGAAAAAGAAACCTTTTTTAGCAATCATAAAAATGTTGAATTTATATATGAAGGGGGGGCAATGGATATTGGAGCGAAAGGATATGCTAAGGTTATAGATTTTAAAGGAAACCTGATTGGAATTGAAGTTACCTATTATTTAATGGGGCCAGACTATTTTAAAAAACAAAACCCTAAAACCATAAAAAACGACATTGAATACAAAGATGGCTTGTACAAATGGTGGATGGGTGACAATTTAAAAAAAGGACGTGTAACAAACGGAAAATTAAGTTTATATGGCGAGAGGGGTGAATGGATATTTATTGAACTTCCTAAAGAAGTTATTGAGGCCGAGAAAAATGGGGCTAACAATCAGAATACTGTAAAAGATGGTGATGGCAATACCTACCAAACAGTAGTTATTGGAAACCAGGAATGGATGACTGAAAATTTAAGAACCACTAAATATAATGATGGTACGCCAATTGAAAACTTAGTTGATGCTAATGCCTGGGTAGCGACTAAAAGTGGTGCCTATTGCTGGTACAATAATGATAAAACCAATGCTCTTGAAAAGAACTATGGCGCGTTATACAACTGGTATGCTGTAAATACGGAAAAACTTTGCCCGGCAGGTTGGCATGTACCAGACTACGACGAATGGCTTACACTGGCAAAAACGGCAAATAAAGATAAGGCAGCTTTAAAAGCAACCACAGGTTGGAAACAAGATCAGGTAAATACAGGAAATGGTAATAACACTTATGGTTTTGCTGCAACCCCTGCCGGTACACGCGCATATAAATATGGTGTATTTAGTAAGGCAGAAATAATTACTCAATTTTGGACTACAAAAGAGTTTGGGTCCGATCAGGTGCTGCTTTTTACTATTAACAACAATCCCAAACCAATTAACACCAATTTAAAATTTAGTGGTAATAAATATGATGGCTTAAGTGTTCGCTGCATGCGCAATGTTTCGGATGATCAGACCCCTACGACTAAGCAAAATAATAATTATATAAAAATTCAAAATAACTGGAAAAAAACCTTCCTGAATATTGAAAATGGTATGGCCTGCAGTGAAATTGCTCCCGGTTGGCATAGTGCCATGTGGATTATTGAACCCTCAGAAGGAAATTATGTAAAAATTAAAAATCGCTGGAAAGGAACCTACCTGCATATTGAAGGAGGCCTGGCGGTGCAATGCACCGAAATTCAACCCGGTTGGCATAGTGCCATGTGGCTTATAGAACCTATTGAAGGAACCAATCAGGTTAGAATTAAAAACCGTTGGAAAAATACCTACTTAAATATTGAGTCGGGTAGTTTGCATTGTACCGATATTGCCCCCGGATGGTTAAGCGCACGTTGGGATATTGTCAAAGTTAATGAATAACAATAAATACAACATGAAAAGGAAAATCACACCAATAATTTATTTTCTGTTTTTATATCTGATTTCCAGCATTACACTATCAGCAAATCCTATATATACATTAGCTGCTGGCGAAGAATTTGTTTATGGAAAAATAGGAACTTTTGAAGATGGTAGCCTTAAATATACCCTGGTTATTGTTAGAAAAAGAAATGAGAATAAAACATTTTACCGAATGGGTTTTAGGCCCTATCATCCGGGCATTGTTCAGGGTAGCGGGAATCTAAAACCCTATGAAAACCCAAGGGAATATAATAAGTATGACATCTATTTAATATTTAACGGTAAAAAGTTTGGACCCTACGATGCAGTTTATGACATGAACTTTTTAGAGCCCAATCCTGACAAATGGGTTAGTAACGATGGAAAAACTATAAGCTTTTGCGGTCAACAGGGTAAAAAGTTTATGGGCGTGGTACATAATACGGAGCGCTCCATGTTTTGGGTACCCAGTCAGCATTTAAATATTGACCTGGAACATAATGAAGATATTTTTACGCTGGAGTATGCAAAAGGTGACATCAGGATGTATATCGACGGAAAACAAGTACATCCGGAACTAAACTTTTTTGGTGAATTAAAACACGCTGATAATGGCGATTTACTTTATTTTGCCAAAAACCGCAACACCAATGAGGGGGCACTCTATGTAAATCACAAAAAAACAGTAGAGCACCTGCAAAACTATAGTACTTATGGGTTTATTAAAGGTACAAATACTGTCTATTATAAGGTTTTATTACCCGATAAAATGATGCGAGTCTGTATTGGGGAGCATAGCTACGATTTTAGTCCCGAACACCGTATTAGTTCCTTTTATTTTATAAAAGATTACATTGCTTTTAATGTACAGGAACCCAAAAGCAAAAACACCCTGTTTTATGAGTATAATCTGAAAACCCGTAAAATGAACCAGCACGGGCCTTATGAAGTAACCCGTTTAAGAATGCTATACAACAAGCTGGCCTATCAAATAATGCTTCAAACAAAAGAAAGCGATGGTTATGCGCATACCTATTATTTCAGAAATACGGGGGGTGAGTTAATCGATAAATTTGTAGCAAAACCCAATACCTTAGACAATGCATATATGCATATTTCACCTAAAGGAGATATCTACATCATTAAAAAAATAAGTAATACGTTTCATATTACAAAAAACGGGGCACCCTATCCGTTTGACGGAACTATAAGCCGAATTTTATTTGAAGACTTTTTACCGTCGACCGATGAACTGGTGCTATTATCAGAAGTTAAGAGTGATATAAAACACTCCTACAATAATGAGGCACGACTAACTATGGGTTCCGACACTTATAACTTTAAAGGCAACTATATTTTAGATTCAAGAGCAATAGCTGATGAGGCCCGGGTGGTATATTCAATTAGTGCGGCTCCTGCCGATGATAACAAACACCAAACCATTTACAAAAACGGACAAAATGTACTGGATAAAGCCTGGAAATTTATTGAAAGACCAACCATCGATTCAAAAGGTGAACATTTTGCGGTTAAGGTTTTTAATTATGGTGATAATTGGATGGTGAATTCCGTGATTGGTGATTATCCTGACAATGGTTGCATGCATCAGGACTGGCATTTAATTGTAGATGGTAAAGAACGTACTGGAAAGTATGGTTCACCGGCCTATTTAAAAAAGGACAACAAATTAGTAGCTATTTGTCAGGAAGGAAATAATCTGGTTATTAAAGATTTGCTTACCAACCAAAACTATTCTGGAATCAATAATCAGGCAACCAATGTTTCCAACGACAATGGATACGTAAAATTCCAAAACTACTGGAAAAAAACCTATATCAATATTGAAAGTGGCCTTACCTGTGGTGATATTGCTCCCGGTTGGCATAGTGCCATGTGGATTATTGAACCCTCAGAAGGAAATTATGTAAAAATTAAAAATCGTTGGAAAGGTACGTATCTTAATGTTGAATATGGTCAATTACAATGCACCGAAATTCAACCCGGTTGGCACAGTGCCATGTGGCTTATAGAACCAATTCCCGGAACAAATGAAGTTCGAATTAAAAATAGATGGAAAAATACTTATCTAAATATGGAATCGGGCAGCTTACATTGTACAGACATTAATTCAGACTGGCATAGTGCCCGTTGGACCCTTAATTCTTTAAATAAACCGGCTTTAACAGTAGCATACGATGCAAATTCCGGCTGTGGTACTTTCCATTTGAATGGAAAAGAATTAAAAAAGCACTGCGGTTGGAATAAAAACTGGTATAAAATTCTTGTCGTTGGTTGTGCCGATGGCGCTACCCATGCCTTTAAGGTACTTTTTTATGCTAAAGATACCGGAACCGGGGCTATTTATAAGGTCGATAATCAGGGTAATATGACTTTATTACAAAACCATTCCGGTTGGAGGAACAATTGGTCACAAATTACCTGGGAGGCACAAGACAATTGTAATGGTGTTATCAGATTTGAATCAGCAGACGGATACTGGGAAAAATACCATTGCAACGATCAAGGAAACCTCATTTTACAAGCTAAAAAACAATAAGCCTGTATTTCTATTAAATCAAGAGTTTGCGAAGTACCCTATGCGTACTTCGCATATTTTTCTTATAAGCGATTTATTCTGCAGCCTTTAAAACCACTTCTTTTTCCGAAAATAAAAAACCATTAGCATCAGTATTATAACAAACAAAGCCCAAACGCCCGCGTAACCGTATTTCCATTCCAATTCAGGCATGTGACTGAAATTCATGCCGTAAATACCCGCCACAAAGGTCAGGGGAATAAAAATGGTAGCCACTATGGTCAGGGTTTTCATTACCTGGTTCATGCGGTGACTTTGCAGCGAGAAAAACAGGTTGGTGCTGCTCTCGAGCGACGAACCCAGGGTGTCGCACTGATCGAGCAGGGTGAGGCTCAAATCTTTTATCTCAAGAAAATATTTCAGGTGTTTTTTTTCGATGAAGGGGTTATCCTCCCGCTCAATAAGGAGTGAGAATTCCTTCAGGGGAAATATGGCCTTGCGAATCGTATGGAGTTGCTTTTTATACCACTCTATTTTTTCAAGTACCACAGGCGACGCATCCTGCATTCCCTCCAGCACATCAAAGGCCTCCATGGCATCTTCAATTTGCTGAAGGGTTTTAAAATAATTGTCGAGAATGGATTCCAGCAGTGTGTAAAGCAGGTAATCGGGGCCACGCTCCGAGAGTATGCCTTTTTTATCGCGCAGGCGTACCCGCAGGTGTTCAAAGTAATCGGCTTTGCGCTCCTGGAACGACATCAGGTAATTGCTACCGAATACGATACTTATTTGCTCACTGATAAGCTCCTGTCCATCGTTCATAATCGATTTTAGGGTAAGGAAGTTGTAGTTTTCAAAGGCCTGAAATTTGGGCCGCTGATTCACATCCAGTATATCCTGTATCACCAGGTCGTGAATGGCCTGCTTTTTACATAAGGCCGAAATGGTTTCGGCATCGTTCAGTCCATAAATATTGAGCCAGTACCGGTAATTTGGGTCAGTAAAACCCTCAAATGTTGCCGGATTATAATCCCGGTCTTCGATACACTCTGCTGCATGGTATTTAAACAACTGCACCGCAATGCGCTTTTCCGACTCGGTTCCCGTAAAAACAAACTTCGAAGGATCGGTTTTCTTACGGTCGAGTACCCGCTTTTTCTTTTTACTTTTTATGCTTTCCTTTTTTTTCACCTTGCTTATATTTATTCGGGTAAACCCAAAGCTACAAAATTTTAGGCTTTCAGGCCTTCCTCAGCTTTCATTTAAAATCATTGTTGTTAAGTAAAGAATAGGTATAATTAGCTATGCAAGATAAGAAAGCAAATACATTGAAGCAAGGCCGAATTTAAAAAGACTAACGATTGAAAAAACAAATCGGCTTAAGGCGAAAATTAAGCCAAATATGGCCATATTATTATCAATCCCTTTCTAATTGCAGCATTCGGGCAATGTTATCTATTTTTGTCGGACTCCAGTGATTCATCATAAGTCATTAAGTCGGGGTATTTAAAGCGGTAATTGATGCGGGTAATAAGCTTCTGTGGGTTTATCCGTTTGCCCGTTGCCGGATTAACGGTACTGAATACCGGAGCCGGACGCCCCAGCTTTGTTTGTTCGCGGGTATAAAACTCCCGACGTGTAGGATGCGAAGGGGCACAGGCATTAAATATTTCGCCCCATACCTCTTGTTCGAGCAGGGCGGTAATAATCCCAATGCAATCGTCGCGGTGAATCAGGTTCACTACTCCTTCGGGATTGGGAATGATGCGTCCTTCAGCGAAAAAGTTACCCGGTTTGCGCTTGTAGCCAAACAAGCCACCAAAACGCAGTACGGTACACTTAAAATTGGGATTGTTTGTAAATAAGGCTTCGGCAAGTGCCAAGCGGCCTTCGTTTACCGGTGCTTCTTCATTCAGTTCGTTGTTGCTGTCGATATATACCGAGGTGGAGCTGATAAACAATACCTTTTTCAAACCCGTTTTTTCCAGGTTATCGATTAAACGTTGGTAGTCGTCCAGCTCCTGAGGCGGAAGCGCCATAAGCAATACCTCCGAATCCAAAAAAGGTGTCAACTCATAATCTCTTTGCCCGATGTCGATAACAAAGGGATTGATTCCGACTTCTTTTAGTTCATTCATTTTCGACGGGCTGGTAACGGAGCCTTTAAGCTCCCACCCCTTCTCAACCAGGTTCTTTGCCAGTGCCTTACCCAGCCAGCCACAACCCAGAATACTTAGCCTTTTTTGTATTTCCATTCTTTTATTTTGTTAGTTAAAAGACAAAGCAGGGAAGCTAAAGTTTAAATCGCAACCTACCGTTTTTATGTCTTTAACCTGTTTGTTTTTCACCGCAAGGACGCTAAGACGCAAAAATAGTACAATGTATTGCTTATGAAAACAACTGATTTACTTGTTGCCGGGTAAAGTAAATTTAAAATACAGTCTTGTATGTCTTTAGTCTGTTTATTTTTCACCGCAAGGACGCTAAGACGCAAAAATAGTTAACTTAATGCTTAGGAATACATCTGATTTACTTGTTGCCGGGTAAAGTAAATTTAAAATACAGTCTTGTATGTCTTTAACCTGTTTGTTTTTCCACCGCAAGGACGCTAAGACGCAAAAATAGTTAACTTAATGCTTAGGAATACATCTGATTTACTTGTTGCCGGGTAAAGTAAATTTAAAATACAGTCTTGTATGTCTTTAACCTGTTTGTTTTTCCACCGCAAGGACGCTAAGACGCAAAAATAGTTAACTTATTGCTTAGGAATACATCTGATTTACTTGTTGCCGGGCAAAGTAAACTTAAAATCACTCCCTGTTCCCACCCGACTTTCGACCCAAATTTTTCCCTTATGCCTTTCAATAAACTCTTTGCATAGCAACAAACCCAACCCCGTTCCTTTTTCACCCTGGGTACCGATGTGTGAATCGATTTGCGTAACATCGAAGAGTTTTTTTAGGGTATCGGGGGTCATCCCAATGCCAGTATCGGAAACGGTAATTAATACCTTTGTGTCTTGTGTTTCGGATGAGAGTACTATTTTACCGCCCGGATTGGAGAATTTAATGGCATTGGAAACCAGGTTTCGCATGACGATTTTCAGCATGCTTTCATCAGCCCATAGCAGCAAATTTTCGGGATCGTTACAGGTTATTTCCAGGTTTTTTGGGGCCGTCTGGCTTTTTAATTCCTCCAAAGTCTGAGAACAAAGCTTTTTGAATGCCACAGGTTGGGGTTTGAACGATAGCTTCCCATATTGCGAGGTGGACCAAAGCAATAAATCGTCCAATAAAAAATTGGCGTTTTTTGCCACCTCGTGAATTGCTGTGGCAAAACGCCTGATTTTTTCTACCTCGTAGGCATCGGCCCCCACTTTTAATTGTTCCGATAAGCCGAGAAGGGCTGAAAACGGACTCTTTAAATCGTGGGCCAGAACCGATAAAAAGAGGTTCTTATCGGCACTAAGCTTTTGAAATTCTTTATTCGACTGAATAAGCACCAAATCCTGCTCCAGCACCCGTTTAAATTGGTTCAGCAGGCTTTCGCGTTTCGACGAAAAATAATTTTCCCTGGAATCGAGCACACATAAGGTTCCAAAAGGGGTATTGTCGGGAAAATTGATGGGAACCCCCAGGTAGGAAACCATGCCCAGCTTAATGTCGGGATTTTTGTCCCATTTTTTATCGACTAAAGCATTGGGAACCAGTAATTGTTTCTGGGTTTTAATTACGGTTTCGCAATACAAGCCATACCATTCCTCCTTATCGCCTACATGATACGGGTTGCCATGGGTGCTGCTTGACACAAAAACTTCCATAAATTCATTTTCGGTTTTCATTATCAAAGCAGCCGGAACAGAAATAAGTTCGGCCAGTAAATCGGCAATTTCCTGCCATTTTATTAATAATTCGTCGGGAATTTCACTAAATAAACTATTGTTGGCTTCCATTACCTTCGTATTTTACATCGTTTACAATACAGGTAAACCTACGGACTTGTTTTAAGCCCCTTAAAAAGTGCCAAGCCTTAGCCAGAGCATTTCTTAAGCAGGACAAACCGGATTTAAGCTGCTTATGCTGTTTACCTTTCAAAGGTATAATTTTTTTCTTACCTGCACGCATTTCCATTGATTTTAGTATTGAACAATTATAGCAATTCAGTGAGCGACACTTTTCACTATTCATTGTTCTATTGTTTTATTGTTCTATTGTTCTATTGATGTTCCAGGAAAGGGCTTTGGTGTTATCAACTAAAGTTTTGGTATTATCAAAATTGGTATTGGTGTTCTCACTCAAAGACGCAAGACTTAATACTTTAGCACAAGCACTCTAGAAACAAGCAACTCGTAATCCGCACCGCTAAATAATTCCCTGAGCGTTAGCCACAGCTTACTACCGACCGCCAAGACGAATGTTACCAAGGCTTTCGAAATATAACACCTTAGTGTTATGATACTTAACCCGCATTTTATTTGAAATTTTACGCCCAATTATTTGGATTTTTAAATAAAAAGGATTTAATTTTGTATCGACTTCCTACCAGCCATGGAACGCCTTAATAGTTTAACTTAAAACTTACAACTATGGTGGAACGTATTCATCGCGAATTTCGCTGCAAAGAGGAAGAGCTACCCATGCTGTGTGGTTATGTACTTTACAGTTTCAGGCGCGATCTGCCTGATTTTTCCTCGTTTTCGGGCAAGTTTACCCCGGCTTATGCCGATGCCTTTGAGCAAAAGATTTCCAGTGCACAAAACCTGCTGACACCCGAATCGGAATCGATTCTGATGAAAGGCATTACCCGGCGCATGTATGCTTCGCTGGATGGACTTAGTTATAAGGTAAAACAGTTGGAACAGCACGTCCGTTTTGCTGAAGCGCAACTGGGTTTTAAGGTATCGGATTTAAAACTTTCGGAATTACGTACCAGCATCCGTAATAAGGATGTAGAAGCGGTACAGCTGCTAATGAAACAGATTTTCCAGATTCTGGAACCCAATCAAAGCCATCTGACTGAGGCAGGAATGCCTGAAAACTTACTGGCTGACATGAAAACAACCGTGGCCTCGATTACTGCCGACAAGCAGCAAAGGTACGAACTGCTCAGTCAGCGTAAAGCCCTGGTAGAAAATAACCTGGGAGAATTAAACACCTTGAATGCCGATTTGAATGAGATACTACAAGTTGGAAAGGCGCTGTATAAAAAAACAGACCCGGTAAAATACAAGGAATATACCTTTAGCGCCCTACTGAAACGGGTAAGGGCTGCGGCTAAAGCAGCGGCTTCGGAAGAAACTCCGGAAACGGAAACCGTATAAAAAGGGCTTCGCGTAATGCAGCCCGGGCCGGAGTGTATAAAATGGCTGGACACGCTTCGGCCTTCTTTTTTTTTACGGACGTACTACCGCAGTGCCACTACCCTGCTTTGCTTTTACTCCTTAAACCCGGACATCGGGAAAAAATGCGATGCACCCCACGTGATAGCTTGTAAATGTTCCCAGGTAGACTGCGCGTGTGACGGGGTAGACAGTGCGTGTTACGGGGTAGATTGTGCGTGTTACGGGGTAGATTGTGCGTGCTACGGGGTAGACTGCGCGTGTTACGGGGTAGATTGTGCGTGTTACGGGGTAGACGGTGCGTGTTACGGGGTAGACTGTGCGTGTTACGGGGTAGATGGTGCGTGTTACAGGGTAGACTGCGCGTGCTACGGGGTAGACTGCGCGTATGACGGGGTAGACTGCGCGTGTTACGGGGTAGACAGTGCGTGTTACGGGGTAGACGGTGCGTGTTACGGGGTAGATGGTGCGTGTTACAGGGTAGATGGTGCGTGCAAAGCTGGTCGTGTTTAGATCAAACTACCCTCCCATGCAAAGCGTATGCAAGCAAGGCTTTATTGGAGGGTAAGTGTTGGCGGTAGTACATTATTGTTTCAATATATTTTTTACCCCTTTTACAATTTTAGTTGCTTCTTGATAAGAAACCTTACTATTAGTATGTACAGCATTGTTTCTTATATACATCCATTCTTTCAAATGCCCCATTTCATCCGAAGAAATTATTTGATATTCAATAGCTAGCTGAATTAAGGTGTATAAAGATTTATTTGATTTTACTAGGTTAGGATAATCAGAAAGTCTTTCTCTTATATAATTTTCTAATAGAGATATTGAAGCAATAACTGCAGCTCGATATTCTTTTTTTGCGAGTAATCTTTCAGGTTCCTCAAAATAATTATTCTTTAATGGCTCAAGAGCTTCTCTAAACCAATTGGAAATACTCTCAACAAAATATTCAGGCTCTTGATATACCTCCGAAGGTCTCGATATATAGAGGTATCCTTGAATATCTGCTGGGAGAGGAGAATCTTCTTCTTTGATTATTAGTATTCTATTTTTCTTATCTTTATTTGACAAGGCAATTCCTAATTCAAAATATGTGTTTTGTGTTGCTATATCTACTACAATAAATTCAGCTCTATTAATTAAAGCGGTAATTTTAGCTACCCAATTATCCCCAATTGAAACAACATCATCAGCACTAATAGGTATTAAACCAAGCCTTTTTACAATTGGGAAAACATATTTTTTATAAAAAGGTAAGAGCTTAACAGGGATACTAAAAAAACAAAGACGATTAATAACATCCTCAGGCAGGGCGAGTTCAGCCATAGTGTTGTCTTCTGAAATAATATTCTTTTCTAAGTAAGAATTTGTCCAATAATCCTTTAGTTCCTTAAAAACTTCTTCTAATATTGAAGGATATTCAGCCGGATTACCTTTTATATCGATTACTTTAACACCACGCCTTTCAAATCGTGCTTTTTCATGCGAGGAACATGACACTTTTAGAACATAGGCTTGTCTGCGAAGTGAACCAAGCCTGTCTTTAATTAATTGCCATATCTGTCTAAAATCTGTGTCATCCAAACTATAGCCAATAAAGAGTGGAGTTCTTGAAATCAATAAATTTGCAAGATAAGTTGAAAGTAAGGGATATCTAACTAAAAAGGAATCATAGTCTTCTTCTGTAGCAATTAGCCTATTTGGATGGTGCAAATCACCATGCAATTTGAGCAATTGTACATGTTCTGTATAATTTGATATTGATAATTGCTCTTCATCTATAATTGGTCTACAATATTTGTTAACTAGTTTATAACCATCCTCTAATAAAAACTCGAAATTAGTTGTACAAACAATATCAAATTGCAATTGGCAGAATGCAGTATGAGCTTTTCCCGGTTTAACTACATTAACTAAAAGCAATTTTGTCAATGATTCAACCAGTTTTGTTCTTGAATATTCATGACAGTAAGCTGAGATTGCATCAAGTGGATTAGAGTATTTATAATCTTCAATTTCATCAGCAATTGCTTTCCCTAATTCATCCCATGCAAGCATTGTTTTGTTTCTAGGAATCTCAGCATTTTTTGAAAATCCAGCACCTATAATTGGTATCGTTTTACCATTTACCAAATCTTCTAAGAATGGTTTCGGGAAAAATTTTATAAACTTATATTTGTCCATTTGTTAGTGTTTTCTTGTATTACCGCCAACGTTTTACAATACAAAACGGTTGGGTTTTCGGAGCACTTTCCTATCCACCGTTGGAAAAGTTTGTGAGGGAACAAAAGCTTCGCAAACCACTGAACCCCAAATGTTTTATATTGTGTGTATGCCGCATTTATACTTTCTTTTTCCATGCAACTATCCTTGTTCCAGTTGTACTCATTACAGGTTCAATCAAATCATTTTGTCTCATTTTTATAAAGACATTTTTCATTACATTTTCTGATTTAATTCCGGTAATTTCTCGTGCTTGTCTGTTTTTGATTATTTCATTATGTGATAAATATTCTAAAACACTTTCTTCTGGGCTAGCAAGCGGTGAGTGAGCTATAATAACCTTTACATAATTTCCATTTAGAATTATTGTTGGTTTTTTCAGTCGCCATTCTTGCATTTTCTGAAAAGCAGTATTTAAACCTTCTCCCATATCTTTATTGGGAGGATTTTTATATCTGTTTAATGTCCGAACTATTTTTGTATTCCGAGAAAAACGTGCGTCAAGAATGTTATCAACTGTCACGTATCCTGGTAATTTTCCCGGACTTATTATTTCAATCCGGTTGTTAAAAATTAGAATCTGTACATCATCTGAAATTGAATAATCTCGATGTATTACAGCATTAACCAAGATTTCCCAAATTGTTTCAGGTGGATAATCGACTTTCTCCAAACCTTTTGGGGTCCAAATTTTAACATTTGACATTATCTCCGTAATCTTTTGAGCTGTATCATTAATCTGTGAATATAAGTTTCCTTCAATCGAAAATTGCTCTTTCAGATGGGCTCTTTCTGGAACTTCGTTTGATGTATCATATCTTGTTATTTTTATACCACATTTTCTTGGCAATAAAGTAACAGGATTGTCATTAAATAGTAATAATCCAGCTATTTTTGGAGAATATGTTGTTCTATCAACTAGATTTTGATTTACTGTAAAATCGATTGGGTCTGATTTTGGAGAATAGTCGCGCAAAAATCTACTCATTTCAAAAGTTTCGAATATATCCTCCGCTCTTGCATTATCTAGTACAATGTCTTCATACGAAGACTCACCTTTTGCGAAAGCCAATTCTTGAATTTTTTGAGGGTCTTTAATTGGAATTGATTGAGCAGAAACTCGTTGATATACTGTTTTGTCTGCTGTAAAATGAACCTTATCACTTTTTTCAATTGTAATCCTTAAAGCATAAGTATTTGTAACTTCATCCAATAAAAATTCAGGTGTATATGGGATACTTGGAGAAATTTCAAGAAGATTTTGAAATACATCGTTAAATGCTTCTTTATTAATCTCTCCAACCCATCTTCTTGTAAAATCGGGCTCGTCCTTATCATCTTTGATACCAACAATAAAATCGCCACCATCCGCATTTGAAAAGGCTACAGCAATCTTTTGTATTTTTTTACCTCCAATTTCTTTGGCTTTCCTATCATAAAAATGACTTTCTTGTCTTTGAGAAAAGTAGTTTTTTTCTTCTTTGGTTATTTTTCTTTCTTTCATGATATTATGTTAGTTAGAGGTTCTCTCATATGGCATACAACTACAAGCTAACCGCAGTCCACTGCCCTTTAGCACCCCAAAATTGGTATGCTATAGGTACTCTGTTTCGTTTAGCTGTATTATAGTTGCTGTTTGGGTTCATGTTTTTTTGGTTTACTAAACCAAAGCTAGGAAATTATTTGGTAAACAGCTACTTTGGCTGGTATTATTTTACCACAAGGTACCTTACCGGTAGGCAAATCTGTGCTTGCGTAGGTAAGGATGGGCTTGCTCCTTTTGTTATTTATTGCTGTTTGAAGGTGGGTTGGTTATTCTTCTTTTTTCATTTGTGACCAAAAGAAACAAAAATTTTACCCACCGCAACGGGCTAATTAAAAATCCGGCAACTTTTCGGGCTTGCTTTATTGGTCTAAAGGCAGGTAATGGGCTGGTTAACTGTTAAAGCGTGGGGTGCTTATTGTTTAAGAGCTAGCAGGAAAGTTTAAGGTTTGAATTTTGATGCACGCTGTTTGCCGTTCTATAAGTCACGGCGTGAGTTGTTGGATAGTAGCAGTTTAGATTGATAGTTTTGGTGATACTGGCAAAATACTCACACCGTGACTATCAATTAACTAAAACAGGTTATGTGGATTTTAGGGTTTATTGAAAGGCCGAGCGCTCATGTGCCTAAGTTGTTTATTTCAATCTATCCGCTTTTAATAATCGGGCTTAATGATAAACTTGGGTGACTAATTTATCCTGCAAATTGCGGCCTGTCGCCTTTTGCGGTGCATGGATGGACTGTTTTTTATGGTTGGTTTGCTGCTTGCACCGCTTTTTGGCGGGGTTAACGCAAACCCCGGGTTCACACCCGGGGCTATTGTTATTAAACCCCTATCCGGGGTTTTTTGTTGGTTTTGGATTCTAAAGGCAGGTAATGGGCAGGTTAACTGTTAAAGCGTGGGGTGCTTATTGTTTAAGAGCTAGCAGGAAAGTTTAAGGTTTGAATTTTGATGCACGCTGTTTGCCGTTCTATAAGTCACGGTGTGAGTTGTTGGATAGTAGCAGTTTAGATTGATAGTTCTGGTGATGCTGGCAAAATACTCACACCGTGACTATCAATAAACTAAAACAGGTTATGTGGATTTTACTATTTAGCTCTGGAACTATTCTTCCAGCGTATGGATTATCGATAATATCCTGTGCTCGATTATAAATTTTGTTAACTGCGATTGAAGCATATCGAACAGGATGAAGCTCCCCGCTGCAAGCAGACAGGGTATCTACAAAAAAATCCTTATAATCGACTCAATAGGCGGGGTATTAACCCTCGCTCCCGCTTTCAGTCCCGATGTAAGTCGGAATTCGACTAGAAAATTTCATTTTGCAAACTCATGAAATGTTAATTCTCATGAATAAATTTATCTTATTAAAGGTATCGAATTAAACAAACTCTTTTAATTATTGCATTGATTTTTAGTCGAGAGAAAAAAAAGCCATCGAATTAACTATAGAAAAAATCTATGTTTTGATGTAGTTCCACCCCTCCAAAGTATTGTGCATAATAGTTTATTTGATCGGCCATCTATGTGAATATCTATTTTCCTCTGGGGTTAAATCTTCTCGACAATACCTAATAAAAATATTACTCCCTGTATCAGTTATTTTAGACGTACAGAATATTGGTATAAATAATTCGTACGCTACATACATTCCATTCTTAGTAGCCGGGATCCATTCTAAGTTATCTTTAGTCAGCACATTCTCTAATTCTTTTTTTGCATTACTGTAAATCCCATCAACAGTAATGTCGATAACCTTACCGCTTTCGGATATTTTAAAAATGATAAAAGCCGTGAAATTATTTGAAAAATTCGAAGGCAATCTACTTGATGAATTATTGAAATTTATAGCATCCAGAAAATATTTTAAGAGTTTATCGTAGAGTTCAAAA
This sequence comes from Salinivirgaceae bacterium, assembly GCA_050251815.1. Classification (GTDB taxonomy): domain Bacteria; phylum Bacteroidota; class Bacteroidia; order Bacteroidales; family SZUA-534; genus GWE2-40-63. Next base: position 2,325 of record JBFWMB010000081.1, on the reverse strand, counting down.
TCACCATCGATATAAATGGGAGGGAAAATATCATTATTATATACTTTCTTAGGGTCTACTGAGTATGCTAAACTAACCTCAAAGCCATGATTTGTTGCAACAACATAAAACTTGCCATAAGACTTAAAAATCCTTTTAGCGTTACTATTTATGTAAATAATTGAATCGCGACTATAATCATAGGAGAAAATTGAATCCTCTTCGGTATTATAGTATGTCCATACACCTGATTTCTTATTTTCATAAAACTCCCCTTTTTCAATAAGTATTTTTTTATAAGTTGTTTTACTTTTTAAAAATCTTTTATATGCTCCATGCATCAGTTTGCCTTTGTCTTTATCTTTTAAGATGCAATATTCTCTTATAATTCCGTCATCATAATCAGTTTTGTATTTAATTTTTTGAGCTATCAAACCACAGGGAATCATTATTCCGAATATTATTATCAGATATCTTTTCATTTCATTTTTTATTAATGTTAGATATACTGGAAAAGTCCTCATCATACCGACAATGTTTGATTTTAAGGCCAGTAAGGTATTGAGACGCGATTTCCTTTCCAATTACACCGTCCTTCTTTACGAGCTACAAATGTTCGCATATCGATGAAACTTGCATGCACGTTACCATGTATTGGCAAGAGTAATTTCATTATTCGTCAAGTAAATACATTAATCCAATTGGAAATGTCTTTCTGGAATTAGACCAGTCATGCCAACCATTAAATTCAATGTAATCAAATTTATAATTTTTTTGATTTAATATTCTTACAATTTTCCGATTAGAACCTAATACCATATTTTCTTGCAACCCCCAATCAAGAAATATATCAATTGGTTTTTTTTCCTCTTTTATAAATTGATTTATTATCCAGTCATTTCTTACTTCGTTACCATAACTGTCTGATAGCTCAATATCTCTCCAAAAACTTCCAGATTGAGATAGAACCTTTCCAAAAACATCAGGATGATAAAATGCAATAAATGTTGCAGCTAGCCCACCATAACTCATTCCCCCAATTATATTTTCTTTTGGGTTTAAACTAACATTGTAATTTTCACGAACTAAAGGAACGATAGCCGTGATGAATTCACTTTTGAATTCAAAATTTATTGGAAGTAGAATTCCCCTTGTATTACTATAAGTTCCATACAGAACAGCTACCATTGGTTCAATTTTTCCCGCTGTAATCAAGTTATCTAGTATATTAGGAACTTCAACGCGATTTAAATAAATAAAAGCATCAAAGAGGTATATAACAGGGTACGGTTTTTTTCTATTAGAGGCATAGTCTGGTGGGAGGTAGATATAAATATTCCGAGTCTTAGCAACAATATTGTCCCTATACGCTATCGTATCTATTTTACTATTTAAATTGTAATTTAATTTCGCATTCCAATCAGGATTATTTGTACTCAAATCTAAGACTGAATAGCTGAAATCCTTTTTTACTTTGGTTGGGATTAAATTATGGTTGTAATTATCAACAGTTTTTGTAATCTCATTCGTAATTGTATCCTTAACTATAAAACGATAAGAAAAACATAGATCATTTGGAACCATATAACTTCTATAATATAAGTCTGTGTTTTTCAGTCGGTGCATTTTCATATCACCAAACCGATACTCCGAGTATATTCCAAAAACCTCAAAATTAACCTCTTTGTTTTTTGTGCTATCACGATAAATGAGGGTTATCCAGACGTAATCAGCATACAAAGAATCTTTCTCGATAATAGGTAAACCATTCATTTGAGCTTTCTTCCAGAATAAATCTATTTGATACGTTAAATTTCCAGCATCAATTTGTAAAAGCTCTGAAACAGTCGGACTAATTGATTTGTATGGTGGTCTAATTTCTGAAAAATTAATTTCCTTTTGTCCAAAAGAAAAAATCGATATAGTGATTAGAATCTGTGTTAAAATATTTTTTATCATTCGGGTGTCTCTCTTATTATTGTTGCCAACTACAAGCTAAACTCAGTTGCGTTGTTTGTTTCTTGTATTTATGTTAAAACTGAGACTAAAAGTAAATTGAAATTGCGACTTTTCCAATAACTGCATGCAAGACGCTTGAGCGTGGGTTATTGTGCCTTGTAGCTGCGAAAACTCTGCTATTAACCAACATTACTAATTTTGTAACCACGAAGAAAACAATCCCTTAATCGATACTGTCCTATTTTCTTTTGTGACCAAAAGTGCAAAATCCGGTGAAAGTGACCACCCCAAACCGGAACAAACTGACCAGGGCTACCGGATGAAAGTGACCACCTGATTCCGGACGAAAGTGACCAGGCTCACCGGACCAAACTGACCACCCAAAAA
>JBFWMB010000080.1:0-18359 GCA_050251815.1 Salinivirgaceae bacterium | reverse complement strand
ACCGGATTATTCAGATTTTTGAAGACCGGGGAGAAAATATATGGGTAGCCACTACCGAAGGCTTAAATCGCCTCATAAAAAGCCCCTTCCGCTTTACCGATTTGGGCATTAACTCTGACATTACTTATCCGGTAAGTTACGACGAAGCAGCCAATATCTGGTTTGCCATCGACGATCAAATTGTAAAATATTCGCGCCATCTGACCACAAAAACGGAATACAAACTGCCCTCCCACATTTTTAGTCAAGATGACTTTACCGGGGAACCCAACTATTTTATTAACGACATGGTTCGTACGCCCGATAAGAATATCTGGCTGGCTACCGACAACAAAATAAGCCGATACAATTTGATGGAGCAAAAAGTTGATTATGTAAAAGAAACCGGTGCGCTAATTGTGGGAAACGACAGTTTAAAAAACAGTGTGCGCAAATTAATTGTTGGAAAAGCCAACAAACTTTATTCGTTTTGCCCAAATGGAGTTTACATTATCAATCATAGCGACTTAAGCTTCGAATCGTTTTACCCTTTTCAACAAAAATACGATTTTATCGATGAGGTGGATTTAAATTTCTTCTCATCAGCAATAAGCGACAAACAGGGAAATATTTGGATACGTACCGTTAAAGGAGTTTATCGGCTTAATCCCACAAAAGGCAGGCTGGAAATGGTGTTTGAATATCCGGCTGAATTCCAGGACGGTCCGTTAAGCAAGGGTTTTATGGACCTTGATGCGTCCGGAAACCTTTGGTTCGCCACCCTGCCCTACTTGCATAAAATTAATGGCGAATCGCTTGAGCATCAGTCGTGGGAATGCCCCTATGAACACGACTGGGGTATGGCTCATCTGAAAATTGGTAAAAACAGCATCTGGATATACAGCACCAACGGACTCTATGGATTCAATACCGAAGCGGAAAATTTCTCCTATTATTCCATCGAAAATGGCTTTATCGATAACAATATAAACGGAATTCACGAAGATGAACAAGGACAAGTTTGGCTTACTACTGGAAAAGGTCTGATAAAACTGGATTTGGAAGAAGAGCAGGCAAAAAACTATTTTACAGCTTCCGATTTTTCGCAACACATTTTTCTCGGGAACCGCCCCTCGTTTAGTTTGCCAACCCATGAGCTGATGTTATTCACCAGTCGCGGATTTGTATCGTTTTATCCCGACAGCATTAACCGGAACATACCCAAACTGGTGGTCGATAAATTCACCATTCGGGGAAAAGAATACCCGCTCGACAGCCTGGTTTATTACAAAAACACCATTCATTTAAAATACAATCAAAACTTTATTGCGTTTGAATTTGCGGTACTCGATTACACCGAACCGGCTGCCAACAAATACAAATATCGACTCGAAGGACTTGACGATGAATGGATTTTAGCCGATGCAAACAATCGGAGGGCGACCTATTCCGGTATTCCACCTGGAAAATACACCTTTCATGTAATTGGTTCGAACAACGATAAAATCTGGAATACCGAAGGAGTAAAAATTCAGGTAAATATTTCGCCTCCCTGGTACAAAACCATAATGGCTTACATTATTTATGCCTTACTGATTGCTTCCGGAATCTGGCTGTTTATTGTTATTCGTGAGCGCAAATTAATTGAAGAAAAGCGTATTCTGGAACAAAAAGTACGGGAACGAACCGCCGAAATTGAAGCGCAAAAAGAAGAACTGGCCACGCAGAATGAAAAAATAAACGAACAACACAAAAACATTACTGATAGCATTCAATATGCCAAACGGATTCAATCGGCCATATTACCTCCTATTGAGCAAATTGCCGATGTGGTTGATGAATATTTTGTACTTTATCGTCCGCGCGATATTGTGAGTGGCGACTATTACTGGGCCACCCGACGTAACAATACAACCATAATTGTTGCAGCCGACTGCACCGGGCATGGGGTTCCGGGTGCTTTTATGAGTATGTTGGGCATCGCCTTCTTAAACGAAATTGTAAACAAAGAGGGTATTTGCCAGCCCAACGCCATTCTCGATCGACTTCGCGAACAGGTAATCAAACAATTACACCAAACCGGAAAAGAAGGTGAATCGAAAGATGGTATGGATGTATCGCTTTACGTTATCGACCACAAAAACATGAAGCTGCGCTATTCGGGAGCTTACAACCCGTTGTATATTATTCGTAATGGAGAATTGCAAACTTTAAAAGCGAATCGGATGCCCATTGGCTACCACATAAAGAAAGACTCCCCGTTTGAGTTGCAAGAATTTGATCTGCTAAAAGGCGATTGCCTGTATAACTCGTCTGATGGGTACCCCGATCAGTTTGGAGGAGAGGATGGCCGTAAATTTATGTCGAAAAACTTCAAGGAACTGCTGGTAAGTATTCATCAAAGGCCCATGGCTGAGCAACGCGAAATTCTGGATAAAACCTTTGATAATTGGCGCGGAACTATTGAGCAAATCGACGATGTGATTGTAATTGGCGTACGTATCTAAAAACAAAAAGAAAATGAAAAAGCCTGCACTTGTTATTGCGTGCAGGCTTTATAATTTTATTTTGCCTCAAAGTGCTTATTGCACAGCCAATAGCGCATTGATGTTTCCATAACCAAAATCAGCACTTTTATTCGGATACAAACTGGCCGATTGCTTCATCCGGGCCAACACCTGGTCGCGGGTCCAGGTGGGATATTTACCCCAAATAAGGGCTGCAATTCCGGCAGTTGTTGATGTAGCCACTGATGAACCGCCCACATAAGTCTTGGTGTTTTCAAAGAATCCGAGACAAACCGAGCGGCGGTTGTCGTCGCTATGGCGTTGCATAATTACGGTAAAATCAATTTTGCTTCCCTTATGGCAAACGGCACATTCGGTATAACCCGATCCATCGGTAATTCCGGTAACAGCAACAGTTTCCGACATACTGGCCGGGAAAATAACTCCTGCAAAATTGGTAAACTCGGTCGAAGTTCCTCCGGCGGCAACAATCATTTTACCTTTTCCATAGGCATATTTTACGGCATCAGAAATACTTCCTACCGAAAAAATATGTCCTATCGACATCGAGATTACTTTTACATCGCTGCGGTTACCCAGCTCAGTTAAAGCGCGGGCAACACCCCGTTGCTCATGATAACCGTCGAGTACCACATTTTTGGTTGCCCGATAACTCACCAGGTTGCAATTGTAGGCTACACCCACCGGTAAATAATTGTCGTTACGCGGACTGGCAAGAGTAGCCGCCATAAGGCTTCCGTGGGCACATTTGTCCCAAACCCCATCGGTAGTTGTGCTCCAGGGCCAGAAGGAATCAACATAAACACCGTATTTATAGATGGAACGGCCATTGGAATATCCATCGTTAAAATTCGAACCCCACATCGATTGATCCTGAGATACTCCGGTGTCAATAAGCCCTACAGTTATTCCTGAACCAGTGCTGTATGACCAGGCCTGGGTAATATTGTGTTTATCGTAAGTCCACGATACCAGACAATTGGGAGCAATGGTGCGGTAATCGTTGCTGTTAACTGCTACAGGTGTATTATCGCAACCCGACGAACTTTTTAAAGTGGGTTCGAAGGCAAAAAAACGATAAGCGGCAGGCTCCAGGTAACGAATATTTGGCATGCTGCGCAAAGCCGTTAATGTTTCGATATTTCCAACCCACACATCCACAAAATTAAGTACCGCATCATCATAAACCACCACATCGGTACCCGACTTCAGGCGCAATCCGCTTTCTTCTTCAAAGCTGCGAACCACATCGAGAATTTCCTGTTTCTGCGAAATCAGTTCGGTACTTTTGTGTTGTGAATAAGCAGCTGCACCGTATCCAATGGTTAGGATGCTGTCGCCACGCATCAGGGCACTCCACAATACAAAATCGTCAGCATCACTCCAGGTAAAGCTACCGGTTTGCTGCAACATACCATGTATGTAAGCGTTAATTTCGGAACCGGTAAGCGGCTCTAATTCAAGTTGATTTTGAGGGATTTGTTGAAAATCATCGTTTTCGGAACAGGCTGCCATTACCACAATAATGAACAGCGCTAAGGCTCTGCGTAATTTCATAATTTTTGTAAGATTTGGTTAAACATTGTTTGTTCGTTGCAAGCAAATTACAAAAAATTAGGATATCACGCACATATAGTAACATTTTTATCCTGAGAGGTAAGTTTTTTTATTTGTTCCGTTTGTAATAATGCCGCGAATCGCCCCACTCACCATAGCCAATTTCCGCATCGGCCAGTTTAATGCGTACATCAAGACATTGCACACAATCCTGGGGTTCTTCATCCACACAGGGTTTGTTTTCGTACAGTTTATAATTGTTCCGGTAGGTTCCCGGGGTAATGTTGGGCATAATAATATTAGCGCCAACTTTAACCGCTTTTTCGCGCCCCAGTGGATCGATGGCCTGCAGGGCGGTAGCAGCAGCAATATTAATATCGCGCATCACAATGCGCAAGGTTGCAATCATACGCAAGGCCAGTTTAAAGCGTTCGTTAAGCGGAAGCAACCCGCTTCGATACTGATACAAAGGCGTGTCAGGATGCTCAATGTAAGGCCCCATACCTACCATATCCACATCAAACTCCTTCATAAACAGGATATCATCGGCCAAATGTTCGAGGGTTTGGAAAGGTAAAGCTATCATCACACCCGTTCCGGTTTGATAACCAATTTTTTTCAGGGTGTACAAACATTCCAGCCGTTTTTGATAGTCATGCGTTCCATCATTGGGATGTAGTTTTTGGTATAACTCACGATTACTCGATTCAATACGCAGTAAATAACGATGTGCCCCGGCATTGAACCAACGCTGATAAGTTTCTTCGGTTTGTTCGCCCAACGAAATGGTGATTCCCAGCTCATCGTTGGTAAGTTGCTTGATTTCGCGTAAAAGCTTTTCGATACGAGCGGTAAATGCCGGTGAACTTATTTCACCACTTTGCATCACAAAAGAACCGTAACCACTTTTATGGGCAAATTCAGCGGCTTTCAGAATCTGCTCGTCGCTCAGGTTAAAACGGCTCACCTCCGTGTTTCCTTTACGGATTCCACAATAAAAACAATCTTTCGAGCAAATATTCGAGAACTCAACCAGTCCCCGGTAATAGACTTTTTTGCCAACCTCCTGCTCTTTTATTTCCTTGGCGCGGGCAAACAAGAGCTTTTCATCGCTTCCCTGTGCAGCCAGCAGGGCAACAATATCCTGCTTTGAAAATTCTTTTTGAGAAAGTATCGATGTAAGGTTTTTCATTCCTGATTTACTAATATACGTACTGGTTTTATTCATTACTTTTAACCATAAAGGTCCGGGTATTTATCGAGAAAATCTCAAAAACGTTAAAAATACAAATCGCGTTCACCGGCTTTCACTTTATTGAGCCGTTCCATTAACGATTGCTTTATCTTTCCTTCTTCCATTTCGGCCAGGTTTTTGGCTATTACCTTTTCCCCTTTGGCTTTTACATCAAGGGTAGCATAATCCTCGAGGTATTCAGCCAAAGTTAGCATGGCATTGGGTGTGCAATATTTTTTAATAAAACCGGGTACCGAGAATTCCATAAAATGCTCACCGGTGCGCCCAGCGCGGTAACATGCGGTACAAAACGAAGGCAGGTAATCTTTATCGAGCAATTCGTCGATAATTTCGCCCAATGAGCGGTTGTCGTTAATCTGGAATTGCTCTTTATCGAGATGCTGCTGATCTTCTTTTTTGGAATAAGCACCCATTTCAATTTTTGTTCCCCCATCGATTTGCGAAACACCAAAACTCATTATCTCAGAGCGAATATCCATGGGCTCTCGGGCGGTAAGAATCATTCCGGTGTAAGGAACTGCCAGCCGCAAAATAGCCACCAAACGGGTAAAGTCATCGTCTGAAACGCGCCATTTATCAACAATATCGTACTCGCTGGCATCTTTTATCCGTGGAAACGAAATAGTATGCGGACCCACATTATAACAAGCTTCAAAGTGATTTACATGACGAATCAGCGCCAGCAATTCAAAGCGCCAGTCGTACAGTCCAAACAAAGCACCAATTCCCACATCGTCGATGCCAGCCTCCTGCGCACGGTCGAGCGCAGTTAAACGGTAATCGTAATCAGCTTTTTTACCTGCCAGATGAACACTTTGGTAGGTTTCACGGTGGTAAGTTTCCTGAAAAATCTGATAGGTTCCAATACCAGCCTCATGAACGGTTCTGAAATCTTCAATCTCCATTGGTGCCGCATTAATGTTTACCCGTCGTATCTCACCATTGCCTTTTTTTACTTTATAAACCGTGCGCACCGAGTTGGCTATAAATTCCGCATTGTATTTGGGATGCTCGCCATAAACCAGAATCAGTCGTTTTTGGCCGTTTTCTTCCAGTGCCTCAACCTCTTTAACCAGTTGTTCATCGGTTAACGTTGTGCGTACCTGCTTGCGGTTGGTGGTGCGGAAACCACAATACTTGCAGTTGTTGGTACAATAATTCCCCACATAAAGTGGCGCAAAAAGTACGATGCGCTTGCCATATACTTTCTCCTTCAGGGTTTTGGCTCCCTGCTTTATCTCTTCAATCAACTCCGGATCGGTGGCATTAATTAACACCGCGGTTTCCTCGAGGCTCAAACGGTTTTTATTGAGCGATTTGGCAATTACTTCACGAACCCGCTCTTTGCTTGGATGCGTGTTTTCAAGAAAACGGTGTATTTCCTGTTCATCGATAAAGGGTTTCATCCGTTCGTCGGCAATGGCATATTGTTGCGGCTGGTAAATCATAATTTAGACTATTAGATGTTAGACATCAGACTATTAGACTTATAAAATTTTTTCGGAGAAAAAGAGGAGGGAAAATTATGAATAGACAACCATCAATATAAAATAATCCATTCAAAGTTTCTTTTCCGTCAGCAATTCCTCCGGATCCGATTTTATTAGTTTCCTCGATAACCGATACTTCCGTTATCTTAGAATTACGCAGCAAATATACAATTAAGCGGCTTGCAAAAAGGTGATAATTGTTACACTTTTTAGGAAATGATTATGATTTTTATCAGCGTTTTGTCTTTAAACCAGAAGTTTATTCAAAAGGGCGACTTTTTTGTGCTTCTGGTTTTTCCCAGGTAAACTCTCCTTTCCGGGGAACCGGATCGTAGCCCCATCCGCCCCACTGATGGCATGAGAAAATTCGACGCACCGCCAAAAACAAACCCTTTAGCGGACCGTGAATTTTTAAGGCCTCAATGGTATAATGAGAGCACGTGGGATTGTACCTGCAGGCATTGGGCAACCAGGGCGAAATTACCCACTGGTAAAGCTTTACCGGGACAATTAAAATAAACGCAAAAAACTTACTAAAAAAACTCATGCCGCAAAGGTAATTTTAAATTGATGCATTTTTGCTTAGTCGGCTTAATTTCAATCTTAATTTTAGGCATTTCAGTAAGTTTTTTCTCCTCAAAAACAAAAAAAATAGTAACTAGCAGCCCAAAATAAATCAAAACAAAAACTATGACAACGCCCATTCATCGATATACCCATACCGAAGAACAGATAAACATCTGGAGTCATTTTGCCGGAATTATTCTTAGCCTTGTGGGTATGGTTATTCTGCTAATAAAAGGGATTAACCTGCAAAGTACCCTGCATATTGTTAGTTACGCCATTTACGGAACCAGCATGCTGGTATTGTTTTCGGCCTCAACGCTCTACCATTCAGCCAAGAATCCGGAAAAACGAAAAAAACTGAATATTTTCGATCATGCCGCCATTTATTTTCTGATAGCCGGTACTTACACTCCCTTTACCCTGCTAGGATTGCAGGGCGCATGGGGATGGAGCATTTTTGGTGTAGCCTGGGGAATTGGTCTGGCAGGAATTATTCTGAAATTATTTTTTACGGGCCGTTTTAACCTGCTGTCAACCATAAGTTATGTAGCCATGGGCTGGATAATAGTATTTGCCTTAAAACCGCTGATTGAACGCTTCCCATTTGAAGGATTGATGTGGCTGGCGGCCGGCGGAGTATTTTATACAATCGGAGCTGTACTATATATGTTTAAAAAGATTCCTTACAATCACGCCATTTTCCATTTCTTTGTACTGGCCGGGGCAATCGCACATTTTATGGGAGTGTTATTACACACCTAAAATGCAAATGCTAGTTACAATAAAAAATCCATATAATTTTCGGGAGTTACAATCGTTGTTTGCGCCTGAGGATAATGATTGGTGAAACTCCTGGGAATTTTATCCTTTTTTGAATTTGGGTTCCACTTAAATTCAAAAGCAGACAATTTGCCATCTACTTCCTCAATTAAATCGATTTCCTGCATTTGCGTGGTACGCCAAAAATAGCGAAAACCATAAAAAGCGGAACTTTCCAGTTTTTTAAACCGCTCTGTCATCAGGTAATTTTCCCATAAAGCACCTGCATCAGTGCGGTTTATTAATGCTGAGTAATTTCCAATTACTGCATTCCTAACGCCATTATCGTAGAAATATATTTTCTGACTCTTTTTTAGTTCATTACGCATATTCCGGCTAAAAGCAGGTAATCTAAAAATTACAAACGACTTTTCAAGCAAGTCGATATACTTCTCTACCGTATGACTATTGCTTCCTACCAATTGGGAAACTTCATTGATAGAGACCTCCGAGCCTACCTGATAGGCCAAAGCACTTAATATTTTAGTCAGTAAAGCGGGTCGTTTTATTCCTTCGAGCTGAAGCACATCGCGATACAAATAGCTACTCACCAGATTTTTCAAAATTGGAACTTCATTGCCCTGGTGCATTATCACATCAGGATAAGTTCCAAAAACCAAACGATGTTCCAAAAGCCGTTTTTCCTCCAGCAATCCAAAATGATTCACCAGTTCACTAACTGAAAAGGGAAACATCATGTATTCCAATTTTCGGCCTGTAAGTGGTTCGTTTATTCGATTACCTATGTCAAATGATGACGATCCCGTAGCAATTACCTGAATTTCCGGATAGGTGTCAATAATAAGCTTTAAGCTCAACCCGATGTTGGGAATTTGTTGTGCCTCATCTATAACCAAAACTTTTGAGCCTCCAATCAATGTTTTTAATCGGGTTGATGTGGGGTTCTTAAAAATGAGATGTATATCCGATTCATCACCATTTAAATACGTGGCCTCCAAACCGTAACTATTTACAACACTTTTAACTACAGTTGTTTTACCAACCTGGCGGGCACCAGTTATTATAAGTACTTTATTCTTAAAAAAATCCCTTTGAATTATTTCGTTAATCCTGCGAATTATCATAGGTCAATCATTGTCTTTTAAAAACTCATCAAAATTAACTAATTGTCCCTACTAATTCAATTTTATTATGGTTTTTTTGAATTTAAACTCAATTTTATTATGATTTTTTTGAATTTAGACTCAATTTTATCAAGGTTTCTGATACCTAATTCTCGTTACAAATTTAAACCGTACCATTTTTAAACAAAAAAGCCCCGGAAAACTCCGGGGCTTATCATTTATAGTAATTCGTTGAATTAACGCAAGTTGGCTTGTGCAGCTGCTAAACGGGCAATAGGCACACGGAACGGAGAACATGAAACGTAATCCAGTCCGGTTCTGTGGCAGAACTCTACTGATGAAGGTTCACCACCATGCTCACCACAAATACCCAGTTTTAAATCAGAACGCACTGAGCGACCTTTTTGGCAGGCCATTTCAACCAATTGGCCAACACCTGTCTGGTCTAGAGCCTGGAATGGATCTTGTTTTAATACTCCTTTTTCGATATAAATAGGTAAGAATTTACCGGCATCGTCACGGGAATATCCAAAAGTCATTTGCGTAAGGTCGTTGGTTCCGAAGGAGAAGAATTCAGCGTTAGCCGCAACTTCGTTTGCAGTCAGTGCAGCACGTGGAATCTCAATCATGGTTCCCACCATGAAGTCAACTTTCACCCCTTTTTCAGCCTGAACTTCGGCAGCTACTTTACGAATAATAGCTTCCTGCATCTGGAATTCTTTGGCAGTACCAATCAATGGAACCATAATTTCAGGTTTGGGATTGAGTCCTTCGTTTTTAAGATTACATGCTGCTTCCATGATGGCACGAGCCTGCATCTCGGTAATCTCAGGATAAGTGATTCCCAAACGGCAACCCCGGTGACCCAACATGGGGTTGAATTCGTGTAACGATTCTACTTTCTCGGTTACTATCTTAACATCAACACCTAATTTATCGGCCATTTCTTTTTGTGAGGCCAAATCGTTGGGAGTAAACTCATGCAATGGTGGATCCAATAAACGGATGGTTACCCCATAGCCGTCCATGGCTTTAAGAATTCCGTAGAAATCTTCGCGCTGAATGGGAAGTAATTTCTCTAAGGCTTTTTTACGACCGGCTAAATCTTCGGCCAAAATCATTTCACGAATGGCCCAGATGCGATCTCCTTCAAAGAACATGTGTTCGGTACGGCAAAGGCCAATACCTTTTGCTCCAAACTCACGGGCAACTTTGGCATCGTTAGGCGAATCGGCATTGGTGCGCACGTACATCCGGGTGTTTTTCTCAGCCAATTCCATCACTTTTCCAAAATCGCCATCAAGCGATGGAGTAATGGTAGCCACTTTACCTTCGTAAACCACACCGGTTGAACCATCAAGCGAAATGAAATCGCCCTTTTTGAAAGTTACCCCGTTTATAGTCATCGAAGTGTGGGATACAGTTAAGCCAGCAGCTGAGGATATACAACATTTTCCCATTCCACGGGCTACAACAGCAGCATGTGAGGTCATACCACCCCGTTCGGTAAGAATACCTACGGCCGCGTACATTCCTTTTAAGTCTTCAGGCGAAGTTTCGCGACGGACAAGAATTACTTTCTCACCTTTAGCCGATTCAATTTCAGCATCTTCGGCTGAGAAAACAATTTTTCCAGTGGCTGCTCCCGGTGATGCGGGCAGTCCTTTAGATAACACTTTAGCCTCAGCAATTGCCTTGGTATCAAAAACAGGGTGCAGTAATTCATCCAGTTTGTTTGCATCCTGACGAAGTATGGCTGTTTTTTCATCGATTAAGCCTTCTTTAAGCATATCGACGGCCATTTTAACCATGGCAGCACCCGTGCGTTTACCGTTACGGGTTTGCAGCATCCAGAGTTTACCATCCTGAACGGTGAACTCCATATCCTGCATATCTTTGTAATGATTTTCGAGTTTTTGCTGCGTTTCGAACAATTGTTTATACACTTCAGGCATGGCTTCTTCCAGCGATGGGAATTTAGCCAGACGATCGGCTTCGGAAGTACCATTGCGTTCGGCCCAACGTTTAGAACCCACTTTGGTAATTTCAAGTGGCGTACGAATACCGGCAACCACATCTTCACCCTGAGCATTCACCAGGTATTCTCCATTGAACTGGTTTTCTCCTGTTGAAGCATCGCGCGAGAAACAAACACCAGTTGCCGAAGTTTCGCCCATATTGCCATAAACCATAGCCTGCACATTCACTGCAGTTCCCCACTCATCGGGAATTTGTTCCATGCGACGGTACAAAATAGCCCGCTCGGTATTCCATGAATCGAATACAGCACAAATGGCTCCCCACAATTGATCCCAGGGATTGGTTGGGAAATCAACACCGGCTTTGGCTTTCACTACTTTCTTATAAGCTTCAACCACATTCTTTAAGTCGGCTACTGTTAGCTCGGTATCTGATTTATAACCTTTTTCAGCTTTTATTTTATCGAGAACCTGTTCAAAAGGATCGTGTTCACCTTCTTCAGCCACAACACCCATAACCACATCGCCATACATGTGAATAAACCGACGGTAGGAATCGTAAGCAAATTTCTCGTTTCCTGATTTCTCAGCAACCAATTTTACCGTATCATCATTCATTCCAAGGTTAAGCACGGTATTCATCATTCCCGGCATGGAAGCGCGGGCACCTGAACGTACGGAAACCAACAAAGGGAAAGCTTCGCCTTTTGAACCGAATTTAGCATTCATTACTTTCTCGGTAGCGGCAATTCCTGCTTCCACTTCAGATTTCATTAACTCAACAACTTTATCTTTTCCAATGGAATTGTATTCGGTACAAACTTCGGTTGTAATGGTGAAACCGGCGGGTACTGGCACTCCAATAAGGTTCATCTCAGCCAGATTGGCTCCTTTTCCACCCAACAGGTTTTTCATGTCGGCTCTACCTTCTGCTTTACCGTTCCCAAAGGTATAAACACGTTTTTTCTGTGTCATAATGATTTGAATTTATGTTTGATAATCGATTATTTACGGTACAAATCCTTGCTTTAAAAGTATGTTTTTAAGCACCGCTAAATTACAATAATTTAAAAAATATGGACTACAAACTTTTAAAAAATTCCGTGAAATGGTCGAATTGCCTCAATTAATATTTGCACAGGCGTAATTGCTGTGCCATGATAGACCAATGAGCTTAGAGTTAAAACATTTTGGATGCAATACGAATAAAAAAACAGCTTATCCAAGCCAGCTGAAATACTTGCTTAGCCGATAATCTTTCGATAAAGGAAAAGGTGCTAGTATTTGGTGCGAACGAATTATAAAATCAATACCTGACAAATAAATTCTATAGCTTTAAAACAAAACACTTTAAACGCTGTTTTTCTTTTACTTACACTGTATTGTATAGGTAATGTTGTGGTAACCCTGAAAAGCAATTAACATGCTGTGAATACAATATGACACGGAATAATTGCCATTTAGCATAGAGTGGTGGTAAATTAGCTCAATCGAAAACTAAACCCGATGCATATGAAACACAAACTACCCCTACTCGCTGTTTTATGGTTTGCTTTGATAAACCCCCTCGTTTTAAATGCACAAGTGCTTACCATAAGCGGTACCGTAGTAGATAAGCATAACGAATCGATTCCGGGTGTAACCATTCATGTTAAAAACACCAACCTGGGAACCATCACCAATATGGATGGTCAGTTCAGTATTGAAACCGATCTTAACAGCATCCTGATATTTTCAATGGTGGGAATGGAAACCCAGGAATATCTGGTAAATAGCACACAGCCTGTAAGCATTACTCTGCTAGAAGATGTGAAACAGCTTGATGAGGTCGTGGTGATTGGGTATGGATCCAGCAAATCGAAAGACCTTACGGCTCCTATTGTATCAATAAAAGGAAGTGAGTTGTCGAAGCAGGTTACTGCTAATCCTATGCAAGCCTTGCAGGGAAAAGTAGCCGGAGTTCAGGTTATTAACTCAGGAAAACCCGGAGGAGAATCAACAGTCAAAATTCGGGGTGTTGGTTCAATTGGTGATTATGCCAAACCATTATATGTGGTTGATGGTGTGTTTGTTGACAATATCGACTTTTTAAGTACAAATGATATTGAAAGTCTGACAGTGCTTAAAGATGCATCATCAGCGGCTATTTATGGGGTAAGAGCTGCCAATGGAGTTATTTTGGTTACTACAAAAAAAGGAATCAGTGAAGTTCCTCTTATTAATTACGATGGATATGCAGGATTGCAAATGCCTGTCAATATTATGCCGCTGGCTACAAAAGACCAGTATATTGAGCTTTATAATGAGGCAAATACCAATACTACGGGATTTGTTCCAAAAAATGCCGACAGCTATCCTACAAGTACTGATTGGTACAAGGAGTTAGTTCGAAATGCATTAATTCATAACCATAACCTGGATGTGTCGGGAGCCAGTGAAAACACTTCTTATTCCTTTGGATTGAACTACTATTTTCAGGAAGGAATAATGAACGCTACAAATAATTATGAAAGAGTAAATGTACGAGCCCGAATCGATCAGAAAGTCAATCGATGGATAAAGGTAGGATTCAATACAGTTTATTCCAACTTTAATAAACAATTACCGAATGAAGGTACTGCTTTTTTTGGAGCTTATGTTAACCCTCCGGTTTATCCGGTTTACGATGAAACCAATTTAAGTGCTTATCCGGTGAAATTTGGATCACCACAAAGCTATGGATACGGCAACCAATATGGTAATCCGGTTGCTGCCGCATACTATTACGATAATTATGAAAAAGGATACAAGTTTCTTTTAAACGGTAGTGTTGACATTACTTTAATCGAAAACAAATTATCGTTTAAAACATCATACAATCAGGATTTAAACAATTGGAACAACCGCAATTACACACCGGAATTCTATGTTGGAGGCTCTCAGGGAGTGCGCAAATCAAGCTTAACCAAAACCTTTGGAAACTCATCGAATACTATCTTCGACAATCTCTTAACTTATATTAATCAAACGGGCCAACACAGCTACACTTTACTTTTAGGCCAATCGGTAAGAATTGAGAAACACTCAAGCTTATCAGGGTTTGCCCTCGATGTGCCGGGTTATGATGAAGCATCAAAATACCTAAGAAACGGATCTTACAAAGACCGTAATGCATGGGATGACCCGGGATTATATCATGGAGCTTCCTATTTTGGCCGGGTTACCTATAATTACAACGATAAGTATTTGGCATCCCTCACTTTCAGAGCCGACGGTAGCTCAAAATATCAGGAAAAATGGGGTTACTTTCCTTCTATTGGTGCCGGCTGGGTTCTGTCACAGGAAAATTTTATGAAAAGTTCCAAAACTTTTCAATTCCTTAAAGTTAGGGCAAGTTGGGGCTTGCTGGGCAATGATAATGTCCCGTCAAACTCAACCTTTACTTTAGGTACAACGGGAGCTGCCAGTTCAGGAATTTTTGGCGACGAACTTGTAGATGGTGTGGGCGCACAAACTGTTTTTCAAAATTACTTGCAATGGGAAGTGGTTGATGAATTTGATTTCGGTGTCGATTTTAGAACACTAAACAACAAACTTTTTGGAGAACTGGATTATTACCGAAGGGTAACACACCATGTAGTATTTTACACACCTATTGCAACTGGAGGTGGAGTTGCTAATTTATTAGACAATAATGGCAACGTATTAAACTCAGGTGTTGAACTTAATTTAAGCTACAACGATAAGATAAATAACGACTTGAGCTATCACGTTGGTATGAACCTGACAACCATTCATAACGAAGTACTAACACTACAGGGTCGGGATTATATTCCCTCGGGTTATGTAAGAGGCAACTATACCAAACGCACCCAGGTTGGGCAGCCTATTGGTTCATTTTATGGTTATGAAATTGACGGTGTTTATGCCAGCGAAAGTGAAGCCCTGCGCGATCCTGTTTCACAAGCGATAAAAGACAAGGGCTTTTTTAAATACAAAGACCAGAATGGCGATAATGTAATTGACGAACAGGATAAAGTTTTCCTTGGAAGTGCAATCCCCTGGCTGATTGCGGGGGTAGATTTTGGAATAAACTACAAGCAATTCGATTTTAGTCTTTCGCTACAAGGACAGATTGGAAATAAAATACTAAATGCCAAACGGATGAACCGCGATGTTTTTGTTGATGGTAATTATGATCAGGATTTTTATGAAAACCGCTGGACTAACGATAATAAATCAGATTCCTATCCTTCAGCCGAAGCATACAACTATTCCTTTACCCAACAATCAAACGACTTTTTTGTCGAAGATGGTTCTTATATCAGGATACAAAATGTGCAAATTGGATACACCACAACAAAAATTAAGTCTGTTCAAAATTTGCGGGTTTATTTATCGGCTCAACGCCCACTTACGCTATTCTCTTATAATGGTTTTACTCCTGAAATTAGTGGTTCACCCATTGAAAGCGGCATCGATAACTCAGTGTATCCCATGCAGGCTATTTATACCTTCGGAGTAAAAATCACACGTTAATTTAACTGACTTTTAATGAAGTATTAAACGTAAATCCACATTAATTATGAAAGCTCTAACCAAATTTACATATGCATTCTTAATCGGAATCCTATTTTTTGGATGTGAAGATTTTTTAGACATCCGGCCTGAAGGTAGTTTACCTACAGCTGGCATTGATTATTCAAAATCAGAAAACACCTTTAAACCGGTAAGTGCTGCTTATGCTAAATTGCGTAATTATGGTGCTCATGTTTTCCCATACATTGGATTGTTCGAAATAGCTGCCGACAACGCAGATAAAGGCAGTACACCCGATGATAACCCAACCATGAAAGAGTTGGATAATTTCAGTTTTACATCAAGCAACGGATTAATTAACGACTTATGGATAGGATATTTTGATATTGTAAGCGGTGCAAATTACGCCATTCATGAAATGCCTTTGTATGAAGCGGCTCAACCCAACGAGGCTGATAAACTATATGCACTACAATGCCAGGCAGAAGCCAAAGTAATTCGGGCTTATGCTTATTTCAACTTAACCCGGGCTTTCGGAAATGTACCCATCATTGACACCATTTTAACATCAGATGAACTGGCTCAGAAAAAACAATCAAACACCCGTGAATTATTCAAATTCATTGAAAAAGACCTTCGGGAAGCGATTGCGGTATTGCCTGTAAATTATTCAAAGGATTGGGACGGTCGAATAAATAAATATACCGCCATGGCCATAAAGGCCAAAGCCCATTTATACAATAGCGAATGGGATTCTGTTGCTTCACTTACCGATAAAATAATAGCCTCGGGCCAATATGGACTATTACCCAAATTCAGAGATGTCTTTAGTATAAATAACGAGAATGGTATTGAATCACTTTTTGAAATCCAAAGTTCTACTTTAGGAAAAACACAAGGCGATCAAACCTTTATTGAATATGCTTACGTTCAGGGGCCAAGAGGTAACTCACCTGGTAATATGCAGGGATGGGGCTTTTGCACTCCAAGCCAAAGCCTGATTGATTTTTTCGCTCAACGGGGTGAAACCATTAGATCGGAAACTACTTTTTTGTACCGGGGAACAAAAACACCCGAAGGAGATAGTATAAAAACAAGTTGCAGCAATCCGGTTTACAACGGTAAGGTATATACTCCAAGCTCATACAATCTTTGGAACTATAATGGTTACGGATTTGACCAAAACGTGCGGATTATTCGTTATGCCGATATTTTACTTATGCATGCCGAAGCCTTATTTAACGGAGCTTCAGTAGCATTAACCTCGGGAATGAGCGCGATTAATGCAGTGAACGAAGTTCGATCAAGAGCCGGATTGGAAAACCTCAGTGAACTTTCGTTGCAGGCTATTTGGGATGAACGAAGAGCTGAACTTGCCCTGGAAGAAGACCGTTTTTTCGATTTGGTTCGCACCAACCAGGCCACAACTGTTCTACAAGGTAAAGGATTCATTTCTGGTAAAAACGAGTTGTACCCAATCCCGTCGGCTCAAATGCAACTGAATACAAATCTGATTCAAAACAATGGATACTAATACTAATAAAAAATAATTATTGTTTAACTTAAACTAAATTTTATGAAAAACAAATTCAAATTCCTCAACTACTTCTTGCTTAGCCTGATGATTGGCTTTGCATCAATTATTTTTGTAGCCTGTGGTGACGATGGCGATGATAATGTAGATGATGGCAAAATCGATCCAAGTACTATTGCAACTGAAAATCTTGTGGCCTATTTCCCATTCGATGGGGAGGCTTTAGAGTCTATAGGCAGTCTGACTCCCAGTGTTGAGACTGGTGTTACTTACGTTCCTGGTCGTCGTGGACAAGCATACCAAGGAGCTGAACTGGCACATTTACTTTACACCCTGCCTGCTTCAAGTAAGCTGAAAACCTTAACGGAATTTTCTATCGGAATGTGGATAAAATCGCCACTGGTTACAGGAGACCCTGAACCTACAATTTTTGAAATCGGTAAATCCGACGATTTGTTTTGGGGCAATTTAAAGCTTGCATTGAACCGCTTGGATGCCAATGCCGATTCCCT
Organism: Salinivirgaceae bacterium; assembly: GCA_050251815.1. GTDB lineage: Bacteria > Bacteroidota > Bacteroidia > Bacteroidales > SZUA-534 > GWE2-40-63. Next base: position 536 of record JBFWMB010000080.1, on the reverse strand, counting down.
GCAGTTTAAAGCATTCTTTTTGAAAAATGGTGTTACCTGGTCAGGACAACACGTTTCCTATTCAAATAGTACATTCGTTGTCGACAAGTGGATGCACGTAGTATTCCAATATGATGCTGCATCATCCAAATACAAAATATTTTTAAATGGGGTTCAGGTTACTACTAACGAAGGCGTTGAAAATCGCTATTCTGAAGAAGGAGTTGCCCTTGGTGAATTAGCCTTTTTAAATGCCGATGTAATAAACATTGGTGCCTGGCGACCCAAAACTGAAAATAATGCTACCGATGCCTGGATGGGCTGGTTTATGGGAAATATTGATGAACTGCGTGTTTACGACAAGGCTTTATCTGCCGATGAAGTAAAAGACCTGTATGACGCTGAAGTAACTCAGGTAGAGTAACTTTAATAGGAGGATGTTCCAATCCATCCTCCTTTTTTCCTTTTCAAATGCTAAAATACTTTTGTAATAATGCAAAACACAACAACCTTTTTATTGATTTCATTCCTATTTCTGGCTTCTTGCCAAAAGGATA
>JBFWMB010000079.1:0-18468 GCA_050251815.1 Salinivirgaceae bacterium | reverse complement strand
GGATGGTATTTTTTGTAGATGTCGTTTTAAAAGAATTCAACAAAAGCAGCAAATACTTTTTTTCCGGTTTCCAAATCGTAATCTTTAAAAAAGCGTTCGGATTCGGCGTTAAGTTCACTTTTAATTTTTTCAAGTTCTTCGGTACCTGTGGTTTTAGTTATTTCGTTAAGTTTACGGAACCCGGATACGAAGCGTACATTTTCGTGGCCTAATAAGGTTTCGGAAAAATAGGTGGCTACTTTTTCGGCTTCGGTACTTTCGGTATAGTTTTTTTCGTATTCTTTAAGCAGGTGTCCATAGGTTTTTTGCCTTTCGGTCGACTGATTGACCCACGCTGTAAAAGCTGCTTCCTGTTGTTGCTTTTTTTCAATGGCATTTAATCGGGCCAGGCCTTTGTTTTCGCCAATCCATTTTTTCCATCCGTTGGCCATTCCGGCAACTTTTGAAGCGTACTTGATGCGGATGGCCGGGTCGCTTTCCTGGGCTGCTTTCATAATCTGCAGGCCTTTGGTTCTTATTTTTATACGCGCCGGGTTAATTACGTTCATTTGCTGGTCGATGGCGAAGGAGGGAAGGTACTCCTGCGTGGTTCCGGGGTAGCCCATAACCATGGTAAAATCGCCTTTCTGAACACCTGCGGTTGAAATCTCGAAGAATTTAACCGGGGTGTAGGGAACGTTGTCTTCAGAGTAATCGGCCGGATTGTTGTCTTTATCGGCATAGATGCGGAATAAGCTAAAGTCGCCGGTGTGCCGGGGCCACATCCAGTTGTCGGTATCGCCGCCAAATTTTCCGATGGCTGACGGGGGTGCTCCTACCAGGCGTACATCGCGGTATATCTGGTAAACCGAAAGGTAATATTCGTTTCCTGAAAAGAAGGGTTTTACCCTGGCGCTGAAGCGTCCATCTTCTTCGGCTTCTTTTTCAATGTCTGCTATTGCAACAGCTATCAGGGAATCGCGGGTGTAACTGTCAGCCTCGGCAGGAATTTGATCCAGTACCCTGGAGCTGACATCCTCAATACGACGTAAAAAGCTTACTCCCAGGCCCGGATTGCTTAATTCTTCGTCCTTACTCATGGCCCAGAATCCATCGGTTAAGTAATCGTTTTCGACCGAACTGTGCGACTGGATGGCTCCGTAGCCACAATGGTGATTGGTTAATAACAAACCCTGGCCTGAAATGAGTTCACCGGTACAAAAGTGATGGCCGGGCCGGTTTACGCGTATTAAACCAACTACAGCATCTTTTAAGCTGGCCTGGTTGATGTCGTAAATATCCTGTTCGGTAAGTTTAAATCCCTTGGCCTGCATCTCTTCCATATTGTATTTCTTGAGCAGGATGGGCAGCCACATGCCTTCGACTGCCAGCAGGTTGTGGCCAAAAAATACCAAAGCCAGCAGAAGAAATAAGTTTTTTCGTATCATAACAAGTTAGTTTAACAGGTAATTAAAATCGTTTTAAGTGTTCGTATAGTTTTTGAACCGGGAGTCCCATCACATTAAAGTAGGAACCCTCAATATGTTCGATGCCAATATAACCAATCCACTCCTGAATTCCATAAGCACCAGCTTTATCGTAGGGTTTATGGGTTTTTAGGTAATAAGTAATTTCTTCTTCACTTAGGACTTTGAAGTGAACATCGGTTTTAGCCCAGAAGGTAGTTTCTTTGGAAAGGCTTTTTAAGCAAACCCCGGTATAAACGGTATGTGTATTTCCCGAAAGGGACTGAAGCATGTTAAGTGCATCGTCAAAATCAGTGGGTTTGCCCAAAACGTGGTTGTTTAACCAAACAATGGTGTCGGCTGTAATAACCAATTGGTTTTTGCTGAGGCTGTTTTCAAAGACTTTTGCCTTAAGCTGAGCCAGGTAAACCGGAATTTCTTCACGTTGCAGGTGTGCGGGATATACCTCGTCAATTTCTCTCACTTCGATGGAGAAATTCAGTCCAAGTTCTTTAAGCAGTTGTTGTCTTCGGGGCGATTGCGATGCAAGTATAATATGATATTTATTCAAAAGCGTATGATCCATATTACAGGTTAAAGATGAATTGCATAAGGTATCGTGCCACCAGTGCATACAAAATACCCATCAACATAATAAGTTTTATGGCCTGGCTTAGCCAGTGGTACTGTTTTTGTGTTTTTGCCCGGGTTATAATGAAGGCAACCAGAAGTAAAGGGATTACAATGAAAAGCAACAAATACCATTTTGACAGGGGATCGGTAATGTAGTTAAAGTAAACATAAGTGAGAAGTATTGCTGTAATAATGTTTAAAACGATGATTACCGATTTTGTTGCTTTAATTCCCAATACTACGGGTAGTGAGTTGCATCCATACGAAGCATCTCCTTCAAAATCTTCCAAATCTTTAATCATTTCGCGCACCAGGTTGGTCAGAAAGGCAAACAAAGCAAAAGTGGCCAGCCAGGCAAACAGAATCTTAAACGATAAACCTTTGGCTACCATGGCAGGTCCGTACGTTTGTATCAATGCTGAAATATCGAAATAGGCCAGTTGAAGTGGAATCATGGCAGTACCCAGGGCAACAATCAGGTTCCCCACCAGAAATTGTTTTTTATACGTGGTTGAATACAGCCAAAAAATTCCGGAAATCATCAGGTACATAACAAATATAAATGGTTTGCGGAAATACCACGAAAGGTATCCGGCCATTAACACAGCTATTGCATTTAGGGTAAAGTGCAGAATTATGGCAAAACGCCGGTGAATGCTTTGCCCAACTATTACTTCGCCGGGACGGTTAATGCTGTCAATTTTTCGATCGAAATAGTCGTTAATAACGTAACCCGCTGCTCCCAGAAGCATGTTAATTCCAATGAGCAGGTTAAACAGGCCAAAGGGTAGTTGCAGTTCCATGTCCTGACCTAAAGCAAAGCTGTATCCATAGGTTAAGATGGGTTCAATAATTCCATAGCGCAAAAGGTACATGGTTAAAGGAACCATGAGCAGGTTGTGGATTCGGATTAGCTTTAGGTATTTTAACATAGTTATAGTATATCAGGTTTATCTGTACTTAAATCGACCCATTTGCCCTGGGCTCGCAATACTTGTTCAATCACATCGCGAACACAGCCTTTGCCGCCGTCGATATTCGATATGTATTTCGAAATCTGTTTTATTTCAATGGCGGCATCGCCCGGACAAGTGGGTACACCCACCATTTTTAATACGGGATAATCGGGGATGTCGTCGCCCATGTATAAAATGTCATCGGTTGAAAGTCCGTACTTTTTAGCAAAATGGCTCAAGGATTCTGTTTTTTTGAATGAACCCATGTATAAATCGGTAATATCTAAATACTCCAAACGTTTAATGGTGCCCACATTGTTTTGCCCGGCACTTATTATTCCAATGGGGAAGCCTTGTTTTTGTGCAAAACGCACGGCAAAACCATCTTTGGCGTTCATTGCCCGCACCTGTTCGCCGTCGGCCATGCAATAAAGCATGCTGTCGGTAAACACGCCATCCACATCGAACACAAAAGCCTTAACTTTTCGTAAATCTTCTTTAAAATTACTCATTAGTTTGTTTTTATTTAATTGCAGTATAATTGTACTGCACTTAGGGTTTATTTGAGGTATAATAGCTTGCGATACTCTCGCTCACAAATCTATATATTTTTTCCAATTTGTCCGATTTTAAATGGTTCAGGTGATCATCCATTACCGCTTTATCGTTTCGGCGGGCCGGACCGGTTTGTGCATCTTTTGGAGAAAGGAACTCAATTTTGCGGACAGTTTCCTGAATTAATGGCCGCAACACTTCAAAGGGAATGTTTTCTTTTTGCAAAACCGATTCGGCAATGGCATACATGTGATTGCTGAAATTGTTGGCAAATACGGCCGCTATATGGCATTGTTTCCGCTGTTGCGAATTAATGGTTAGGTGTTTTGCCCCCAGTTCACGGGCCAGGTTTAGCAACAAATCCTCGTTTATTTTTTTATTGGCTTCGATGCAAAATGGCACCTGGTTCAGGCTGGTTACATGTTCTTTTGAAAAAGTCTGGAGTGGATAAAACACGCCATGGTTCCGGAATGCATTCAACACATCGATGGCTACGCTGCCTGAAGTATGGGCTACCAGGGTGTCACCTTTTGGCAATGCATTGGCCACCTGTACCAGGGCTTCATCTTTTACACAAAGCAGCAATAAATCGATGGAAGTGTCGATTTGCTGCAAATCGCTAACGGCTGTGGCATTTACCCGGTATGCCAGTGAGGTTATTCCGGCTGCATTGGTTCCGGCTATTTGAATGATTCGATGTCCGGCGTCTTTTAAGTTGATGGCCAGATTGGTTGCCACATTTCCTGAACCCACAATAGATATTTTCATCATAATAAAATTTAATTTTTAATAAATGATGCCTGTCTGGTCGGTAGACAAGGTACACCCATGTTGGGTATTTTTCTTTCGTGTTTGCATGAACATGGGTGTTTCATAGCTTCCCCTTTTTACCGTGTAAAGATAGAAAAGTTCACTGAGCTTGAAAGAACCCCGTTTGTGAAAAACAAACAACCCCAATGACCCGATTAGCATTGGGGTTGTTTTATGCTGTTTTTTTTTAAAATTCTCCGCCTTCTTCCATATCTCCACCTGAATCCTGGCCGCCACCATTCCGTTTTTTATTGTAGTTGTTTAGTTTGTAGGTGAGCGATAAGGTTACAAAGGGAGAATTGGGTTTGAATAAACTGTAGGCATACGAATTTACCCCGTACGTTGTATGTTCGTGTTGCCAGGTACCAAATACATCGCGCACCTGCAGTGTGGCCGAAAGTTTGCGTTTAAAGAAATCCTGTTTTACAGCGGCACTGGTCGAGAAGAATCCTTCGGAGCGACCCTGGGCAGTTACCGATGGGCTTCGGTAAAATACATCGAATTGGAAACGGGTATTGGGCCCGGCCTTAAAGGTGTTGTTCCAGCGGGCGGTCCAACTGAAATCGTGCTGGTTAATGGAGCTGTCGGCCAGGGTTCCTTTCAAGCGGTAATCGTAAAGGTCGGCCATAAGGTTTGTGGTGTACCATTTGGCAGGGTTCAGATTGGCCATAAATTCAACGCCGAGCGCGTAATCGGTTCCAATGTTTTCGAAGGTTTGCAACCAAACCCCTTCGTCGTTGTATGGTTGGTTAATTCGTTCAATTTTGTTTTGGGTTACGCGGTAATAGGCTTCGACGGAAACAAAATTTTGCTTGAATTTTTTCTGATAACCCAAATCCATGGAGTTCACATATTCGGGAATTAAACCGGGATTTCCCTGACGTACGTTGTTGGCATCCATGTAGGTAATAAACGGTTCCAGGAACCAGCCTCTGGGGCGTTCAATCCGGCGCGTATAACTAATCATGGCTTGTTGGTTGGCCGGCAGGTTGTACGAAAAGTGTAAGGTTGGGAATAAATCGGGACGATCAATTTTGTACGACTCTCCGGTTTTAACCAGTTCCAGTAGTTGATAGGTGTATTCCATACGCAAGCCTGCCTGGTAACCAAAGTCACCCCATTCGCCGCCCAATATTCCATAGGCAGCATAGGTGTTGCGCTTGTAGGCGGTTTTGTTGTCGAACTGTTCAGGTGCCGGATCAAAGGTCTGGGTGGTTGTATTGTATTCCTGCAAGGTGGTGTGTTCGGGACTGTTATCGAGATTTACATGAAACCCGCTTTCAAATTTTCCGCCCCAATCCAGGGGTTGTGAGTAATCAATTTTTATGCGGTGATCGTCCGAGGGACCATCTTCGGTGGTGCGTTTGCCTTCAAATATGGTTTGGTCGTAGAGGCGCGAATAGTTTTCGGCTTCTTCGCTCATATCGCTGTAGCTTTTGTAAAACTGTGCTTGCAGGTAGTGTTCTTTTTTGCCGTTAAACGTATGCTTGTAATCGAGTGTTGCCGAAATAAAACTTCCGCCCCGGGTCGAATTTTCGTCGGTGATGTATAGCGAGGTGTCGGTACCCAAATCGTACCATTGGGTATAATTGCGGGATGAGCTGCCGCCCATATCGCGGACTCCTGCATTTACATTCAGTCCAATCACATCCTTCTCGGTAAACGACCAGTCGATTCCCCCGTTAAAGCTGGCCGATTCCCGTTCGCGTAAGAATTCGCCATCAGACAGGGTGTAAAAGGTTGAATCGGATGTGGGGAGTTTCGACCAGCGGTTTAATTCGTTGGTTCCGTTACGAGTCATGTGGTTGTAGTCGCCTCCCACATAAAAATGCCATTTCTCCTGACGCCAATCCAGGGTAAAATCGGCACCATAGCGTTCCTGGCTACCCACGTTGGCATTTACAATACCTGAAATTCCGTTCAGGCGGTTCTTTTTGGTAATTATATTTACAATACCTGAGGTTCCGTCGGGTTCGTATTTAGCCGATGGATTGGTAATTATTTCAATATTTTCAATGGCACCGGCAGGAATCTGGCTCAAGGCATCGCTGGGCTCCAAAGCGGTAGGGCGTCCGTCGATTAAAACAGTAAACGAGCTGCTGCCGCGCAGGGTAACATTCCCTTCGATATCGACTTTTACCGAAGGAACATTTTCGAGAATATCGACTGCGGTTCCCGATTTGGCCGTAAGTTGCTGACTAACGTTAACCACTTTTTTGTCGATGCGGTATTGCACCGAGGCCTGATCGGCCACCACGTTCACCGCTTCAATTTCTTTTACATTGGGATGTAACAGGATATTTCCCAAATCGACTTCTTTGGTTTCGGGCGTAATTTTTATGTTGGGAACATCCAGGGTTTTGTAGCCCATAAAGGTGATGGTGATTTTATAAGTTCCGGCGGGTGTGTTTTTTAAGCGGAAATACCCTTCGTTGTCGGAAATACCTCCCGTAATTAATTTATCTTCGTTCGAATACAATGCAATGGTGGCATACTCAACAAAGCGTTTGGTACTTGCATCGATAATGGTTCCATAAATCTCACCTTTTTTGGGAGCAGCGGTTTCGGTGTTGCTTGCTTTTCCCTGGAAAATGGCAAAGGCCAGTACTAATACTACAATTTTTTTCATTCTTTGTCTGTTAAAATTATTGATCGGGCATCGATTGAATCCTACTTTTTTATACGGGGTAGGTACAACTTCAGCATTTCAGCCCTGGTTTGTGTTTTTTCTTTCTTTCTGTTTTTTTATTGCTTATTCTGACGACAGGAAACGGTATAACTTGCGCTGGATTTAAATTTTTTTGTTTCTTCTTAAAATAACCTGTCTCCAGTCTCCAGTCTTCAGTCTCCAGTCTCCATTCCTTAATGGTTTTTATTAAATCTAAAATCTGCAACGACGAAGTCCTCACGGAACGTAATCAAAAATCGTTAATAAGGAAGCTTTCACAAAAAGCCACCGGATATCTAATTCGGAACGCAGATAACGCAGATTCCGTTTCACAGAAGCGCTGATTCCCGCGGATTTTTGTAAACTAAATTCCTCCATCCAGTCTTCAGTCTCCAGTCTTCAGTCTTCAGAAACCAGCCACAAGTCTTCTGTCTACTATCTAAAGTCCAACATCTAGTAGTCTATTATTCAGTGAACCAGTGACCCTGTGATTCAGTGATTCAGTATTCCAGTAGCCGGTAACAAGTCTCCAGCAACCAGCAACCAGCAACCAGCAACCAGTAACAAGCAACGAGTCGGCTAATAATGCGAATGGTTACAGGTTGTTTTTTGTTTATCAATTAAGGTGTCGCTTTGGGCAGGGAAATGTAAAAGGTTGAGCCTTGGTCGGGTTGGCTTTCAACAGTTAGCTTTCCTTTGTTTATGTCGATGAACTCTTTGCAGAGCACCAATCCAAGCCCGGTGCCTTTTTCCTTTGAATTTCCAATTTTTTTCGATTGTTCCGACAGTTTAAACAGGTGGGGCAGGTGGATTGCATCGATTCCAATGCCGGAATCTTTAATGCTGATGGTCCAGAAACCGGGTTCTTCGTAGGTAGAAATTTTTATGGAACCTTTCGGTGGTGTGAATTTTACGGCGTTCGACAAAATGTTTCGTACAATCGTATTTACCATCTGGCGATCGCCCAGAACGATGCATTGGTTGCAATCGGAAAAGGTCAGGGAGATTTGTTTTTGGCAGGTCAGGCTGTTTAATAAGGCTACATTGTCGTGCAGTATATTAATCAGGTTAATGGGTTCGGTTTTTACGGGAATTTTGCCCAGTTGCAGCATGGCCCATTGCAACAGGTTTTCGAGTAAAACAAAGGCTTTTTCCGAGGTGTGATAAATTTGTTCGGTGTACAGGTGTAGTTTTTTCTTTTCAAAGTTATCAAAATCCGACAGCATCATTTCAGCCAGTCGATATACACCTCCCAGCGGGTTTCGCAGGTCGTGGGCTATAATGGCCATGAATTTATCCTTGGCCGCATTGAGTGCTTCAATTTTATCGCGTTGGGCTTCAATTTCCTCTTTTTGTGCCATTATCTGGGCTTTTTGTTTCCTTAATTTTTGATTGTTCCGGCTTTTTCGCTGGTAGCTTCGGTAAATTGTAATAGCAATGAGCAACAAGGCAAATGTGGCCAGGTAGCTTAGGTTCCGAAATTGTTTTTGCCGGGTAAGTTCCATCTGGTTTTCGAGGACTTTGTTTTGGATGCGGCTTTTTTCAAATTCCCGTTCTTTCTTAAATTTTAAATCGTTCTCAAGCTGCAAAATTTTTTGCAGGGTTTCCAGGTGGTTGGCGCTGTCTTCCATCTGTTTAAAAAGCAGGTGGCTTCGATAAGCCGCAGGGTAATTTCGTGCAGCGGCATAAGCCAGGTGCAGTTGTTCGGCTGCTGATTCTATTTCGTAAACAATTTCAATGGTATTGGCAATTTCAAGGCTTTTTTCCAGGTGGCTTATGGCTTTTAATGGCTGGTTTGCCTGGTTGTAATAGGTTCCCAGGTAAGTCAGTGCATTGGTTTGCATCTGTTGGTTGTTAAGTTTTTCGCTTAATGCGAGGCTTTTGGTAAAATAATAATAGGCTGAATCTGCCTGCTTATGTTCCATGTGAATTTTTCCAATGTTATTATAATATAGGCTTAAGGAGTTTTCAAGCGCCGCGTTTTTTGAAATGGTGACTGCCTTATGGTAGTTTAAGAGCGCCTCGCGGGGCTGGTTTAGGTACTCAAACGACACGGCAATGTTGTTGTAGCTATCGGCAATAAGTTCCGGCTTACCAAGTTTTAAACGGAGTTCCAGCACCGCACTATCCATCTTCAGGGTTTGGGTATAAAGTTTTTGTTCCTGATACACCACCGAAATATTATTCAGGGCTGCTGCTTCGCCTTTTAGATAATTTATTTGTTTGCTGAGTTCGTGGCTTTGAATAAAGTAATCGAGCGCCTGTGCGTAGTCCACTTTATAAAATTGAAGCAGCCCGATAATACGCAATAAGTCGGCTTTTTCACGCAACAACTGGTGTTGTTCTGCCATGGGCAAGGCTTGCGAGGCTATCTGCAAGGCACGTTCCGGATTCCTGTTCGACAGACTGAGACTGGAATCGATTTGTTGGTTGATTTGCCTTTGAATGCTGTCGGCTGATACTTCGACAGCCACCAGGTCGCCATAAACAAAAAGGCTTATAACCAGTAGTGTTTTTTTCAGTAGCCCCAAGGGGTATTGCCGGCTTCCATTGCTGTTTTTACGTTTTGTTTGTAACAAATAGTAAGTTTTTACTGTGTTTGACTGAAATACTTGTTACTAAAATAAGCTATTAATTTTAAATATAAGACAAAAAACTCTTAATTACTTGTTAATTCTTTTTGTTAGGCATGGGTATTTGGATGAACAAGGGGTAAAAAAACTTTTTGTAATATATAATTTGAAGCGGACTGAACTTTTGCAAGCGATTTTAGCTCTGTTCGTTTGCTCACAGCTGCTTCTGCAGTTGGTAAGAGCTCTGTTCGCTTGCTCACAGCGCTTTTTCCACTGGTTTGAGCGCTGTGAGCAAAAAGTTGAAGCATTTGCAGTTGGTTTGAGCACTGTGAGCAAAAAGACAGACCTTCTGCAACTGGTTTGAGTTCTGTGAGCAAAAAAACGAAGCAATTACAACTGGTTTGAGTTCTGTTAGCAAAAAGTAAAAGTGTTTACAATTGGTTTGAGCTCTGTGCCGAAGGGAACAGATGCTTTTACAATTGGTTTGAGCTCTGTTCCCCGGGCGACAATTGCTTTTTTAATTGGTTTGAGCTCTGTTCCCCGGGCGACAATTGCTTTTTTAATTGGTTTGAGCTCTGTTCCCACGGGAGTTTTTGATTTTACCATTGGTTTGAGCTCTGTTGCCGTGGGGACAATTGCTTTTACCATTGGTTTGAGCGCTGTTCCCCAGGGAACATTGCTTTTGCCAGTGGTTTGAGCTCTGTTCCCTTGTTCACAGCACTAAGGCAAGTGGTTTTTACACCAATTCACTTGCGGTTTGGTATGAAATTAAATTTTTGGCATCCACCTAAGGGCGTTTTTTGTATAAAAAATAAATAAGCCCCAGAAACAAGAGATGGAACAAAAGCAATCCTCCGCGCCAGGCATAGGTCTTAAACCGGTTTACTTCGGCAGTATTGCCGTGCTGGGTTAAGTGGCCGTCGGGGGTCCGGATAACCGGATTCAGGTAGGTTTTGGTGTAGGTATTCCACGATTCGGTATCAAAAATCTCGGCTCGTACGTAAGAGTCCTCAGCGGGTATGGTATAGCTGATGCGATCGGTTTGGGTAGCCACTGCCACGGTTTTTCCGCCATCGCTTTTCAGGATGATGGAATCGGAGGCGTGCTGAAGTACCAGGGAATACACATTCGAGTCGACCGATAAGGAAACCAGGCGATTCATTTCCTGACCAATCCATCCCCGGGTGGCATACGATTTTCCCTTTTTAAGGTTTTCAACCAGGGCTTCGGTGCTTAAGCTGTCGGTGTTAATCAGGTTCCAGCATACGCCACACACCCCAAATCGGGTGTTGTGGGCATCGTCGTTTCCCGAAACCCATACGGCATGGCCCTGGCTCAGCGCAACATCCCATAAGTCAATCGACGATGCCCGCACACTGATGCCTTCAAACATATCGTAACGACCCAGGTAAGTCAGGTCTTTTGCCCGGTATCCTTTTTTAAAGTTGGGATGGGCCAATACAATAATGTTATCCGTACTTTTTTGATGTTCCAGCACCGTTTGTTTGTGGTGCAGGCTTTGCCAAAAAGGGAAATCGAATTTAACGGCCTCTTTATTATTTAATACCAACTGATGAATGGCTCCGCTGTTAAATCCATGTTCGTAAGCACTCAGGTAAAGTAAGCGCTTGTAGGTGTCGGGCAAAATGCTGTTGTAATTCGATATGCAGGCCAGCTGGTAATTCATGGAATCGTAAACGGCATACATTTCTTCAGGCGTGTTGTCGCCGTTGGCCAGGCCAAAATGCAATATGGAATGGGCATGAAAGTTGGCTTTAACCCAATGCGGGCCCAGACTTTGGTATGGGTTGTAAAAAACATCGCCGGAAAAAGGTTGCGGCTCTGAAAAATCGTAAATCCGGGTTTGGTAATAGGGCAGGGTGCCTAAAAAAAATAATCCCAAAACAAGACCGGCTATGATTTTTATAATTTTTTTCATCGTTTTTTAATTTTTGCTTAGGCCCCGAACAGGTTCAACCTTTATTTGCCGGTCGATTGCTTAATGAATCGTATCCTGCACGGTCTGTTCCAAGTAAATGTTTTTATTACCCAAAAATACATTATCGCTAGCATATTACAACTTTTACAGCGAATAGTTCATTGGGGCAGTTATTTATTATTATCTTAGTTCCTGCTTTACCAGAAAACTAAAACTGTGATTTATGAAAAAATCTACCAAAAGAATAGGAATAGCCGGAGCCATTGTAGCCATAATTCTTGTAGCTTATTTTTCGTTGCCCCGATACGCGCAGCGCGCATTAATTTATCAGAAAGTGGGCATCGACGATTATTCCTTATTTCATAACCGGGAAGTAGCGGTTGGAACACCCCAGGAATGGGAAACCGATGAGACCCTTGCCGGGTATAAGCTTGATGCAACTACCCTTGAAAAATTTGCCGAATGGCAGACCATTGCCTACTTACTAATTAAAGACAATAAAGTAATTTTTGAACAGTATTGGGACGGCTATGGCCCGCAGTCGCTAACCAATTCGTTCTCGATGGCAAAAAGTATCGTGGGCTTTTTGGTGGGTGCCGCCATCGACGACGGCTTTATTCAGAGCATTGATGAACCCGTGGCCAACTTTGTCAAGGAATTTGATACCCCCACCAATAAGGAGCTTACCCTGAGGCATGTGCTCACTATGAGCTCGGGCCTGAATTGGGACGAAAGCTACGGCTCCTTATTTAATACAACCACCGAAGCCTATTACGGCACAGCCATTAAAGATCTGATTTATTCGTTGCAGGTGGTTGAAAAACCCGGCTTTGAATTCAAGTATTTAAGCGGGAATACCCAGTTGCTGGCCATGGTGGTTGAAGCGGCAACGGGCAAACATGTGGCCGATTATGCTGCTGAAAAATTCTGGAAACCCATGGGTGCAGTGAATCCGGCCCTGTGGTGCCTCGACTCGGAGAACGGAACCGAGAAAGCTTATTGTTGTTTTAACTCGAACGCCCGCGATTTTGCCCGCTGGGGACAGTTGGTGCTGAACGGTGGAACCTGGAACGGAGATACCTTGTTGTCGCCCGAATACGTGAGGCAGTCGGTAAGCCCGGCCAGTTATTTGCTTGACGAAACCGGAAACCCCATCGACTATTATGGTTTTCAGTGGTGGATTCAGCATTTGGATGGAAACCCGGTGCCTTATATGCGGGGCATTTTAGGTCAGTATGTTTTTGTGCTTCCCCATGAAAATGCGGTGGTGGTGCGGTTGGGACATAAGCGCAGCGAAGAACGAAAAAACCATCACACCATGGATTCCTTTTTTTATCTGGAGACGGCAAAACAACTACTCGACGCTTATAAAGAATAGGATTAAAGCCTGAACTACTGCACTAAGGTAGGGTTAAACTGCGATTAGCTGTTTTATTAGCAGTTAGCATACCAAAAAAATTTAGTTTCAGAACCATATTCGAGATTTATCGAAGGGCAAAAGGTATGCCTTTACCTTAACTAAAACCATAGGGCTTATGAACTGGAAATTAATTGTGTTTATCCCGCTCCTGTTTAGTTCCTGCATGGGTGTTTATAAAACCTACACCTTTGAAACACCTGCCGAAAATGTGGCCTACTGGAATCAGGGCACTGCTTTTCAATCGCAAACCATCGATAGTGTTACTGTTGAGCTTGGTTACATTAAGCGCATGGAACATTCGTATGTTTTTTCCATTACGGTGTCGAACGGCTCGGAACAAGCGGTTTACTTTGATCCCTCAATACTTTATGCCCACTTATATAAAAACGATTCGTTGCTGATTGATTTAGTGGGAGCGATTAACCCGGAAAACAAATTGCAGGAACTGGATACCCGTATTAAACAAGAAAAAGCACGGATAACCCGAAATGCGGTTTTTAGTGTGCTGGGAAGTGTGGCCGGGCTGGCTGCCGATGTTGCAATAAAAGATACCGAGGAGAATACAGATAAAAAGGAAGCCTTGCGTTCGGCTAACGAAACCCTGGGAGCCATTCATGCCCATAATATTTCGGATGCCGAAGTAAAACTGATGAATCTGTACGATTGGGTTCCTTACTGGCAGGAATCGGTGATACGAAAAACCACCATTTTTCCTGAGCATTACCACCGTGGCGATTTGCATTTTAATTTGAATTATGCCCCTTTGGTAAAGATTACGGTGCCGGTAGGTGAACGCCTGTTTAAGTTTACTTTTCTTATGAAGAAGATGGTTCCACAGGTGTATTAAAACTTCATGGCAAAGCCAATGGTCATCAGCTCTTTAAACTGAATAGCCTTGGTGGTTCGTTCCACTTTTTCGCCGTTCACGGTTTCAAACTTGGGAACCAATTGGTCGTCGTCGTAAATAAACCGGGTGGAAATGGTTGCCCTGATAAAATCGTTTACCGGAAGAATCAGTTTCAAATCCCAGTCGATGTCAATATTTTGAGGTTTGGTAATGTAGTTCGAGAAAAGCTCCACCTGGTTTTCAATTTGAATATTACCCCAGATTTTGGTTTTGTAAGAAGCTTTAAAAATGGCTCCGGTCTCATGCCGTGAGTTTGTGGTGGTGTCCAAACCGTATTTGGTCTTGTCGATTTCGTTGTTCATCACAAAGGTTGAACGCGAAGTAACCGGCGACAAAAACAGCGTGGTGTTTTTATTGGGTTTGTAGTCCAAACCCAAAGCAAAAGTGAGGTAGGCCGGACTAAGAATCTGTGCTACCAGGTTTTTTTCATCGGCACTGGGATATTCGTAGGCTTTTCCAAACTGTGTTTTAAAATCGGAAATGGCACTGATAAAATAATTGCCAAAGGCTTTGTGCCCAAATTTGGTGTAGAATTCCAACCGGTCTTCGGTGGGTCTGAAGTCTTCCACGTCATCCTGCCGTTGCGCACCGTATTTAAAAACCGAACGGTTTTCCCAGGTAGCATTGCCTTTTTTATAATTGGCAAAAAGCTCAAGACCGGTCATAAACGAAATAGCCGACACCCCCCCCTTTACCCAGGATTCCGACAGGTGAATCTGTGAAAGATCAACATTTACATTTCCGCCATAAATCCATGTAGGGCCGCTATTGTCGATGGGTATCCGCGACAGGGTGAGTGTTTTTTTTGCGGTGTTCATTTTTCCCAATCCCCCGATGGCTTTTTTTGCCTTTTCGTCAGTCTGATAATTCAACTCGGGGGTATCATCCACCAAAATACGGAACGAATTTCGTTCAATGTCGCGTAAAACGGCTTTCATGCTGTTTCCCCAATAATCGGTTACCGAGAATTTTATCATCTCGGGGCTGTTATCGTACAAGCGAACCAACACTGAATCGCCTTCCACATCAACTACATAAAAGTTTACGGTATCGCGGCGTATTTGCTTTATCCATTGAATTATTTCGTTGTTTTGCGATTCGTTGATTACCTGATTTATGGAGTGGATAAGCGAATCGTTAAAAGGCGAAAGAGCCTGGAATATACTGTCGATGTTTAACGTGTCCTGATAAAAAACGGCATCCATAATTTCAACAAATAAACTGTCTTCCGATGCGGTATGGCTGGTGTCGGCAATACTCTGCAGACGCTGGCGTTCCCAATAATCCTGCATGATTTTGTTCCGATACGTATTCAGGCTGTCAATCTTATGGCGTAAATCGAACAGGTAAGGAATCTGATGGTAGGCTTTGTTGTCGTTAATAAGTTCCTGAACCTGTTTTATGGTTAGTTTTAGGGAATCGCTGGTATTAAACCGGTACAAATAATTAAACGCATGGTACTGGAGCGAATCGTTCGGGTTTTGTGGCGGATAGGTGAGGAAATAATCAATTACATGCTGGTAATGGTTGGGAACCCCGGTCGATTTTGCATTTTTTTTATTTTGTGCATTGGCAGAAAACCCCATGCTGATTAATGCAATAATTAAAAGGTGTTTCAATATTTTTATTACCTGCATATTACAATGTAGTTAGTCAGATTCAGTAATCGATTACAAGTATGCAAAGAAACTAAAAGCTTTACTTATGCGCAATATTAAATGAATCAGCTTTTTTGATGAAACACATGGGTGTTTGGGCTGTTTATTGTTTTTGTTCGGCTTGAACTGTTTTAGAATACCTGGTTTATGTTAGCTGGGTTGCTATTATTTTTTTATTTTTGTGTAAAATTTGTGTTTATGGACGGGTTTAATACACGCATTTTACCGCTTATCGTTTATCTTAACCTGAAGAACCGCGATTCTTACCACTTTTAACTTTTAACCGGGCCGCTACGGCCTAGTCTTTTCACTTTCGTTTTTTTTATTAATAAGTTTAAAAGTTAAATGTTATGGAATTACCATTTGCAGAATCCTATAAAATTAAGATGGTTGAAACCATCCGTCGAAGTACACGTGAGGAACGTGAAGTCTGGATAAAACAAGCCAAATACAATTTATTTAATCTACGAAGCGAACAGGTTTTTATCGATTTGCTCACCGATTCAGGAACTGGAGCCATGAGCGATAAACAGTGGGCAGCCTTGATGCTTGGCGACGAATCGTATGCCGGAGCAAGCTCGTACCACAACATGAAAGCTGCGATAAAAACCATAATGGGTTTCGACCATTTTTTACCCACACACCAGGGACGGGCTGCTGAAAATGTTCTTTTTTCGGTTTTGGTAAAAGAAGGCGATGTGATTCCCGGAAACTCGCATTTCGATACCACCAAAGGACATGTTGAGTTCCGTAGGGCAAAAGCCATCGATTGTACCATCGACGAGGCGTTTGATACCACCAACCTGCATCCGTTTAAAGGAAATATCGATATTCAGAAACTTGAGGAAGTTTATAAAAGCCATCCAAAAGAGAGCATTCCTTTTGTGGTACTGACTTTAACAAACAATACGGCCGGAGGCCAGCCTGTGTCGATGGAAAATATTAAAGCCGTGGCTGCCCTATCAAAAAAATACGGTGTAAAAGTGCTTTTCGATTCAGCCCGCTTTGCCGAGAATGCTTATTTTATTAAAACCCGAGAAAAAGGATATGAATCGCATACCATAAAGCAAATTGTGCTTGAAATGTACCAGTATGCCGATTTTGCTACCATGAGCAGTAAAAAAGATGCCATTGTAAATATGGGTGGTTTCATAGGTTTTAAAGACGAAGCGGTTTTTCGTCAGGCATGTACTTACAATATTATGTTCGAAGGTTTTATTACTTACGGAGGAATGAGTGGCCGCGATATGAATGCTTTAGCTCAGGGACTTGACGAAGGTACCGAATTCGATTACCTCGAAACCCGCATAAAACAAGTAGCTTATTTGGGAAACAAACTCCTTGAGTACGGAATACCGGTTCAACAACCCATTGGCGGGCA
The DNA here is from genome assembly GCA_050251815.1 of Salinivirgaceae bacterium. Taxonomy (GTDB): domain Bacteria; phylum Bacteroidota; class Bacteroidia; order Bacteroidales; family SZUA-534; genus GWE2-40-63. The sequence goes on along the minus strand of JBFWMB010000079.1, from coordinate 1,523 downwards.
TGCTGTTTTTGTTGATGCAAAAAAGATGCTACCTCTGGTTCCCAAAGAGGAATTTATTGCTCAAACCTTAGGCATTGAATTGTATCTTGAAGCCGGAATACGCGGCGTTGAGATAGGGACACTTTTGGCCGATCGTGACCCGGCTACTCGTGAAAACCGCTATCCAAACCTGGAATTGCTACGTTTGGCCATTCCAAGGCGCACCTATACAAACAATCACATGGATGTTATTGCAGCCGCACTCAAAAACGTTTGGGACCGGCGTGAGCAGATTAATAGCGGTTTCCGGATACTTTGGGAAGCACCCATTATGAGGCATTTTACGGTTGAATTGGAGAAAATAAATTAGAAAAAAACGAGGCTGCTATTTTTTCTACAGATATGATTTCATAAATTTACGGTTCAAACGGTATAAATAACCTAATGGGGCCATTCAACACAAATAAAAAAGAGAAATCAATTCTCGACTGTTTTACTTACGATTTGTCTTCATTCTTTTTTGATGAATACGAAGAGATAGCCAGTGAGGAAACACCAGCCACCGTGATGATAGTTTATGAAAAAAAACTGCCATGGAACGAGCTGGAAGTTTTTGATACGGTTCAATTCCGAATATTCTTCGATAAAGAAAGTCTTACCGGCAGTAATCCGGTAAATGTGAAATTTATTTCCAAGGCAAAAAATGGTACCGTAAAACACCTAAGCAAAATAATTGATAAGGTGGTTTCAATTTACGGAAACGACGATTACCGAAAAGGTGCCTGGGACGAATTGGATGAAAGTGATTATGAAGCCAAACAATTTCGAAGGGTTTGGACTATTGAGCAAGGTGAAAGCTTTATTAGTGTTGAATTCAATGAGGCCGATGGTATTGTGCTGAATATCCTTTTCTTTAATAACATGCTCAAGGAATCGGGAAGTTATTTGGAAACTACAAAATAGATTCTGACAACGAATTTTGCTTAATCAAAATCTCATTTATGGAATTTGATATAAAAAAGGGTGTGCTGGGTCACGAAACCCGCATGGTGGAGAAAAAGGATACCGCAAAACATTTCGGTTCCGGTTTGGCCGAAGTGTATGCCACCCCTTCAATGATTGCCCTGATGGAATATACGGCGTTTAAAAGTGTTGAAGCATATTTGCCCGAAGGGTTTTCTACCGTTGGGATACAAATTAATGTGCAGCATAAAAAAGCCTCGTTGCCCGGTTCTATTATTACCTGTAATTCAGAGGTTACAAAAGTTGATGGAAAAAAAATTCATTTTCAGATTGTAGCAAGCGATGAGCGGGGTGAAATTGGTACTGCTGAACATATTCGATATGTTATTAATTCGAACGATTTTATGAGTAAGCTGAGCAGTTAAAACGATTCGAAAGGTTTATGAAATATTGTAAGAGGCTGTCCAAAAAGTAAAAGGACAGCCTTTTTAATTTGTTGTCTCCTCAAAAATTACGATCTTGAGGGTGGATATGACAACACGATCAAAAGTACGGTTTAAAGCGATTACTTCCCAACAATC
>JBFWMB010000078.1:0-18560 GCA_050251815.1 Salinivirgaceae bacterium | reverse complement strand
TTTCCCGGCACCGGGGTCGATGCCAGCTGCGTCTGGTGGTATCTTGATAAGACTTATAATTATTTTGGGGCGGCTCATACCGTGGGTACCCACGGAGCTGCGATACCTGCGGTTGTGACCGGTGCCGTAACCAAGGTTTACAATACCACGGGAATTTTTCATTTGGGCTTAATTAACGGGGGCGGGGGCAGTGGTTGCCGCTACGGCTACTTTTCCGACTTTTCCGATAACTATGGTTCGGCTTATATTGCTGCCTCGGGTTCCGACTACATCAAGTACTGTTACAGCGACACCATTCAACTGCAGGCCACGGGAGGCCTTAGTTATGCGTGGGAGAACTACAGCACCCCCTTTGTTGATGGTACTTTTATCGATGCCAAAACCATAAGCACCCCGCGGGTAGTGCCCCCCTCGGGTTTCCATACCTACGAGGTGAATATCAGCCGGGCCTGTTATCCCGGTTCCTCTCAGGATACCCAAATCTATGTGCAGGCCTATGGCTATCCTGAGATTACGGCTGCCTTTGATACCACCCAGATTGGTTGCAACAATTGCAGCCCTTACGAGATGAAGTACATTAACCAAAGTGTGGGAGCCAACAAATGGGAATGGACTTTTGAGCGGGTTACCGATACCCTGCATCATATTATAAAAGACCCGGAGGTAGTTTATTTCTCCAATAAAAATTATACCACCAAACAGGTAAAAACCACCTTAAAGGTTTCATACACCAACAACTGCCCCGACACGGTGAGTAAGATGATACCCATTCGGCCGGAGATTACGGCCGCGGCTACCAAAGGAAGCAAATCGGGTTGCCAGCAGGATATTACCGTGCCCTATACCATTGATACCACAGGTGCCGGGCCCATTACAAGCATTTACTGGAACTGGGGCGATGGCGATGAAACCGAAGTGGAAGTTTCAGCGCTTACCAGCCTCGATTTCGAACATACCTTTGTAAACCTTACCAATTTCGACACTTCGTACTACGTGACCCTGGTATTTATCGACAGCATAAACGACTGCCGCGATACGCTTACGCCTCCCTACATGGATACGGTGTATGTGCCCGGAGTGGCCCGTGCCCGCTTTACCGTGGACGATGCCGCCGGCTGTTCGCCCCACACGGTAAATTTCGATAACCGCACCAACGGCATGGTAACTTATCTTTGGGATTTTGGCGAAGGAACCACAAGCACTTCAGGTGCCGATACGGCTATTGTTTATACCAATACAACTTCGATTCCTCAATATTATTTTGTGGACCTGACCATTACCAAGGCTAACGACGATGGCTCGTTCTGTTACGATACCTACCTCGATACCATTACGGTGTATCCGGAGTTTACGAGCAACATTAACACCAGCGATCCCCTGGCGGGATGCAACCCGCATACGGTCGATTTTTCACAGACTACGGTTCCCAATGTGGCAACGGAATATTATTGGAACTTTGGCAACGGAAGTACATCGGGCAATGCCGACCCCAGTCCCAAGCTATTTCAGCATTTTGAACCCATCGACAAAACCTATACGGTAAGCCTGATAACCAAAAGCCAGTACGGATGTGCCGACACTGCTGCACCGGTCGATGTTACGGTGTATGCTTATGTAGATGCCCTCTTTTCAGTAGATGATACCGTGGGATGTTCGCCTTTAAACATAGAGGTTGAAAACATTACCTCGCCTAATTCGGTAAATAACTTAAGCTGGACCATTCCGGAGAACATAGGTACTGATCCCACCTCCCTGATTGCTCCCTTTACCGTGCAGTTTCAGAATACCGGCGATGCCCCGATGGTTAAAACCATTACTTTGCTGAATAACAACGGCCATGCCGGCTGCGATGTATCCTTTACCAAAAACATTACCGTGAATCCCGAGTTTACGGCCGCCTTTACGCCCAGTGCTACCCTGATATGCCATAACCAGAGCATTACCTTTACCGATGCTTCGGTATTTAACAATGCCACACCTTTAACCGCCGGAGCCAACATAAGCTATTACTGGGAGTTCGGCGACGGAACCACCTCAAGTCAGGAATCGCCCGTACATGTATTTAAGAATACCGAAAAGAACGGGACCACCCCGCAGCAGTTTACCGTTAAACTTACAGTAACGGCTTACGGCTGTACCGAGGTAGTTAGCCAGGTAGTGGAAGTATATCCCGAAGTAAAAGCGGTGATAAGCGCTGATGCCTACGAGGTATGTACACCCGGAACGGTGGTGCTTACTCAGCAAACCGAAGGGGCCGCCTCATTTACCTGGAGCTTCGACGACGGTACGCCTTCCAATAGCATCAGTCCTTATTCGTGGCCGGTCGATCATTCTATGGCCGATCCCGATGCTACCGAAACCAAGGTAGTGACACTTACCGCTACTAACGACATGTGTACCGCTGTTACCACCAAAAACTTTGTGGTACATCCGCATCTTTTACCCTCGTTTACAGCCGATGTTGCCTCGGGATGTAATCCGCTTACGGTGAACTTTAACAATACATCAACCGGCGGAAACAACCTGAGTTACCATTGGGATTTTGCCGATGGTAGTGAGGGAACTTACGATCGCTCGGCAGCCTTTAGCCATGAGTTTGTGAATACCACCCCGGCCAATAAAGTATTTAATGTGGTACTGAGTGCTACTAATGCTGCCGGATGTACCGAAACCTTTGACCTGGATATTACCGTACTGCCTTTTGTGGATGCCCGTTTTAATGTGGACCGCACCGTGGTATGCTCACCAAATCCCGTTCAGGTAACCAACGCCACACCGGCCAATGCGCTGGTAAGCACGTCGGTTTGGGATTTGGGCAATGGAACGGGAACTACCCATGCAACCAATCCTTTCGATGTGAGTTTTGTGAATCTGGGTACTGCCCCCATTACCGATACCATCCGGCTTACCAACAGCAACGGAACCGCTGCCTGCGACGTAAGTTTTGAGCGTATAATTACCATTAACCCGGAGATTACGCCGGAGTTTACCCGTCCGGCAGGCACCGATACGGTTTGCGACAATACTTCGGTAAGTTTTACCAATACCTCGTATTTTACCGGTGTTCCGTCCAGTGCCATTACCGGGGCTACGCCCACAGCCAGCTTTTTGTGGAACTTTGGCGATGGCAGTACATCGACCAGTGAAAATCCGGTGAAAGTATTTAAGAATACCAGTGGAAGTACCGGAACCACTCCGCAGAAATATGTGATTAGCCTAAGCTTAACGGTGAACGGATGCACGCAGGTATTTACCGATTCGGTATATGTGAAACCGGTGGTTAAGGCGCAATTAAATACACCCGAGACCCAGTTATGCAATAACAGCTTGATTACACTGGCCAATAATTCGGTAGGTGCCGGCACTTACCTGTGGGAATTCAGCGATGGCACGCCCGATGTGGTACGTACCGATAAGAGTTCGGTGTCGTTTACGGCCAGTACAGCCAATGCTAACGACATTCAATTAATTACGATTTATTTAACCGCGAGTAACGGAGACTGTAGTCATACCGATTCACTTACCCTGAGGGTTTATCCAACGGTGGTTCCCCAGATAGCACCCGATGTGGCGGCTTTCTGCGGGCCCGATACGGTTAGTTTTTCAAATACCACCCTGGGCGGTAACGCTACCGATAACAAGCTCACTTACCTTTGGGACTTTGGCGATGGTTCTACATCGGCCAGCACGGCTGCCACCGTGGAACACCGCTTTGGCAATACCTCGGCGGCCGATAAAATTTATACCATTACCCTTACTGCCACCAATCCGGCCGGATGCAGTGCCAGCACCACCACCCAGGTTACCGTTTATCCGGAAGTGGAAGCTCGCTTTACCTTTATAAAGAACAGCGAGTGTCATCCGGTAAATGTGTTCCTCGATAACAATTCGATGAACGGAACGCTGTACCAATGGGATTTTGGCTATAACGGCGAAACGCTCGATACTGTGGCGCGCGATTTCTATAAAGTATTTACCCACACCAATCCCGATCCCAATCAGCCTTCGACCTATACCATCTGGATGAAGGCATTGGACGAAAACCATCCCCAGTGTAGCGACTCCATGAGCCGCCAGATTACCATTTATCCGCCGGTAGTGCCCCAGTTTGCCGTATCGGATGGCGATGTGGTTTGTTATCCGGAAATTACGGAGTTTACCAACAGTTCTACCGGATACGACCTGAGTTACATCTGGGATTACCGTGATGGGAATACCTCGGCGGCCACCGATCCGGTGCATACGCACCTGTTTGAGAACCGTACGGCTGCCGATAAAACCTACGAGGTAAAACTGATGGTATTCGACGGAAATGGTTGTTCGGCCACCACCACACAAAATGTTGTGGCACATCCGCGGGTAATTGCCGGTTTTACCTTTAAGAAAGATGCCCTGGATAAATGTACCCCTATTCCTGTAGCCTTTACTTACCCCACTTCGGCGTTGAACGGAAACCAATTTACCTGGAACTTTGGCGACGGTACTGCTCAGCAGAATCTTGTAAACAAGAATGCCTTTACCCATGTGTTCGATAATCCCGACCCCAACAATCCGGTGAGCTATTCCATCAGTTTACGGGCTACTGACACCATTACGGGTTGTTACCACGATACCACCCGCAGCATCCGTATTTTCCCGCGTCTGCTTCCGCAATTTGATCAGGATGTGCTCGAAGGATGTAATCCCCTGGAAGTGGCCTTCGAAAACCAGACTACGGGCATGGCGTCGTATGCCTGGAATTTTGCCGATAATCAGACCTCGATTGAGAGCGATCCGGTGCATGTATTCACCAACCTGAGCCTGCAAAACCGCGATTATAATGTGGTGCTTACTGCCAGTCAGGACAGCACGGGCTGTGTACTTACTGCCGATACGGTAATTACCGTGTATTCGTATGTGAATGCGGTGTTTGGTTTGCAAGCAGCCGCTCAGGAGGGAACTAAAGGTGCAAGCAAAGCCACTTTAGTTGGAGGCTGTACGCCTTTTGATGCCGTAATTACCGATTCATCGAAAGTTAACGGAACCAAATGGTGGGATTTTGGCGATCTATTCAGCATAGCCGATTCCACCGCCACCAAACATTACCTTACTTACCTGAACAACGACAATACTGCGCCTTTGGAAGATACAACCTATATTATTAAGCTAAAGCTCACCAATAACGAGGGTTGTATGGATTCCACCCAGCAATCGCTGATAGTTTACCCAAGGCCGGTGGCTAACTTTACCGGCGATTTGGCCGGTTGCCACCCATTTACAACAAACATAGTAAACCAATCGGAAGCCAACCCGAGTTACAATTATTACTGGGAGCTGAGCGACGGAAGTACCATTGTAAACGAAAACTTTACCCACACCTTTTATAACTACAATTACGAGCAGCCTAAAATTTTTAATATAAAGCTTACAGCTTCGTCTGAGAACGAATGTTCGGCTACCTATGAGGATCAGGTCACCGTATATCCCAAACCCCTGGCCGTAATTGTTCCCGACATCGACCGGAATTGTTCGCCCTTTAATGTAGATTTGGATAATGCATCACAAGGAACTGCACTATCGTACTACTGGGACTTTGACGATGGCACGGGGGAGCATTTTGTAGCCAGTAGTGCCAATCAACAAATTACCCTGACCAACACCAGCAATACCATTCAGACCCATACGATTAAATTACGTACCGTTACCGGCTTTGCCTGCTCCGATACGGTGGAACAACCCATTATTGTTTACCCTGAGGTGCGCGCATCATTTACCCCCGATGTCACAGAAGGCTGTTCACCCATCGAAATAAACTTCAATAATACTTCTGATCCGGTTTCAACCGATGGAGCCACGGTGTTTGAATGGAATTTTGGGGATGCCATTACATCGACTAATAAAAATGTGATGCATCGTTATGTGAACGAAAGTGGCGACGACCAACAATATGTAGTGTCGCTTTATGCAGCATCAGTTCACGGTTGCGACAGCACCATTACCGATACCATTACCGTTTATATTTCGCCCAATGCCGAATTTATTGTGCGAAACCCAATAATGATGTATCCCGATACGGTTTTCGAATTCCGCAATGTGGCCAAGGAAGGGCCGTGGAATTACCTCTGGAACTTTGGCGACGGTCACTCAAGCACTGAAGACAGCCGCGAATGGTTTACCCACGCTTACCAGGGTTGGGGGCCTAAAGCGAATAACTTTATTGATACCGTACATTTCTACATCTATAGTGACCACTGTTCCGACGAATCGTACCAGTTAATTACCCGTCGTCCGCCCATTCCGTTTATTGATATTCAGAACGAAGCGGTACGAGGCTGTGTACCTTTGGAAGTTGATTTTTCGATAATGTCGGAATTCGGTTACGAAGAGTCTATTGAATGGAGTTTTGGCGACGGGGAATATACCGTTGAACCGGAGCCTTATCATCTTTACGATGAGGCGGGAACTTACTTTGTTCGGGTTGAGATAAAAGGCGATGGAGGTATTTTTATTGACACCGCCCAGATTGAAGTGTATCCTTTACCGGTTCCCCGTTTCTCCATTACGCCAACTTATGTAATGTTGCCCGATCAGGAAGTGCAGTTTTACAATACTTCGTTCATCAACTGGTCGAATTCAGATATCTTTTACCGGTGGGATTTTGGCGATGGGGGTACATCCACCGAAAAACATCCTACCTATTTGTACTCGGTCGAAAACCTCGAGGGTTATCCCATAAAACTGGTGGTAACTTCCGACAAAGGCTGTATGGATTCCCTGACCCACGATACACGCGTCATTGTGGATGGTTCAGGAAGTATTGAATTCCCCAATGCCTTTTTGCCTGTGGATGGAAAAATGGATGGTACCTACAGTGAGTTATCCGATGATGTATTCCGCCCCAAACATTACGGAGTACGTGATTATGAATTGTGGGTCTTCAACCGTTGGGGCGAGCAGGTATTTTACAGCGACGATATTCTGACCGGTTGGAATGGTCGCTATGGCAATAACGGAAAAATGCTGGAACAGGATGTTTATTTCTGGAAAGCCAAAGGTAAGTTCAATAACGGAGCGCCCTTTAAAAAAGCCGGCGACCTGACACTAATACGACGCTAAGACACATGAAACTATATTATTTCCTCCCCATAGCATTTTTAATATTTCTGGTCAGGCCACTGCATGCGCAGGATCCCCAGTTTACCCAGTTTTATTCAAATCCTCTGTATCAAGCGCCATCGTTTGCCGGGGCCGTGGAAGGCTACCGCGCCTCACTGAATTACCGCGACCAATGGCCCAGCATGCCGGGTAAACTGACCACCGCCACCTTTGCGCTTGATTATAACCTGTCGGCTTTAAACAGTGGTTTGGGGCTTATTGTGATGCAGGATAAGATAGGTTCAGCAGCTGTTACCAATATGAATGTGGGCTTTCTGTATTCGTATAACGTAATGATAACCCGAAAGATATTCTTCAGGCCAGGGGTGGGTTTTTATTATACCCAGCGCGCTATCGATTACGATAAACTAAGGTTTGTCAGCGAAATGGAATCGGATAATCCGGGAGGGTTAGCCCTGCTTGAGTCGGAATTAAACAATACAGCTGCCGCCGATGCCAGCGTGTCGGGCTTACTGTTTATATCGAACTTTTGGGTGGGTTTCACTGCCGACCATCTGATAACTCCCAATGTATCGTTTACCGATCGGATAAATAAGTTGCCCATCAAATATACACTTTACGGAGGCTACCGTTTTTACAAGGTTGAACGGCTTATCGGAACCAAAAGGCAGAGCATCACCGTGGTGGGAACCTACAAGCATCAGGGTGTTTCCGATCAGTTGGATATGGGTTTGTATTGGAGTTACGATCCGCTTGTACTGGGCGTATGGTACCGCGATTTACCCTTTATAAAAAAGTATTCCCGTCGCGATGCCCTGGCACTGCTGGTGGGATATAAGTACAAGGATTTTAGTGTGGGCTACAGTTACGATTTCACTGTTTCGCGTTTGATAACCAACACCGGAGGTGCTCACGAAATTAGCCTGATTTACAAATTTGACATTGAACAACGTAAAAAATTCAAACCCATCCCCTGTCCGAGTTATTAAAACTTAATTAGCGATAAACTGATTGCGAAGCTTTTTTAATTTTCACGTTCCAGATAAAAGGCATTTATTTGAACAGCATTATATTTATTTGTAAGCTTCGCTAAGCCTGAAAAATGTTGTAATTTTGAATGAACTAAAATCTTGAAGCAATGAAGAAGCTGTTGTTACTAACTGTATGCCTGGTTTTATTGACGGGAGTAGCTGTTGCACAGGAGCAGGAGGCTCAGGAAAAAGTACAGCTGATCAATAACACCGAAGCAGGTGATTCGCTGGAGTACGAAGTGATAATTTTTGATACGGGGTACGAAGCCTGGTTGCATTCGCATGCCAAACCCATGAGCTATTATTCCCAATCGTACCTTGAGAACTGGAACCGGCAATATGTACTCGAATGGAATTATCGCTACCAGAGTGGTATGAACCCCGATATTGTGGGTTCTTACATCGATTACCAGCCTAATACCGATTACGGATTGGAAGTGAATTACCGGCTCTACACCTATTTTGTATATGTCGAGGAACAATTAAACCTGAAATTGCTGAATCGGGGGGCGCGATAGTATAAAAGGATAATTCTGTAGTTAAGTTCGGGATAAAGGGAATTAAAAAGGCAGATACACCTTTTGAATCATCTCGTGGTATTCATCTTCGGCATTGCTGTTTACCGTAATGCCGCCACCACTTTTATAATAATATTGGGAATTCTGCTTCTCGATAAAGCGGATCATCACACCGCTGTCGAGGTTTTGACCGTCGAAAATGCCGCAGATGCCGGTATAAAATCCTCGCTGATAACTTTCAGTCTGGTTGATTATTTCCACTGTTTTTTCCTTGGGGGCTCCGCTGATGCTTCCGGCCGGGAGCAACTCAAACAGGATATCACCCAGTCGGGATTTATAATCAGGAGCTAAGTTTCCGCTAATCCGGCTGCTGGCCTGCAGCAAAGTTCCCTGATTGGTTTTCACTTTGTCGATGTATCGGTACTGTTCTACTTTTACACTGGTAGCCACCCTGCTTAGGTCGTTTCGAATCAAATCGACAATGGTGGCGTGCTCTGCTGCTTCTTTGGGGTTTTTTAATAGTTGTGTTTCCGCATCAGGCAAGGCTGCATCAATGGTGCCTTTCATGGGGAAACTGTAGATTTGTCCCGCTTCAATTTTAACAAAAGTCTCAGGACTGAATACCACCCATTCATCGCGGTACCAGATTTTGTATTTGGCCTTTGCCCGCTGATAGATTTCAAATAAAGACAGGTTGCATTCAATGGGAGTCTGGCAGGTGAGGTTGGTCAGGTACGAGTCGCCTCGTTTTAAGTGATACATAGTCTGGTCGAACTGTTTTTGATAGGTTTCGAACAAAATGGGGTACTTGCTGAAAGTCACCTTTTTGTTGCCTGGCACTGGCATTGGCTTTCTGGTATTGGTGTTTTGGTTAATCTGGTAAAGTAGTTTGTCTGGGTCTATTGCAGTGAGTGGAATTACCTGGTTTTGGCCGGGGTCGAATGCCATAATAAACAGAAAAGGGATGTTTTTTGATGCCAGACTATTGATGTATTCCTTTGTATCAGCCATACTATTGTTCTTGTTTTGGGCGATAAAAATACATAAATAATGGGTTCCAATACAAACACCGCTGGTTTTGCACTGCAGCAAATCATAATTTTGGTATTTTCGCAGCAAATTTCTTTTTATGCCGGCTGTTTTAATTATCGATAATCACGATTCTTTTACCTATAATTTGTTGGAAATCTTACGACAGACTGGATTGTGCTCTGTTGATGTGGTTTTGCTTGAGGAGTTTCATAGAGTTAATTTACAGCATTACCAGGGGATAATAGTATCACCCGGACCGGGATTGCCTGAAGAAAAACCGGGTTTATTTGGCGTAATCGAAATACTAGTAGACTCAAAGATTCCTTTATTAGGCGTTTGCCTTGGTCATCAGGCGCTGGCACAGCATTTTGGTGGTACGTTACAGCAACTTGATCGGGTAATTCATGGTGAAGCATCAAACTTAAAAGTACTTGACGATCAGGAATTATATAAAGGATTGGTAGCACCTATCGAAGTAGGGCGTTATCATTCGTGGGTGGTTCACCCGCTTGATTTTCCTGATAATCTGGAACTGACTGCGTTTACTGAACAAGGTTTGATAATGAGTTTCAAGCATAAGACTCTGGCCATCCACGGAGTGCAGTTTCATCCCGAATCTATTTTAACACCAATGGGCAGTCGTATGTTGAGCAACTGGCTTAATTCAATTAGCCATTAACGTTGGGCAATACGTAATTTGTCAGCTGTTTCCAATCCTGGGTCTTCAGTCAATTTTCAATAAACCAGAATAGAAAACCAGCAACCAGAATAAGTTTAAGAAAAAAAGGTAAAAAACAAAAAAAACGGAGAAAGCTGCTGAAGTTTAGGATAAATCAAGGCTTTCTCCGGTAAAATATGTACAGTATCGTAATTAGTTACATCGCTGTTGTATTTCATCTATCTCAGAAATACGATGTAAAAGTAAAACTCAATTTTGTAGAAAATTTGTGCATTCTAAAAAATACAACTTTTTCTATTCAAAAATCAAGTTCGAAAAACGCTCAACCCAAGCATCGTTGCTGTTTAGCGCCGGAACTAAAAAAAGTTTTTCTCCGCCATTTTTTTTGAAAACTTCTCCATATTCAATTTCAATCTCGTGAATGGTCTCCAAACAATCGGCTACAAACGAGGGACAAATCACCAGTACTTTTTTCTTATCCTGCTTAACCAGGTCTTCCAACACATCGTCGGTAAATGGTTCGAGCCAGTTTTTCGATAGGCGGCTTTGAAAGGCAATGGTGTATTGGTCGGTGGTAAGATTCAGACCTTGTGCAATGGCTTCAGCCGTGCGGTAACAAGCACTTTGATAACAATAGTAGTTTTCATCGTTTATTTGGTTCACACAATTTAAATCGCTACAGGTTTTTCCGGGATGCGAACGATACACCTGTTTTAGCGGCAAACCATGGAAACTGATAATAACCTGGTCGTAGGTTTCGGGTTGGTATTGTCGGGCATTTTCAATCATCGATTGTAGGTACATGGGATGATCCCAAAAAGTGTCGACCACGTTTATTGCAGGAATATTTACCCAGTTTTTAACTATTGAAAAAACCTCCTGTACCGATGAGCCGGTGGTTGACGAAGCATTTTGCGGATACATGGGGCAAATAATCAGTTCAGTATAGTTACTTTTCTTCATCTGCTCCAGAACCATAGCAATGGAAGGATTTCCATATCGCATGGCCAGAAAAACATCGGCTTTATGTTCCAACACCTTTGCCAGCTTTTGCTTGAATTGCTCGCTGTAAACCATCAATGGCGAACCCTCGGTAGTCCAGATTTCTTTGTACTTTTTGGCTGAGGCAAATGCGCGAAAGGGCACAATAATGCCGTATACCAATAAAAACCTGAAAAAAGCTGGCAGTTCAATTACCCGCCCATCAAATAAAAACTGGTGAAGGTACCTGCGTACCGCACTAACTTTATAACTATCGGGCGAACCGATATTCAGCAACAATATGGCTGTTTTTTTTAATCTCATGGCTTTTTTATTTACGAATGGCAAAAAATCCTACCGAAACAATAATAATTAAGGTAGAGATGCCAAAATATAAAAACGAATACTTGTATTTTTTAACGGTATTTGCGGTTCGTTTCACAAACATGCTCCCGATAACGCTCAGGCCAACCACAAAAATCATGTTTGAAAAATGCTGGATTGCCCAAAAACGAAGCGTTGAAAATTTCATGGCCTCCTGCGCAGTAATCAGCTCCTCGGGTTTTTGCAGAAAAAAATACAGAATGATTCCCAGCACCAAATCGCCGTAAAGGAAGAATAAAAACACCGAGCGCAGCCGGTCGGCAAATATACCGTAGGCCTTATGCTGTATCCAGCCTACCAGCGAATGAAGGCTAATAAAAAGAGCAATCAGCAAAAACAATACGCTGAAAACAATGTGAAAATCGATGAAAAAATCATAAAAATGCTGCATGACGAAATTTTTATAAATCGAGCCAATTTATTCCTTTTTTAAGGAAATTCATAGTCTTTTCTTCATCACTTCCCGGTTCGGGTGAATAATTGTAGTCCCATTGCGCATCGGGCGGCATGCTTACCAGAATGGATTCTACATTTCCGTTCGACTGCAAGCCAAACTGCGTTCCCCGGTCGTACATCAGATTAAATTCCACATAACGCGAACGACGCAGCTTTTGCCACTGCTCTTGCTTTTGCGAAAAAGGCAGGGTACTTTTTTTGTTTAAGATCTCGGCATATATTTCAGGATACATAGTTCCCAAAGCAACCGAAAAATCGAGCAGCTGCTGCCAGGAATGTTCATCAACCAGCAGGTGGTCGTAAAAGATACCTCCAACACCACGCGTTTCGTTTCGGTGCTGAAGAAAAAAGTAATCGTCGGCCTGCTGCTTAAAATGTGGGTAATACGATGCATCAAATCCATCACAAACCTTTTTAATCACCCGGTGAAAATTGCGGGCTTCATCTACATCAACATAATGCGGAGTTAGGTCGATGCCGCCACCAAACCAGGCTTTCCCGTTACTCAGTTCAAAATAACGGATATTCATATGAATGATAGGGGCAAGCGGATTTTTGGGATGAAAGATTGATGAAACACCGGTAGCCGAAAACGTTCCCTCGGTGAGCCCGGTAGTTACTTCCATCGATGGTGTTATGGGGCCACTCACTTTTGAAAAATTAATGGCTCCCTTTTCAATTTTGGAGCCATGGATAATAACACGGGTAACGCCCGCCCCTATTTCTTTCTGCCAGGCATCGTTCGAAAAAACAGCTGCACCGTCGGTAGTTTCAAGCAAAAGGCACGCCTGCTTTTGAACCTGAGCAAATGCATCGGCAATACGTTGAAATCGATCCATTGAATTGTAAACTTGTTTGGGTGTATTGACAATCCAATAGTGCTTTTGTTTAGTGGCTTTGCGCTTATTTGTGGCTTAAGCAAAACTATTTTAACGTGTTTATAATTTCGTTGGCCAGTTCAGTGCCCTGCTTCACCCTGTCGGACATACCAATTCCATTGCGCAGGTTGCCTCCCACAATTAAACCGGGAAACTGCTGCTGAATTTTGTCTGCTGCTTCGAAACGCGCTTTACTTTCGGACCCGTATTGTGGGATGGCATGCTTGTGGCGAATAATTTCAAACAAATCGGGTTTAAATTCAGGAACACCCATCAGTTCTTTAAACTCTTTGGCCACAATTGTCCGCAATTCATCATCGGAACGTTGCGGTAAATCCTGCCGACGGGCTCCACCCACAAAAACCGTAATCAACGCTCCGCCTTCGGGAGCACGATTTTCAAATAACGACGACATGTACATCACGCCCATTATTTCGCGCTTCTCCTTAAAAGGAATCAAGCCACCAAAACCATCAATGGGAACTCCATTCCACTGATTAAATCCTACAGCTATTTCGACCACCTGCGGGTGAAATACCTGGCTTACCAGGTTTAACAGGTGCTCATCAACAAAACTCAAAACCTTAGGCAATTCAAAAGCCGGGATGGTCGAAACCACTTTTCTAGCAAGTAAAGTTACTGCTTCACCCTGATTGTTGGTAAAACTTACTTCAAATCCGTTTTCCACCGGTTTAACCTGA
The DNA here is from genome assembly GCA_050251815.1 of Salinivirgaceae bacterium. GTDB lineage: Bacteria > Bacteroidota > Bacteroidia > Bacteroidales > SZUA-534 > GWE2-40-63. Next base: position 4,805 of record JBFWMB010000078.1, on the reverse strand, counting down.
ATTCCGGAAACTCCAAGTAAAAATTTATCGGTACCTATCTTTGTATAAAGGGTCTTAGCTAAAACTCCCAACCCACCCTTTACAGTAAATACTTTGCCGGTAGCTTTTTTCTCACGTTCAGTTTTTGGCAGTTTGGCTTTCTTAATAGCTCCTTTTACAAAGCTGCCGTAATTTTGTTCCAGATTATACAATTTGGGAAGGGCGTATTTAGGAATCAGGTAAGCGGGATCGCCGGCATAAACCCCTAAAATAAATGGATCGATGGCATAATCGAGAAAACTGTCGCCCATACGGCGCTTTACCAAATCGGCCAGGGTTTCTTCGGGATTGGTTCCTTTCTTGCGAAAGGGCTCACCCAGAATCCGGAATTTATCTTTCCAGGTAAACAAAGGCGTAGTAATCCCACCCCACAAGCCTCCAGGTAGTGCCTGCCATTTTCCTTTATAAAGAATAAAGCGCTTTGAAACCTTCTCATTTCCGTATTCCGCTACACAATCGGGATGTAATGCTTCGAGCAGCTCGGCAATTTCGGGCGAACCCACCACTCCGGTATTGGGTCCCCTCTCAAATACAAAACCATTTTTCGACGAAGTAGCAATTACTCCTCCAACTTCGGCTTTGCTATCGAGCACAACCATTTTTACTCCTGCCTTATTTAAATGGTATGCAGTGGTTAATCCGGTTAAACCGGCTCCCAAAACAATTACATCGACTTGTGTTTTCATTATTAGATGGTTTTTGAATACATGTTTAAATTTTCGGATAAGTTTGGATCAAAAGCCATGGCAATGTTTCGAACCACCATCATTCCGTCTTCTGAAACCTGAATGGACTGCCTATTGAGTGACACCAATTTATCGTCTATAAACTCAGTCAGCTTTTGCTCGTTAAAATTACACATTTCTTTTACTTCATCAACCGAAAAGCCTGTAGATTGTGCCAAAGCATCAAAATTCAGTATGCCGTTACACATTATCTCATTGATGGTTTGTCGAATTACTTTTTCACTGTTATTCAGTGAATAACCGCGCTCCACAGCAAAACCGGTTTCGTTAATCAGCTTAATGTATTGTGCGGTGGTTTTGGCATTCTGTGCGTAAGCCCCATGCAATTGCGAAATACTTGAAGCACCAAAAGCATAAACCTGTCCGGTGGTTTCCTGGGTGCAATACCCCTGAAAATTCCGGTGCAGTTTGTTCTGTTTTTTAGCCACGGCCATGCTATCGCCTGGCAGCGCATAATGGTCCATACCTATGGAAACGTAACCACCAGTAAGCATCTCGTGGTAGCCGTTCAACAACATGGCCAGTTTTTCGTCGGGTCCGGGCAAACCGTATTCCTCGAGCATTTTTTGTGCTGATTTTACCCAGGGCACATGCGCGTACGAAAAAGTTACCAGCCTGTCGGGACGAATTTTGATAGCTCGCTTAACGGTTTCACTAAAACTCTCAGGAGTTTGAAGCGGCAAACCATAAATCAGGTCCATGTTTACCCCTTCGAAACCCAGCTCGCGTATATCGGCTACAATTTCTTCGATGGGATATTTTGGAAGCGCCCGGTTTACTGCTAAAAGAACATCTTCCCTAAAATCCTGAACTCCAATGCTGATACGGTTAAATCCCAGCGTATGCAACTTTTGTAAATAGTTTTTCGAAAGGTAAGCCGGACTGCATTCCATGGCAATTTCAGCATTGGGAGCCACAGTAAACATACTATTTACTTTTGCCATTACCTGCTCAATAAAACGAATAGCCACCGAGTTGGGGGTTCCCCCTCCCCAATGTACCTGAGTCACTTTTCTACTTTTGTCCAAAAGAGCACCTACCTGGTCCATTTCTTTCAACAGCGCTTTAAAATACAGTTCCACCACGCTCATCTTAAGCATCTCGTCGGTATTGCATCCACAAAAGTGGCAGATCTGCGGGCAAAAAGGCACATGAAAGTAAAGGGAAATACTTTCGGGCTTTTCGGTATTTGAATTCATAAGTGCTTGTTTGTATGCATCTGCACCAAAATCAGCTGTAAAAAAGTTGGCCGGCGGATAACTGGTGTATCGCGGACCGGGGCGGTTATATTTTACCAATAAATCTTTTAACATATTATCCTCTTTTCCAGTTTGCATTTTTTACCCAATTGGTCAGGAATTGTGCGTTCTCGTAAGGAATTCCAGGCATAAAGCCGTGTCCCAGGTTAAAAATCCAGTTGTGGTTTTTTGAACCAAAATCGATGTAAGTCTCCAGCGTTTCCTGTATAACAGCCTGATCGGCATACAAAAGTCTTGGATCGAGATTTCCCTGCAAGCCAATCTCAGGATGCACCAAACGACGGGCTTCAGTAATTTCAATTTGCCAGTCGATTCCCACAAAGTCGGCATGTTCAGGAGTAACATGCCGCAAACCGGTGCTTAATCCTTTCGGGAAAAAGATAAAAGGAATATTTTTTGCTTTAGCTACCGCTGCCATTTTTTTCACGGCAGGCATAAACAGTTCGTTGTACAATTCCACCGGAATTAATCCGGCATGGGTTTCGAACAACTGAAACGCATCAATTTTATGCTCCACCTGCTTAAGCAGGTATTCAACAGAAAGGTCAGTTACCGCTTCAATCAGTTTTTTTGTGTGGCTCTTATGCTTGTAAAAATAATTAATGGCATCGGGAAACGAATGGTTGGTTCCCAACCCCTGAATCATATAGCACAATACGGTTAAAGGTCCACCACAAAAACCAATCAGCGGAGTGTTTTCCGGACGTTTGGCTCTAATGGCGTCGATGGCCTCGTAAATATAATTGAGCTTGCCGGCATCGGGATTTAGTTTAATTGCATCCGGAGCAAGATCTTTTAAAGGCCGGTCAAAAACCGGTCCGGTTTCGGTAAAATCGAGTCCCATACCCATGGCATAAGGAATAACCAGAATGTCAGAAAATAAGATGGCTGCATCCACACCCAGATCATGAACTGGCAACAAGGTAACATCGGCAGCCAGTTGGGGATCGCGCATGAGCTCCCAAAAAGTGTGGTTATCTTTTAAGGCATTGTACGAGGGCAACACCCTGCCCGCCTGGCGCATAAACCAAACAGGCGGACGGCTATGAGCTTTTCCGTTTAACGTATCTAAAAAAATTGAATTCATGTTTCAGGTTTTAAAGTTGTTTCAAGGCTTTTAAATTTGCCTCTATGGTATAGTCTATCTCGTCGTCGCTTTGGGCGTACGATACAAAAGCACACTCGTACTGCGATGGTGCCAGATATATTCCGCTTTCCAAAGCCAGACGGAAGTATTTGGCATACCTCTCGGCATCCGATTTCATGGCTGTTTCAAACGAATCAACCTTATTTTCCCTAGTGAAGAAAAGGGTCATCATGGAACCTACGCGGTTGATTACTCCCGGAATGTTGGCTTCCTTAAGATTCTTTGCCAAACCATCGGCCAGCCTTTTGGCTTTGCGTTCCAATTCGGGGTATATGTCAGGATCTGAATTCAATTCGTTAAGCATGGCAAAACCGGCATGCATGGCCAAAGGATTTCCTGAAAGTGTTCCGGCCTGATAAACGGAGCCTTTGGGTGCCAGATTTTCCATAATCTCTTTGCGTCCGCCATAAGCACCAACAGGCAAGCCGCCGCCAATAATTTTACCCAGCGTGGTTAAGTCGGGCATTACATTGAAATATTCCTGTGCACCACCTTTGGCTAAGCGAAACCCGGTAATTACTTCGTCGAAAATAAGCAAGGCACCGTACTGGGTGCACAAATTGCGTAATCCCTGTAAAAAGCCTTTATCAGGAATAACTACGCCCATATTTCCGGCAACAGGCTCCACTATTAAAGCAGCAATTTGGTCGGGGTATTGCTTAAACAGGGTTTCAACCGATTCCAGGTTGTTGTATTTGGCCAACAGGGTGTCTTTGGCTGTTCCTTTAGTAACGCCGGGACTGTCAGGCAAACCGAGTGTAATGGCTCCGGAGCCGGCTTTAATTAAGAAACTGTCGGCATGGCCGTGGTAATTTCCTTCGAATTTAATAATCATTTCGCGCTTGGTATAACCCCTTGCAAGGCGCAAAGCACTCATGGTAGCTTCAGTTCCTGAATTCACCATACGAACAATGTCGATGGAAGGAACCATTTGGGTAATTAATTCAGCTACTTGTGTTTCAATTATCGTAGGAGCACCATAACTGGTTCCCCGCTCTGCTGCTTCTTTAATGGCTTCCACCACTTTAGGGAACGCGTGTCCCAGAATTAGCGGGCCCCACGACGAAACGTAATCAATGTATTCGTTGCCATCGATGTCATAGATTTTAGAACCTTTACCATGGCTTATATAAACGGGATTCATTTTCACACTTTTGAATGCGCGTACCGGTGAGTTTACTCCACCGGGAATAAAAGTATTGGCTGATTCGAAAGCGGTAATTGATTTATTGAATTGCATAGGAAGTTTTTTTATAGTTTATGGATAATGTCCTGCGTGTGATAGGAAATAATTAAATCGGCACCGGCCCGTTTAATGGATGTAAGAATTTCGCGAACAATACGTTCTTCGTCAATCCAGCCATTGGCAGCAGCGGCTTTTACCATCGAGAATTCACCACTCACATTATAGGCAGCCAGCGGCATGTTATAATTGTCTTTTACCCGACGAATTACATCGAGGTAACTCAGAGCGGGTTTTACCATAACAATATCGGCACCCTTGGCAATATCAAGTTCCACTTCGCGCAGGGCTTCGTCGGAATTCGAAGGATTCATCTGATAGGTTGCCCGGTTTCCAAACTGCGGTGTACTTTCGGCGGCATCGCGGAAAGG
>JBFWMB010000077.1:0-18578 GCA_050251815.1 Salinivirgaceae bacterium | reverse complement strand
GATGGTGGCTACAGGCAGTGGATTGACCACAATATTTTTGCTTGTGCTGCTGCTACATCCACTGACATCGGTAACTGTAACAGTGTAAGTTCCTGCGGTGTCGACTTGTATTTCTTCCGTACTTTCCCCGGTATTCCAAAGATAGCTGCTTCCTCCACTGGCTAATAATGTAGCGGTATCACCCAGACAAAGTACTCCATCATTGTTGGTGGTTCCGGATTGGTCTGTTATTGAGATGGTGGCTACGGGCAGTGGATTAATCACAATATTTTTGCTTACGCTGCTGTTACATCCGTTGGCATTGGTTACAGTAACCTGATAGGTTCCAGCCGTATCGGCAAGAATTTGTGCCGTACTTTCTCCGGTATTCCACAGGTAGCTGCTTCCTCCACTGGCTAATAATGTAGCGGTATCACCCAGACAAAGTACTCCATCGTTGTTGGTGGTTCCGGAATTGTCTGTTAGTGTGATGGTGGCTACTGGAAGCAGATTAACGCTAATGTTTTTACTGGTGCTGTTGCTACAACCATTGGCATTGGTAACTGTAACAGTGTAAGTTCCGGCGGTGTCGACTTGTATTTCTTCCGTACTTTCCCCGGTATTCCATAGGTAGTTGGTTCCTCCGGTTGCCAAGAGAGCAGCGGTATCTCCCGCACAAAGGATGCCATCGTCGCTAGCTAAACCTGAATTATCGCTTATGGAAATACTTGCTGTGGGCAAGGGATTGATTTCGATGGTGGTGGGCGAAACAGCGCTTTGACAGCCACCGGAAAAGGTTACGGTCAGGGAATAATCACCCGCTGTGCTTACATGAATACTTTGGGTGGTTTCGCCGGTTGACCATAAATAACTTTCAGCGTAGCTGGAGCTTAATTGGGCAATTTCACCGGCACAAAGTATGCCGTCGTTGGCCTGTAATCCTGAACTTTCACTAAGGGTCAGGGTGGGGCTGGTAGCATTACAGGCAGAGACGAAGTCGCTAAAGAAGGCTTCGTTTTCCAGGTCGGCCAGATTGCCGTAAGAACAACCGGAACTATCGTACGAAATAGGATCGGAACACACAAGCACCGGATAGTTCGATGGGTTTAGTCCGGTTTCAATTTCGCCTCCGATAAACACATTCGAAGGCAGGTTTTCGCTGGTAAAACTACCGATATTTAATGCTCCCAGTTTGGAATAATCACCGATAATGGCAATACGACCACCGGGTTTTATGTTTATTACCGCACTGTTTTCAGCAGTAAGGTTTCCCCAGACCATAAGGGTAGCATTGGGATGCACCAGAAGGGAGTCTTTGTTTCGTAATAAAAAATCCCCATAAATTACCAGGGTGTCATATACTGACAAGTTGCGTTGTGTTGTACTTGTTGAAAAGGAAAGTGGCCCGTTGCAAACGATGTTACCATAGATATTGATATTGGCATCAATGGTATCGGTAAGGGGTTCGGGCCAGACGGGGTCCCACGATGCGGGGTCGGTCCAGCTTCCGCTGTAGTTGTCGCGGCTGGTGAGGGTGCTTTGTGACTGGGTGCTTAAGGTGAAGAAGCCCAGAATTAGTAGCAGCGCGAAGGTTCTGAGCCCCGCTGCCCGACAAAGCAGCCCTGAAACATAGCCTGCCCCTGCAGCATAGGATACCGCGGTATCATTTGACGGTATGCTGATTTTTCTTTGATCCAATTGACCCACCCCGATTTGTTCGTTCCAAAGAAACTCGTACGTATTATAAAGCTTTTGGTTGTTCAAATCCCCTGTCTTTTTTCTGTTGTGGGTGAAGTTAGCGATTTTATTTTACTTATTTTGGGAACTGTTTTGTGTATAAACACTTAATTTTGTGAGCGGTGCTGTAACGTAGGTGAATGTTTTGGCTTAATCGATGAAAAGTGTTTTTTTCCTTTTTGCTACTGCCTAATCCTGTGGTTTTGTGGGGACGGGGAACAGTTACCTGCTACCGGCAGCTTATTCACTAAAGGTGGGCAGCCGGTAAAGCCCATTCTTTTGTTAAAAAGTTCGGCAATAATCGCCTGCTTAACAAATTATTTCCTAGTTTTGGTTAACTGATACCAAAAACCGGTTCCAAACCTTAACAAATAATGGAAAGGAGGGAATTATGAATAAGCTAAATTTTCCCAGCGACAAAGCGAGTAGAAACCTGTATAAAGCAGGAGGCTGGACTTCGGTCTTATTCCTGGTTTATTCGTTTGTTTCAGTTTTAATAATGATGCTGGTGGAGGGAGGATATCCCGGCTCTGCCATGGAATGCTTTGAAATGATAAACGAAAACAAATTCATTGCCTTATTGCGCCTTGATATGGTTTCGATTATTGTAGTTCCTTTTTACTATCTTTTGTTTTATAGTATTTATCAGGCGCTAAAAACAGATTACAAGATACTGGCAAACATAGCCCTGGTTGCTACACTTGCCGGCGTAACCATTTTTATAGCAGGATTAAATATTAATTCAATCTTAATTCTTAGCGACAAATACCACTCGACAAATTCGCCCGAGATGAAACAGCAGCTTTTGGCCGCTTGTGAAGGTATGTTAGCAAGCGACATGTGGATAAACACGGGTGCAATACTACGGGGAATCTTAATTGAAGGCGGAGCGTTTATTTTTTCGGTACTTATGCTAAAAACCCTTATTTTTTCTAAAGCAACCGGATGGGTTGGATTGCTTACGCATGGATTTGATTTGTTAAGCCTTATTATTGGCCTATTTTACGCACCCATAAAAGAGGTATTTATAATGGTGGCAGGACCGTTGTATATTGTTTGGTTTGTAATGATTGGAACAAGACTATTCAAATTAAGCCAGACTAAATTGTAATGCGAAAAGATTAAAAACTGATGTATGAATAGAAGGTTGATGTACAACCAATGGTATTATGTATGCGTTTTTTGCCTGGCAGTGTTCCCTACGGTAGGTTCATAGCCAATCTGCCGGCAGCTTATTCACTAAAGGTGGGCAGCCGCTATGGCCCTTTCATTGTTAAAAAACCGACAACAATACCCTGCTTATAAAATTATTTCCTAGCTTTGGTTAAGTAAACCAAAAACATGCACCCAGACAACAACTATAACGCATATAAACGCAATAGATACCTATATCATACCAAATTTGAGGTGATAATGGAAAGTGGGGTGGGGTTGGCTTGTAGTTGTAAGTTATAGTCGAATAGTTTCAAATTGTAAGCGGTAAACAAACTGAAAGTCTTTTTTGTATATTTGTAAAAAATAGGTTTTATGCATACAATACAATTAAAAATAAATGATAAGGTATATGAAAGATTTCTTTGGTTATTAAGTAAATTTAGTAAGGAAGAAGTTGAAATTATGACAGAAGAATCTGATTTTATTACTACTCAAAATTATCTTCAAAGAGAACTTGATGAAATAAATGCTGGAAATGTAAAATTTATTTCTCAAACAGATTTCGAAGAAAGATTAAATAGAATCATTTAGTAGACCGATGAAAATTGTCTATAAAGAAAGTTTTGTTTCCAGGTTGGAAAGACAACTTAAATATATTTCTCTAGACAATCCCAATGCTGCACGGAGACTTAAAAAGGATTTAATAACCAAGATTAAGAAGATTTCATCAAATCCGCAGATTTATAGAAAATCAATTTATTTTGAGGATAACTCAATTCGGGATTTGATTTTTAAAGGATATATAATAGTATTTCGTATAAACACAGACCAAATTGAAGTTTTTGGATTTGTAAAATTTCAAGAAAATCCTACCGATTAAAAAACTACAACTTACAACCCGCGCTAAAACGCAATTGCTTGTGGAACATGGAAAAGTCGCAATTTCAATTTACTTTTAGTCTTAATTTTTAACATAAATACAAGAAACAAACAGCGCAACTGCGCTTAGCGCCACTGTTCTTTTAATAACCCTTACCTTTTGTTCTTTTCCGGCAGTAAGCTGCCCCGTGCAGTAAAAAACCTTTTACCAAAACCCGGTTTTTGTAGCACCTCTGCACAAATGGTTAAAGCCCCGAAAAAAAGAAAGCTTTGTAATTTTCTACCAAAAAATTTTTACTTGTAATTTCTAAAGGGAAATTGCTCCACCAACTATTTTTCCTGTAATATCCGTATGGAAATTGGTTAGCCAAAAATATTTCCGGCAATTTCCGTATGGAAAAAGCCCGACCAAAACTTTTTTCGGGTAATTTCTGTATGGAAAAAGCTTCACCAAAAACTTTTTCATGCTTTGTACATACGTACAAGGCTCCACCAAAACTTTTTTCGGTAAATATCGTATGGTAATTGCTCCACAAAAAAAATCATGTAATTATCGTACGGTAATTGCTTAAACAAAAGAATTTTCGTGTAATTATCGTAGGGTATTTGCTTCACCAAATATTTTTCCTGTAATTATCATACGATAAAAGCTTCACCAAGAAAAGTAGGGCATGTACTAAGGTACAATCCCTGAGTAAAAAGCAATCCTGCTTAAAGGAAAACGCAGTCCGAATGATAAATTACGAACTACTGCTAAGTAACCAACGCTACGAGGGTTCCAAAACCTCGAAGCGTTTTCCAATACCTAACCAATCGGGTTTTGTTGTTAATGTTTGACTGTGTATTGGGAAATGAAAACTTAAGTTAAGAAAAATTCCGATAGGAGTGAAATATTTGCAGCCCCGGGTATTAACCCGGGGAAGAGATACCCCAACGCCATCAGCGGGGCAAGCACCTTTGCCAATTGGAAATTTACCCCATCATGCCCCGCAAGTTAGTTCTGTTTGCAGGAGAGCAAAAACCCGGTCAGGGTTTGAATCCCTGACCGGGTTGATTAATTAACGGCCGGCTAATTGCGGTGCAAATGAATCATATATTCCATGGCAAATTGGTGCTTGCACCGCAATATTTTGGTGGTGTCGCAAACCCCGGGTTTACACCCGGGGCTATTATAATAGCACCCCTATCGGGGTTTACGTTTTATTTGTGGGTTGCCGACTAATTGCTTTTGTTCATTGTTCATTTCTGGCTGCGACCTGCCTACTGCCTATCACTGTGGGCTGTTAGTTAATTGCTAATTGCTCATTGTTAATTGTTAATTGCCCTTTTATTCCCTGAAACGGAAGGGTTTATTCCTTCTCCGAAATTTGCGCCAGAGGTAAACCGTAGGAATGGCCAGCAGCCAGAAAGGCCAGAGTCGGATAACAAGGAGCGAAAAATCGATAAAAGCGTACCAGCCTTTCGAGAGCGATTGTTTGAGCCGTTCGCGGTAACTGTCGCGGTGACCCGGTTTGTAGGTAAAGGCCTTTTGTTTGCTCAGGTTCAGTTCGAGGGTGCTGTAGGCCACCTGGTCACTTAGGTAGTTCAGCCGTCCGGTAGTGCTGTCGATTTCTTCTTCCAATAAGCGGATTTTTTCTTCAATTTCAAGGATTTCCTTCACGCTTTTTGCCTGTTTCAGCAGTTGTTTGTAGCGTTGCAGGTAGCCTTTTTTTGTTTCGAGCCGGGTATTCAGGTCGATGAACTGGTCGGTAACATCGCGGGTATCGATTTCCTTGTAAAGAATTTCGTTTCCTCCTCCTTCGAGCCGGGCAATAAACGTTTCGAACCGTGAGGCCGGGATACGCACCCTGAGGTTCCAGGCCATCTGGTAGTCGTCGTTGTTAAACACCTCGCTGGCGTAGTAGCCGCCTTCGCGGGCCATCAGGCTGTCAATAAAAGATTTGGTACGTTCGAGTTCGCTGGTGCGGATGCCCAGGCGACCATCTTTTATGAGTTGTTTTTTATTTACCGGAGCTTCGGGTTCAGCCGGTGTTTCGCTTTGTGCATCCATGCGGTAAAGAATACCATCCTTATTAATCACAGCGCCGGCGTCAGCATATTCTGACGATTCGTAAAGGGCCGCATCGTGGTTCCCCGAAGTGCAGGCACCCAGCCAAAGACCGGCAAGTAGTAGCGATAGGCAGGCAAAGGTTTTCATAAGCTGTTTTTTTTTGGTGTTTTTCCTCTATATCTGGGAAAAAATAAAAATGTTTTTTCTTTATACAGAACGAGTTTTTAATGCATTGAATATATACGATTTATTTTTTGCCTCAAGCCGGCTGGGCTCTTCATTTTTGGGTTATTCCCTTCGGTCATGAACTCGCAAGCTCGGTCGACCCAAAAACGAAGCAAACCTGTCTACCGGCCAGGCAGGAAAGTCAAGGCTGCCAAAAAAAAGTATTTACATCTTTACAATCACTAAGTGCGGCCGGGTGATCTTCGAACAAGTTCTCAGCTTCCCGGTCTTACTAAGTGATTGTTTTGATTCCAATTACTTTTTTTTGAAAGCCAATAACCTTCATCGTATTATTTTTTCATATGAATTCATGGCAGCTATGTAACAAATGTATTCTTCATCATTAATCTAATGATTTCAAAGCTACAAAAAAATAATACAGCTGGTACAGTGGATCAATATTTCCTTAGCGGGATGGGGCAGTAGTCTAATCGATGCTTTGCCATCTGCCCAGGGGTTCTTCGCTCAGGTACAGCGATTCGAACTGCCTGCTGAGTGTTTGGTAAGCCTCAGCGTGATGACTTAGGAACGTTTCGTAGGCTTCCTGACTGGTCCACCGGTCGCAAAGCAAATAGCAGTGGGGGGCGTCAAGCTGCTGATGCAAATCGGAACCCAGGAAAGCCTCATCCCGAGTGAAAAACTGATGCCAGCTACCCCGTGGGCCGTACTCATGCTCAAAACGGTCTTTTTGTCCGGGTTGAATGCGGTAGCGCCAGTTTATCAGGTAAGTTCCCATGTTAAGCTTTTATCAGTTGTATAAAAAAATCGTAGATACCCAGGAACTTTATGGCTGAGAAAAGAATTACGGCCAGCAAAATATAACGTACAAAGCCCGGGCCCCAGCTTACGGCAAAACGCGAGGCCATGTAGGCGCCCAGCATGCTGCCGGCTGCCAGTACCATGCCGATAACAAAATCGATTTGCTGATTCCAGAAAAAGATGGGGAGAATCACCACGGTGTAAACTATGATGATGAGAATTTTTAAGGCGTTGGCTTTTAACAGGTCGTAACCTGCCCCCAGTACCAGTCCGGCCAGGAGGAAAACGCCCACACCCAGTTGAATAAAGCCTCCGTAAAACCCAATGCCAAACATCAGCAAGTGCTGCCACCAGGTAAAATGGTGCTTGTGGTCGGGGTTTGATGCTTTTACCCATTTTTCGGGTTTGTAAATCACCATAAAAAACATAACTATCATCAATACCCCAATAATGCGGGTCATGGCCTGTTCGTTTACTGAAACCGCCATCAGGGCACCAATAATGGCTCCGGCAATAGAGGGCAGGGTGATGCGCAGGTTATCGCGAAAGCTGAACACTTTTTGTTGCCTGAAGCTGGCCACGCCTACCAGTCCGCTGAGCAATATCATCAGGCGGTTGGTGCCGTTGGCCACGTTGGCTGGCAGGCCCAGGAACATAAGTAGGGGCAAAGAGATAGCTGAGCCGCTTCCGGCCAAAGTGTTTATGAATCCGGCGGCAAATCCGGCCACCAGGGTTAAGGCTATAAGCCAGGCATTCAATTCGGGCACGTTCATTTTATGCTGCAATTAAAAAAGCTACCTGAAGTATTCAGATAGCTTTCAAAAATAGTTACTTTTTTGCAAAACAGGTAACGATGCTTAAAAAAGCCATCCTGCTTTGCCTTATGGTTCTGCTACCAGGCAAACATGGGCCGGTGGCTCATCATTTTATTTACTTCGGCGCAAACGGCTTTAATTACCGCTTCGTCGTCGGGGTTCGAAAGCACGCGGTCGATAAAGTCAACAATTATGGGCATATCGGCTTCTTTTAAACCACGGGTGGTGATGGCCGGTGTTCCTACGCGCAGACCCGAGGTCTGGAAAGGAGAACGGCTGTCGAAGGGCACCATGTTTTTGTTGATGGTGATATCGGCTTTTACCAGGGTGTTTTCAGCCTTTTTACCGGTAAGTTCGGGGAATTTGGTGCGCAGGTCGATCAACATGCTATGGTTGTCGGTACCGCCCGAGATAACCTTGTACCCTTTTTCGATAAATGCCTGGGCCATAACAGCGGCATTCTTTTTTACCTGTAGTTGGTATTCTTTGTACGAAGGGTCGAGCGCCTCGCCAAATGCCACAGCTTTAGCAGCAATTACGTGCTCGAGCGGTCCGCCCTGAATTCCTGGGAATACGGCAGAGTTGAGCATGGCCGACATCATCTTGGTTTCGCCTTTGGGTGTTTTAACACCCCAGGGGTTTTCAAAATCTTTACCCATAAGGATGATTCCACCACGAGGCCCGCGAAGGGTTTTGTGGGTAGTTGAGGTAACAATGTGGGCATAATTAACCGGATTGTCGAGCAAACCGGCAGCAATCAGTCCGGCCGGGTGGGCCATATCGACCATGAAAATGGCTCCTACTTTATCGGCAATGGCACGCATACGCTTGTAGTCCCATTCGCGGGAGTAAGCCGAGGCACCTCCGATAAGCATTTTGGGTTTTTCGCGCAGGGCAACTTCTTCCATCATGTCGTAATCAACCATTCCGGTTTCTTCTTTAACTCCATAAGCCACGGCGCGATATAAAATACCCGACGAGTTTACCGGCGAGCCATGTGAAAGGTGTCCGCCATGCGATAGGTCGAGGCCTAAAAAGGTGTCGCCAGGATTCAGCACGGTCATAAACACCGCCATATTGGCCTGAGCGCCCGAGTGGGGTTGTACGTTGGCGTATTCGGCACCGTAAAGTTCCTTAATCCGTTCAATGGCCAGCAATTCGGTTTCGTCCACATGCTGGCAACCTCCGTAATAGCGGTTTCCCGGATAGCCTTCGGCATATTTGTTGGTCATGCACGAGCCCATGGCCTGCATCACCTGTTCGCTGACAAAGTTTTCGGATGCAATTAACTCAATGCCGTTTTTTTGGCGTTGGTATTCTTTCTCGATAATCTCAAATACCTTGTTATCTTTTTTCATGCTATTGTGTTTTTATGCTTGTTAAAAGTATATGATAAAATTTTGAGGTAAAATTACATTTTTAAGCAAGAATGCGGTTGTATTGCGACATCTTTTAGAACAACCTTATAAAAAAAAACCGGCGAAACACCGGTTTTGGATAGTTAAGAAATGGGAAATTGTCGTTTGAAATTCTCCTCGAGCGAGATGAAGGTCTCCGTTCGTTCAATACCGTCGATTTTTTGCAGCGAACCACTTAAAATATCTTTCAGGTGCTCGTTGTCGCGGGTAACCACTTTAATAAACAGCGAATATTCGCCGGTGGTGTAGTGGCATTCCACAATTTCGGGTATTTGTTCCAGTTGTTTTAACACCTGGTTATACAAACCGGCACTTTGCAGGTAAATACCCATGTAAGCGCAGGTGGAATAACCAATAGATTTGGGGTTGATAATAAACTCGGAGCCTGTGATAACGCCCATTTTAATTAGTCGCTGAATTCTTTGATGGATAGCAGCACCGGAAACGTTGCACTCACGGGCAACTTCGAGGTAAGGAATCCGTGCATTTTTTGATACCAGGGAAAGAATTTTTTTATCGAGTTCGTCAATTTGAGGATGACCAGCCATAAAAGTATAATTTATAATTTATTACAAAAGATTCGTAAATGCTTCGAAACACAAATAAAATACAATTTTCTGGTAATAGTTTACATTCTTTATATATTCTTTAACAGTATTCTGTAGAATTATGCCCCGGACAAAGCATAATCGAAAGGGTGCAGAGGTAATTGATGCCTGTAATTAAGGTATCGGGTGGCAGTACTTAGCGACTTGGGATTACTTCTATTTCTTTAAGGCAGTTCTGGTAAAATGTTTTGGCGTCGATCCGTTTGCCATTGGAATAAACTATCTGGTATGGTGTGCCAGTGATGCTCGATTGCGAGGCCACCCGATCAATAAACTGCTCAACTGTTTTAATCCGTTTGCCGGCTTTTTCGCGTTTCATGCGCAAATGGGCCGCGGCAGCTTTGGCATCGTGCGAAACTCCGTTACGGATAAAGGTGGCATTGTTTAGTTGTTCTACACAACGAATAAGGTAAGTTATTTTTTCTTCCTCGTTTAAGGGCTTTTGCTGTTTATCCTGGCCCGATGTGCTGATTAGTATAAATGTAAAAAGTAAAAGCAGGGATGTTCGTATCATAGGCCTTTAAAAAAGCGGTCCCAGCGAAGTTTGTTGCGGTTTGTGTCGTACGAAAAAAGCACCCGCGATGCTTTTCCCACCACATGGCTTTCGGGGAGGAATCCCCAGTAGCGACTGTCTTTGGCATTGTCGCGGTTGTCGTCCAATACAAAATAATAGTCTTGTTTTACGGTATAATGCCGGGATTCAATCGAATTAATAAAAATTTTATCACCCTCAATCGAAAGGGTGTTTCCTTCAAAGTACTCAATCAGTTGCCGGTATAATTCCAGATTCCGGACATCAAGACTAAGCTGCTGTCCTTTAAATGGAATTTGTACCGGGCCAAAAAAATCTTTATTGTTTTGGTGGTAAGTTCCCATGGGATATACGTATTGGGTATTTTCGCCCGGGAAGTCTTTCAGTTTGCGTACAAATCGAATGTTGGGCTCATTGTTCAGCTTTTGAGCCTCCGCTTCGGTAAACGGAAAGTCGTAAATTCCCATATCGGAAACCAGGCCCCCTTCAGAAATCTGGTAGCGGTTCAGAAATTCGTCGTTAAGCAGGGACCCGTCGGTAACCAGCCGGTAATTGTATTGCACGGTGGCCGGTTCGGCAAAAGGTTGCCGGTTAATGCTGAGTTGCTTATCGGCAATCAGCAGTGTGTCGCCGGGTAAAGCCACGCAGCGTTTGGTCATGAGTTCCTTTTTGTCGACAGGCAGCCCGCGTTGACCCGGATAATTGAACACCAGCAAATCGTTCACCTGAATACTTTTAAAACCCGGCAACCGAAGGGGAGGTAGTTGTACCCAATCGACATATGCTTTTGGAAAAAGTGGAATAGCAAACAGAGTGACCGGTAAACGCGCACCATACGAGGTTTTGTTTACAAGCACATAATCGCCGGTAAGCAGGGTCTTTTCCATGCGCGGGCTTTCAACCAGGTAGCCCTCAATAAAAAAACCTTTGACAAGTAAAACCAGAATGAGGGAAAGCCCAAGGGCTTTTCCCCATTCTTTTGCATTTGCTTTAATGTGCTTTTTGCGGGAACGCTTGCTCATTAGTAATGGTAATTATTAATGAATGGTACGTAACATGCGGCTAAAGCGGATGTTTCTTGGGAACCCATAATCCTTATCGAGCGACAGCCATACCAGGGATGCACGACCCACCACATGGTCTTCGGGTACATAGCCCCAGAATCTCGAATCGAGCGAGTTGTGACGGTTATCGCCCATCATCCAGTAATAGTCCATGGCAAAAGTGTAGCTGTTGGCCACTTCGCCATTAATATAAATTACACTGTCTTTTACTTCCAGCTGGTTGCCTTCGTAATGATTGATGATACGCTCATAAAAAGGCAGGTTCTCCAGAGATAAGGGAGTAGTTGCACCTTTTTTAGGTATCCAGATGGGGCCAAAGTTGTCTTCGTTCCAGGCATATCGGGCATCGTGCGGGAAAATGTATTTACTTCCGTCACGTGTTCCGGCGTTCACCCGTTCAATACTCTTTACAATATTAAAAGTACTGATGCGTTTGGCCACTTCTTCAGTAAGTGGAATTACATAATAGCCCGGTTGAATGTAACCCTGCTGGAAATCTTCCATCGATACACCCAGCTTTTGCAAGGCTTTGGGATTGATGGAAGAGCCGTCGGTAAGGATGGCATAGCGGTATTGCACCTTGCCGGCTGCTTCCTGTGGCTTATTATTTATGTATAATTGACCATCAATAATTTTAAGACTGTCGCCGGGAATGGCCACGCAACGTTTGATGTAATTCTCGCACTTATCAACCGGACGGTGCGCCACGGTATATTCGTTCCAGATGCGCTCGCGTCCATAGTCGCGAACCAGCTGGTAATAGCTGGGTGCCTGATTCTCCAGACACACGGTATCGCCTTCGGGGAAGTTAAATACCACCACATCGTTGTTTTTAATGGTGCGGTAGCCGGCCATGCGGAAATAGTCGCGCTGCCAGGCTTCGCTGAACGAAGGCTTCATGTTGTTTGAAGCAGGCATGGAATGATGCACAAAGGGGAATGAAATGGGGGTAATGGGTTTCCGTGGTCCGTAAGCACTTTTGCTAACAAACAGGTAGTCGCCCACCAGGAGTGATTTTTCCATCGAAGAGGTTGGAATGGTGTAGGCTTCGAAGAAAAAAGTGCGGATAAAGCTGGCTGCTATCACGGCAAAAATAATGGCATCGACCCATTCCACCACTTTGGTTTGTTTTTTAACGCCTTTCTTTTTCCAGAACGCCCAGTGTACTTTTTTCGACACATAAATATCGAATACTACGGGCAGGCCAAGCAGCCACCAGTAATTGGTATTCCATATTACCCACAATAAGTAGGCGGTTCCGGCCAGGCCGAATTTGAACCATTTATTTTTAACTATTTCTTTCATTCGTGTAGTTTTTATGCCTTTAAAATTTTGGGCTTAAGTTGATGGTTTAAAGGCTGATTATTATTTTTTCTTTTTAATTCCCCATTTAATTGGCCGTACAAAAATAACCAATCCGCTCAATTTATAATTGGCTTACTCCAATTTTAATAAATCGTTCATACCAAAGCAACCGGTTTTGCCTTTCATAAACTCAGCAGCCAAAACAGCTCCCAGGGCAAAACCCTCACGACTTTTAGCTTCATGTTTTATACTTAGCGTGTCGATGGGTGAATCGTAAATCACTTCGTGGGTGCCGGGTACTTCGCCTTCGCGGAACGAGATTATGGGCAGTTCATTATCGTTAACATCGGCCTGGTTTTTCCAGGCTGTGTATCTGTTTTTTGCAGCCAATATGCTTTCGGCCAGCGTAATGGCGGTTCCACTGGGTGCGTCGAGCTTTTTGGTGTGGTGTATTTCAATCATTGATGCGGCATATTCGGGAAAGTCCTGCATCAGCAAGGCCAGTTTGCGGTTCAGTTCAAAAAAAAGGTTCACACCCAGACTAAAGTTTGAGGCATAAAAGAATCCGGCTTTCATGTTTTCACATTTTTTGATGAGTTCACCCAATTGGTCGAGCCAGCCGGTAGTTCCCGAAACAACCGGTACGCCCGATTCAAAGCATTTTAAATAATTAGCTACTGCCGATTCGGGATTGCTGAACTCAATACATACATCAATACCACGGAGTTTTTGAGGGTCCAGATCGGCCTCATTATCACGATCAATAATTAATCCGATGGAATGTCCCCTTGATAAGGCTATTGTTCCAATAGCTTTACCCATTTTTCCGTATCCAATTAGTGCAATATTCATAGTATTCTATTTAGTTTGTTGTCTTATAAACTGTTTTAGTTATTTTCATTGTTTTCGTAATCGAGAATGTCGCCCGGTGTGCAGTTCAGCTCACGGCAAATGGCTTCGAGGGTTGAGAAGCGAATGGCCCGCGCTTTTCCGCTTTTCAGTACCGAAAGGTTGGCCATAGTTATACCCACTCGCTCCGACAATTCGGTGAGCGACATTTTGCGCCTGGCTAACATTACATCGAGGTTTACTATTATCGACATGGTTAAACGGTAATTTTTAATCTAAATGGTTAATTCCTGTTCTTCCTGTAAGGTTTTGCCCGCTTTAAATACTTCGCTCAGGATAAACGATGCCAGGGCTATCCATAAAAAATTCAGCACCTGGTTATCGAATACGGGCAGCGCCACAAAGTTTTCAAATACCATGGGTTTTATAAAAACCAGCTTCGACAGGCTTAACAGTGAAGCCAAAGCAAAGATTAACACCGAGCCTTTTGCAATTCGTTTTAAAACAATGCTTATGCCTTTATCGAAAGGTAGGCCCAATCTTACCGCATTGTGCAACAATTCGAATAGGCGGTACAGTTGATAATTATAGAATAAGGTAACTAACACTGCCGAAACGGTAAAAAGCAAAACAAAGATGGCGTGTGAAGGCAGGTTTAATGCCAGATCGGGAAAACCGCCAAACCGTTCAATGTGTACTCCAAGTTGTTTGTGATTCAGCGTTTGGAACGAACCGTTCACTTTTAGTTCCAGCACAAACTTTCCCAGGTAGCGGGTCATTAAGGTTTTTTCAGGTAGAATAAGGTTTAAAAGCTGGAATCCGAATACACCTGCCCCCAGTACCAGGTTAAGCCAGTAAAGGTATCTAAAGAAGCGGTATAAATAATGAATAAGTTTTTTGCCACGCATGGTTCCAATTATTTTGAAACAAAGAAAGGTAATATTTATCAAAAAACAAATAATAATTATCGAAAAACGATAAATAATTATCGATAACCAAAAAACGTGCGTACCGAAAAGGAGTAGGGGCAAAAAAAAACCACCCGATGGGGGTGGTTTTATTATTGATGCATTGATTTCTTATTTCACTGTTTTGCAAATGGCTTCAAAAGCCTTTGGGTGGTTCATAGCCAGGTCGGCCAGCACCTTACGGTTAAGATCGACATTTGCTTTATTGAGTTTGCCAATAAACTCAGAATAGGACATTCCATGAAGACGGGCGCCAGCGTTGATACGCTGGATCCAAAGACTTCTGAAATTGCGTTTTTTCGTTTTTCTGTCGCGGTAAGCGTATTGTTGACCTTTTTCGAAGGTGTTTTTAGCTACCGTCCAAACATTTGCACGTGCACCAAAGTTACCTCTGGTACGTTTCATTAATTTTTTTCTTCTTGCTCTTGATGCTACAGCATTTACTGATCTAGGCATAACTTTTACTTTTTACGGAATGGTTAGCGTTCCTCTCCAATAGGAATCTTTTGCGGCTAATTCACTCCAGGTTAAACATTTTACTTACTACTTCATGGCCAGGCAAAGCTTGATGTTGTTCACATCGGCTTTGTTAACCGTGGTAAAATACGTTAGATTACGCTTACGCTTGGTCGTTTTTTTAGTCAAAATGTGACTTTTGTAAGCATGTTTTCTTTTAATCTTTCCGGTACCAGTCAACACAAAGCGCTTCTTTGCTCCGGAATTGGTTTTCATTTTTGGCATAATTGTTTAATTTAAAAGAACAATTTATTTTTTCTTTTTAGGTGAAATAAGCATAATCATGCGTTTACCTTCTAGTTTGGGTAATTGTTCTACTTTTCCCAGGTCTTCAAGTTCCTGTGCCAAACGGAGCAAAAGAATTTCGCCCTGCTCTTTGAATAAAATAGAACGCCCTTTAAAGAACACGTAAACTTTAAGTTTTGATCCCTCTTCGAGGAATTTGATGGCATGATTCTTTTTAAAAGTGTAATCGTGCTCATCGGTATTTGGTCCAAACCTGATTTCTTTTAAAATCACTTTAGTAGCCTTCGATTTCATCTCTTTTTGCTTGCGCTTTTGTTCGTAAAGAAACTTACTGTAATCGATTACTTTACAAACAGGTGGATCGGCTTTGGGTGAAATCTCAACGAGATCAAGTTCTTGCTCTTCAGCTATTTTAAGAGCATCTTTAATTGAGAAAATTCCGGGTTCTTCGATGTTGTCGCCCACTAAACGCACATGCGTTACTTTAATTGCCTCATTAATTCGGAACAAAGACTGTTCCTCTCGTGGTACGAATCTCTGTCTCGGCTGTCTTGGTCCTGCTATGGCTTGGTCCTCCTATTATTAGTTAGTACTTCGTTAATTCTTCTACTTCTTTGGTAACTAAAGCGGCAAATTCATCCATGCTCATGGAGCCTTTGTCGCCGTCGCCCTGCTTACGTACCGAAACGGAATTGGTTTCCATCTCTTTTTCACCTACAATAAGCAGGTAAGGAATACGTTTTAACTCGTTATCGCGTATCTTTCTGCCTATCTTTTCGTTTCGGTCGTCAATTGCGGTGCGAATATCGGAATTATTTAGAAAATCTGAAACTTTTTGGGCAAATTCGTTATATTTTTCACTGATTGGTAAAACAACAGCCTGATCAGGAGTTAACCAAAGTGGAAACTTTCCTCCGGTATGTTCAATTAACACGGCAACAAAACGTTCCATAGAGCCAAAGGGTGCACGGTGAATCATTACCGGACGATGGCGTTTGTCGTCGCTGCCAATGTACTCCAGTTCAAAGCGTTCGGGCAGGTTGTAATCTACCTGAATGGTTCCCAATTGCCATTTACGGCCAATAGCATCGCGTACCATAAAATCGAGTTTTGGTCCGTAGAAAGCTGCTTCGCCGGTTTCAATTACAGTTTCCAGTCCTTTTTCGGCGCAGGCTTCAATAATGGCACTTTCTGCTTTCTCCCAGTTTTCATCGCTGCCAATGTATTTTTCGTTATTGTTAGGGTCACGCAAGGAGATTTGTGCAGTAAACTCGTTAAATTCCAGGGTTTTGAATATGTATAAAACAATATCAATTACCTTAATGAATTCTTCTTTTAACTGATCGGGGCGGCAGAAAATGTGTGCATCGTCCTGGGTGAAACCGCGAACGCGGGTTAAACCATGTAATTCGCCACTTTGTTCGTAACGATAAACGGTTCCGAATTCGGCAAAGCGAACGGGTAAATCTTTATAGGAACGGGGTTTAACCTTGAAAATCTCGCAGTGGTGCGGGCAGTTCATTGGTTTCAGCAAAAATTCTTCACCTTCGGCCGGAGTATGTATGGGTTGGAACGAGTCGGCTCCGTACTTGGCGTAGTGACCCGAAGTAACATACAATTCTTTTTGTCCAATATGGGGCGTAATTACCGGTTCGTAACCGTAGGCACGCTGTACCCTTTTTAAGAAGTTCTCCAATCGCTCACGTAACATGGCTCCTTTGGGTAACCATAAGGGCAAACCTTGTCCCACCCGCTGTGAAAAAGCAAAAAGCTCCATTTCTTTACCCAGCTTTCGGTGGTCGCGTTTTTTGGCTTCTTCGAGTAAAACCAAATATTCGTCGAGCATCGATTTTTTAGGGAAGGTAATGCCATAAACCCGTGTAAGCTGTTTGCGGCTTTCGTCACCACGCCAGTAGGCTCCGGCTACGCTTAATATTTTAACCGCTTTAATAAAACTGGTGTTGGGCAAATGAGGTCCGCGGCACAGGTCGGTGAAATTACCCTGTTTATAAAAACTGATGCTTCCGTCTTCGAGATCGTTAATCAGTTCTACTTTGTAGGTTTCCTGCCGTCCGCCAAAAAAATCAAGGGCATCTTTTTTCGATACTTCGCTGCGCAGGTATTCGGCCTTAGTCGAAGCCAGTTCCATCATTTTATTCTCGATAGTAATAAAATCGGCATCAGTAATTGTTTTTCCATCGCCTAAATCCACATCGTAATAAAAGCCATTTTCGATGGCCGGACCAATACCAAATTTTATTCCGGGATACAGTTCCTGAAGTGCTTCGGCCATAAGGTGAGCCGAGGAGTGCCAAAAGGCATGTTTACCCTCTTCGGTGTCCCACTTATGTAATTTTATGGATGCATCGGTATTAATGGGGCGGGTTAAATCGAATAAATCATTGTTTACCGTAACCGATAAAACCTCTTTGGCCAATCGGGGACTTATGTTGTTGGCAATTTCCAAACCGGTCACTCCTTTTGGATATTCCCTGGTGCTGTTATCGGGAAGCGTGATCTTTATCATAATTGTGATATTTACATTTTTTCAAGTTTGCAAAAATAGAACTAATGTTTGACAATAAACAATTTGCAACGAAAAATATATCAGATTAGTTTTCAATTTGTAAAATTCATCAAATCTATGGGAGGTGCATTAATTTATTGTACATTAAACTTATGCATTGCAGTAAAGTTTATTTTTTGAGATTATTGCAACACAAAATGATAAGTAATGGTTCCAACCTGTTGAGGCGGGGCATCTTTATTTACATCAAATTTTGCTTTTAGGGCGGCTTTTTCAGCAGCCTGCTGCAATAACTTGTCAGTAGTGGTGGTTCCTTTGGCTCCGGCTTTGACTTTCAATACGTTTCCGTTCTGATCAACAGTAACTTCAACCACTACTTTACCTTCGCTTTGACTCAGGTATTCGGGTTTTGGTAGCGATTGGGAACTGCGGCCCGATAAGCTGAATGAAATACCATTTCCTCCGGTAGTTCCACCAACCCGGTTTTTTGAATTGATATCGCCCTCAGGATTGCCCTGATTGCCTTGTCCTCCGGCATCTCCTTCACCAGTGTTATCGCCTGCAGGATTTTTACCGGTAAATGCACTTTTGGCACGTTCCTGCAATATTCTTTGCTGTTCCAGTTTGCGTTGGCGTTCGGCTTCTTCTAAGCGCTGGCGTTCCAGCTCCTCCTGCCTGATACGTTCCTGTTCTTCAGCTTCTTTTTGTTTTTTTAACTCTTCTTGTTTTTCTTTCTCAATGCGTTTTTTTTCAGCCAGCGCTGCGGCCTCTTCAAAATCCTGGTTCATAACTTCTTCCACATTATTCTTCGATTCCACCGTTTTGGGTGGCGGTGTGGTTTCTTTAGGAGTCGATTCGATAATTTCAGGTTGAGCGGCAGGGCGAGGCTCAATTTGCCCCGAGCCGGTTTCCATATCGCCAAAATTAATTAGTATTCCTTCTTCCT
>JBFWMB010000076.1:0-18959 GCA_050251815.1 Salinivirgaceae bacterium | reverse complement strand
CAATAAGGCCGCGCGCGAAATGAAGGAGCGTATTGGCCGGGTGGTTGGCGATGAGCTGGCTGCCAGCCTTTGGATGGGAACCTTTCACTCCATTTTTAGCCGTATTTTACGTTCCGAAGCCGAACTACTGGGTTTTCCTTCAGCTTTTACCATTTACGATACTACCGATTCAAAAAGTCTTATAAAGTCGCTGATTAAGGAACTGAAACTTGATGACAGTGTGTATAAACCAGCAGGCGTGCTGGCGCGTATTTCGATGGCTAAAAACAGTCTGATTACTGCTGCAGCCTACAAAGCCAGTGCCCCGGCCATTGAAGCCGACCGCATGAGCAAACGCCCTGAGATATTCCGTATTTACGAACTGTACGCGGCGCGTTGCAAACAGTCGGGAGCCATGGATTTCGACGATTTGCTGCTTTATACCAATGTGTTGTTTCGCGATCATCCGGCGGTGCTCGACAAATACCAGCAAAAGTTCAAATACATTTTGGTCGATGAGTACCAGGATACCAACGTGTCGCAATACCTGATAATAAAACGACTGGGCCAGCAACACAACAATATTTGTGTGGTGGGCGACGATGCCCAAAGCATCTATTCGTTCCGGGGAGCTAAAATTGAGAACATCCTCAATTTTAAAAACGATTACCAAAACCACCACCTGTTTAAGCTGGAACAGAATTACCGCTCGACCCAAACCATTGTGAATGCTGCCAACAGCCTGATAAAAAAGAACGAAAAGCAGATTCCCAAAGAAGTATATTCCGAAAACGACGAAGGGGAACTGATACAGATTCTGGATGCTTACACCGATAACGAAGAAGGTTACCTGGTGGTAAACAGCATCTTTGATCAGATAGCCAACAAGCAATTGCGTTTCGACGATTTTGCCATTCTTTACCGGACCAATGCCCAGAGCCGTATTTTTGAAGAAGCTCTGCGCAAACGCAACATGCCCTATAAAATTTACGGTGGCCTGTCGTTTTATCAACGGAAAGAAGTGAAAGACTTGATTGCTTACTTTCGTATGGTGGTAAATCCTAACGATTCGGAAGCGCTGAAGCGGGTTATAAATTATCCGGCACGGGGAATTGGAGCCACTACGGTGGGTAAAATTGAAGAAACCGCGGCCCGCTACAATCTGAGCATGTGGAGTGTGGTGGTGAATCCCGGCGCTTTTTCGCTCGATGTGAATAAGGGAACCCTAAACAAATTACAGGGATTTAAAGAGCTGATTGAGAAGTTTCAGGCCTTGCAGGAAAGCAACGACGCTTACGATCTGGCGCGTTTGGTAGCCTCCGATACCGGGGTAATGAAGGAGCTTTACAACGGGAACACCCTGGAAGAACGTACCAAATACGAGAACGTGGAAGAGCTATTAAACGGTATCCGCGATTTTGTAGCAGGCAATTATCAGGAAGGAAACCCGGCACGGCTTGAGAATTTTTTGGAAAACGTAGCCCTGCTTACCGATCAGGATACAGAAAAAGGGGACGATAAAAACAAGGTTACCTTAATGACTATACACGCGGCCAAAGGACTCGAATTTCCGCATGTTTACATTGTAGGCCTCGAAGAAGAACTTTTTCCTTCGGCAATGAGCGTGCACTCACAAAGTGAACTGGAAGAAGAGCGCCGGCTGTTTTACGTGGCACTTACCCGGGCCGAAAAGCGGGTAACCCTGTCGTATTGCAAAAGCAGGTACAAGTACGGAACCCCGGTAACAGCATCGCCCAGTCGTTTTATCCGGGAGATTGACACCCGTTTTGTTAAGAATAAATCGATGTTTAAGGGGCGGAACCAAAGTATTGAACCGGAAGATTCAACCAGTGAAACCCGCTTTATTGAACGGGGAGGTGCTTTTAAGAAACCAATTCGTGCCGGAATGAATCTGGCAGCCAGCCGAAAATTACAGCAAATGTCCAGGCCTGCCGATACCTCCTTTACGCCCGATGCACCCGAACTAATAAAAAGCGGAATGCAGGTTGAACATCAACAATTTGGCGCAGGGCGTGTTATACAAATTGAAGGCGAAGGAACCAACAAAAAGGCACTGGTATTTTTTAACAACTTTGGGGAGAAAAAACTCCTGCTTAAGTTTGCCCGATTGCGTATTCTTAGCTGATTAATTGTTTGTTTAGCAATTATAATAAACTATTTTTGTAAAAATTTAATAATCGATGGAATATAATACCTCACGTAAGCAATTGCATTTGCCGGAGTATGGACGTAACATCCAGAAAATGGTTGATCATATAAAAACGGTCGAAGACCGCGAAGAACGGAACCGTCTGGCAAAAGCCCTTATCCAGATAATGGGCAGCATGAACCCGCATTTGCGCGATGTGGCCGACTTTACCCATAAATTATGGGACCACCTGGCCATTATTTCCGATTTTGAGCTCGATGTGGATTCTCCTTATCCAACACCCACCAAAGAGGTGTTGAACCAAAAACCGGAGCGGCTCGATTACCATAAAAGTGATGACATCCGTTTTAAGCATTACGGAAGGGTACTTGAACAGATGATTCAGCGGGCTGTTACTTACCCTGAAGGCGAGGAAAAGGAATATTTGATTGAGGTTATCCTGAACCAGATGAAAAAGAGTTACCTCAACTGGAACCGTGAATCGGTAAGCGATGACATGATAAAGGACGATTTACGTTTCTTGTCGCGGAACCAGATTACCATTCCTGAAGGAATCAAATTGAAAGAGGTGAAAGATTTGATACAAAAAGCTCCTGCCAGTCACACCAAGAAACCACAACCCAAAAGGGGCACCGGCCATACCAATCAGCGAAGACGCAAGTAATTAGTTATTAAAGAAAAGGCTCGTTAAATAACTCCAAATGGAGCATTTGACGGGCTTTTTTATTGGTGTTCATTGGACATAATTGGCAGTGTATCGCCGGGTAAGGAGTCGTTGGGCTTTGTAATCGATTCGATGGCTGATTCAGGGGAATATTTTTCGTACTGAAACTCTTTATAAATGCAGTAAACAGCCAGCATCAAAGCGGTAGTGGCCATTATGGTTGCAGTTATTTTGAGTCGGTGCATATACGTATTAAATCTGGTTTGTGATTGCAAAAATAGAAAAATGTTAAGATTCAGCTAGTTAATGTTAAGTTAAATGTGTTAAAAATGGTTAAGGTCTTTGCTGTAAAGGCTTGTAAGGTTGCAGTTTTTTTATTCTGTTGGCTGTATTCCATCTAAATCGTTATTATTTAAACTTCATTTTATAAGACAAAATAATTAAAGCAAAAACCAGGGTAATGGCATTGGCAATAATTACGGGTGCATCGTTAATAAATATGCCATAAATAAGCCAAAGCAGCACTCCCGTTGAAAACACCGCGTACATGGTAAGCGATAAATCCTTGGTATTTTTGGTTCGAATGGTTTTTATGGCCTGGGGAATAAACGACGAGGTGGTAAATACCGCAGCCAAAAGTCCTATTAAGGTAATGTTTTCCATGAATTGTTGGTTAATTAATCTTCCATATCATTTAAATGCAGTTCGAGCGAGACTACCGAGATTTGTATTTCACGCACCGATAAAGCCAGCGAACCAATCATCAGCAAGAGGCTTAAAGCAAACGATAAGGCTCCAATCAGTTGCAGGTTCAGGTAAAGGGTCAGCATCGATACTACACTAAAAAAGAGGCTCAGTACCCCGAGTATCTGCATCGACCGTATCAGGTACAAACGCTTTCGCAGGTTTTTAATCTGATCAATCAACACATTGTCTTTGTTTTGTTTGAACTCCGAATACAGGTTCCGTACTACCTGGGTATAAGCTAAAAACCGGTTGGTGTAGGCCAGCAATATCAGCGAAACTGCCGAGAAGATTAGCGCCGGTGTGGTTAACGATATTTCGTGCATTAATATACTATTGTTGGTGCGTAACAAGGGAACATACAAAATAAAACGCATGCCAGCATGCGTTTTAAGCAGATGGATACTTTTAAATAAAGGTTGCTACAGCGCAGCCAAAAGTTCTTTTACTACCAGTGAAATAACTTTTCCCTCAGCTTGGCCGGCCAGTTGTTTGCTGGCTGCTCCCATCACTTTGCCCATATCCTGGGGACCGCTTGCTCCCAGTTGGGCAATCAGTGTTTTTATCCGGGCTTCAATTTCTTCCTTAGAGAGTTGAGCCGGTAAATACTTTTCAATTACTGCCGCTTCGCTCATTTCTTTTTCAAAGAGTTCCATGCGATCGTTCTGTTCATAAATGGCAGCCGAATCTTTACGTTGCTTAACCAGTTTTTGAATAATCTTTAGGGCGGCATCGTCGTTCAGTTCATGCGCGGCACCCTTTTCGGTGAGCGCTACCATAAATGCTGCTTTAATTGCCCGTAAGGCTTCCAGTGTTTCTTTATCTTTTGCCAACATGGCTGTTTTTATGTCGGCATTAATTTGTTCAACTAAGCTCATAGGAATCTGTTTTTTTATTTTGCAGCAGCTAAATTAAGCAATTAATTAGTATCAACAACGCAGTTTAATTAAAAGCTGAGGAAACAAGTAAAGCTTCAATCTGTTTATTTCCATATCATGAAACATCAGGCAATTATGACAAACTTAAATAAGGCTCCCGAAACGATTAAACTGGCTGTATTCTGTTCAAAGAACTGGGTTACCACCTCGTTCGACATGGTAAACGCAGCATATAATTTTGAGCTGGCTTATTTCGAAGCCCGTTTCGATCATCAAACTGCGCTGTTGGCGGCAGGTGCCGATGCCATTTGTGTTTTTGTAAACGACAAGGTCGATGCCCCGGCACTCGAGATACTTAAAGAACAGGGCGTAAAGCTGGTTGCCCTGCGTTGCGCGGGTTTTAACAATGTAGATATAGAAAAAGCTAAGGCTCTTGGTATTGGCGTGGTCCGTGTTCCGGCTTATTCACCCTATGCTGTGGCTGAACATACCCTGGGACTGATGCTTACCCTGAACCGGAAATTGCACAAAGCTTACACCCGTGTTCGCGATGGAAATTTTGCCCTCGATGGTTTGCTGGGTTTCGACATCCATAACAAAACCATTGGCGTGGTTGGAACAGGAAAAATTGGTCAGATATTTTGTAAGCTGATGCATGGTTTTGGAACCCGGATCTTGGCTTTCGATAAATTCCCCAATCAGGAGATGCAGGATATGGGCGTGGAGTATGTCGATTTGCAAACACTGTATCAGCAAAGCGATATTATTTCGTTGCACTGCCCGCTTACTTACGAAACCTACCACATGATTAACGATTACGCCATAGCTGCCATGAAACCTGGCGTAATGATTGTAAATACCAGTCGCGGCCCCTTAATCGACACCAATGCCGTAATCGAGGGTTTGAAGAAAGGAAAAGTAGGCTACCTGGCGCTTGATGTTTACGAAGAAGAAGAGGCCTTGTTTTTTGAAGACTTGTCGGAAAAAGTTATTCACGACGACCAGTTTGTGCGGCTCGAAACCTTTCCCAATGTTTTGATTACTGCCCATCAGGCTTTTTTTACCAAAGAAGCCATCCAAAACATTTCGGATACAACATTTAAGAATATTAAGGACTTTTTGGAAACCAACCATTCTGAAAATCAGGTCTTGCCTCCTGAGAAGTAGTCTTGTTTTTAAGGTGGTTCCAAAATTAATGGGACGGTTCGTTTGCCTGATTAAAACTGAAAATAGATAAAGGGTTGTAAATCGGCAGCACTAAACTGAGCCAGCACAAATACGGCAAGCAGGGTAAGTAAAATTTTAAGATAAACCGGCATCAGTACAAAAACGCCCCGGTACCAGTTTTTCCATTTTTCGGGCAACCAGTGTATGATAAAGGCCAATGCCATAAGTACAAAAACCAAACGGTAGGCCAGCAGCATTTCAGGAATAAACGCCCCTTTAAAATGATGAAACATTTGGCTGAACATCTGTTGTACAGCTTCCATGCTGCGGGCACGGAAAGCCATCCAGGTAAAGGTTACCAGATGGAAGGTTATAAAAACACGCAGCGGTCGCACCCGACGGTTGGGTTTTGGAAACAGCGTAAGCCACAGTTTGTGAGCGGCCAGATACAAGCCATGCAAAGCGCCCCAGATTACAAAGCGCAGGTTGGCGCCATGCCATAAGCCACCCAGCAGCATGGTCAGAAATAAATTTACGTAGGTGCGTATTTTTCCTTTGCGGTTTCCCCCCAATGGAATGTACAGGTAATCTTTAAGCCAACTCGACAGCGATATGTGCCAGCGCCGCCAGAAATCGGTAATATTGGCCGCCTTGTAGGGCGAATTAAAGTTTAGCGGCAAACGAAACCCCATCCAAAGCGCCAGGCCGATGGCTATGTCGGTATAACCTGAAAAGTCGCAATAAATTTGTATAGAGTAGCCGTAAACCGCCATCAGGTTTTCAAAGCCCGAATAACTCAGCGGATTATCAAAAACCCGGTCGACAAAGTTCACGGAAATATAGTCGGCAATAATTACTTTTTTCACCAATCCGTTAAGGATAAGAAAGAGGGCTTGTGCCGCCTCGTCTTTGTGCACTTTGTAGCCCGCATACATTTGGGGCACAAACGACGAGGCGCGAACAATGGGGCCGGCCACCAGCTGCGGGAAAAAGGTTACGTAAAAACCAAAATCCAGGATGTTTTTTATGGGCTCCACCTGTTTGCGGTACAAATCGAGAATGTAGCTGATTATCTGAAAGGTGTAAAACGAAATGCCCACCGGAAGAATTATTTTTGCGGCATCGAACGAGCTTCCCAGGGCATGGTTTATGCCGAGCGACAGCCAGTCGTGCACTTCAATTTGGGTACCGAACCATTGGTTCAGCAAACTGCTGAAAAAATAAGTGTATTTAAAGTACAGCAGCCAGCTCAGGTTATAGACTATGGCCAGCACTACCCAGCTTTTCTTGCCGATAAGTGTTGGCGATTTATGGATGCGCTTACCCAGTAAAAAATTGATGATGACCGAGGCGATAATTAAAAAGAAAAACAGCCCACTGCTTTTGTAGTAGAAAAACACGCTTACCACAAAGAGCCAGGTGTTGCGCCAAAATGTCTTTTTATAGATAAGGCTAAACACGGCAAACACCAACAGGAAATATATCCAGAAGGCGGACCGGGTAAAAAGCAGGGGCTTTTGTGCGTTATATAGCAGCCAGTCGGTCAAATGTTTGTTGTTTTAGTCACCCTGCCTGATAAGGTGCAGGGAATTGTTGCCTAAATATATCAATTGGCTTTGCTTTTGCAAAATGTTACGTTAAAAAGCCGAAAAATAATTTTGTTTATTGTTTTTTTTTTTTTGATTTGTAATACTGAATAGCCGTTATTATACCATTAGAATATTTTGTTTAACCAACTACATATTTTTTTTCAGAGAAAAGTTACAAAAGAAAGTTGCTTTTTAGGTTTCAAGGATGTATAAAAAGCAGGTGGATTAAGTTATTTGTGCATGAGATAGCTTTATTAATTATGTTCTTCCAAAAACAATATGCAAAAAAAGAAAACCCCATCCCTAATGAACATTCGCTAAAATGAGAAGGGATGAGGCCATGTATAAACATTAACACAAAAGTATTATGATTTTTAGAATTTTAGAATTATTTCAGTATTTGTTGCTGCAGGGCTAGTTTTTAGCGCTTGTGAAAAAAACCAAAGTGAATTAACCGCAGAAAATCAAAACGCTTCTGAGATAAAATTAGTTCCGTTTTTTGAGTTGGCAAAAGGAGATACCATTGCTAAAGGAATTTACAGGGAGAAACCGGATTTTGAAGATACAAATGAGCCTGTTGTTCTATTTTCAACAGAAAGTAAATTAAAAGCAACTGGTTATTCAATTGGTTCGGATTATATTACGGATTTGTATGTTTCAATAAGATCTAGTAATACGACAGGGACTACAGGACAATTTGATGGACTAACATGGAATAGAATTCCCGTCGATTTAAATGAAGGAGCAGGAGGTTATTACATTTATTTATATTATAGAAAAGATCCAAATTCCTTACCAATAAGAGATATTGTAGGAATTCATCAAAATACATATCTAGGATATGTGGATGATATAATAAATATTCATCCTCAATATGATATTGTTGAGAGATATGGGGATAAAAGAGCGGATTTAAATGACGGTGCAGGAGGGGATTATATATATCTAATTTATTCAAAAGATTTGGAAGATATTTATGGAAATTCTCCAACATCAGCTATTAAAAATATAGCAATCGTATCTGGGAATAGTTCAGGAATTACTTATAGTGATTGGGCAAAAGTACCTGTGGATTTGAATAAAGGCGCAGGAGGAAAATATATTTACCTTTTTTATAAGAGGTAAATTATTGATAATCGAAGTATTTATGGAGTGAATGTTATCACTCCATAAATTTTTATTTATACTAAATGTATGCATAGAGTTTTTATCTTATTGCTTTTTATTAAAGCGCTTAGTGTTAATGCGCAACAAGCGGTCAAAATTTCCGGCTATGTACGCGATGCGGTCACGCGCGAAGCCCTTATTGGAGCCTATATTGTGAATTCCGATTATAGTAAAGTTGCGGCAAGCAACGAATACGGTTTTTTTACCCTGGAGCTTGCATCCAACCAAAGGCAATTGCATTGCAGTTATGTGGGCTACCAGCCCGTTACCCTGGTTTTGACTAACCGTAGCGATACGCTGATTCAGGTACTGTTGAATCAAAACACAACATTGGACGAAGTGGTGGTTGAAGCAAGCCGCACCAACAGGCGCTTTACCGGATTGGAAACCTTAAGTGCCAAAACCGTAAAAGCCTTGCCGGTAATTATGGGCGAGAGCGATATTACACGCACCCTGACCCTCTTGCCCGGAGTCTCTTTCGGGAACGAAAACAGTATGGGCTATTATGTGCGTGGGGGAAGTGCGGACCAAAACCTCTTGCTGATGGACGGTGCCCCGGTTTACAATCCCTACCATTTGTATGGCTTTTTTTCCGTTTTTAATACCGATGCCATCAACAATGCCACTTTGTATAAAGGCGGAATTCCAGCAAAACATGGAACCCGCTTAGCCTCGGTGCTCGATATTCAAATGAAAGAGGGGAATGCGCAACGTTTTTCAGGAAATCTTTCTACAGGTATGGTTGCCAGTAAGTTTTTGCTGGAAGGCCCTATACTAAAAGATAGAACCTCATTTTTAATAAGCGGACGGCGTTCCATGATGGATATTTATCCAACATTTGTAAGTAGCATCCTTACTGATTTAGGAGGTTTAGAAACTACAGCCAAGGATATTTACCTGAGGGACTATTATTTTTACGACCTGAATGTAAAAGTTAACCATCGCTTTTCCGATAAGGATAAATTGTTTGTTAGCTATTACCAAAGTAACGATGTTTACAACCGAGACAACCCCCAAGTTAACAAGCTTGATAATAAAACCTGGGGTAATAAAACGGCCTCATTGCGATGGACCCATTTGTTTCATACGCAGTTGTTTGGAGCATTAACTGCCTACCATACTCAATACAACTACAAATCGACTTATGGCAGCTATTTTGCCGATTCGGTTGGTAGAACAGAAAACAGCCAGTCTTTTAAAACCGGGTTAATTGAAAGTTCCGCAAAACTTGATTTTGATTATGCTAAAAATAAACATCACTTTAAGTTTGGAAGCCAGTACACGCATCAGCAAATGTATCCGGAGGTTTCCCGGGTTTTGAAGGAAAACTTTGTTTCCACCCAAAGGCTTGACACTACCATTGGAGAAGCTACCCGAACCCATACCGGAATCTTGTACTTAGATGATGAGATAACCATTAATAAATCGTTTACTGTAAATGCGGGACTTCGTTTTTCGGGTCATTTTACCGAAGGTAAGTTTTACCCGGCTATTTTGTCCCGTTTGGCAATGAGTTATCAATGGATGAATGGATTCCTGGTAAAAGGTTCCTTCAGTCGCATGACCCAGTATATTCATGTATTGTCCGACAATTGGTCTGGTTCACCTTCCGATTTATGGGTGCCATCAACCAAGGAGATACATCCTGAGATTTCGAACCAATGGGTGGCGGGGTTCGAATACAATTTTGGAGAAAATTATTCTGTTGAGGTTGAAGGTTTTTATAAAACCATGAATCACTTAATTGATTTTAAAGAAGGAACCAGTTTTTTATCACAACGGACAAATTGGGAAGATAAAGTTACACATGGAGAAGGCGCGGCCCAAGGTTTGGAATTTCAGATAAAAAAGGAGCAAGGAAAACTTACGGGATTTTTATCCTACACTTTATCCAAATCGGAACGAACCTTTGCTGAACTCAATCAGGGCAAGACCTTTTTATTTTCATTCGACCGCCCTCATGAGATTTCCATTTCGGCTGTTTACCATATAAATAATAAATGGAATCTTGGAGCAAATTGGGTTTATGCTTCGGGGCAACCTTTTACATTGGCTGAAAGTTTTACCGTAATTAATCTGGAAGGAAAACAATATTTTAAAAACTATTCAGATATAAACAATTATCGCTTACCCAATTATCACCGTTTGGATCTGAGTTTTAATTACAACAAGCAATTTAAACATTGGGCCTATGGCTTGAATTTGGGGGTTTATAATGCCTATAACCGAAAGAACACCTATTATTTGTCCGATTCTCCCGAAGGGCTGGCGAACATTACCTTGTTCGGAATTTTGCCATACGTGAGTGTTTCGATTAACTTTTAAACCACTTTTTATGAAGACTTTATTTCCATGTATAATCACTTTTTTAATTTTGATTGCCTGCAACGATAACCAGTTTTTGGAATATGATACTAAAGCCAGTGAACCTCAATTAAGTTTAAGTGGTTTTGTTTGCGAGGATAGCATCTATGTTTGTCTGACTGAGACCTTTCAAGCCGAATATATGATGGATGATACCATAAGTACTACCATTGTAACGGATACATCGGCTACAGTAACCATTTATGAAGATGGTTCTTATTTTTGCACGCTACAAGCTAAATCAATTAAAGAAACTCATTGGGCGACAGGGGAAATAACCTCTAAAAATTATTATGTGGCTTATAACTCTGTAATTCCAGGGAAAAAGTATGTAGTTAGTGTAACTCATGGTAAATACGGATCATTAAGTGCTGAAACCCGTATGCCAATTATTCCATTGATAAGTGTGGATACCCAGTTAGTTTATCAGAAGGTGACCTTGAATAAATTTACGCCCTCTGAGATTATTTACTATGACACCATGGTTTGGAATACGTATTTTACCTTAGCCCTACAAGATCAGGAAGTGGATGATAGTTTTTATAAGTTTGATTTTCAAATTAATGTAATAAATATAGCAAAGATTGGATTAAAATTTAATGATGCAAATACCTTATACAACGATGAATATCTCTACTATTTGTTGACTGATAAGAATTTTAATGGAGGAACCTACGATTTGGTTTTTTCTGTTTTTCAACCGTATGCCGATAGCATTTCCGTTGATTTTACTTGTTTAAGTGCCGATTATTATAATTATTTGATTTCAATGATTGCCTATCATGAAGCTGAAAGAGACCCTTTCAGCAAACCGGTAAATTTATATTCAAACGTGAGCAATGGCTTTGGTTTTTTTGGAGCTTATCAGAAATTCCGGTTTCAGAATTATTAAATCAGTGAGACTGTGATTTCAGGAATGAAAGTGAACTGAAATTACTAAGTAGATGTATGGGGTTCTCCGCACCTTGGTGCGTGGTAATTGATTTCATTGATTGAAACTTGTTTTTAGCCCTTAGTGAATCTCCGTATTCCTTTGGTCAGCTTTGCAAAACAATATTCATAGGCTTTTGCGCTGTGTTAGAGTTAGGAAGTACGGCGCCTTACTAGGTAACCAGGCGCTTTGTTAAAACCCCAAATAAAAATCCCGGGTCAGCTTTAGGTATTCCTCTGAATATATATGCCGGCCACCCGATTCAATAACCAAAATATCTTCGTGCAGGCTGCTTTGAGTAAATGAAAAGCGACACAGTACTCTTTTGGGTGCTTTTTGGGGGGTGGGTTTAACCCAAAGCAACTGATTGTTATGCAATTGGTATTGAGCCGCTAGCTGCTTGTATTGAGCAAGTGATTCGGCAGGAATTATTACTTCAAAAGCACCCCCGGGAGCTAGCAATTTAACCACAGTGGCAAAAAGTTCTTCAGCGGGTAAGTTGTCAGTGTGCCGAGCCTGGGTGCGTTCGGCTGTGGCTGCTTTTAAGGATTGTTGAAAAAACGGTGGGTTCGATACGATTAAATCGTAGTGATGGGCGCCGGTAACTGCATATTCCTGAACTGCACGGTTTATAATGGTAATGCGTTCACTCCAGGGACTGGCTTCAACGTTTTGTTGAGCCTCTTTACAGGCAGTCGGGTCAATTTCGAGTGCATCGATTTGTGCGGTGAAACGTTGGGCCAGCATCAGGGCTATTAAGCCGGTTCCTGTTCCAATGTCCAGCATACGTTTGGCCTGTTCCCCATGAGCCCAGGCTCCCAGCAATACACCATCGGTGCCCACTTTCATGGCCGATTGTTCCTGATGGATGGTAAACTGTTTAAATTGAAAATAGTTGTTGGGCATAGTAATAAGGTTACGGGTTACCGGATGTTGGATGCTAGACAAAAGACTCCAGACAAAAGACCAAAGACTTAAGAGATTGCTTATTGATAATTGATAATTGATCACTGTTAATTGTTAATTATTAATTGTTCATTGTTAATTGCTCATTGCCCATTGCCCATTGCTCATTGCTCATTGTTCATTGTTCATTGCCTGAAGACTGCCGCCTGCCTTCTGAAGACTGTGTATTGCTCATTGCTTACTGTTAGCTGGTTGCGGTGCATGGTACGCTGGAATTCCATGGCATGCAAACTACTTGCACCGCGTTTTTTGGGACACAATCCAATCCACGGGCTAAAGCCCATGGCTACCGACCTTTAACCCCTCCGGGTTTCCCATTGATTGTATGCTTTAGTCTTTGTTATTTGTTATTTGATAATTGATCACTGTTAATTGTTCATTGTTAATTGCTCATTGCTCATTGCTCATTGTTCTTTGCTCATTGCTCTTTGTTCACCCCCATCCCAAACAAGGCAAAATCGTATTTTACCGGATCAGCAGGATCAAATCCCCGTAAGGTTTCCGTAAGGGCTTCAACGGCTTTCCAGTCGTTTTGTTTACGGAGCAATAGTCCTAAATTTCGGGCCTGGGTTCCGCTGTGTACATCGAGGGGAATCATTAAAGCACTGGCAGGAATATGTTTCCACAACCCAAAATCGACGCCCTGCGCATCGTGTCGCACCATCCAGCGAAGGTACATGTTCAGCCGTTTGGCCGATGAGCCTTTTGCCGGACTGGCCACATGCTTTTCGCTGCGTATTTGGTGCGGGACCGAAAGAAATACCTGGCGAAAATACTGAAGGGCACTTTTTATGGTAGAATCCTGTTGATAACCCCGGGTAAAAACAGCTTCCAATCCGCCGTGTTTTGTGTAGATGTTCTTTAAGGCATCCAAAAAGAAACGGGCATCGGTACCGTTAAAGGTTCGGTAAATAAAGCGTCCGATGGTTGACCATTCATTGGGTGATGCGTGCATTACAAAATCGTAGGGTTCGTTATCCATCCAGGCCATCAGTTGACGGGCGCTTTTTAGGATGGCCTTTCGGTTTCCCCAGGCAATGCTTGCCGTAAGCAAACCGGCTATTTCAATATCTTCTTTCCGGGTAAAAGCATGGGGAATAGCCACCGGATCGAGCGTAATAAAATCGAGGGTGTTGTATTGGTTAACTTTTCCTTCTAAAAAGACTTTTAGTTCCTTGTCTGCGTGCATTTGCTTATGGTTTATGAGGCAAAGTTAAAAGAATATGCGGCTTTTTCTCCGCCAGCGCTTGGTTCAAAATTAAATAGAGACAATTTATTTAGTGTTTTGATCGCCCTGTTTTGTCGGCAGTTCAGTGGTGAAAAACCAACACCACCCGCACCTGCGTTGCTTGAGAACACAGAGAAAACTTTTACTCCTATAGAGCCATTTCGCAGCAAGCTTTGGGAATAAGCCAAAAATGAAGAGCTCAGCCGGCTTGAGGCAAAAAAGTTCAAAACTGTCAAATAGTTATCGCTTAGTTTCATGTAAGGAATGCAAGGAATTTTACTTATTTTTTTACGAAGACTATTAATTCTTTATGTATTTTTGATGGGCAGGTCCCTGATGACTCAATACCATCCCGGGAGTTTGCCCCTAAACCCTTAGTTTGATTGTGATGCGTTTAAAAAACCTGTTTTTTCTGCTGCTGCTTATGGGTGTCTGCACCTTACAAGCGCAAATAAGCCTGCCCCGATTGATTAGCGATGGCATGGTACTGCAACGCGATGCCGAAATTACCCTGTGGGGCCGGGCTGCTCCTAACGAAGCCCTGAGCATAAGCTTTATCGACAGCACCTACCATATCCGGGCTACCGCTCAGGGTGAATGGCGGTTGAAGCTTTCAGGACTAAAAGCCGGAGGGCCCTATACCATGCAGCTTTCTGCCAGCAATCGGCTCACCCTGAAAAACATTATGGTGGGCGATGTGTACCTGTGTTCGGGCCAGTCGAACATGGAACTGCCCCTGAAGCGGGTGAGCTGGGTGTACCCCGAAGTGCTGGCCCTCGATAGTTTTCCGGCCATACGACAGTTTTTTGTGCCCCGGGTGTACGAGTTTAACAAGCTGCACGGCGACTTAAGCGCCGGAAGCTGGAATATGGCTACTCCCGAAAACCTGCCCGACTTTTCGGCCGTGGCTTACTTTTTTGCCCGCGAGCTGTACCGGCACTACCAGGTTCCCATTGGTTTAATTAACAGTGCCTGGGGCGGTTCGCCCGTCGAGGCCTGGCTGAGCGAAGCCGCACTAAAGGAGTTTCCCCGGCATTATGAGGAATTTCAACAATTAAAAGATACCACCCGGGTGGCCCGGATTATAAACGACGACCGGCAACGCATCGACCTTTGGCACCAGCAGCTTTACCAAAACGATCAGGGCTACCGTAATGCCGTTGAACCCTGGTTTGCTCATGCAGTGGATCATTCCGGCTGGGATACCACCACGATTCCCGGCTTTTGGGACAACACACCCTTGGGCGATACCCACGGAGTGGTTTGGTTCCGCAAAAACATTACCGTACCGGAATCGATAGCTGCAAAACCGGCCTTGCTGGTGCTGGGCTGTTTGGTCGATGCCGATTCGGTGTACCTGAATGGCCAACTGGTGGGAACCACCTCGTACCAATATCCGCCCCGGCGTTATCCTATACCGGAGGGGGCACTCAGACCGGGAAACAACACCCTTACGGTACGAATCATTAACAAAAGCGGACGCGGTGGCTTTGTTCCCGGCAAGGATTACCGGATTGAAAGTTCAGTGGATACGCTCAATCTGGAAGGTGTTTGGCATTACAAGCTGGGAACAGCCATGCCAGCCCTGGAGCAGCAGACTTTTTTTAACAGCAAAGCCGGCGCTTTGTATCCGGCCATGATTCATCCCTTGAAACAATGCGCGCTAAAGGGCGTTTTGTGGTACCAGGGCGAGTCGAACGAGAGCCGGCCGCGGGAGTATGCGCCGCTTTTAAAAACGCTGATAAAATCCTGGCGTGACCTTTGGCAAAACGATTCGCTGCCTTTTCTGGTGGTTCAATTGCCCAATTTTGGGGAAGCGCAGCCACAACCCCTTGAAAGCAACTGGGCCTTATTGCGCGAGGCCCAGGCCACAGCGCTCGATTTACCCCGTACGGCCCTTGCGGTGACCATCGATTTGGGCGAGTGGAACGATATTCATCCCCTGCGAAAAAAAGAGGTGGGCGAACGGCTGGCTTTGGCTGCTAAAGCTGTGGTTTATAACGAGGCACAGGTGCAGGCATCGGCACCCCGATTCCAATCGGTGGAGCGCGAAGGAAACCGACTGGTGCTAACGTTTAGCAACGAAGGTGGGGGACTGGTTTGCAAGGGAAGGGCTGCCTCACCCGGGCATTTTGCCCTTGCCGGTGCCGATAAAAAGTTTGTTTGGGCCGAGGCCCGTCGGGAAGGTCAGCGGGTGGTGGTATGGAGCCCTGAGGTACCCGAGCCGGTGGCGGTGCGTTATGGCTGGGCCGATAATCCCCGGGGGGCAAATCTGTATGGACAAAACGGATTGCCGGTGGCCCCGTTCCGGACGGATAGCTGGTAGGGCAGAAGGGTATGGCTTTAAAACAATTAAGCTTAGTATCTGATATTCGATATTATTTAACTGAATGTGTTATATAAAAAAGATTTTTCAGAATTTTTTTTACACCTTAATAGTGTTAAAAAAGAAACATGCAAAAATCGCCGTATAAAACTAGATAGTATGAAACAACCAAATTCAACCAAACCCAATGCTTTTATTGTAATCGCTCAAGTTAGCCTGTTGTTTTATGTATTGGTATTTTTAGCCGGCTGTAATCCGGGTAATAAGGATAGTTTTGCTTATGATTGGAAAGATATTTCTATTGATGGGAACACAGACTTAACTCGTATTCAAATGCTAAATGAGAATTTTGGATTTGTGGGAGGCTGTCCAAAGATTGATTCTTTTATTTATGAATCAGGATATGATGTAAGGGTCGGTGGCATCAATTATGACACCTTGCTATTTCAAACAGATGATGAGCCCCTGGTATATTACCATTTAATCAGAACCGTACCCGCACTGCCCGAGCGTTGTTTGTATAAAACCGAAAATGGAGGTTTAAGCTGGATGTCGGTGCAAACGCCCTTTATTAGCGGCATTGTCGATTTTAGGTTTATTAATGAATCTGTTGGCTTTGTTTTAACCTTAAAAGAAGGGGTTTATAAAACCGTAAACGGAGGGATGGATTGGCTTAAAATTGTCCCGGAGGCTTTTACTACGGGTTATGGTGTTACCTATCAAAACCCGTTTGATGCCATTGGGGCTCAAAGCACAAACCATATTTATTTATTAGATCGGGAACAGAACCTGATTATTGAATCTCTAAATGGTGGAACATCCTGGCAGTGTATCTCAAAAGGTACGCCGCAATTGGCCTATACCTTTTATTTGCCTGAAAAATGTTATTTTAAAACCGATTCAGATACGGGTACATTAGAACTTCAAATGGATTGCACCGGACTTTTGACCAGGGTAAAAGCTGGGAACCGGTTCAGGCAGACCTTAGGGTAAACGATTTGGCGGTTGAAGGTTCAAAACTATTTATAGCAACCCCATACAACCTTTATGAATCGGATGATTGTGGAAGCAGCATCAGCCAATTAGATTTGGAAGCTTCTCTAAACGCAGACCGGTTTGCTGTTTTTGACGATAGCCTGGTTTTTTTCACCGATAATTCAAAATTCAATCACCCGAATATGGTAAAAACAATGGATTGGGGTAAAACAAAACAGGTGATGACCCGGGAACGGGAAGATAATATAATGGATTTCTGTTTTGTATCAAAAAACACAGGTTATTTAGTTGGCGATAATGGGATGGTTTTGAAATTTAGCTCAAAATAAAAACCGGTTTGTAATATTTTTGGCAATCCTTTCATCCTTAAAGAATCATTGATTCAGCTTTACCCGAGTTATTGTAATGGAGGCAAACTAAAGGTAATTCACACCGAAGCGCCCCAGCGGGTTAATTTATACCGGTTCGGCGGGTTCGTCCGCTTCCGCTGTGCCAGAGCTCAGGCGGGCACGGATTTTCTCGTTCAAACCTTCAATAACTTCGGCCAAATGCAGGGCCAAAGGGCTATAAGTGGCTGTATCCACCTCTTGCATCACATTCAGGTAATCGATAACCTTCTTAAGGCTTTCACGAAGCTGATTGCGTAAGGAACTGGCAGCGGCAATTTCTCCTTTTTGGGATTCAAGGGCTGCCGATTCCTGGTACAGGTTTTTATAGCCTTGTTGTGCCTGGCTTAAATCGTTATTCAGCGAAACCAGGTTGGTGCTAACCAGCGCCTGGGCCAGTGCAGGACTTTGAAAGGCCTGTAAGAGGGCATCGATATGGGCACTTTCTTTCTCCTGGCTTAAGTAGCTTAAGCCGGTGCCCTGTTTTTTAATTTCGGCCATCAGCAGTTCGGCTGCCGGGGCTGTTTCGGGCTTATTCCAAAAAATAAGCGCTTTAAGGAAGTGTATGAGTGCACGCAGTAGATTGTCGCGCAGGGAATCGGCGTCATTGAGCGGTGCACTGAGCTCTTTGGTCTTTCCCTTTGCCATACCCTTGAGCATGTCGGTGTTCAGTTGGCTTAAATCCTGAACCCGGGTGTCAAGGTGCGTATCCCCAAGGGCTGCTTCGCTAATGGCCGAAGCTACCACCCCGCTTACATCGGTTATTTCAGCCACTGTGGCTGATTTTACCAGGTATGGAATTCTCTTCATACAATTATAGGATTAAGACTGGAGGGGGGCCAATCGTAGGGTTGGTCTCCATGCTCCGGTGTGAATTCGCGGTTTGTTTTGCTGCGCGCTTCGTGTATAATAAAAGGTTTGCAGGCATGGAACTAAAATTTTG
Source organism: Salinivirgaceae bacterium (assembly GCA_050251815.1). Lineage (GTDB taxonomy): Bacteria > Bacteroidota > Bacteroidia > Bacteroidales > SZUA-534 > GWE2-40-63. The sequence goes on along the minus strand of JBFWMB010000076.1, from coordinate 461 downwards.
AGCATTCAAGTTACCACTTTTCTTTTTAAAACAACAAATTTTTAGCTCGAAAAATGCGAATTATTTTTGTGCAAACAGCTGACCGACAGATTTTAGGGCTTGAATGGGGTTTGGCAGGAAAGGCAAGCCTGGATTTATCGGTTCACAGAAACTACCCTGTTGCTGTCTGGTCAATAAATAGTGCTGTATCGCCCATTCACCCTATTAATTGCTATAGGTTTAAATTGAAACAAGGGCTAATACCAAAATACCCTTTGTAGTAAGGAGCCAAACCCGTGACTTAAATTTAACCCCCCGGGAACAGCGCTCAAACCAGTTGTAAATACATATACTCCCCGGGGAACAGACCTCACACCTATTGCAAACAGTAAATTTCCCGAGGGAACAAAGCTCAAACCAACTGTCTTAGCTCTGTTCCCCGGGGAACAGACCTCAAACAAACTGCAAATGCTATTGTCCCC
>JBFWMB010000075.1:0-19453 GCA_050251815.1 Salinivirgaceae bacterium | reverse complement strand
ACCAATAAAGCACAAAACAACCGCTTTAATACAGAAAATAAATTCCAGGACGGCACTTACCGGATATTAATAGCCACCGATATTGTAGCCCGGGGTATCGATGTGTCGGAAGTTAGCCATGTTATCAATTTCGACATTCCTGAGGTTCCCGAAAATTACATTCACCGTATTGGCCGCACCGGCCGTGCTGACCGAAAAGGTAACTCACTGGCCTTTTTTACCGAAAAAGAAAACAAAGCGGTTGAACGCATTGAGCAATTGATGAATCGAACCATTGAAGTTGTGGAAATTCCGGATGAGGTAATAATTTCAGAGTTACTCACCCCCGACGAAATGCCGGACGACAAACAAAAAGAAATCCAGATTCGCCGACCTGCCGTTGAAGAAAAAGGACCTGCTTTTCATGAAAAGAAAGAGAAAAACAAAAAAGTTAACGTTAAAATTACTCGTGCTCAACGGATGAAAATGAAATACAAAAAACCCAAATCGCGAGGAGGCAAAAGAAAATAAATAACTGAGTCTACTTTAAATTTTGAAAAGCAATAATATTTTTACGCCTCAAATCATATAATGTAAGCCAATACTTTTTTTGCGGGAATAGGCATGTTTAATTACCAGATAACCCACATTTATTAAATTTCTTAACTCACAAAGCGGCACCGATAAGGTAGTACTTTTATAAAGTGCTTCCGTTTCGTTATAAATAGTCCACAAGCGATCGTAAGCCCTTTTCAGACGCACCTCGCTACGCACAATGCCCACATAAACGCTCATTATCTGGCGTACTTCTTTTAAACTTTGGGTTATCAAAACCATTTCTTCAGGATGCGATGTTCCTTCGTCGTTCCAATCAGGAATGGCCTCGTTTATCTGTACAACATCCAAAAGTTTTACCGCATCCTGGATAGCCCAGTCGGCATAAACCAGGGCTTCGAGCAAACTATTCGACGCCAGACGATTGGCGCCATGTAATCCGGTATTCGAAGTTTCGCCGGCTGCGTACAAATTTTTTATCGAAGTGCGGGCGCTGGTATCAACCCGAACGCCACCGCAAATATAGTGAGCCGCAGGAGTCACCGGAATGGGTTCTTTCGAGGGATCGATATTTATCGATAAGCATTTTTGGTAGATATTCGGGAATTGTTCCTTCAGTTTATCTTTATCCAAATGGGTGCAATCGAGCAATACATATTCGTCGCCGCGGTTCTTAATCTCATTATCGATTGCCCGGGCAACAATATCACGAGGAGCTAAACAACCCCGGGAATCATATTTTTGCATGAACTCTTTTCCGTCGATGGTTTTTAAAATTCCCCCAAAACCGCGCAAAGCCTCGGTAATTAAAAAGGTGGGTTTTTCGCCCGGATTGTATAAGCCCGTCGGGTGAAACTGTACAAACTCCATATTATCGACAATGCCTTTAGCCCGGTACATCATGGCAATGCCATCGCCCGTAGCTGTTAAAGGATTGGTTGTGTTCATGTAAAGATTTCCGGCACCGCCGGTAGCCAAAAAAGTAAACTTCGATAAATAGGTTTTTACTTCGCCGCTTTCCACATCGAGCACGTAGGCGCCAAAGCAAGCCGTATCGGTATGATGCCTTTTAACCAGTTGCCCCAGATGATGTTGGGTAATTAAATCAACTGCAAAATGGTTTTCATAAACCGTAATGTTCGGGTTATTCTGAATCCTTTCGACCAGGGCCCGTTGAATTTCAAATCCGGTATTGTCTTTATGATGCAAAATGCGATGGTGGGAATGTCCTCCCTCCATGGCCAAATCGTAGCTTCCCGATTCGGTTTTATCGAAATTTGCACCCCACGATATTAATTCATCAATTAACGAAGGGGCATGAGTAATTACTTTCTGTACCACGCTTTCGTCGCACATGCCCGCCCCGGCAACCAGGGTGTCGCTAATGTGTTTGTTAAAATCGTCTTCGGGAGTTATAACTGCAGCAATTCCGCCCTGTGCATAAATGGTGTTGCTATCGCTTAGTCCGGCTTTGGTTACTATGGCCACTTTTCCGTAGGCCGATGCTTTTATAGCCATGGAAAGTCCCGCTAAACCGGTACCTAAAATTAAAAAATCAGAATAGATTCTCATGAGATTATTTTCCTTTTAAACAGTCGGCACACAAGCGTATTTCCGGCCTAATTTTTAAACGTTCGAAGGGTATTTGCTGATAGCAACTGGTACAAATGCCGAAGTTGTTATCGTTCTTAAGGGTTTTAATTTGTTGCAGTTGCATTAAGCGCTGTTGGGTGTTGCGTAACGAGGCATCAAAAATACTTTTATTATTTATGGCATCCATCCGCGAAACCCGGCCAATGGCATTATCAGGCGAAACCGGTTCAGTAAAGGCTTTTAACTCCGTAATTTTGTCGTTAAGTGTAGCAATTTCCTTATCAATTATCTCAAATAGCTCGTGATGCTCCTGTTCTGTCATGATACATTTTAAAACCCGTGGCAAAATAACATTTTTTTATTCAGATTCGGAAAAGGTTTAGCCCCCAAATAATTCGGCAGCCCGATTTGTTTGTTCCGGGTCGCCCAACACATAAACAATATCGTCGGCTAACAAAAGGGTTGTGGGTAAAGGATGCTCCATTATCTGATCGTTCCGCTTAATGGCCAGCACATTTACCCCGGTTTGCTTACGCAAATCAAGTTCGCGGATGGTTTTTCCGGCAACTTCCGATTCACCATCCACCTTTAGGGCCGAAATACTTACGCTGGGCAATTCATCAATTAACGTCGGCTTGCTCACCTTATCTTTTTCATTAAAAGCTCCCAGATGCATGTTCCGAATATGGGTCAGCATCCGGTTAATTTCTTTATTCGGAAATTGCTGTTCAAGCAAAACCCGGTTGAACATGTTAATGGCTATTTCCATTTTCTCGGGAACTACCTGATCGGCTCCCAGCTTATAGAGTTGCTCCACATTACTGATGTATTTTGCCCGAACCACAATCCGAATGTTTTTATTCATCCGGCGTATTTTTTCAATAATTGCCATCGAAGGGATTAAATCGCCCACCGAAACAACTGCTATATTGGCTTTATCAATATGTGCTTTTAATAAAATGGGTTCATTAACCGAATCGCCATAAACAACCTTATCTCCCGCATCCATTTTTTCTTTGGCTTTGGCCGGATCAAAAACAATGGAAACATGCGGAATATCGAAATGACTGGCCATAAGCGATAGTTTCATCGCGGTAGAATCTTTTCCAATAATCACCAGGTGGTTTTTTAATTCAGGAAACGAAATTTCTTTTAAGGGAAAAAGTCCCTTCACCATAAAATCGGGCAAGGGAAGTTTTAACAATAAATTAGCCAGGGGCATCGAGAAACGCATTAAAAATGGGGTTAATGCCATGGTAATTACTGCAACAGCCAAAAATAACTGATAGTAATAATCGGAAAGAATGGTTAAAGTGTAACCAATTTTGGCAAGAATAAACGAAAACTCTCCCACCTGACTTAAGGCCAGTCCAACTACTATGGTTCCCCTGAAGGTGTGCCCCAGAATAAACCCGGTACCTCCGGCTATTAAAGCTTTTAAACCTATAACCAAAATTACACTAAAAGTTACCAGCCAGGGATTATCCATGATAAATGAAAAATCGAGCAGCATGCCAATGGAAACAAAAAAGAAACTGGTAAAGGTATCTTTAAAAGGAACCAGGTTAGCAAAAGCATTGTGACTGTATTCCGACTCCGAAATCATCAGTCCTGCCAAAAAAGCCCCAAACGCTATGGACATTCCTAAATGCGAGGTTAATAAGGCAATGGAAAAGCAAATCAGAAAAATGCTCATCATAAACAGTTCCTGATTTTTGGTAAGCGCTATCAAATGCAAAAGCTTTGGTAACAACCATTTATTCCCCACATAAACCAGGGCAATAATAAAAGCGGCTTTTAATCCCAGGTTTATCAATTCCTTATTTAAATCGACCGTGTTGTCAGAAAGAATGTTGGTAAAAAGCAACAGGGGAACCAGTAAAATATCCTGAAAAATAAGAATCCCCAGTACCGTACGCCCATAATTGGATGAGAGTTCAGAGCGTTCCTGCAAAAGTTTTAACACCAAAGCAGAACTGCTCAATGCAGTTAAAAAGCCGATAAAAATACCGGCCTGCCAATCGAGATGGTAAAACATGGAAACCAGATAAAAAACTCCGGCTGTTAAAAACACCTGTAAAAAACCTCCAAAAAACACAATGCGGCGGATACGTAACAAGTGTTTTAACGAAAATTCCATTCCAATGGTAAACAGCAATAAGGCTACGCCTATCTCAGCCAGCAATTCAATCTGATGCTCATCACTAACCAGCGATAAGAGATGCGGGCCGGCAAGTATTCCGGTTAAAACGTACCCGACAATGGTTGGAATTTTAAGCTTGTTAAAAAGCAAATTAACACCTGTGGCCAGAGCAAAAATTACCACAATGTCCTTTAGAATTCCCATTTCCATAATCCAAAAGGCTTAGTTGTTTGTTTTTTATGTTTCGCTGCCTAAGAATTCTCTTATATAATGACACGCGCTGAAGAATCCTTAGTTAAACACGGTAAAGCTAAGGATAATTAGCAAAAGCTAAAGGCAACACATGCTAAAATATAAGCGATTGAAATAAAATTCGATAAGCAGGCCACAGTTTGCAGTTTGCAGGCTTCGGTCTTCAGTATTGAGTCGATATTGTAAGATCTGAAATCAATAATGTAAGCAAAAAGAGATTGCAGATTTCAGAATAGCGATGTACGATTGCAGATTGCTGAATTAAGTAGAAACGCTGAAATCAAAAATCTTAAATTACAAATCAATAATGTAAGCAAAAGAGATTTCAGATGAATGATTAACGATTTATGATTGCAGATCGAAAACATGCACCCCGGTACTTTGCACGCATATTTCTCAAAGAATGAAGCTATTCAGACTCCAGCCAAAGGGGATCACAACCCGGAAGTATGGCCTTTTTCCCGAAAAATACGACATCCAGCCTGGCACGATGGGGTAAAACCGGAGAATAGAACCATATTCCATGGCACGATGGGGTGAAACTCCAGAATTGACCCTTATTCCCTGGTAAAAGGGGTCGATTCTGGAGAATATACCCATTGTTCCTGGTCAATAAGCCCTTTTTCACGGGAAAAAGTCCATATCGCCCGGTTGGGATGTCCTTAGATTTGAGAATTAGGACATTTTTCCTGAGGAATAAATCTTAAAAACTCCAGAAGCAGCCTTATTTCAGTGCGTTATGGACTTGGGTGCTTTTAAGGGCTGGATTGTCCGGATCCGAGAGGCCATTTTACTACAAAAAAAGCACAGGTATAGCTGTTGGGGGAGATTTTTTATCAAAAATGAAGCTTTTTAGGAGAGTAAGAGAAAAATTTAACCACCCGCAACTGCGTTGCTAAAGCACGCAGAGGCTCACAGAGAAAAATCTTTGTGTTCTTTGTGGTGAAAAGTATTTACCCCCCGCTACGTTGTTGCCGGATAGCCCACACTGCATGCGTGTTAAAAAACCTGCCACAAATTTTTTGAATCGAAAAGAAATCTTTAGCTTCGGCCTGCTATTAACTGGAATTTTTACCAATGCAAAAATATGCACTTATAGTTGCCGGGGGAAGCGGACAGCGGATGGGAAGTGAGCTGCCCAAACAGTTTATTGAGGTGGGTGGATTACCCATCTTGATGCATACCATCGGGCGGTTTTTTGCCTTCGATGCCAGCATGGACATAAGGGTAATTCTACCTGAAACCCAGCATGAATTTTGGCAGCAGCTATGCACCAAACACCACTTCGCCATTCCACACCAGGTTTGTGAAGGTGGTAAAGAACGCTTTTTTTCGGTTAAAAACGGACTGGACACGCTGCCCGATAAAGGTTTGGTAGCTGTTCACGACGGCGTGCGACCCCTGGTTAGCAACGAAACCATAAAACGTTGTTTTCAAAAAGCAGAAAAAACCGGTGCGGCCATACCGGTAATGCCGCTATGCGAATCGCTGCGTCAAACCACACCCGATTCCAGTATTGCGGTCGATAGAAATAACTATGTATCGGTGCAAACGCCCCAGGTTTTTTCCGTGGAATTACTCAAAAAAGCCTATCATCAGAAATTTGATGCCCACTTTACCGACGACGCCAGCGTGGTGGAAAAACTGAACCATCCCATCCATCTGGTTGAGGGAAATCCGGAAAACATTAAAATTACCCGACCTATGGACCTTTTAATTGCCGAAGCCCTGCTAAAATCGTTCAAAAGCTGAAAGCGAATCACCAAATCCGGTTGAAACTTTAAGGGATTTTACTATTTTTGCGCTCCTGATAATGAATAATATACCACTGCGATGAATTTTATTGAAGAACTGAAATGGCGTGGCATGCTCCACGATGTAATGCCGGGAACCGAAGAACAATTGCAAAAAGAAATGACTTCGGCCTACGTAGGATTTGATCCAACCGCCGATTCGCTGCATATTGGAAGTCTGGCTCCCATTATTTTGTTAATGCGTTTTCAACAGGCCGGTCACAAGCCCATTGCCCTGGTAGGTGGTGCCACTGGAATGATAGGCGACCCTTCGGGCAAATCGCAGGAACGAAATTTACTGAACGAAGAAGCCCTGGAGAAAAACCTTAACGGGATAAAAAATCAGCTTTCCAAATTCATCGATTTTAAAACCGATGCGCCCAATAAAGCCGAAATGGTAAACAATTACGACTGGATGAAGGAACAAACCTTTCTCTCGTTTATCCGCGATATTGGCAAACACATAACCGTAAACTACATGATGGCGAAAGATTCGGTAAAGAAACGTCTGAGCGCCGAATCAAAAGCGGGCATGTCGTTTACCGAGTTTACTTACCAGTTGGTTCAGGGCTACGATTTTTACTGGCTGTACGAAAACATGAACTGCAAATTACAAATGGGAGGCAGCGACCAGTGGGGAAATATTACCACAGGAACCGAACTCATTCGCCGCAAAAGCGGTGGCGAAGCCTTTGCCCTTACCATTCCGCTGATTACCAAAGCCGATGGCGGAAAATTCGGGAAAACCGAATCGGGTAACGTATGGCTCGACCCCGAACGAACCACGCCTTACAGCTTTTACCAGTTCTGGCTGAATACCAGCGACGAAGATGCTGAAAAATTCATCAAAGTATTTACTTTTTTACCGAAAGAAGAAATTGAAAGCCTAAGCGCCAAACACAAAGAAGCCCCCCACGAACGCCTGCTGCAAAAAACCCTGGCCCGCGAAGTAACCGTAATGGTTCACTCCGAACAGGATTACAACACTGCCGTGGAAGCGTCGGAAATTCTTTTTGGAAAGGCTACCAGCGAAGCATTGTCCAGGCTCGATGAAAGAACCTTCCTTTCGGTTTTTGAAGGAGTTCCAACTTATGAAATAAACAAAGCGGACATTAAAACGGGAATAAATGTGGTGGATTTACTTACCGATAAAGCTGCGGTATTCCCCTCGAAAGGCGAATTACGTCGCTTACTGCAAGGTGGCGGGGTTAGCCTGAATAAAGAAAAAATTGAATCGGCCGAATTGGTAGTTGAGGCGGCAAATCTGATAAACGACAAATATTTGTTGGTTCAAAAAGGCAAAAAGAATTATTTTCTACTGATTGCAAACTAACAGAAATTACGAAATAAGCCGACGGTGTTGTATCTTTGCCTGCAACACCGTTTTTTTTATGTTTCAACTGATAAAAAATTCAAATACTGAATCATTAGTAACAGCCATCAGGCATTTGCTGCAACAAGGCAAACCCGGAATAAGTGCACAAAAAGCCATGCTCCCCAAAGGTCGCGTGCTGAGTTCTAACAGCAGTATTCCGCCCCGGAGCAGCGCTGTGTTGTTGCTTTTGTATCCAAAAAACAACGAACTCTATTTTCCTGTCATACGCCGGCCCATTTACAATGGCATGCACAGTGGCCAGATGGCTTTGCCCGGCGGTAAAACAGAAGAGGGCGATGCTTCGCTGATACAAACTGCATTACGCGAAAGTCACGAAGAAATAGGTGTCGATAAAAACTCAATAGAAATATTAGGCTCACTTACCGATCTTTACATTGAAGTCACGCACATGCAGGTTTTACCTGTGGTTGGCTACCTTGGCAAGAAACCCGATTTCTCAATCCAGAAAAGCGAAGTGGATGCCCTTTTTGAGATTCCTTTAAGCCACCTTTTTAAACCGGAACTGAAGAAAAAAGAATGGTGGAATCTACGCGGCGAACGTATCGAGATTCCTTTTTACCATTTGTCAGAACAAAAAGTTTGGGGCGCCACCGCTATGATTTTGAGTGAATTTGAGCAACTGCTTTTACCCTATAAGGAAAATCTTAAATAACCTGTATTAATTTGCAGACACAGAAAAAATGTAATTAATCGAAACTTAAAACCCTGCTTCCGTCAGCCTGTACGGTAATACGAACTTTTACCATATGGTCGGGTAGTAATTCCTCAACCAGCTCAGGCCATTCCACAAAACAATAATGCTCGCTGTAGAAATAGTCCTCGTAACCCAGATTAAATACTTCTTCCAAATCTTTAATGCGGTAAAAATCGAAATGGAACACCTTTTCGTTTTCAAACGTCTGGTACTCGTTAATAATTGAAAAAGTAGGACTGGTAACCACATCGGTAACCTGCAATAAACGGCAAACCGTTTTAATAAAGGTGGTTTTACCAGCGCCCATTTCACCATAAAAAGCAAAATGTTTTTTACCACTTTGTACTGCTAAAAACTTTTGTGCTGCCGCTTCAATCTTATCTAATGTTTCAAATACAATGGATTCCATGCCATAAAAATTATGGCGGTAAATATACAAAATTACTCCATTGCTCAGGTCATGTCAAGCTGCGGCCAAAACTTTTTCTGCCGGGCGAAATAACCAGGCGTATTTACACATGTGCAGATTAATGTTATTTTTGCTTCATTATTTCAGGCATGAAAACCGACGAAAAACATATCGAAACCTTAAAAGAGCAGGTAGCAACCCTTCCCGAAAATCCGGGGGTCTATCAGTATTTTGACGCGGAAGGAACCATTATTTACGTGGGCAAAGCCAAAAACCTGAAAAAGCGGGTGTCGTCGTATTTTACCAAGTACCACGACAGTGCAAAAACCCGAATCCTGGTGCGTAAAATTGCCGAAATAAAACACATTGTGGTCGATTCGGAACAGGATGCTCTCTTGCTCGAAAACAACCTGATAAAAAAATACCAGCCCCGCTACAATGCCTTGCTTAAAGATGACAAAACCTACCCCTGGATTTGTATCAAAAACGAAGCGTTTCCGCGGGTTTTTGCTACCCGCAACTACGTTCGCGACGGCTCAACGTATTTTGGCCCTTATACCTCGGGAAGAACCCTGCGGGTGATGCTCGATTTTATCCGTCAGTTGTATCCCATTCGTACTTGTTCCTTAAACCTTTCGCCAGTTCAAATTGCCAAAGGAAAATACAAGATTTGCCTCGAGTATCATATTGGCAATTGCCTGGGGCCCTGCGTTGGCGAACAAAACGAAGCCGACTATTTGCAAAACATACAGGATGTAAAAGATATCCTGCGCGGAAACATTGGGCAGGTAATAAAACTGCTTAAAGACAGAATGACCGTGCTTAGTAAAGCCTACCGTTTTGAAGAAGCACAAAAACTTAAAGAAAAATTAAACCACCTCGAAAACTATCAGGCCAAATCGACCATAGTAAACCAGAGCATTCACAATGTGGATGTGTTCTCGTATGTGGAACACGAAAACAGTGCCTTTGTGAACTTTTTAAAAGTAGTGAACGGTGCGGTTATTCAGGTACATACCGTAGAGCTAAAAAAGCGCACCGACGAAGAAAGGGAAATGTTACTGTTAACTGCGATTGTAGAAATACGACAACGGTTAAATAGCACTTCGCGTGAAATTATTGTGCCTTTTGAACTCGACTTTACATTTAAAGAGGCTGCTTTTTTGGTTCCTCAACGGGGCGACAAAAAAAAGCTTTTAGATTTAAGCATGCGTAATGCTTTTTACTTTAAGCAGGAAAAAATTAAACAAGAGGTAAACCGGAGTCCGCAAAAAGCTGTCGATCGGGTTATGGAAACCATGAAACGCGATTTGCGCTTAAAAGAAGCGCCTGTTCATATCGAAGGATTCGATAACTCAAACATCCAGGGAACTAATCCGGTGGCTTCGTGCGTGGTATTTAAAAATGGTAAACCCAGCAAACGCGATTACCGGCATTATAATGTAAAAACAGTAGAAGGTCCCGACGATTTTGCCTCGATGGAAGAAATTATTTACCGGCGTTACCATCGGCAATTAAGCGAAGAACAAGCCATTCCACAACTCATTGTAATCGATGGTGGTAAAGGTCAGTTAGGCGCTGCCGTTAAAAGCCTTACCCGGTTAAAACTGATTGGTAAGGTTGCCGTTATCGGGATTGCCAAAAAACTTGAAGAAATCTACTTCCCCGGCGATTCGGTTCCTTTGTACCTGGATAAAAACAGCGAAACCCTGAAAATTATTCAACACATCCGCAACGAGTCGCACCGCTTTGGCATTAATTTTCACCGGCAAAAACGCTCAAAAAACTTTATAACTTCGGAGTTAGATGCCATTGAGGGAATTGGTCCAAAAACGGTAGAGCAGTTGCTTACCCAATTCAAATCGGTCGAAAACATAAAGCAAGCAAGCCCCGATGAGCTTACCGCATTAATTGGAAAAGCAAAAGCCCAAAAACTAATACAGTTTTTTAAACGAAAAACGGATTAATCAATAGGTTTCGTCGCATTCGTAGCCAAAATAGGTATAGTAGTAGAACTGGTTGTATTCTCTGTCTACATAAGATTCATAACTATACTCCGGATACCCTTCGTAATTATAGGTGTATTCAATTTCACTAATGGCCTGACTGCCATCAGCATAATCATATACAGCGCGGGTTACATTATTTCTGGAGAATGTAGGATCGAGCCAGAATAAGCCCACCGAGGCTTCAGCATTGGGATGGTTATCGTATTCAAAAGTAACGGTATAGGAGCGGGAATCATCGGTCGATTTTAAACGTTCCCTGGGAGCAAACCCATCGTAAATGTAATCGGGAACTATGGCCTGTTTTTTATTCACATACCAATACTCCCACTTTACAATGTTATTATTGCTCCAGGTGTAAAGCCGGTAACCCACATGCTGCAAGCCGTAACCAGAGTCCTGATACCAGTCACGTCGTTTTACCTGACCTGAACTATTTAACGTGTACACGTATTGGTCTTCAAGAAAAAACTGGTTGTACTCGTTTAGCGAATAATAATTTATTACCAACTCCTGGCTTGTCCACGAATAGGTTTCATAAAAATCAGGCGAGCCATAAGTTGAAGCATCGTAGCCATTTATTTTTGAATCGGTATACCCACTTGCATAATAAACATGGGGTGTACCATCGCTGCCCACATAAACAACCGTTGACAGCCTTTTGCTGGCATCGTATGCCATTTCGTAAGAATAATTATCACCCGCTTTATAGATTAACCTGCAGGTGGGTTCGTTTACAAAGGGTTCGCGATCTTTCTCTTTTACGCATGCGCTCAAGCCAAACAATGCCATTGCGCCAAGCACAAGTAAGCTGTTATGTTTATTCATAGGTTCAAAATTTGATTGACCATTGGATTTTCATCTAACAAGTAACCCCACACAGGGGTTTTTTGTTTTAAAATTAAAACTAAATTGTAGATTAAATAAACAAATTCATACTAATTTTGGTTTAACCATATAATTAATTGCTCGTGTAACAACATTCAACGGCCAGAAGTATTATGTATTTAAAAAATGCTATTACTGTATTGGTATTATTTTTGACCATGCAGACCGGTTTTGCGCAACATTTTCCGGTTCCCAATCAAAATGTTAAAGATGCGTTTAGTTTAGCTACCTCCTTATTTTCCAGTCACCGAAACAACCTAAGTTACGAAAACCGCATTAACGCTATAGTAACAATTAACACTACTACCAGCGATCCGGAACAATTGGTTCGGGAGTATACGGCCAAAATGCGTCAATTACAAGATGAGGCAGAATACCGAAAACAACAAAAAGAGGCAGAACTCCGCAAACAAATCGATTTAATAAACAAAGGTGTTGATGAAGCCCTCAAGGCTGCTGATGTGGATTTGGGAACCTGGGGAAACCTGGCTAAGGATTTGGTGGCCGGAGCATCGAAAAACGCACTGGTTGCCAACGCAAACAAAAAAATTGAAGCCGCCAGAGCTGAGGCCCAAAAAGATCTGGATGCCGAGATGGAAAAAGCCATGGGGGGAATTTACGAGCAAATTGTTAAAGAAAACCAGGACGCCCAAAAAGAGTATTTGTACGCTGCTGCCGAAGTATTCTCAGAACGCGAAGAACAGCATTACATTGCTTATTTCCAGTTTCACAACTGCATGTTGGAATCGATGAAAAAAAATTACAACTTTAGAAGTGCCGACTGGTTAAAAACCGGTTGTCCTACCCCGCCGCGGACCTATTTCAGTGCTGGCCAATCGGCTCAACTCGATTATGCACGATACAACCCAAACCAAAACTCCGTTGCCAACCCACCCGATTTATCGGTACTGACTCCCGAAGGACAAATTGCAGCCATCGATAAAAAGCTGGAAGAATCGGTAAAAAAAATGGACGATTTGATAGCCAAAACCGACGATGCATTCCAAAAAGTAGAGTATTTATCGTTGAAACAATCGCTTATCGACAAGGCAAATCAGGAAAAAGAAGTCATAAACCGGGGTGAATTTTCCCTGGCTGAACCAACAGTTAGCACACCCCAACAAAATACCCGGCGTTATCAGCCCTTACTGGAAACAGCCATCAGGAAACTACAGCATTACAAAAACGACATGCCTTACCCGGAATTTTTGGATGCTGCAAAAAAATATGCCGAAGCAGAATTAGCTGAAAACAACCAAAACCCGGATGCTTACCTGTTTTTAGCCGAACTTACTGAAGATATAACCAAAAAATACGAACTCAGTGCCTATGCGCTTTATTTAAACAGAGGAAACAATGAGGTGCTAAAAAAATTCAACGAAGCAAAAAGCAATTTTGGTGATGCCGTATTTTCGGCCATCGAAAAAAACGACATGAATTTTATTACCAATGCCTACAACCGAAACCTGCTAAATGGCTTTGAACACAATAAAAACACACCCTTTCAGTACGCAGTAGCCAAAGACAATGCCCAGGTAATGGAACTTTTAATGCCGCAAGGCACCGATCCTTTTGCTTTATTATTCTATGTAATTGAAAATGGTGGCGGACAGATTGCCAAAAACCTAATCAATAAGGTAAACATTAATCGGGCCCCGATTATGAATGGCTTCGATTTGCTAACTGCCGCCGTTTATTTCGACAAAAAAAGCATCACCACCCAACTACTCGAAAAAGGGTTTGCCTACAACAACTCGCTCGATATTGCCATGTACTCAAGCAGCGAACTCTATAAAAAAATGACCACAACGCTGTCGGTATATGCCATTGAACACGATAATGCAAGCATGCTCGACCAGGTGTTACTAAAAACTCCATCCATAGTAAAACCCGATCCACTAATGGGCGATAATGTGGTTAACGCTATAGTAAAAGCCAACCGGACCAACCTGCTTCCCATATTAATAAAACACCAGCTCAATGTGAAACAAGCCGATTATGCATACCTGCTCGAGTTGGCAGCGAACTCAAATTCCGAGGAAATTGCCCTAAAACTGGTCGACTTAGGCATCAGCCTAACCCATCAGCCAAAAAGTGGCGGTTCAATGATTAATCTGCTGGCATCGAAACAGGGAATGAACCGCTTGTTTAATACCTTAATTGAAAAAGGTGTTACAACCGCAGCCCTTAATAATAACGACGAATTGCCCATTATGACCAGCATGCGCAATGCACAACAAAACAAAACCAAGAAGCTTTTGGAAGTTAACAGTCCGCTTGGTTTTGGATCAAAACTTTCGGGCAATCAAATTCACTGGATTGTTGAAAATAATGTGGAATCAGGATTTATAGCCTTACTTTCGCAACACAAAGTGCCTTTGGAGGGAAAAGATAAAAACGGGGACACTCCTTTGTTTTATGCCTACAAAGCGAATAAACCGGTTTATGTTAACGCCCTTTTGAATTTGGGAGCCGATCCTACGCAAATGAACAACTCACAAATAGCTGTTTTGCATTATGCCGTATATCAAAAATCGCCACTCCTGCCCGCAATTATTCAAAAGTGCAACAACACCAACGTGCAGGGAATAAATGGCTGGACCCCCTTACACTTTGCTGTACGTGAAGGAAATTATGAAGCGGTGAATCAGTTGTTAGCCGCCAATGCCAATCCCCTAATTGCCGACAAATGGGGGCGAACCCCATATCGCGTGGCCAAGGAATATGGAAATGCGGAAATACAAAAAGTGCTTCGAAAAAAAATGAAGCTGGGCGGCGTAATTAAAACCGCTTACGCCTTTAACAAGAAAAAACCAAATTCTTAATCTTCAAATTTTGTTGTTTTACTTCAGTAACATTGAAACAGTTATGAAAAACTACATAAGAACTACAATGATTGCGGTTATCGTTACCCTATTTTCCGCTTCGGATGGTTATACTCAATACTTTAGTCCCGATTATTTTGAACCCGTCCCCATTAGTGCACAAAGCCGTGAAACAAACTCCTTTTTTTATATTTCGTATGGATTAACTGCCTATACCGATTTTGATAATGTATTGGATACCGATTTTGGAAGTATTACCGATGATTACAAAAACAACCGGGCTTCGCGAATACTCACCGCTACCTGGTATACCAACAAAAACCCTGAAACCCGTACGGGATTTGAAATGCAATTTAACTACGAAGACCGAATGGTATATTTTCCCCATCAGCTCGATTGGCAGGCTTATACGCTCAAGCTTTCATCGGTAGGTAAAAAAGGATCGAACGTTACCGTTTACGGAACCCGTGATATTTACGACACCGAATATGGTTTGTGGGGTTTTGGGGTAGAATTAACTTTTGGTGGCCATGGTTTTTTAACCCAAAAGAAAAACCGTTGGCCGTTTAGTTTTACTTTTGGCGTACGTCAGGCCTATCAACAGCCGCTTATTGATATGGAAAAAGAAACCTGGACCGAAATAAAAGATCAAAATGAGATTGATTTCTCCTATGGAAATATTTATGGAAGAATGTCCTTACAGCGTTTTTCCTACAAAAAAGGAGTGCGTTTATACTGGCGATTCGACCTTGAAGCAGCCTACGAAATATATTACCTCTATACCAATGAGTACGGACTTTACGACGACAACCGCGCGCACCTGAAAAGTGGTTTTGCCCTAGGCCTGATGTTTTAAGCTGCATTGCATTAGAATACGTGGCTTTTGTATGCTTATTTAAGCGGCATTGTTTAAATTTCCTTTATTTCATATCTTTGAAAGTTAAGGGTAGGATTCTGATATAAAAGAATTCTTTCGAATATAAATTAGACGAGAGCTCCGACATTTAAGCACAAGCAAGTCAAAATAAACAAATGAAAGCATCAAATAAAACAAATCCTCCTGCAAAACTTTCCTTATTTGTAAATATAAAATCGCTGGTTATTTTTTTGTTAAGTCTAACCCTTACCCTACTCTTTACTTTACTGATAAAACAATCGACAGAAGAATCAGCCAGACAAAACTTTGAACTAATTTGCCTTGAAATACAAAACAAAATTGATGTCCGTTTAAAAGCACATGCGCAATTATTGCGTAGTGGAGCTGCTTACTTTACGGCTTCGGACACCGTTACCCGCCAGGAGTGGAAGCGCTTTAACGAAAGTGAAAATATTGACGCCAATTTACCCGGCATTTTAGGTGTGGGGTTTGCCTTATGGATTCCAAAAAAACAGTTGGCAACCCATATTCAATTAGTTCGCAATTCAGGTTTTCCTGATTATAAAATTACTCCTGAAGGGGAACGTGAAAACTACACCACCATTCTTTATCTTGAACCATTTGAAGGACGCAATTTGAGCGCATTTGGTTACGATATGTATAGCAACCCCATTCGCCGAAAAGCTATGGAAATTGCCTGCGATTCAAATCTAGCCGCCCTTTCGGGAAAAGTAATTTTAGTTCAGGAGACCGACAAAGACATTCAAGCCGGAACACTGATGTATGTTCCAGTTTACCAATACGGAAAACCCATTGAATCGCCCCAACAAAGGAAAGAGGCATTAAAAGGCTGGGTATATAGTCCATACCGCATGAACGATTTAATGACCGGCATTTTAGGGGAGCGGGGTTTGTCCGATAAAAATCGCATTCGCCTAAAAATTTACGACGGAGTCACCCTAGATTCAAACGCACTGCTTTACTCCACGCAAGAGGATATCTCATATCAAAAATCCGGAATTCAAAGCGTTTTACCCGTCGATTTTAATGGCACCCGCTGGACTTTGGTGTTTGAAAGTCACAGCAGTTTTTTGGCTGAATCAAAAAGAGGCCTGTGGATTGTCGGAATAAGTGGACTTGCCATAAGCATCTTATTATTTGCCCTTTCTATTGCCTACTTCCGAAACAAAGAGCGCATGCAGCAAATATTAAGCTTAAATAAACAACTTGAAATTCTAGTGGCCGATAAAGACCGTTTTATTTCCATTTTAAGCCATGATTTAAGAAGCCCATTCAGTGCTTTATTAGGTTTTACCCAACTGCTGCAACAAAACTTTAAAACGAACACCCAGGAACAGGTTGAATCGCAGTTAAAAATGATAAACGACTCGGCCGAGCGCATTTTTAGCCTGCTCGACAATATTTTAATGTGGAACCGTTCGCAAGCTGGAAAAATGGTTCCAAAACCACAGGTTTTCTCCTGTGCTGCGGTAGTCTCCGGAGTTATCGAAAACCTGAAGCTAATTGCATTATCGAAAAACATAGAACTAATTCAAAACATACCACAACAACTTAATGTATTTGCCGATATGGAAATGACAAATACTATATTGCGAAACCTGATTTCGAATGCCATTAAATTCTCTCATCCGGTAGGATGCATAAATATAAATGGTGAAGCGCAGGGAGGTATGGTTTTATTCACCGTTTCTGATGCCGGAGTAGGGATTGCCCCTGAAATCAGGCAACGACTTTTTAATTCGAATGACATTTATACCACACCAGGAACTTCAAATGAAAAAGGTACAGGTTTTGGCTTGTTGCTTTGCAAAGAATTTGTGGAACAAAACGGTGGACAAATTTGGCTTGAAAGCGAGCCGGGTAAAGGCAGTACTTTTCGGTTTACACTAAAAAGAGACTGCTCTTAATTGATAATCATTCACCTGTTGTGTGAGAAGTTTTGTTTTATTTAACTATCCAATCGAAGTTAATTTCATGTATTTATTAAAACCAAAGGATATGAAAACACTACAAATTATTGTGATTCTACTGTTCATCCTCACACAAACCAACGCTCAGGACATAGTTTTACCAGCCCCAATAAAAACCGGAGGTATGCCTTTGATGGAGGCTTTAAACGAAAGACACACATCGCGCGAATTCAGCGACCAGGAACTGCCTTTGCAAACCCTTGCCGATTTGCTTTGGGCCGCTTATGGTATAAACCGCCCCGATGTCAGCAAGCGTACCGTTCCTTCATCACAAAATTTTCAGGAAATTGAGGTTTATGTTGCTTTAAAATCCGGCTTTTACCGTTATGTTGCTAAAAAGAACGTGCTTCTCCAGATTCATAAAAACGACATCAGAGCCAATACGGGCAAACAAGACTTTGTAGCAACAGCTCCATTGAATCTAATTTATGTGGCCAATCCCGGTAAATTGCCTGAAAATATTGATATGGATTCCTATATAAAGACCTCCTACGCCAATGCCGGGTTTATTGTGCAAAACGTTTACCTGTATTGTGCTTCGGAAGGATTAAATGTAGTTGTTCGAGGTTACTTTGATGCCGATGAATTAGCTAAGGCCATGAAATTACCTAAAACCCACCGGATAATCCTAACCCAAACCGTAGGTTATCCTGTAAAAAACTAAGTGGTGCGCAAAAAAGGGCTGCCTCAATCCTGACAATTGAAGGTTCGAGGCAGCCAATGCATGTTTATTCAATATCTTCTTATTTGTTTGTATTACTAAACCTTACAGATGTGTTTTCAATATTATTTTGCTAAAAACATTTAATTCCTAAAATTTTCTGATACGTTAAGCAAAAACCAAATTCATGTGTTTTGAAAATTGTACTTTTGTTTTCTTAAAAAAACAGCATAATGTTACCTATTTTACTTTTACTTACAGGATTTGCCGCTTTAATTTACGGAGCCAATCAACTGGTTAACGGAGCCTCGTCGTTGGCAAAACGTATGAATATCTCTGATATAGTTATTGGCTTAACCATTGTTGCTTTTGGAACTTCGGCCCCGGAACTGGTTGTAAATGCACTGGCAGCAATCAATAAAAACACCGAATTAGTTTTAGGCAATGTAATAGGAAGTAATCTGTTTAATGTGTTGGTCATTTTAGGCATCACGGCTATGATTGCTCCCTTAAAAGTAAAAAAAAGTACTACCTGGATTGAAATTCCCCTAAGCCTTTTAGCGGCTATATCGGTTTGGCTGGTTGCCAACGATGTTTTAATCAATCGCGTCGATCGGAACACTATTTTACGTTCCGACGGCATTTTGTTGCTGCTTTTCTTTGCCATTTTTATGGGATACAACCTGGCCGTTGCCAAAAAAGAAGAGCAGGAAGAAAATCTGAATTTATCTTCGATAAGTTTACCCAAAGCAATATTCTTTACCTTTTTTGGATTAGCCCTTTTAATAGTAGGGGGTAATCTTATTGTTGACAATGCGGTATTAATTGCTCAAAAACTCGGTCTTTCGGAACGGGTTATTGCATTAACCATTGTGTCGGTAGGAACATCACTTCCCGAACTCGCTACTTCAATTGTAGCCGTACGCAAAGGAAATGTGGATTTGGCCATTGGAAATGTGGTGGGTTCCAATATTTTTAACAGCTTTCTTATATTAGGTGTTTCTGCCATTATTTCGCCCGTGCAGGTTACGGCAAATGCTCAACCTGATTTATTGCTGAACATTGTTGCCGGCCTATTGCTTTTTGTATTTGTGTTTATGGGCAAAGGAAGGGTAATTAGTCGCATCGAAGGATTAATTCTTCTGAGTATTTATATAAGCTATATATTTTGGCTGTTGTAAAGTCTTAATTACTCCTTTGTTTTTGACTTAGGCATCAACTCAATTAATATTTATGGTTTTTTTATCGATGCATTAAAAATTGATTTTTTGATTCGTCGCGATTATGCCAGTTAAGAAAAAATGTATATCTTATCAAAAAACTTTTGATGTGAATATAATCAAATTTATCGAGCAGTTTCCTGATGAGAATAGCTGCAAAGAGCACCTTAG
>JBFWMB010000074.1:0-19628 GCA_050251815.1 Salinivirgaceae bacterium | reverse complement strand
ATAACCCAAAAATGAAGAGCCCAGCCGGCTTGAGGCGAAAAACAAGCCCTATATTGTCTTATCATTACCAATAGCGCTGTAAATAGGGATTTAAAACAGTTTTATATTTTTTAACCGGACACTAGTGTTTTAAAATAAAAAAGATGACTTAATGTAAGCCATCTTTCTTTGTGAACATTTCCGGTATGATTATATAACAATTAGATCGTCCTGCTTAACCCATCCTTTGTTTCCATCAGATAGTTTTATTTCGCGCCAGTCGCCTAATTTATCGGTTACTTTAACTTTTAATCCTTCGTGAATTAAAAACAGTTCGGTACCACTTTCGCTGGGTGCACTTTTAACCACCATCGAGGGAGTCATTATTATGGCTTCCGGTTCATTTAATGCAAACCATTTTTGTTTGCGAGAAAAATTAAACGTGAAAATCGATACAAAAATCAAAAGTACCGCCATCCAAAACGAAAGCTTACGTGCCACAACCCGCCCCGACAGAAAAAAAATCAGCAACAATACCAGGCCTGCAATAAAAGTTGAAATACTAATAAGGGCCCATTGGTTCGACGAAAAAAGTTGAACAAAACGGTTCCACCACGAGGTTAGGAAAAACTCAGGTAAAACCTCAATCTTATCAACCACGTGAGTATTGGCCAGTTGCAGATTAAAGAGTATATCCTCGTCGCCGGGCGCTAATTTTAAAGCCCGCTCGTAATTGGTAATGGCCTGGGGAATTTTATTCGATTTGTAATAAGCATTACCCAGGTTGTAATACAATTCGGCCGATTCGTACCCATTATCAATTACCTGATGATAAGCTGCAATGGCTTTTTCAAATTGCGATGCTGCATAAAAATTAGCTGCTGAATCAACCAATTGCTGTTGCCCGTTGGCAAAAACCAGCGTTGAATTCAGCAAAATAATTACTACATATATTATTTTAAAACGCTTCATAGCTTATTGGATTTTAGTCCTCAATTAATAATTAAACAAACTGAACCAGACTATTTTATTTTTTGATCGAGTTTTGAAATCAGTTTCTGTGCTTTCCGGTATATTTCGTCCATTCCGCCCGATACAGCCGATGGTGCAAAGCGGGCAAACTCGCATTCGTTGAGCAGGCTCATCAATTGACTGGTCAGCTCATCGTCAACTTTATGCTTTGTCAGCAATTCCGCAACATTATCTTTCGACAAATTTGAAACCGGAATAGCCAGTTTATCACTTAAATAGCCCCAGATAGCCTTTAAAACTTCATCGTAGAATTTTTCGGCATTGTTCTTCTTCATAAACGAAACCGCTATTTTCAAACGCTTACGCGAAATTCGATTGGCTTTCCGGTTACGCACCTGGGCCTGGTTGGCATTCTGTTTAATTTGTGTGATACGAACCAGAATGATTGCAACAAACAAAACAAACGGAATCAGATAAAACAGGTAAAAATTTAAGGTACCAAACCAAATGCCCGCTTTCTTATTCAATGGCACCTGACTTTTTAAGAAACGAATGTCCTGTCCAATAAACTTAACATCTTCTTTACTTAAAGTTTGTACCACACCTGAATTCATTTCCTGATCGCCTGAACCTCTTTCAACTTCAATTACAAATTCTTTGGTAGTTCGGGTTTTATAGGATTTTGATTCGGGATCGAAATAACCAAATTCAATGGGTGCAATCCGATAAGTTCCGGCATATCGTGGTATAAACAGGTAGTCGAAAGTCACGCTTCCGGCTTCGCCCTGGGCTGTTACCTTGCTGTTTAACGATGTTTTGGGATCGTAAACATCCAAATCGGGTGGAAAATCAACCTTAAGTGGTTTAATCAGTTTCAGGTTTCCTGTTCCTGAGATTTTCACTTTTAAATTTACAGCTTCGTTGGCTTTTACCTTGGTTTTATCGACCGATGCAGCCAATGAATAGGTTCCCACGGCTCCGTCAAAATGATCGGGTTTTCCGGAAGGTAAAGGCAAAACATTTATGCTTACTGGTTTGCTGGCCACCTTTATTGGAATCCTGCGTACTGAACCGCCAAAAAAATCGTCGAAGGGATTATTGCTTCGCGTACGTTCCTGTACAACTACGGTCAGTTCAAACGGATCGATTTGTATTTCGCCCGATCGTTGGGGGAAAAGTAAGACGCGTTTAATCAGGCCTGCTTCATAAATCTGCCCGTTTACATTTTCGCGTTGCAATTGAATTTGCTGTGGCGATTCCAAATCCTGACTCCAGAATCCGGTAAACGGAGGAAATTTAATTTCATCAAAACCAGCTAAACTGCGTTGTGTGTAAAGTTTAATGGTTGCAATTAGATTATCGCCCTGATACAGGCTGGATTTATTCACTTCAACAGTAACAAACAATTTCTCATTGGTTCCGGGCACCTGGGTTCCTCCGGAAGATGTACCACCTGTATTGCCCGTTGCACTTTGCGCTCCTTTTACTACCTCGATGGAAAAGCTGTTCGACTGGTAAGTTTTACCTTTTACCGATACTTTGGCTGGTGGCAGCGTGAAATTTCCCTCACTAATTGCCATTAGTATAAAGGTATAAGTATAGGAAACACTTTGCGACATTTTTCCATTAATTATCTGCACGCTGGAACTGCTTGAAACATTTGGTCCGGTAAGCACCCTGAAATTTTCAAAATCGGGTTCAACAAAATCGCTTCCTTTGGCATTTAAGGAATACGAAAGGCGAAACTGTTCGCCCAGTTCAACCACCCTGGGAGCCGAAGCGCTAAATTCCACATTTTGGGCAAAGCTCTCGAGCGATAAGCCAAAGAGACAGATGCTTAGGATAAAAAAAATGATATGTTTTGCCTTTTTCATGCTATCAATTGTTTTTCGGTTTCAAAGATAAAGCATCGGATACACAAATTACCGTACTACCAATCTTTTTGTGTAGTTCGCTTTTTGGGTTGCACTTTTTGTTTCTGCACTTTTTCCTGAACCTCTTTCTCATCGTTTTGTAGTGCTTCTAAAATTCGCAGCGCATCTTCCTTTGAAATTTGTTGCTCCTGATCCTGGGCTTGCTGCTGTTGTTCCTGCTGGTTTTGTTGCTGATCCTGCTGTTGTTGTTGCTGTTTTTCCTGCTCTTGCTCCTGCTGATCCTGATTTTGATTCTGGTTTTGCTGTTCGTCTTTGTTTTCCTGCTCGGGATCCTCTTTATCCTGATTCTGATCCTGCTGCTGGTTTTGTTGTTGCTTTAACTTATCCTGAGCCCAGGCCAGGTTATACTTAGTTTCGTAATCGTTGGGATTGTTTCGCAGGGAATTTTTAAACGCCTCAATGGCTTCGTTCAATTGGTTCGACAACAAATGGGCATTTCCCAGATTATGGTAGGCCATGGCCAGTTGTTCCTTGTCCGGATTATACATTCCGGTTGCTGCCATATACTGTTTGGCCGCTTCTTGATACTTGCCTTGTTTTAAAAGTGAATTGGCCAGATTATAAATGGCATCCCAATTGTTGGGTTCCACATCTAAAGCTTTGCGGTATTCCACTTCGGCATTCTGAAATTTAGTTGTGTCAACAGTTACCGAATCAATTTTAGCTTTTTCGTATTCGCGGTTTCCATGTCTGATGTATTTTCGCTCTTGTTGGGCAAAAACCATAACATGACCAAAAACTACAAACAAAATCAGGAAAAATATTCTAATCATATCGCTTCCTCCTATTGCTTTTTAAGTTCAAGTAAAGTGCTTTTAAAAATACTTACAGAACTCAGGCGTTTATTCTTTTTAAATAAAATAAAAAACTCAATCAGAAGTATTAATAAAGCAAAACCAACAAAATACTGATACTGCTCTTCGTATTCGGCATACGCTTTTACTTCCATTTCAGCTTTTTCCATTTGGTTTAACTCGTCGAACAAGGCATTTAGACCTGTTTTGGTATTATTAGCCCTGATGTATTTTCCCCCGCCTGAAACGGCAATTTTTTTTAGCATGTCTTCATCCAGCTTCGAAATTACCACATTGCCCTGATTATCTGTACGGTAATCTTTTTGACCATACGAGTTGTATTCAGGAATGGGTGCTCCTTTTGACAAGCCCATACCAATTGTGTGGACTATAATGCCCGCATCGTTTGCTGCTGTGGCTAAATCCACAGCATTTCCTTCGTGATTTTCACCATCGGTTATTATAATTAAAGCCTTATTTTTTTCGTCGCTGGGTGTAAAAGCCTTTATTCCCAACTCAATAGCCGCACCAATGGCTGTTCCCTGATTATTAATCAGTTTGGGCGTAATGGTACTCAAAAACATTTTGGCGGCTTCATAATCGGTGGTCATGGGCAACTGTACAAAAGCATCGCCGGCAAAAACCACCAGGGCAACTTTGTCGTTGTGCAATCGATCGACCAGTTTTGAAATAGCCCGTTTGGCATTTTCCAATCGATTGGGGGCAATATCTTCGGCCATCATACTGTTCGAAATATCGAGTGCAATAACCAATTCAACCCCTTCGCGTTTTACTTCCTTAAGCTTGGTTCCAAACTGGGGACCTGCCATGGCAATAATTATAAGCATTAAGGCTGATTCCATTAAAATAAACTTAATCCAGGGTTTTGTTAATGATGCTTCAGGCGATAATCCATTAACCAAATCAACATTACCAAAGCTTTTCAGGGCACTTTTTCTGCGATAAAGTGCAGTTAAAAAAACAAAACCAAGTATAGGTAGTGCCAATAAACCGTATAAATATTCTATATGTGCAAACTGAAACATAATCTCAAATTTTTAGGGAATATTTCGTAATATGGTATTCCTCAAAATCACTTCTAAAACCAGAATTATACCGGCCAAAACCAAAAATGGCAGGTATTCTTCGTTTTTGCGGCTGTATTCTTTTACTTCAATTTTTGATTTCTCGAGTTTATCAATCTCGGTATAAACTTCTTCGAGTCTTTTGTTGTCAACTGCTCTGAAATAGCGTCCATCGGTCATGTGAGCAATTTGCGACAACACTTCCTCATCAATTTCCACTTCCATATCCTGGTATCTTTTTCTTCCGAACATATCAGTAACCGGATAAGGGGCAGTTCCCTTGGAACCTACACCAATTGAATAAACCCGTATACCAAAAGTTTTGGCTATTTCAGCAGCCGTTAACGGGGGAACCTGTCCCTGATTGTTAACCCCGTCGGTCATTAAAATAATCACCTTACTTATGGCCTTGCTCTCGCGTAACCTACTTACTGCATTTGCCAAGCCCAATCCAATTGCGGTACCGTCTTCAATCATACCGGGTTTTACATCGTTAATCAGGTTAATCAAAACTGCATGATCAGTGGTTAAGGGACATTGCGTAAAACTTTCGCCCGAAAAAATTACCAGGCCAATGCGGTCGTTAGGACGTCCTGAAATAAAACGAATGGCATCCTGTTTTGCAGCTTCGAGCCGGTTTGGTTTAAAATCTTCGGCCAACATACTTGTTGAAATATCCAATGCTAAAACAATGTCAATACCTTCGGTCGAGGTATTGCTCCAGTTGTCGGTCGATTGCGGTCGGGCCAAAGCAATTATTAGCAAAGCAATGCCAAGCATGTGCAAAACCGGTGGTACATGTCGTAAATAGTATTTGTAGCTGTTGCGAACTTTCGAAAATCCTTTTACCGTTGAAAGCCTGATAGAAGCCTGATACTTGTCGTGTTTAAACACATACCAGGCCACTAAAGGAACCAGTACCAAAAGCAGGTAAAGTAAATTTGGATTTTGAAATGTTATGTTTTCCATAGTTACTGTTGTTTTGTTTTGGCCATATTCATTTCTTTTGTTGTCTCGTCATTTTCCTTTTCATCCCCATCCCGAAGCACTTCGGTGATTTTGGTTTTATCGACAAAATTGTAGGCAAAGCGCAAACTTTGCTCGTTCTCGTTGGCTAAAGTGGTTGCCTTGGCAAATTTTACAAAATCGGCCCGAACCAGAAGATCGAACAAGTCGTCTTTCAAATTTTTTTCGAGACTGGCCTCTTTACGAAACGATTCCATAATCTGATCGGTTGTTGATTCCATAGCAGGAATTTCGAATCGATCTTCAATATAAGTTCGAACCACATTGGTTAATTGCGAATAATATTCCTTTACCAGGCCTTTTTGCCACAACTTTTCGTTACTCAATAAATCGAGATTTCGCAGGGCTATTATATGCGCAGGTTCCTTTGGCTTTTCGCTTTTAATCAATACCGGTTTTTTACGGACAAAACGCATAAACAACAAGTAAGCAATAAAAGCCAAAAGCAGAATTCCAAAACCAGCACCGGCAAAGGGTAAAACTTCCTGAATGGTAAGCGGCGCATCAATCGGTTTTTTTATATCGGCAATAGATTCCCGGTTTACCGTATCGAGTGGCATGGTCCAAACCTGAAAATACAAAGGCAAAGTATGCAGGGTGTCAATCCGGCCGGCTTTCGGGAAACCAATAATAAAATCCATGGGTGGAATAATATAGAATCCACTGTCGAAACTGGTTACCAAATAACTTTGCAACAATTTTAAACCATTGTCGGCCAAAGTTGTGTCGATGGGTGAAATGTCAAGAATCTCAAGATTTTTAATGATTGTGTCGGAAAATACCGGAAAACTAACCATTAAACTATCGGGAAATTGCGCCTCGAGCCATACCCGGGTTTGATCGCCAATTAACATAACGTTGGTATCGATACGCGCCTCGACGGTTACCTGCGCTTCAATACTGTTGGTACTGAACAGGATTAACATCGATGAAAATGCAATTAGAAACAGTTTTTTTATAGAACAGTTGTTCATGCTATGCTCCTCTGTGTTTAAATAAATAAATCAAGGGTTTTACATAATCCTGATCGGTTGCTACTGAAGTATAATCAACACCACTCATTTTAAAAGTCTGCTCGAGATTGGTGGAATGGTTTATCCACCAATCGGAATAAGCATTGCGTACTTTTTTACTCGAGGTATCTACCCATTTTAAGGCGCCTGTTTCAGCATCAACCATTTTAACCAGTCCCATATTGGGCAGGTTGGTTTCCCGTTCATCATAAACGCGCAGCCCAACAATATCGTGTTTACGGTTTGCAATGGTTAATGCATTTTTAAAATCGGCATCGATAAAATCGGAAATAATAAATCCAATGGAGCGTTTTTTTATGGCATTGGTCAAATACTCGAGCGCAGCCGAAACATTGGTTTGCTTACTTTGCGGTTCAAAATTAAGCAACTCCTGAATAATCCGTAAAATGTGCTTCCTTCCTTTTTGCGGAGGAATAAACTTTTCCACTTTATCGCTGAAAAGGATTACTCCGATTTTATCGTTATTCTTAATGGCTGAAAACGACAATACAGCTGCTATTTCAGTCATCAGTTCCTGTTTGTATTGGTTTTGTGTTCCAAAATTTTTTGAACCACTCACATCGACCAGCAACATAACCGTTAATTCGCGCTCCTCTTCAAATATTTTAACATACGGATGATTAAACCGGGCAGTAACGTTCCAATCCACATCGCGGATGGCATCGCCGTACTGATATTCGCGTACTTCGCTAAAAGTCATCCCTTTTCCTTTAAAGGCACTGTGGTACTCTCCTGCAAATATCTGGTTCGACAACCCGCGGGTTTTTATTTCGATATGTCGTACTTTCTTTAATAATTCTGAAGTTTCCATTTTTTTAGATTTTAGATTTTAGACTTTAGATTTTAGACCTGGTATCAGTTTTATGAACCAGTCTAAACTCTAATTTCGCCAGTCTAATATCTGTTAAGGCACCTCAACTGCATTTAGTATTTCATTTATGATATTTTCTGAAGTCATATTTTCGGCTTCGGCCTGATAAGTTAAGCCAATCCGGTGACGCAACACATCGTGACAAACGGCACGCACATCTTCGGGAATTACGTAACCGCGACGTTTAATAAATGCGTAGGCTTTTGAAGCTTTTGAAAGGTTTATACTGGCACGTGGCGAACCTCCAAAACTTATCATTTCTTTTAAATGAGGCAAACCGTATTCGTCGGGATAGCGGGTAGCAAAAACAATATCTACAATGTACTTCTCAATTTTCTCGTCCATGTAAACTTCTTTTACCACATCGCGGGCTTTAAGAATGTCTTCGGTTTTAAGAATGGTAGTTGGTTCGGGAAAGTTGCGGGCCAGATTTTCACGCACAATCAACAGTTCTTCTTCACGTTTGGGATAATTGATGATTGTTTTTAACATAAATCGGTCAACCTGGGCTTCGGGCAGCGGGTAAGTCCCCTCCTGCTCAATGGGGTTCTGGGTTGCCAAAACCAAAAAAGGTTTGTCGAGCTTAAATGTTTGGTCGCCAATAGTAACTTGTTTTTCCTGCATGGCTTCGAGTAAAGCACTTTGCACTTTAGCCGGGGCACGGTTAATTTCATCGGCCAAAACAAAGTTATTGAAGATGGGACCCTTTTTTACGGTAAACTCTTCTTTTTTCTGACTGTAGATCATGGTACCAATAACGTCGGCCGGTAATAAATCAGGGGTAAACTGAATCCGGCTGAATCCGGCATCAACTATTTTAGCCAAAGTATTTATAGCCAGTGTTTTTGCCAGTCCGGGCAAACCCTCGAGCAACACATGACCGTCGGAAAGTAAACCAATAAGTAAACTTTCAACCAGGTGTTTCTGACCCACAATCACTTTATTCATCTCAATGTTTACCATGTCAACAAAAGCGCTCTCTTTTTGGATGCGCTCGTTCAATTCTTTAATATCTACAATTTCGCTCATAATTGTATTTTTAAGGTTCAAATCGGTTTAACAATCTAATGGCTGCTGCCTGTTTTATCAACAAGTGTTCCATTTAACAATTAACGTGCTAATATTGTCAATCCTTTCAATTTGACCTAACAATTAACAGAGTTTAACGCACTTTAACATTTTTTTAACGAATGTTCACCTAATGCTGATATTTTGACAGGTTAAAAAAAGTGACCGGGATTTACTCAGGGTTTCACCTTTTTTTCAATCTTTGTGTTTATGAATAAAACACTTTATCGCTATTTTATAACGCTCGATTACAACGGTACGCCTTTTCATGGCTGGCAGATTCAACCCAATGCTCTAACCGTGCAGGAACTACTTCAAAATGCATTTACTCATATTCTGCGCGAACCTATTCATCTTACCGGCTGCGGAAGAACCGATACCGGTGTTCATGCCATCAATTTTGTGGCACATTTTGACAGTTCCCAGCCTAATCTTGAAGAAAATGACAAACTGATTCATAAATTAAACCGTTACCTGCCTGCTGAAGTGTTGATTCATTCGTTAAAAAAAATGCATAACGAAGCGCATAGCCGATTTGATGCTACTTCGCGAACCTATAAATATTATATTACCCAGGAAAAATCGCCTTTTTTAAATCCTTTAAGGCATTATTATTATGGCAAACTCAATGTGGATGCCATGAATAATGCTGCTCTAAAGCTTTTTGACTACATTGATTTTACCAGTTTTAGTAAAGTTGATACCGATGTAAAAACCAACAACTGCATAATTAAAGAAGCTAAATGGATTCAAAAAAATAACGAACTAATTTTTACCATTACTGCCGATCGGTTTCTGAGAAACATGGTGCGGGCTATTGTTGGAACTCTGCTCGAAGTTGGAAAAGGGAGATTAAGTGTCGAAGGGTTTTGCCAAATTATTGATGCCAAAGATCGCGGTGCAGCCGGTGCTTCAGTTCCAGGGAAAGCACTTTTTCTGGTAAATGTAACCTATCCTTATCCGGTAAGAAATTAGCTATTCCATATTTCCCAGGCTTTTTCGGCCTGATTCACCAGCATTTCGTATCCATTAACAGCAACGGCTCCCTGTTGGGCACACTTTTTCATGAATTGGGTTTCTTCCGGATTATATATCAGGTCGAAAGCCAGATGTGCTGAAGAAACAGCTTCGTAAGGAAGTTCCGGAAATGTGTTTATAAGCGGAAACATGCCCAGAGGAGTTGTATTAATTAGTAAAGGCGCATCGGCAATGTTATTGTGGGTAAGTTTTTGGTAAACAAAATCACCTCTACCGGCCTTTCGCGATACCGTTTTAAAATCAATCCCCAGTTTTTTAAGCACATAAACTACTGCTTTGGCAGCTCCACCTGTTCCCAGCACCAAAGCGCGGGTATGATTGGGTTTTAAGTACTTTTTCAGCGAAAGCTCAAAGCCATACACATCGCTATTGTAACCGATTAAGCGCGCTTTGTTTTTCTGATAGGTAATTTTCACCACATTAACGGCTCCCACTTTTTGGGCTGTCTCATCCAGATGATGAATAAATGGAAGTACTTTTTCTTTGTAAGGAATGGTAACGTTTAAACCTTTAATAATCTGATTTTCTATAATTTCAGGAAACTCATCAATGCTTTCAATAGAAAAATTCAAATATTGGGCTTGTATATTTTCATTGACAAACTTCTGCGTAAAATATTTTTGCGAAAACGACTGGGTTAAAGGATAACCGACCAAACCATAAATATCCATAATCAGGAAACTTTATTTTCTTCTTTTAATGCACCCAAACTCTCGGTAATCCAGATGGTAGCAATTCCCAAAAGTATTAATACAACTGCAATCACCAATGAAGCGTTCATTTCTGGTAAAAACCAATCGTAACCAACCGTTTTAATTTTGTCGCCAAAGGCTTCTTCTATTGGGTTTTTCCAGGGCCACAGTATTCCCAGTGATCCGAGAATAAATCCGGTTAACGAAGCCAGGGTTTGGTTATGAAACCGTTTTAACAACCACGATAAAACGTGGGAAAAAGCAATCAAACCCAATCCGGCGCCAAGTACCACCGGAATCAAAATATCGAAACGTAAGTCGTTAATGGCGGTAATCATTACCAGTTGATAATTTCCTAACAATATTAACACAAAAGAACCCGACAAACCAGGCAGTATCATACTACAAATAGCAACCACCCCACAAATTAAAAGATAAAAAAATGAGTCGTTTTCTGAAGCCGGAGTCATTAATGAAATACCCATAGCCACTAAAGTTCCAACAATAAATGTTACGATTACCGATACATTCCATTGCCTGATGGTTTTTCCCACAAAATAAACTGAAGCCAGTACCAATCCAAAGAAATAAGCCCAGATGTAAACCGGATAATTGGCGAATAAAAACTCAAACAAGCGGGCTAACGAAATAATTGCAATGCCAATACCTCCAAAAACATACACCAGAAACCAAAAATCGACATAGCGGATAAACTCCTTTAACTTTCCTGAAAAAAGCAATTTAAAAGCTTTAACATCGAACGATTTAATGGCATTGATTAAACGTTCAAAAATTCCGGTAATCAGCGCTAGGGTTCCTCCGGAAACTCCGGGAATTACATTGGCGGCACCCATGGCCATTCCTTTTACTATAAGTGAAACTATTTCTTTCATATGTTTACTATTACTTCCCTCTACAATAGAGGGCTATATTAAGGTATTGTGTTTTGTTTTTGTTTTTAAAACCGTAAAATAAAAACTTCCGGCTAAGCAATCAAATTACAAAAAAAAGGAGCAGCCAATAACCACTCCTCGTTTTTGTTTCTTATAGCTTATGAATAAATAGTAGCAACTTTATTCCATAATTCAGCCCGAAGCTTTTCCCTGTCGAATCGCTGACAATCATCAACCGAATCAATGTGTTGGGTAGTGTAAATCATTTCTTCTACAAAATCGGGAGCTCTGCGTACGCCTTCACCAACGTTTATCAGTACTTTGTCGCCATTTTTTAAATGACCGTTGTGCAACGATTCAAAAAAGCCACCTACAGTAATTGCTGCAGCCGGTCCGATCCGGATGGTGGTTTCAAAAGCAATTAAGCGGGCAATATCAACCAGGTATTCTTCGTTAAATTCAATCATTTCACCATGGCTTTCCTTAACCAATCGGGCTAAAATTGGATATGTACCGGGTTTACCAGTAGCCAGGGTGGGCACTTTAGTTACCGGATTATCGTATTTTGGGTAATCGGTCAACCAACCCTCGGGGAATCCGGCAGCTTTGGCTTTAACCCATCCATGCGTCATTGGGGCACAACCGCTGGGTTGAACCATAATAAAACGGGGCATGGTTTCGGCTACGCCTATTTCTCTAAGTTCTTTATAAGCTTTTTCTATAGCAATTGGTCCGGTTCCACCACTGAGTGCCTGAATGTAAACATTGGGTACTTCACCAATCTGACGTAACCATTCAAAAACCATTGTTTTTTTGGCTTCTACACGCATGGGATCAGTATTTCCGCCCGACATAAGGATGCCGAATTTTTCGGAATACTCTGCAGCAATTTTTTTAGCGTAAGCATAATCGCCGTTTACCCTATAAATTTTTTGTCCGTAACTATTTACCTCGGCTTCGTTTGCTTTTAGTGCATCGTTAGGAATAAACACCGATAAACTAATTCCTGCCTCGGCCAGGTAATGTGCAAATGCGTTGGCTATATTGCCGGTTGATGCCACACAGTATTCTTTTACGCCATTTTCTTTTAACACACTGGCAGCCACTGCTGCAGCAACGTCTTTAAATGTTCCGGTTCCCTGATTTAAATCGTTACGGTAAGCATGTACCTCAATATCAACATTGCAGGCTTCTTTTGCATACTTTTTCAAAAAATCCCATTTCTCCAATGGAATAACCCCTTCACCTCGTGTAATAATATTTTCTTTCTTATTTAACGGAAGAAAATCAAAGTAATGAAATACATTTTTGGCTTCTCCATTTGAGCTTTTTATCAAGTTTTTAAGCTCATTATAATCTCTATTATATTTAACATCGACAATGGTACTTCCACATTTTGGACATTTCTGCATCGATCCAAACCATTCTTTGAAATCAGCCACATGGTATCCGCATTGGGTACATTGTAAATAAAACTTGGTGTCTTTCATGTTGGTAATTTTGTTTTTTTGAAGCGCGCTAAAAGCGTTATGTATTAATAATTTGTTGTATTTCGGCTAAATCTTTGGCTTTGGGATAAATTTCAAATACCTGATTAAAGTTTTCAGAATCAATTTTATAGGCATTGGCAAACCATTTCAATCCGGAATCTAAATCATCGCCTGCCAAATAATAAGCTGAAAGCGCGTATAAAAGCTCTGAATAATCGGGCATGTAATCGATGGCCTCATTTATAATGCGAATTGAATCGACAGTTTTACCCAGAATAAAATAGGTTTTAGCATAGGCTAACCAGGCTTCAATATCGAACTTATTCTGTTTTAGTGTTTGCTCATAGGCCTCAAGAGCATCCTGATCCCTTTCCAGTTTATTGTAAAGGTTGCCCAATGAGAACCAGGCATCGGTATTTTCGCCATCCAATTCAATGGTTTTTTTATAATTGACTATGGCTGCATCGAATTGCTCCAGTTCATCATAAACCAAAGCTTTGCCATAATAAGCTTCTGAAAAATCCTTATTTTCTTTAAGAATAGCATCAAAATTCTGCAATGCAGCATCATAATCTTTAAGTTGAATATAGCACTCACCAATGTAATAAAGTGCAGTAAGACTATTCTCGTATATACTTAAATACTCTTTGTAGGTTTGTATGGCTTCGTGATGTTTTTCTGCATTGGCCAGCGAATTTGCTTTATTAAACAGGGCATCGTAGTGCGTTCCGTCAAGTGCTATGGCATAATCGTATGCTTCAACAGCGTTATTAAACTGTTCTATTTTATTGTAGATGATACCAATATTGTACCATACATTTTCTGAAAACGGATTGAAATCGAGGTAACGCTGATAAGCTGCTATGCTTTGATCGAATTCAGCCATGCGATCGAAACAAAAACCCAGACGAAATAAAAACTCTTCGTTATCTGGAAAATGTTTATTTCCTAATTGATAATATTTGATGGCTAAATAAAAATTACCACTATTCTCGAGTGCTTCGCCAATATTGTATAAAGTATCTTCTTTTTCATCTAAAATTGAAATGGCAAGCGCCCGGTCGAAATGAGCCTCTGCCTTCTCCATTAACCCCAGCAAAACCATGGCCATTCCTTTGGTAAGGTGAAACTCGTGGCTGTGATCGTTTAGCTCGTTTACTTTAGCAAGCCATTGAATGGCTTCATTGGGGTTTCCCAGCGCCACATAAAGCTGTGCATTTTTTAATTTTAATTCCGATGCGGTAGGGTGAATAGATAAACCGGATAGGCAGGCCCCCTGAGCTTTCTTCAATTGATTGTTATCAATATAAAAATTAACAATATTTTCAAATTCTTCCACGTCGAAATAGGCAAAAACCCCGGCTTTACGTAACGATTCGTAACGTTTTATACTGGAAGCCATTTCTCTGTTTTCATAATAATCACCTGCTCGTTCCTGCATAATCTTTATTTATTCAATCGGCGAAGATACTACTATTTAAAGAACAAAAGTGGGTATTTTTACTAAAAAGGTTTGGTATTTGCATCCAAAATTATCATCATTTATTAACAACGCTGCCTTCCCGGTTTTTTCTTTACAATAAGAAACAAGGTATGGGTGTAATAATAAAATGGTTACCAACGGGTGTCGGTAACCATTTATAAAGGGATGGGAAAGCAGGAAAGAACCGGGAAGGTGGAAACCATAAACGGATTCAATTATAACAGGTTTCCCCCGGCTCTTATCCGGGATTTTCATATAGGGTAGTATTTTTATAATTTACCAAAACTAAAAATCAAATGTTCCTTTAATAAAATGTAGCGCTTCTTCCCTGTTTCCATAGGTAATGTTTACAAAACAACTGCTGGGTTTTCTAAAACTTGTTTCTTCCTGGTCAAGAAGTTTAATATCGCCTTCAATAAAAAAATCATTTATCCACTCCCGTTTAATCCGGCAATTGCCTGATTCATTAAAACGAAAGGAAGAAATAGGTTTATTTGGTGAAGCGTTGGTTAATTTGGGATTCAGCGCTACATCGATAGTTATTTCATTAAAATTTGAACGATCAGTTCCATTCAGTGTAAAAACAAATACAGGTTCCAATTGGGTAATTTCAGTAGGCACCTGAAAAACAAACTGCTTCCCTGATTTCTTTTTTAATACTGTTGTTTCCATCGCTCTGGTTTTAATTTAATAAGTTGAACGAAAATAAAAGACTATGGTGCCGGATGCAATTTTTTGTGATGATCTCCCTAAAAACCTGTGATGAAACTCCAAATTTCTGTGAAGTTGTAAATCACTGCTGGGTATAATTCAAAAAAGAAACTTTATGAACATTTAATCCGTGATAAGTGACTTTATTATATGTAAATTGAATATCTTGTATTCCTATTGATAAATAAATACATTATGAATAAAAAACATTTACTTACCAGCTGGCTTATTATGGTGCTTATTGCACTAAGCATATCAACAAGAGCCAAAGAAAAACCAAAAACCGATACCTTACTCAACAGCAATTTAGTTTCCGGATTGACTTTCCGGGGGATTGGACCGGCTTTTACCTCAGGTCGAATAGCCGACTTTGCTGTTAACCCCAACGATTTTACCGAATACTATGTAGCTGTAGCCAGTGGAAACATCTGGAAAACAAACAACAACGGCATCACTTTTGAACCGGTATTTGATAGTTACGGTGCCTATTCCATAGGCTGCTTAGCCATGGATCCAAACAATACGCATGTAATATGGGCAGGTACGGGCGAAAACAACCATCAAAGGGCTCTTGGCTATGGCGACGGCGTATATTTAAGTATTGACGGCGGAAAAACATGGAAAAATATGGGCCTTAAAGAGAGTCGCCATATTGGTATGATTCAAATCGATCCCAGAAATTCAGACGTTGTATACGTTGCAGCTGAAGGTTCAACCTGGGGACCTGGCGGCGATCGGGGTTTGTACAAAACAGTTGACCGCGGGAAAAGCTGGAATAAAATCTTAACCATAAGTGAAAACACAGGTATCAATAATGTGATTTTTGACCCTCGAAATCCCGATATTTTGTATGCAACCAGCGAACAGCGTCGCAGGCATGTGCATACCAAAATTGGTGGCGGTCCGGAATCGGCAGTTTATAAATCGGAAGATGCCGGTAAAAACTGGCGCAAAATTATGAACGGACTTCCCAAAGAACATATTGGAGGCATGGGCATTGCCATTTCGCCCATCAATCCCGATGTACTGTATTTAATTGTTGAAGCAGCCAATAAATCGGGAGGTTTTTTCCGAACTACCGATAGGGGTGAATCATGGGTTAAAATGAGCGATCATCACGAAAGTGGACAATATTACAATGAAATTTACTGCGACCCGGTGCAATTCGATAAGGTTTATTCGGTTGAAACTTTCAGCCATTTTACCATCGATGGGGGAAAAACCTGGCAGCGGCTGGGTGTAAAAGATCGTCATGTGGATGATCACGCTCTATGGATAAACCCGACCAACAACAAACACCTGATTATTGGCGGCGATGGCGGCGTTTACATAACTTACGATTCGGGCGAAAACTGGCGTCAGGTATCAAACCTTCCGGTAACCCAATTCTACAGAGTTACGGTTGATAATGCCAAACCCTTTTATAATGTTTATGGAGGAACGCAGGATAATGCCACTATGGGTGGTCCGTCGCAAAACACCAGTGAATTTGGAGTTACCAGTGGTGAATGGATTGTTACCGTTTTTGGTGACGGATTCTGGTCCCGTGTCGATCCAACCAATCCCGATATTGTATATTCCGAATGGCAATATGGCAATGTGGTCCGCTACGATAAAAAAAGCGGCGAAAAAATAGGAATTAAACCCCAACCCCGAAAAGATGAATTGACTTACCGCTGGAACTGGAATGCTCCTTTAATTTTAAGCCACCACGCTCCCACCCGTCTTTATATGGGAGCCAACAAGGTATTTAAAAGTAACGATCGGGGCAATTCATGGGAAGTTATCTCCGACGATTTAACGGCACAAATCGATAGAAATACCTGGCCGGTAATGGGAAAATTCTGGAGTAGCGATGCGGTGGCAAAAGATGTATCCAGTTCGCAATACGGCACCATTGTTTCACTGGATGAATCGCCGGTAAAAGCCGGATTGCTATTTGTTGGAACCGACGACGGATTGATTCAGGTTAGCGATAATGACGGAAAAAGCTGGACAAAGATATCCAGTTTTCCCGGTGTGCCTGCCCATACGTATGTAAGCGACATTTACGCCTCGCGTTTCGACGAGAATGTAGTTTATGCTTCGTTCGACAACCGAAAGAACGACGATTTTAAACCTTACATCCTGAAAAGTACCGACAAAGGCAAGAGCTGGAAATCGGTCAGTAGCAACCTGCCAGCAAACGGCACCGTTCATACCATTGAACAGGATTTTGTAAGCCCCGGATTGTTGTTTGTGGGTACTGAATTTGGCGCATTCTTTACGATTGACGATGGCTCTTCTTGGGTTCAGCTTAAAACGGGTATCCCAACCATATCGGTTAACGATTTGGCTATTCAAAAAGACGCCTGCGATTTGGTGCTGGCAACTTTTGGAAGGGGATTCTACATTCTGGATAATTACGAACCCTTACGCCACTTAAGCGAATCGATGCTAAAGGAACCCAATCATTTATTTAATGTTAAGGATGCCAACTTATTTATCCCCACGGATAAAATATACGGGCAGGGAGCAACCTATTTTGGTGCTAAGAACCCACCTTATGGTGCTGTGTTTACCTATTATTTAAAAGATGTACCCAAAACAATGAAGGAAAAAAGGCAGGAAGCCGAAAAGGAACTTTTTGCCGCTTCGAAACCCATTCCTCAGCTCACCACTGAAATGGATCAGCAGGAAGCCCGGGAAATTCCACCTTACCTGTTAATTACAGTGAGGGACGAAAGCAATCAGGTTATTCGAACCTTTACCGAAAAACCAAAAAAAGGCCTCGCACGTATTTATTGGGATTTAAAATACGACAGTCCGGAATCGAAACACCAAAGCAAAGAATTTGATCCGTTTGCCACGAATGAAGGAGGCGTATATGTCATGCCCGGAACTTATTTAGCTAACATACAATTGATACACAACAACCAGGCAACAAACCTGGGCGTTCCGCAAAAGTTTCAGGTAAAAACATTAAACAACATCACCCTTCCGGCAACTGATCGCTCAGCTATGGTGTCATTCCAGCGCGAGGTAAGCAACTACTCCAAAGCCGTAAACGGAGCTATGGCGCTTACCAACGATATAAATGCAGAACTTGCTGCCATGAAACAAACTGCCCTGACTTTACCCGGAGCACATATCGAACTAATGGCAAAATTTACTCAACTGGAATGGGAATTGGCCGCCATTGAGGAGAAACTTAAAGGAACACCTCCAAAAGCAAGCTGGGAAGAAGTTCCACCGGCTGAAATGCCATTACTGCGCCGGTTAAATTCCATTATTAATGCGCAGATAAATAGTTCATCAGGGATTACCCGTACTTCAGAAATGTCATTTAATATTTTGAAACAGGATTTTCCGCCCCTGTTGGAAAAGCTTAGCATGATAGCTGAAACTACCCTTCCTGAACTACGCAATGAACTTGATAAACTGGGAGCTGCTTACACACCTTACCGTATCCCAAAAATAGAATAACAGTCGAACCCCAGAATTGAAGGCTGTAGCTTTAGTAAAGAAGTCCTTTCCGGAATTAAACCGGAAAGGGCTTTTTTTTGCAGCAAATCAATAAATTCGTCTAATGGGTTTAGATCACTGCCGTATTGTTGGAATGGTTTTCCTCAATAGCAAATATATTTATACGGATATCAGAAAGGTCTGCAAGATTAGCAAAACGAATTGCCAGGTAGTTAAAAATATTTGTGGAAGGGATTAAGAAACCTGAGTAATAAGCTAAAGTACAATGCTAATGGTTTTAGGTAACTACAAGATAGGTTTTTTGGAGCTAAAAAACAGGCAACGATGTATGTAACTTACAACAATGCCTGCCGAATATATATACTTTCTTATGTCAAAGTTTTCCAGGGAACTATTTTCGCATTGTCGAGCTTACGTAAATCCTTGGGAATGTTTTGCTGAATAGCTTTTGTCATAGCCTGAAGTAATTTCCTGCGCAGGAATCCGACCGGTGTTATCAGGCTGATTTCTCGCTTGGGCGAAGGTTCTTTAAACGGGCGCAAGCGGTGCTTTTTGCTTTCGTCCAAATCGAGTGTAGCCAGGTAAGGAAGCAGGGTGTAACCGTAATCCTGTTCCACAAATTTCATTAATACTTCGAGGGATCCGGTTTTGTATCCAAACTTCAGGGTTTTGGGCAATTGTTGTGCATCGCCGCAAAGGTTTATTACATGGTTACGGAAGCAGTGCCCGTCGGACAATAACCACATTTCGTCGACACTGATATCGCGCGACGATATTTTTTCTTTCTGATAAAGGCAATGATTCTCCGAAACATACAGCATAAATGGCTCATAATAAACGGGAATTTCATCTACCCCGTCTTCGACCAATGGAGTAGAAACAATTCCCAAATCGATGGTTCCTTCTTTCATTTTTGAAACCACCTCGTGGGTCATCAACTCTTCGACATAAATTTTGAGATCAGGATATTTTTCGGCCATTTGAGGAATAAACAAAGGAACCAGATACGAGGCTATGGTTGGTATAATCCCAAGTCGCAATTCTCCCGAAATATCATCACGTGTATTCGAAATGGTATCGGTAATTCCGGTCG
>JBFWMB010000073.1:0-19637 GCA_050251815.1 Salinivirgaceae bacterium | reverse complement strand
AATACCAAATGCCAAAAAAGTCTCTTTATCGACTGATCCGCCTGAACGAACGGGCAGGCCTGTTTGCTGACAATAGTTTTAAATGCGAGGCATTTCCTTTGCGTCTTAGCACCTCAGCGGTAAAACAAATCAAATAATAAATAACAAATACCAAATAACAAAAAACGACGAAGTCCTCACGGAACGTAAACTGAAATATAATTCTTTATCAAATCGACGATTTTAGAAAAAAGCTTTAAATTTGGTTCACTGAAACCAGATTACTGTGAATTATAAAACCCTATCATGAAAAAGATTAAATTTATTG
This sequence comes from Salinivirgaceae bacterium, assembly GCA_050251815.1. Taxonomy (GTDB): domain Bacteria; phylum Bacteroidota; class Bacteroidia; order Bacteroidales; family SZUA-534; genus GWE2-40-63. Next base: position 19,330 of record JBFWMB010000073.1, on the reverse strand, counting down.
GCCTTTTGCTTTGTGTAGGCTATTTGTTTTCATGCGAAAGACAAGAAGAGATACAAAAGTTTGAAACCTATTTTGATAATCCGGAATTTATTACAGACGGATTGATAGCCTACTATCCGTTTAATGGAACGGTGAACGATTCTTCAGGAAATAACCTTAATGGCATTGCAACTAATGTTACCTATAGCACCGATAGATTTGGAAATCTGAATGGAGCCTGTAAGTTGTCGGGTACCGATAGTTATGTTACCGTACGAAACAATCATTTGTTGAATACAGGATCCTATACCATCTGTTTTTGGTATCGGGCCGATACCCTGAATGATGGAACACTAAGGGCAATACTATCAAAAACCGATACATTAGAGGGATATGTTGTTTCTACTATTCGAAATGATAATTATTCTACAAATTTGTTTGAGAAAACAATGTATTATAAGGGAGTGGAGGCTTATTCAGGTTCTATGGTTTTAGGCAGTAGTTCAAACCATTGGATTCAGAATGAACAGGAGAAATTTGTATTCACTGCAATCAGTTTTAACGATTCTACATTTTTTGACCACAACTATGGACAGCTTACCAGGGAAACATTTAATGTGCCGGTTTCATTTATTGCCTACAAATTTGATTTGTTGATCGGTAAGAGTAATCTTCCTCATCTTTCCAGTGCCAAAGGTGAAATAGATGACTTATTGATTTACAATCGATTTTTAACAAGCGACGAAGCTATTAAATTATCAGCGTGGAACAAGTGATTTATCTGTAGCTGCCCCTAATAGGGAAATTATGAAGCAAAAAAATAAAGCCACCGGCTCCCAAAAAACAAAAAGCAGCATGATTAAAAGAAGTATTTTAATACTTGCATTCACAGTAACCAGTCTGATTGGCCTGCGGGCGCAGCCGGTGAATGTGCTTGTAATTGACAAGGACATTCAATTGGTTCATCTTCAGGATTCAATTTTTGTCCATATAAGCTGGCATCAGCTCGATAATTTTGGGAGGTTTCCATCAAACGGACTGTTGCTGATAAAAAACGGACAGGCTTTGATGATAGATACGCCCATGGATAACGATAAAACGGAGCGTTTAACTACCTATTTAAAGGATTCCATGTTGGTTGTTGTGCGTAAATTAATAATTGGTCATTTTCATGATGATTGCCTGGGCGGATTGAGCTATCTGCAAAGCAGGGGAGTGGAGTCAATTGCCAATGCAATGACACTTGAAAAATGCAAAGAACTCGGATTACCGCTTCCCTCGACTCCTTTTACCGATTCCTTAGCGTTTGATTTTAACGGGGAACAAATTGATTGCCATTATTTTGGGCCGGGACATTCCTTTGATAATATTACCGTATGGATTCCAGGAAAAAAGATGCTGTTTGGCGGTTGTCTTGTTAAGTCAATGGATGCAAGAGGTCTGGGAAATTTATCGGATGCCGTGGTTCCTGCATGGGATAGCACGGTGGCAAGGATTCTGAAAAAATATCCTGCGATTAAAACAGTGATTCCGGGTCACGGAGACTTTGGAGGTGCTGAATTATTACTGCATACCATGGAATTGGTCGAAAACGAGAAAAATAAATAGTGAACTACGAATGCAGCATGAACTTTCATTGACAGCCAGGTTTTGTGTTAATTTATGGAATGGCTGCTCAGGACTAAGGGCAGTAAGCAGGTAGTGTGAAACATCATGAAATACCGTAGTTCACCAGAAGGGCTTACCGTAAACAGAAGATAGGTTATGAAAAAAAGTATACTAATTCTTATGGGATGCCTTATGCTTGCATGCAACGACGGGCATAAGGATGTGGAACCTGCTGTTCGTGCTGGTTTCACTTATGAGGTGGATGCTTACAATTTTTACAAGGTTCAGTTTACGAACTTATCCGAAAATGCCCTACACTATTCGTGGGACTTTGATACCGGCGACACTTCAAATCTTGAGAACCCGGTTTACACTTTTACTGAGCAGGGAATTTATGAGGTAAGCCTGACCGCTTATGGAAATGATGCTAAAATAGATTCCATCTCACAAGATATTATCCTTGCAGGTCCGCCAACCGATCCCCAGGGCTGGCTGTACGGTAAGGAATCGAAAACCTGGAAGCTTTACCGCGTGGGATCAGCGGTAACCCTGGGACCGAATCCTTCGCAACCTGATTTGTGGTGGAAAGGCTTTTCCAACGATGGTTCCCATAGCTGTCTTTACACCCATAAATTTACCTTTTTCAAAGACGGAACCTATGCCTTTGACGCCAATGAAATATTTTGGGGCTATAATTCCATCTGGTTGCCCGAAGATACGCTGTACGAAACCTGTTTTGTTCCCACGGCCGAAAACATGGTAGTCAATCAGGTTGATCTTAGTCCCTGGCTCTCGGGGAACCATACCTTTGAATTCAACAGCGCAAAGAATGAAATGATTCTCCGGGGCAAAGGAGCCTGGATAGGTTTCCCTTTTTTAGGAACAAGTTCAGATCACGGAACCAACCTGCCCGATTCAGTAGCTTTTTCTGTGCGTATAGAGAACTTTCCCTTATTTGACCTGATGACCGTAAATTTCGATCATGGTGATGCTTACTGGACTTTTCGTTATGTGAGTTATAGCGATTGGCAGGACGAGCCGGATCTGGTTGAGTAAACTGAATAGTTATTTTGAAACAGCAGGCCAGTAATCAGGCCACAGTAAGCAGCTTGCAGTTCACAGCCAAAGAGCAATTGGCAATTAACAATGAACAATGGGCAATGAACAATCAGTCTTCAGGATGCAGTTCGCAGTCTACAGCCAGAATTCAATGAACAGTGAATAGTGAAAACAGATCAAAGTTGGCAGACTCAGATTAGCAACAAGTCCTGCCGGGGTAGCACCCGAAAAACGCTACAAGGGGTTTCAAACCCTCGTAGCGTTGGTCGTTTGCTCACCAGCCCTCAATCAATGCCAAATCCCGAAGGGATGCAATAATAATAGCCCTGGGTGTTAACCCGGGGAAAAGATGCAAGAAAAAATCCGGTGCAAGCAGTAAGTTGCCATGGAATGCTGATGTTTCATGCACCGCAATTTTCAGGGGCAATTAACAATTAGCAATTAACAAGGCTCAATATTCAATGAACAGGAAACAATAAGTCTTCAGATCTCAGTTCAGAGTCGGTTAAACGGTAGGATGGCTAGCCTGTCAGCCTTTGTTAAAAGAAGCCCGAGTGCAAACATGGCAATCTAAGTACCTTCTTTCAGTGCCAAATCCCGAAGGGATGCAATAATAATAGCCCTGGGTGTTAACCCGGGGAAAAGATGTAAGAAAAAAATGCGGTGCAAGCAGAAAATTGCCATAGAATACCGGTTAACCATGCACCGTAAAGGCAGGCCACAAAATACGGCAGGCCCCAATCAGCCCACAGACGGCAGACAACAGCCAAAGAGCAATTCGCAATTAACAATGAACAATGGGCAATTAACAATCAGTCTTCAGGATGCAGTTCGCAGTCTACAGCCAGAATTCAATGAACAGTGAATAGTGAAAACAGATCAAAGTTGGCAGACTCAGATTAGCAACAAGTCCTGCCGGGGTAGCACCCAAAAAACGCTACGAGAGGTTTCAAACCCTCGTAGCGTTGGTCGTTTGCTCACTAGCCCTCAATCAATGCCAAATCCCGAAGGGATGAAATAATAATAGCCCCGGGTGTTAACCCGGGGAAAAGATACACAAAAAAAATGCGGTGCAAGCAGTAAGTTGCTATGGAATGCTGATGTTTCATGCACCGTTAAGGCAGGCCGTAAAGGCAGGCCACGAAAAGCGACATGCCACATTTAGGCCACAGTTGGCAGTTCACAGCAAAAAACCAATGAACAATGGGCAATTAACAATCAGTCTTCAGGATGCAGTTCGCAGTCTACGGCCAGAATTCAATGAACAGTGAATAGTGAAAACAGATCAAAGTTGGCAGACTCAGATTAGCAACAAGTCCTGCCGGGGCAGCACCCGAAAAACGCTACAAGGGGTTTCAAACCCTCGTAGCGTTGGTCGTTTGCTCACCAGCCCTCAATCAATGCCAAATCCCGAAGGGATGCAATAATAATAGCCCTGGGTGTTAACCCGGGGAAAAGATGCAAGAAAAAATCCGGTGCAAGCAGTGAGTTGCCATAGAATGCTGATGTTTCATGCACCGTTAAGGCAAGCCACAAAAAGTCCGCAGTTTGCAGCTGGCAGTTCACAGCCAAAGAGCAATTGGCAATTAACAATGAGCAATGAGCAATTGGCAACACAAAATACTTTGGGCCCCCTAAAGCTTTCGGGGCTGTTATTCTTTGTGTTATAATAGTATTGCTATTTAGGGAATTTTCATAATTTTATTGTCCGATAAGCTCCTTTAAAATTGGCAGTCATGAAATTAGAAGATTTTGGATACAATGAACGTATTGAATCCTTAAGGACAGGGCAACAATTAGATGTTTTTGAACTGGGACGGGTCATTTCAGAACACAAAGAAAGGTACACCGTACTTTGCGAAAAAGGAATTTTTGATGCCGAAATAACCGGGAATTTAAGGTTCTCGGCCCTGAGTCGTGAAGATTATCCGGCCGTTGGCGATTGGGTGGCCCTAAGTATTTACGAACCTGATTTTTCAATAATTCATCGGGTTATTCCGCGTTACTCCATCCTATCGAGACAGGAACCCGGTGCAAAAGGAGCCGTACAGGTGATAGCTGCCAATGTTGATTATGCTTTGGTTATTCAGGCTGTTGACCGCGATTTTAACCTGAACCGGCTCGAAAGGTACCTGACCATTTGCCATACCTCGCGGGTAAATCCCATCATTGTATTAACCAAATCCGATTTGATTGGTGAAACAGATAAAATGGCGCTTATATCCCGGATAAAGGAGCGAATAAGCGATGTGCCGGTGCTTGCGCTAAGTAATGTTACGGGCAATGGCCTCGAGGCGTTAATCCGGCTCATTGAAAAAGGGAAAACTTACTGCCTGCTGGGTTCTTCGGGTGTGGGAAAATCGACACTGATAAATTCCCTTTCCGGTAAACAACTAATGAGTACGGGAGCAATCAGTCAGCATTCAAACCGGGGCCGACACGTGACCAGTTTTCGCCAGTTAATAGTTCTTGAAAATGGTGGATTGCTGATCGACAATCCGGGAATGCGTGAAGTTGGGGTGGTGGATGCCAATCAGGGACTGGAAACAACCTTCGATGACATCGTTCGTCTTGCCGAAAATTGTAAGTTTTCCGATTGTACCCATACCACCGAAGCCGGATGTGCCGTTCTTAAGGCTGTCGAAACCGGAACTATCGACCCCGCTGCTTATGAAAATTACCTGAAGTTGGAAAAGGAAAAGACTTTTTTTGAAACCAGCCTTTTGGAAAGAAAAAAGAAAGATAAAATGTTTGGAAAAACAGTAAAAGACTATTACAAAAAGAAGATAATGGGAAAAGACCTCTAAACACAATAAATCATGTTCCAGGCTATCGGACAAAAAACCGTACGTATATGAAATTTTACAATCATTCAAACAATAAGGTAAAAATTGCCGAACTAATTACCGACCATCTGCTGCTTACAAACCTCGATAATGCGGTTGATCTGCTGGGAAATTTGTACTATCAGGGATTTGAATCGCTTATTATACACCAAAACCAACTTAGTCCTGAATTTTTTGATTTAAAAACCGGACTGGCCGGCGATATACTTCAAAAATTTTCAAATTATCGGATACGTCTGGCCGTAGTTGGCAATTTTTCAGAATTTAACAGCAAAAGCCTGAAGGATTTTATCTATGAGTGCAATCAGGGCAGACAAATTGCTTTTGTAGCTACAAAAAATGAGGCCCTGACTGTGTTGTCAACCTAGCGAGATGCTTAGGTAAAGGATTCACCTGTTTTTGAATGCTTTGGGTAATTACCAAAGGAATTAGCCGGAAGTACCAATGGATGGAATTTCATAACCAACTAAAACAATATTTAAATAAATTTAAACCGTAACTTAGCGAAGTATATTAAACTGTAACCTTATAAAAACCGGACGGATGAAAACACTACTTTTAAATCTGTTTTTAATAACAAGCATTTACAGCTCATTATTGGCTCAGGATAAGCCCGACTCTTTGATGGTTGAGAAACTTTTTACCCTGGAGCATTGTGTTACGGAATTTTCGATGGATAAAGTAATAAATACCAAAGTAGGGTATCAGTTTTGGTTTGCCGATCGCGATTTTATCGATGGCCGCACCTTGAAAATGAGTGTGGTGGCGCCCCATGCTGCCACGCATCCGCCTCATAAACATGTGGAAGACGAGTTCTTTTTTGTACTTGAGGGTACTGCTGAATTTTATCTCGATGGGAAAACAAAAGTGGCTGGCCCATACACCAGCTTTTATTGTCCCTCAAATGTGGAACATGGCATTCGTAATGTGGGAGATACCGAATTAAAATATTTGGTGATTAAAAAATATCAGCATTAAATTTTTTTTAAATCACAGCATTTGTTTCAGCCTGAATTATTTATAACGCAATGAACAATACCAGAATTTTTAAAACCCCGTTTGCTACCATCTATCCCTTATATGTTCAAAAAGCAGCCAAAAAGGGGCGTACCAGCGACGAAGTAAATGCCGTTATTTTTTGGCTTACCGGATATGATAAACAGACTTTACAGCAAGTAATCGATAAAAACAGCGATTTTGAAACCTTTTTTGCAGAAGCACCTCAATTGAATCCCGATGCATCGAAAATTACCGGAGTAATATGTGGTTATCGTGTCGAAGAAATTCAGGATCAGCTCATGCAAAAGATTCGTTATTTAGACAAGTTAATTGATGAACTGGCTAAAGGAAAAACCCTGGAAAAGATTTTCAGGCGAGGTACGTGAAGTATTTCAATCATGCCGAAATGGTTGTTATTCATGGAGCCGGTCATACCCTGTTTGGAGAACATACCGATGAAAGTTTAAGCCTGATTAAGAAATACGTTGAAGCAAAATAAGCGGGTTTGATCCCGGTACCTGTGTTTTGCTTTGTAACCAGGAAAATGGATCATTTTGGATTGTAGTATGAGATTTGATTAAAAAATGAGCCTGCTATTGATTTCCAATAAAATACGAAACAGCGGTGGTTAAGTAAGTATTAATAATTAAAATTACCCGTGCAAATGAAAAAGTATATACTTCTAATCCTGTTAGGGCTTTCAACCCAGATAATTGCCCAGGATAAGCTTCTGCAAAACACCTATTCACGTGAAGGCTTCACTTTAAATGGTAAATGGAATTACCTGGTCGATGTGTATGAAACAGGTTATTACAATTACCGCTGGGAACCTCATGACGAATCGGAAAATCCGGGTTCCGGGGCCTTTTTCCTGAATAAAAAGCCGGAAAACCGTATGGATCTGATAGAATACGATTTTGATGCTGCTCCAACCCTCCGGGTTCCGGGTGATTGGAATTCGCAGGATGAAAAACTCTTTTTTTATGAAGGTACTTTGTGGTATAAAAAATCGTTTCATATTCCCGATTACCAGCCCGAAAAACGCTACTACCTCCATTTTGGTGCAGTTAATTATCGTGCCGATGTTTATGTAAACGGGAAAAAACTGGGAACACACAAGGGGGGATTTACACCCTTTAATTTTGAGATAACCCATTTGGTGAAAGCCAACGATAATTTTGTGGTGGTTCGTGTCGATAACAAACGGGCAGCCGACGAGGTGCCTACCCTGAATACCGATTGGTGGAACTACGGGGGAATTACCCGTGATGTTACAATATATGAATTAAGCCAAACCTTTATTGAAGATTACAGCCTCCAGCTCGATAAGGAAAACAAAACGCTGTTGAATGGTTACCTTCGCTTAAACGGTGCTGATAAAGCGCATGCAAAAGTTGAGGTGAGCATTCCCGAATTAAAGCTTAAGCAGGAATTCATGACCGATGCCGACGGCTTTGTAAAATTTCAGTTGCAGGCTAAAAAAATAGACTATTGGAACGACAGCAATCCCAGGCTATATCGGGTCGAGTTTACCGCGGGTGACGATGCTTTGGTGGACCAGATAGGCTTTCGGCAAATTAAAACCGATGGGGCCGATATATTGCTAAACGGGGAAAAAATATTCCTGAAAGGAATCAGTATTCACGAAGAAAATGTAATGCAGGGCGGGAGGGCTTACTCTATGGAGGATGTCAAAATTCTATTGGGATGGGCCCGGGAGTTGGGTTGTAACTTTGTGCGTCTAGCCCATTATCCTCATAACGAGAATATGGTACGACTGGCCGATGAAATGGGTATGTTGGTTTGGGAAGAAATACCGGTTTATTGGACCATTCAGTGGGATAATCCGGAAACCTACAAAAAGGCAGCACAGCAACTTACGGAATTGGTTAGCCGGGATAAAAACAGGGCATCGGTAATTATATGGTCAGTAGCCAATGAAACGCCCCAATCCGATGCCCGTTTAAACTTCCTGACCCAACTGGTGCAAACCACCCGCAAAATGGATAATACCCGTTTAATCAGTGCAGCATTGGAAGATCATGGGAAAAAAGAAAACGAAAATGTGCAGGTGGTCGAAGATGAATTTGCGCAGCAGGTCGATGTGTTAAGCTTTAATCAGTATTATGGCTGGTATGGAGGGGCTGTGGAAAATATTAAGAACATTCGCTGGGAAATCGAGCTGAATAAACCCGTAATAATCTCTGAGTTTGGTGCCGGGGCTTTGCAGGGGTTTCATGGCGACAGTTTAACCCGCTGGAGTGAGGAGTTTCAGGATTTACTTTACCGCGAAACGCTGCCTGTTTTAGCCCGGATTCCCCAGTTGAGGGGCATTACGCCCTGGATACTGGCCGACTTTCGTTCGCCACGCCGTGTGCTTATTCCCTATCAGGAGGGCTGGAACAGAAAGGGACTTATTTCAGAAACAGGCAACCGGAAAAAAGCATTCTTTACCTTGCAGAAATTCTATAAGGAACTAAAAATAAAAGAGTAAAAGTTATTGTTTGCAGCAAACTAACGTTGGATCAATGCCAATAAAGGAATCTAATGGAACCAAATACCTAAACGGATAAACATGAAAGCACAAATCACTTTATTAATCCTGTTATTGGTCAATACGACCTTTGCACAATCGGCTTTCCCCGATTTTTTACAGGGAACCTGGAAGATGGAAAACAATGATGTTTATGAGCATTGGGATAAAATAAACGGGCAAACCTTAAAAGGTTTTTCGTATAAGCTAAACAACGGACAAATGGTGGTTTCAGAATACCTCGGAATAATTCAGCGTAAGAAGGAATTGATTTATACCGCTACGGTGCTTAGTCAAAATCAGGGGAAAGGCATCGAATTTAAACTAACGCAGTCTGACAGTACTTATGTTTTTGAAAATCCCCGGCACGACTTTCCCCAAAAGATTGTTTATAAAAAGCTATCTGATACCGAGCTGTTGGTTCAACTGTCGGGCGATAAACAAGAGGCTTTGGCTTTCCGGATGCTAAAGCAAAACGGTGCAGTGGACGAACCCTATACCAGTACCTTAAATCCCAATTACGATAAGGCTTTGGCCGAAAAATTGGGAGCCGACGACTATGGCATGAAAAGCTATTTTCTGGTTATCCTGAAAACAGGAACAAACACCACCACCAACAAAGCGCTTATTGCCGAAAGCTTTCGGGGGCATCTCGATAACATTGGGAAGTTGGTTGAGGAGGGCAAACTTATAGTAGCCGGACCTTTGGGTAAGAACGAAAGCAGCTATCGGGGAATTTTTATCCTGCATAATATCGATTCGCTTACCGAGGTGGAAGCCTTATTGGAAACCGACCCGGCCATTAAAAATCAATTGCTTGCTTATGAAATCTACAATTGGTATGGTTCGGCTGCTTTGCCTGAGTATTTACCTTATTCCGATAAAATATGGAAGTTAACTCCTTAAACTCAAAACGGAGACCCAGGATATTTTGTACGGAAAGTAACTAATTGAACGCAAGAATGTCTTAAGGGCGTAAATTACCTTATCTTTATTGAACTTCTGATGCAAATAAAAAACTAAATGATAAACAGATGGAAAAAAACCTTTTTGCCACGCTGATACTTGGCTTTTTGTGCCAGGTTACCTTAGCACAAAGCTTTGACAAAGCAAAGCTCGACAGTTACTTCGATGCACTCGAAACAAACAATAAATTTATGGGGAGTGTGGCTGTTTCAAAAGACGGAAAAATAATTTATGAAAGATCGCTCGGGTTCATCGACTTTGAAAACAAAATAAAAGCCGATGCAAATTCAAAATACCGGATTGGTTCCATATCAAAAACCTTTACCGCTGTGCTGGTTTTTAAAGCGGTGGAAGCAAACCTGCTCGATTTGAATCAAAACATCGCATCTTATTTCCCTTCCATAAAAAATGCCGAAAAAATTACCCTTAAACACCTGCTAAGTCATTGCAGCGGAATACATAATTTTACCGACGACCCGGATTACCTGACCTGGAATACCCGGGCCAAAACAGAAAAAGAAATGCTTGCTATTATTGCAGACGCAGGCAGCGATTTTGAACCCGATAGCAAAGCGCAATACAGCAATTCAAACTATGTTTTGCTGACTTATATACTGGAAAAAAGTTTTAAAAAATCCTATCCGGAATTGCTTAAAGGCTACATTACCAAACCACTTGGCCTAAAAAACACTTATTTTGGTAGTAATATTAATACGGCAAACAACGAGTGCTTTTCCTATACCATGGGCGAAAACTGGCAGTTAGCGCCGGAAACCGATATGTCAGTTCCTGTGGGTGCCGGTGGAATTATTTCTACTCCCACCGATTTGGTGACTTTTTCCGACGCTTTGTTTGGAGGAAAACTGGTAAAACCCGAAAGCCTTGCATTGATGAAAACCTTAAACGATCAATATGGAATGGGCTTGTTTCAGTTTCCTTTTTACGACAATAAGGGATATGGGCATACCGGCGGTATCGACGGATTTAGTTCCGTGTTTACACACTTTCCCGATGGAAATATTTCCTATGCTTTAACCTCGAACGGAACAAACATTAACAACAACAACATCTCAATTGCTGTATTAAGCGCGGTTTATAACAAAACCTACGATATTCCTGATTTTGTGAGCTTTAATGTAAGCGAAGAGGCGCTGGATCATTATGTGGGAACCTATGTTTCGGAACAAGTACCGTTGAAAATTACCGTTAGCAAAAACAAACTTACTTTAATAGCACAGGCTACGGGGCAGGCTGCATTCCCACTCGAAGCAACAGCTAAAGACAAGTTTACGTTTGACCAGGCAGGCATTGAGATGGAATTTAATCCGGGTGAAGGAACAATGTTGCTTAAACAGGGCGGAGCGCAATTCAATTTTAAAAAAGAGTAGTGATCTGGACTGAACTAAAGGTTGAGCCAGTAAATTCGTGGAAGCTCGAAAAAACCGATAGAGGCTTTGGTTTGATTAAAAAGTAAGGGTGTATCAACAGTTTAATAAGCCTTGGCGTGATTTTTGGTTGCGAAAAAGTATTGTACTTCGTTCAACCTTAAATCTCACAGCCATATGAAAAAGATTTTCGTTTTTTCCTCAAGCACCAGTAACGTATCAAAGTTGGCTTTTAAGTTGATTGTTTTTTTCGGAGTGATTTCGGTGATAGTTTCTTTTTCTTCCTGTATTGTTTTTTCGCATATTCAACAGCAGACCGATCGGGTATACGATACCCGGCGATTCGAAACAACGTTTAATTACAGTGGATTTTTAAAAGCCCCTTCGCTGATAGAAGCAAAACAAACCCTGGTTAAAGAAATTTCGGACAAGGGCACCACTTATACCGTTTACGATGTGTTGATTCTTTCAGGGTTAAGCTATCAACTCAGTCAGCAGGTGTTTCTGCTTATCGACAATGACGTTTTTCCGATACAGCTTAAAGGAGTAGAGCAGGAGAATTCCAGAACAGTCAGCCAGGAAACAAAGGATATAACTACCGCCGATTCAACAACCATTTCAGTAGTGACCGGCTATACTGACAGCAATCGAAAAATTACCCGTTTCAGCTACCAGTTATCCGATACAATAATTGAAAAAATAAAGCATGCGGATCAGGTCATATTTCAATACTATGCCGGACCCGAAATACTGACCCTGAAAATGAAATCCCTTAGATTGAACAGGTTTAAAAAACTGATAGCCAGTAAATAAGTGGAATTGTGATTTAAGGTATGATGGTGAATTGAAAATGCGCTTCTTTTTGGCAAACAGAGTCTTGTCTTTTTTAATATCTTGCGGTTTTGTGTCAGGAATCCTCATAAACTAGTTAACCTGTAATTTCAATAATAGCGCAACAAATGGACTTGAACCTGAAAACCGAACGCTTATACCTTCGGCCCCTGGCCTTAAGCGATGCAAAAGAGTTGTTCGCTTATCGCTCCGATGCCGAAACCAATAAATATCAGGGATGGATTCCCAAAACCCTGGATGATGCAGAAGCTTTTATTTCAAAAACTTCCAAACAAATTAACGTGCCCGATACCTGGTTTCAATACGCAATTATTGAAAAACACTCGCAAAAATTAATTGGTGATATCGGTCTTCATTTTTTGGGGCCCGAGAATAAACAGCTTGAATTGGGCTGCACCCTGAACAAAAACTATCAAAACCAGGGTTATGCTACCGAAGCACTAACCAGGATAATCGCTTATGCGTTTATCGATCTGAAAAAGCATCGCATAATTGCATCCGTCGATCCCGCTAATTCAAATTCAATTCGCCTGATAGAGCGCTTGGGCTTTAGAAAAGAAGCCCATTTTGTGGAAAGCTGCTACATTAAGGGTCGTTGGGTCGACGATCTGATTTATGCTTTGCTTTACAGAGATTGGGAAAAGCTAAGAAGCCGATAAACAATGGTTAAGTTGATTAACCCCTCAATATGCTGTCGAACTTTCCTTTTGAAATCTGTGATTTATGTAACTCTTGATATTTGAAAGAGGTGTGATGTTTTTTGTTTTCAGGTTTCTATGGAACAAAGCAAAAGTTATTTAGAATAAATCTATATTTAATTATTTTATAAAATTGAATTATCTGGAAAACACATATCTAATACAATTTATTTTCTTTGCAATATTATTAATTACTTGCATTAGAAAATATGTATAAACTTTTAGTCTTTCTTGTCATACTCTTTCTGCCTTTTTTAGGATACACTCAAAAAACGATAAACTCAAAAAGTGACATTTTAATATTTAATAATGCTCCTGTTTATGAAAGAGGAGAATCGCCTGAATTAGTTGCTGAGTTGACTTTTCTCGATGGAAATAATAATGGAATACTCGACCCAGCAGAAAATGCAGAAGTAAAAATTGTTATCTCAAATGTTGGAAGAGGAAAAGCTCAGGGGATAAAAATTAATTTGATTCATGATTTTGATAGTAATCATGTAGAAGTTAATAACCCGGAGGAGATTTTCTTTATTTATCCGCATGAACGAAAGGTTGTGAAAATTCCTGTTAAATCGGACTCAGATTATAAAAGAAAAAGAAATACCCTGGTTGTTGAAATTGAGGAACATTTTGGTTTCAATCCAAAGGTGATGAGACTATTGTTAGAACCTGTCTTTACGAGAACTTATACGCCAAACCTTTATGTCGATATGAGTTTTGAGGATGAAAATAATAATGGAGTATTAGAAAGCTTTGAAAAAGGGCTCTTAAAAATTTCGATAACAAATAAGGGAAACGGAACAGCTCAGGGTTTAAAAATCTCAATAACAGATAACATTTCTGATAGTAGTTTTTATTTAAGGAAAAACAATTTTGAGGTATTTTATCTGCATGCATCCGATACGATTTCTTTTATTGTCCCAATTGAGGCAGGGAAAGATATTCAATCAAATGAACATAAATTGACCATATCAGTAAGTGAATACTATGGTTATGATATGGATCCGGCGTATTTGGTTCTGAATACCTTGGAGTACCAGCAGCCTCAACTAGTTTTTGCAGGGTTTGATATTATTGATTATGGAGATGGAACTACTTCAATAAATGAAGATGGCCAGCTGCAGCCAGGCGAAAATGTGAAGCTTAAGTTGTATATTCAGAATATTGGCTTAGGTGAGGCTGAGGATACCAAATACACTATATTCAGTTCAAATGCTAATGTGTCAATTCAGGAAGGTGATGGAACTATTGGCTTTTTGCAAGCAGGGGGTGTCGCCGAAATTTATTCATGGATAAGCCCAAATAAAAAAGTTATATCTTCTGATGAGTTGGGAATTAAATTAAATTGCACAGAAAGGTTTGGTGAAGGAGATTTAAGTAATTTTCTTATTCCAATAGAACTAAATCAAAAGCCGCCCATTGCTAAGGTGGTGAAAATTGATGTAGATTTGGATAAACTAACCAAAAAAATTGCTCGATTTGAGTACACCTCAAAAAAATTCTCAACTAATATTGGGCGTATTGTGGATATAAGCTTAATAGAACCAACCAACTTTAAACGACCTCATTCTGTTGCAGTAGTTATAGGAATTGAAGATTATAAATATTTACCTCCTGCACCGTATGCTTCAAATGATGCCGATATTTTTACCAGTTACTTAAAGGAGAGGTTAGGAGTAGATAAGGTTGTATTATTTAAAAACAGTGATGCTGTTGGTTTTATTTTTGACGAAATTTTTGATGCTTCAAATGGCGAACTTCAAAAATCTATTATTCGTGGTGAGACAGAATTATTTGTTTTCTACTCAGGCCATGGTATCCCATCGAAGGATGGGAGGGATATTTACCTTTTCCCCTCAGATGGAAAAACGGAAATGTTAGAAAAGCAGGGCTATAATATAAATGATTTATACAATAACCTTGTTTTACTGGGAGCAAAGAATACAACCGTATTTATTGATGCATGTTTTAGTGGGGTATCAAAAGTATCAGAAAAAATAAAAATAGAAAACCTGGTTGCACAAAAGGGGGTTAAAATCAACCCTAAGTATATTGAACCCTGGCAAACAAATGCCAATTTTTCAGTTTTTAATTCTTCTGGGCTCAATGAAACCTCTTTAGGTTTTGATCCATCAAAAACAGGTCTTTTTACATATTATGTTTGTGCAGGTCTTGGCGGAGAGGCTGATTTTAATAAGGATAGGAAGATAACAAATGGAGAATTGCATAATTATGTTTCAAACAAAGTAATAGAAACCTCCAAAAAGATATTTGGTTTGCAAAGTCCACAATTTCATGGCAATTCCGAGTCCATACTCTTTGAATATTAAAATTTTTAAACTGAAAAAATGTTAAGGATAATTGTAATTGTCATTTCAATATTAGGAATATGTGGGTTTTCAAGTGCTCAGAATATTTCAAAAATTGAACCTGTACAAAACGGAAATAAAATTGATGTTTTCTATAAGATTTCGGGTGTAAAATTTTATCAGACTGTTAATCTTAGCTTGTTTGTCAGCTTCGATGGTGGAGTAACTTTTAGAGGTCCTATGTTGCATGTGTCTGGAGATACCTATTTAGAAAACGCAAATGGGAATAAAAAACTTGTGTGGGATGTCTATCAGGATGTGAACTCTTTAGAAGGTAAATTAGTTTTTGATGTTCGGGCAACAATTGTAGATCAGCTCTTATCAAAAAACTATTATATCCAATATAGTGGAGATATTTTGTTATCAAGTTTGGATTATTTCTCACCGTTTGGTATCACAATTGGACAAAAAGGTAAGATTGGTTGGTTTACAACATTAAGATTAAATTCATTTAGCAGAGCAAATTATTCTTTTGATGGTGATCAATTGAATGAAGAAATTCTTTATCAGTATACAAGTAATACAGTCACTCCTCGTTTTACTTTACTTGGTGGAGCGTTATATCAAATTAATTGGATAACACATATTTATGCAGGTATGGGTTATGCTAGTAAAAAATATTTCCAGGAGATTGAAGAGTATAGTCCGGATGATGCTTCAGCGTTGGGTAAAAAATGGGTCGAAATAACTTCAAATTCAAGTACAGGATTTCATATTGAATTAGGTGCATTAATTGATATAAATAGAATTAATCTAAGTTTCAGTACTTATACTTATAATTTTGAGCACATAGGTGTTGCTTTGGGTGTGGGGTACAATTTTAATTAATAGTTTTATGCATATATACAGGGTATTTCTTTTGATTGTTATTTTTTTTGGTGTTTCCTGTACTGAGGAATTACCATTGCAGATGGTTGATTCAAATAATTGGAAAATAATTGTTATTTCAGATACGATAAGTCAAATTAGTGGTAGCAGTGCTTTGGTTAGTGGGTTTATTGACTCAACAAATGCTGAAAATGTAATTCTTAGGGGAGTCTGCTACGATACATCTCCCAACCCAACTATCGATAAAAATAAAGTTGAAAACGGTTTTGGGAAAGGAAGTTTTAGCTGTAACCTTATTGAATTGGAGCCAAATAGAAAATACTATGCTCGAGCCTATGCAAAAACAGATTACACTTCGTTTTACGGTGAAGAAAAGGCTTTCTTTACCTTAGATGGATTACCCAAATTAGATAGCTCCTATGCTTCTGAAGTTACTCAAACCTCAGCCCTTATAACGACATCTCTTCTTGATGATGGCGGGTTTCCTATAGTCTCAATGGGAATTTGTTATAGTAGAACTTCTATTCCCACAAATGATTCCAATAATGTGGTTACGGATTCAACTACAGGGATATTTAAATGCCAAATTAATGGATTGTCTTATAATACCCTTTATTATATTCGTTCATTTGCCATAAATAAACAAGGTATCGTATATGGAAGTCTCGACTCCGTATTAACAAGTCCGGGTAAGCCAACAGTTAAAACAACCGAAGTTATTGCCGGGGCTACTAAGGCTATAGTTTTGGGAGTTCTTGAAAGTGATGGAGGCTCTTCAATAACTGAACTTGGATTCTGTTATGGATTGAATGAGAATCCAGGATTAGAAGATAAACATATTAAGTTACATATAGATATCCATCCAAATGAAATGAATGGGGAATTGATTGGACTTCTTCCAAATACGACTTATTATGTGAGAGCATATGCTATTAATGAATTTGGTGTTGCTTTTGGTAGTAATCGTAAATTTATTACTTTAACAGGTTTAGCAAATGTAATAACCTATAAACCAAGAAATATTACTGTAAATTCTGCATTGTTAACTGCATTTGTATGTGATAATTTGGGTGGTGAATTGATAAATTATGGTTTTTATTTTGCTGAAACCGAGAACCCTTCGGTTACCGATCAGGTTATTTCTTTTGAAGGCAAAATCTGCGGCGATTTTTCCTATCCCATAGAAGGTTTAAAAGAAAATACAATTTATTATTACAGAGTATTTGGCCAAACTAATACGGGTATGTCCTATGGCCAGGTTCAACGTTTTTTTACAAATAATCTTCCGGTTGAAGAGCTTGAATTTGTTACTGTCGAAGGGGGTACTTTTATAATGGGTAGTAATGAGGATGCGAATCAAGATAACACTGAACACGAGGTAATAATAAGCAGTTTTCAGATGAGTACAAAAGAGGTTTCGTATAATCAGTTTCTTGAATTTATAATAGCAAATCCTCCAAATAGTGGCAACTATTATTATCTAGACAATGGGGTTAGTGCAAAGTATTGGTATACTTTTGAGGACTGTGGAATAGGATACAATGTGGGTTTTTCACCTTATTTTGAAATGACTGATTATGCTGATTCTCCAAATTGTTCAGCAGCTTTTATTACCTGGTATGGTGCACAAGCCTATTGTAAATGGGTTGGTGGCCGTTTACCTACTGAAGCTGAATGGGAATATGCTGCAAAAGGGGGAAACCTTAGTAATGGATATACATTTAGTGGAAGTAATAACCTTGAAGATGTAGCCTGGAATGGCAATAATGCTGGAAATAAAATTCATCAAAGTGGATTAAAAGTTCCTAACGAACTTGGCTTGTTTGATATGACTGGCAATTTAAATGAACATTGTATTGACTGGTACAACCCCGATTACTATTCATATAGTCCGTATTCTGACCCTTTGAATGTGTTACAAACTGGATATACGGTTATAAGGGGTGGTTCATGGTTAAATGCAAATACGGATTCTTTAGAAATACCCTTTCGGAGTAAAATAATCTTTGAAAATTATGATTTTCCACAATTCAATCCTGTCGGTACAGGTTTTAGAGTTGTAAAAGATATTGAAAAGTAAAAATTTAATGGAATATTCCAAATTTTAAATTTTTGTATTTTATACCATAGCTTTTTGCTTCGTTTTGGGGTTAATTGAATATACTTACTTCTGGCTGAATTGATTTATCCGATTCCTGGTTTCACTGGGTTGTACCCTGAGTAAAAACTATCAAAACCAGGGTTACGCTACCGAAGCACTAAACAGGATAATCGCTTATGCATTTATCGATCTGAAAAAGCATCGCATAATGGCGTCCATCGATCCCGCTAATTCACCATCCATTCATCTGGTCGAACGACTGGGCTTTAGAAAAGAAGCCCATTTTGTTGAGAGCTTATACATTAAGGGTCGATGGGTTGACGACCTGATTTACGCTTTGCTTTATAATGATTGGGAAAAATTATATCGGACGAAATTCTTTTAACAGACGCTTAACAAAAAAATAGAAACATTTCGTGCACCTTTGCGTTTCAATAAAGTGATGAAAAAGGTTTTCTCCATACTTTTATCTTTTCTGCTCCTGGTTAGCCACATGAGCTTTATTGTAGGCACCCACTACTGTGGTGGCGAAACGGTAGAGTCAAAGCTAATCCTGGGTGAAACGTATTTGGGTTGTGATATGTCGCTTGGACCGATGTCATGCAGTGTAACCGGTGAAGTAGACTCACACCAGGTCACCATCGAAAATCAGCCCTGCTGCGAAAATGAGTACCAATCCTTTCAGCTTACCAATGAATTTGTAAAAGAGGCCTCTTCAATTACATTTTCGGTCAATGTTGCTTTAGCTTTTGTAAATGTCGATACTTTTCTTGAACGTTTCTCAACAGGTACTCCGCATTCTTTTATTGATTATTCCCCACCCCCGCTTGAACAAGACCTTCAGGTTCTTTTTCAAACTTTCTTGATTTGATTTTTTAATGAATGATTGGTGCCATGCTGCAAGGGTAGTGTGGCTTTGATGCATCGTGCTTTTTCATTTGGGTTAAATGGAGTTCAGTAAAATATGATAACAGACAAATAGTAATCAGCACATCAGCACATCAGCAAATTAGCTAAGTCATTATTCATTTAAAATCATTTTCTATGCTCAATAAAATCATTAAGTATTTTTTGGAGAATAAGCTGGTAACAGTACTTGTTCTCACA
>JBFWMB010000072.1:12260-20062 GCA_050251815.1 Salinivirgaceae bacterium | reverse complement strand
AGGTGCTCTTTGCAGCTATTCTCATCAGGAAACTGCTCGATAAATTTGATTATATTCACATCAAAAGTTTTTTGATAAGATATACATTTTTTCTTAACTGGCATAATCGCGACGAATCAAAAAAAATATTTCAATTTAATTTTGTAGTTTAAAAATATTCCTACATTTGCAATGTAATAATATACATCATAAAGGCATAAATATACATAACATGAATATTTCAATTTACAGCTTACCCATGTCTCGACCTGAATTGCGACGACCAGGATTCCTTCAAAAATGAAACTCCGAAGACAAAGCTGTGCATGAGCATAAATAAAATCAATTCATTGCAGGCCTGCCCATTCGGTAGGCCTTTTTTGGTGAAAAATTATCGATAATAATTATCTATTCGACGGTATCTAATGAAAAAAAACAAAGTATCCATTGTAGTTGCAACAGAGCAACATGTGGTTTATGCAGCCGAAATCTGCACGATGATTGAAGATGCAGCTAAAGTTCGTGGAACAGGAATAGCCAAACGAACACCACAATATATTGCTTCAAAAATAAGTGAAGGAAAAGCGGTAGTCGCATTCGATGGTGAATCGATTGTTGGTTTTTGTTATATTGAAACATGGGAGCACGGAAAATACGTTGCAAACAGTGGTTTAATCGTGCATCCCGATTATAGGGGAATGAAGCTGGCCTTTAAAATCAAACAAAGGATACTGCAACTGTCATCACAGCTTTTTCCGAATGCGCAGGTATTCGGAATAACTACCAGTAATGCAGTTTTAAATATCAACTTTAAGTTGGGCTATCGGCCGGTCACTTTTTCTGAATTAACCATCGATCCACTATTTTGGAAAGGTTGTCAGGGATGTGTTAATTATGATATTCTTCAGCGCACCAACCAAAAAATGTGCTTGTGTACCGGAATGATTTACAGTCCACGGTCAAAAAAACAGTTGCTCACCAATGTATTTAAAACGGTTAAAGCAAAAAGCGTATAAATATACATAAGTATGGGATCATTCGTTAAATATTAAATCAAATAGGCATGACAAAAGAAAAACAGACAGTCGTATTAGCGTATAGCGGTGGTTTAGACACTACCTATACGGCAAAATATCTGGCCGTTGAAAAAGGATACGATGTAATCTCTGTAGTAGCCAATACCGGTGGATTTACTTCGGAACAGCTTAAAAGAATTGAACATAGGGCTCAACAGTTGGGAGTTAAAAAGCATGTAGTTCTCGATATCGAAAAAGATTATTATCAAGGTTGCCTTAAATATCTGGTGTACGGTAATGTATTAAAAAACCAAACCTATCCTTTATCGGTAAGTTCCGAACGTTTTTTTCAGGCTAAAGCGATTGCCGAATATGCCCGTTCGGTGAATGCCGATTGTGTTGCCCACGGATGTACTGGTGCCGGTAACGATCAGGTGCGTTTCGATTTGGTTTTTAAAATTCTGATCCCCGATAAGCCCATTATTTCTTTAGTTCGTGACGAACAGTTATCACGTGAGCAGGAAATAGATTTCCTGAAAAATAATGGCGTTGATGGTGATTTTAAAAAGATGGCTTACAGCCTAAATGAAGGACTTTGGGGAACCAGCATTGGTGGTAAAGAAACACTGAGCTCCAATTTGTCTCTGCCCGAGGAGGCTTTCCCATCGCAAGTAGAAAAAAATATATCGGAAGTAATTGAAATAGAATTTAACCAGGGACAGGTTACTAAAATTAACGGGCAGCAATTTCCACATCCGGTCGATGCTATCCGCCACCTGAATAAACTGGGTGGTGAATATGCTATTGGTCGGGGTATGCATGTGGGCGATACCATTATTGGTACTAAAGGCCGAGTGGGCTTTGAGGCACCCGCTGCACTGCTGTTAATAAAAGCGCATCATGAACTCGAGAAACACACCCTTACCAAGTGGCAGATGTACTGGAAAGAACAACTAGCCAGTTGGTACGGAACCATGCTGCACGATGGCCTTTATATGGAACCTACCCTGCGCAATATAGAAACGTTTTTGGAGGAAACACAGAAACACGTAACCGGAAAAGTTCAGGTAAAGCTTTTTCCTTACTATTTTCAGGTATTAGGGGTGGAATCGTCTTACGATTTAATGAATTCCCGATTTGGGGCCTACGGCGAAGCTTCCGGAAACTGGACCGCCGATGACATCAAGGGTTTTATTACAGTGTTGGCAAATCCTTTAAAAAACTATTATTCGGTTAATACCGACGAAATTTAAGCAGGAGACTTATGATAAAAGTTGGAATTATTGGGGGGGCTGGTTATACAGCCGGTGAGCTAATACGAATTTTATTGCATCATCCCGGAATAGAGCTTGAATTTATACATAGCAGCAGTCAAAACGGGCAAGCCATTACAAAAGTGCATCGCGATTTGCTGGGCGAAACCGATTTACTTTTTACTGATGCGCTTATTTTTGATGTTGATGTTTTATTTTTGTGCAGCGGCCATGGTAAAAGCAGGCTGTTTTTGCAAGAATATAAGATTCCCCAATCGGTTAAAATAATTGATTTAAGTAATGATTTTCGTATTGAAGCTCCTGATCATGCCTTTGTTTATGGTTTACCAGAAGCTAATAAAGCATTAATTGCAGCTGCGAATTACATTGCCAATCCGGGATGTTTTGCCACAGCCATTGAACTGGCTTTTTTGCCGCTGGCCGCAAAACAACTGCTTACCGACGAGTTGCACATTACGGCTATTACCGGTTCAACCGGAGCAGGACAAATGTCCACACAAACCAGCCATTTTAGTTGGAAAAACAATAATGTTTCAGTTTATAAAGCGTTTGAGCATCAGCATTTGGCCGAAATTAAGCAGACGTTAAAGCATAATAACAGCAGCTTACCAGCAGTAAATTTTATTCCGGTACGGGGAAATTTCTCCCGGGGAATCATGGCTATTTGTTATTCCAATTCAAGCCTCAGTTTGGATGCAGCAAAAAAAATGTATCAGGAGTTTTACCGGAAGCATCCGTTTGTAGTGCTTTCAGACGAAAATCCCGACGTAAAACAAGTGGTCAATACCAACAAATGTGTGCTTTACCTCGAGAAGCACGGGAATAAGCTGATGATTATTTCAGTTATCGATAATTTATTGAAAGGAGCGTCAGGGCAGGCCGTTCAAAACATGAACCTGCTTTTTGGGCTCGATGAACACACCGGATTGCAAATAAAACCGGTGGCTTTTTAAACCCTTTTAAACGGATGATTATGAAGATGCTTGATATATATCAGCAATATTCTATTGAGCTAACATCTGGTAAAGCTTGTTATGTGAATGATTCTCATGGCAAACAATACCTCGATTTTTACGGTGGACATGGCGTAATTTCCATAGGTCATGGACATGAGAATTTTGTACAAGCTATAAAGAATCAGCTTGAAAAACTGGCCTTTTACTCCAATGCTTTTCAAAATCCTTTGCAGGATGATTTGGCAAAATTATTGGGTGAAGTTTCTGGTTACAGCGACTATGCCTTGTTTTTAAGCAATTCGGGAGCAGAGGCAAATGAAAATGCACTCAAAACGGCTTCCTTTATTACCGGGCGTTCAAAAATACTGGCCTTAAAAGGGGCATTCCATGGACGCAGTGCCGGTGCTGTTGCGGTTACTGATAACACTAAAATCAGGGCTTCATTCGGATCGCAAATGGAAGTTGATTTTATACCCATGGAATGTTTGCATTTATTGCAGAGCTACCTTGAAACAAAAACTTATGCAGCTTTTATTATTGAGGGAATTCAGGGAGTAAATGGGGTTTTTGAAGCATCTACCGATTTTTGGCAGTTAGCCAGAAAACTTTGTTCACAAACCGGAACCTTGTTAATTGCTGACGAGATTCAATCGGGCTATGGGCGCAGTGGAGACTTTTTTGCGCACCAGTATCATCACATTCAAGCCGATATAATAACTGTTGCCAAAGGTATGGGAAACGGATTCCCGGTGGCAGGAACACTAATTCATCAGGCTTTTGAATTGGAAAAGGGCATGCTGGGAACAACTTTTGGCGGTGGGCAACTGGCATGTGCTGCCGCTATTTCCGTTTTAAAAACTATAGTTGATGAGAATTTAGTGCAGAATGCTTCGGCTCAGGGAAGATTTCTGAAAAAGGAATTGGAACAACTGCCCGGAGTAAAGCAGGTAAGGGGCAGAGGACTCATGCTGGGTATTGAATTTAATGTTTCGGCCAAAGCAGTCCGGCAAATCTTACTCGACGATTATCATATCATTACCGGTTTTTCACAACCTGATGTTTTGCGAATTTTACCTCCTCTTGGAATAACTTTTAATGAATGTGAGCAATTTTTAAATTCACTTGATAAGGGATTGCAAGGATTAATAAAAGCAAATCTGCAGAAAGCTTCTTTTTAAAAGTATTTTAAGTCAGAAAGAACACTGTTTTTTTGAATTTCTACTATCATAAATCTTAAGAGGTATATAAATAACTATTCATGCGGGAGAAATTAACAATTATAAAGGCAGGAGGCAAGGTGCTCGATACGGAATCCGATTTGCAGCAACTTTTAAATAGGGTGGCATCGGTAAAAGGGAAAAAACTTTTGGTGCATGGTGGCGGAATTTTTATCGAACAACTTTGTCAAAAGCTACAGATACCAACACAAATGCTGAACGGAAGGAGAATTACCTCACCTGAGACCATGGATGTGGCACTTATGGTTTGTGCCGGAAAACTGAATAAACAACTGGTTTCGGGTTTGAACAAACTTGGAAATGCTGCTGTGGGGCTTTGCGGAGGCGATTTTAACCTGATGATTTCACAAAAGCGTTCACCCGTACCGGTCGATTATGGCATGGTGGGCGATATTACCCGTATTAATACCGAATGGTTGCATTGGTTGCTCCAAAAAGAGGTGATTCCGGTTGTATCGTCCATAACACAAAGCAGCGATTTTGAATTACTGAATACCAATGCCGATACCGTTGCTTCGCATCTGGCAATAGCCATGCAGGCAACTTATGATGTGGAACTTTATTTTTATTTTGATAAACCCGGAGTTTTGGCAAATGCTGATAATCCGGATTCAGGAATTGCTCAACTTAGCGATACTTTAATGAAACAAATGCGGCAACAAAAATCCATTCACAGTGGCATGTTACCTAAATTGGAAAACGGATTTTATGCCCTGCAACAAGGTGTTAGTAGTGTGGTTTTGGGCAATGGATGTGGAAGCGGAACCCGTTTATTTCTTGAAAAATACTAAATCATGGAAATTCAAAGTCTTAAAGAAGCTCACCAATTGGCGGTGGAAACCCTGGAGCAACTGATTCAAACCCAGTCGTTCAGCAGGGAAGAAGCAAAAGCTTCAGAACTTGTTTCCTCGGTCTTATCTAGTTACGGATACCAGCCCCTACGCAAAGGGAACAATGTATTTACCTATAGTAAAGATTTTCAGGATGGGCGTTTTACGTTAATGCTAAACTCGCATCTCGACACCGTAAAACCTTCAAAAGGGTGGAATACCAATCCTCTGGAGCCGGTTTTGCACGATGGGAAACTCATTGGCTTGGGAAGCAATGATGCCGGGGCAAGTCTGGTTAGTTTGTTAGCTGTGTTTATTTGGTCGGAGCAGTTTCAACTGAATTTTAACCGGGTTTTTGTGGCTTCGGCTGAAGAAGAAATATCAGGGACAGGAGGAATGGAATGCGTACTTCCTGCTTTGGGAAAAATTGATGCCGGAATTGTAGGAGAGCCTACACAAATGCAAATGGCTGTGGCCGAAAAAGGCCTGATGGTTCTGGATTGTACGGTTCATGGTCAGGCGGGGCATGCTGCACGCAATCAGGGTGTAAATGCCATAGCCTTAGCACTTAATGAAATTAAATGGTTTCATTCATTCAAATTCAGCAAACGCAGTTCTTTACTGGGCGAGGTTAAAATGACAGTAACGCAGATTCGTGCAGGAACACAGCATAATGTAATTCCCGACACCTGTGAATTTGTAGTTGATGTACGTACCAACGAAAAATACAGCAATCAGCAGGTCTTAAGTACCATTAAAGAACAGGTAGCTTGTGAGGTAAAAGCCCGTTCTTTACGCATGAATTCTTCAGCCATAAACCTGAATCATCCTTTGGTAAAAGCAGCCGAAAGTCTGGGAATTGTATGTTTTGGCTCACCAACTACCAGCGATCAGGCAGTAATTCAAACTTTTCCTACCATTAAAATGGGACCCGGTGATTCAAATCGCTCACATACCGCCAATGAATTTATTTTACTGCATGAAATTGAATCAGGAATTGATATTTATGCTAAACTTATGCAAACCTTAAAGGTTTAATTAGCATAACACAAATGTTTGGAGGTTTAGTAATCTAAATAAGCTTTATATTTGATTTAATTTTAAACAAGTTGGTTATGCCTTTGCATGCTTTAGAAAATGATCCGGAATATATCGATTTGCAGACCGAAATGGTATGGATGCAACTTTGGTTGCAGGAAACCCGCAAAAGAGTAATAGTAATTTTTGAGGGACGTGATACTGCTGGAAAAGGAGGGGCCATCATGCGTTTTGTCCGCTTTCTAAATCCCCGTGCTTATCGTGTAGTGGCTTTACCAAAACCCACCGAGGTGGAGGTTGGACAATGGTATTTTCAACGGTACATCAAGGAATTGCCCCGTCCTGGTGAAATTATTTTCTTCGATCGAAGCTGGTACAATAGGGCTGTGGTGGAACCGGTAATGGGGTTTTGTACCGAAGAGCAGTACCAAAGGTTTTTTATGCAAGTAGTTCCGCTCGAAAAAATGCTCGTCGACGATGGCATAACCATTATTAAACTTTGGTTTTCAATTAATATCGAAGAACAAAAACGTCGGCTCGAAGACCGCAAAGTGAACCCTTTAAAAATGTGGAAACTGAGTACAGTAGATACCCTGGCCCAGCAAAAATGGCACGAATTTACCCGGTATAAAGATGAAATGTTCAGACAAACTGCAAAACCGTATTGTCCCTGGATAACCGTTAAAGGAGACGATCGTGAACTGGCCCGAAAAGAAGCTATGCGATACGTGTTGTCACAAATGAATTACTCCCATAAAGGGGAATCGGGTACACGTATTGAACCACTTCCGGAAATTGTGAAAGTTATTGAGAAATAAACTTACTGGCAATTTTATTTTTTTCGGAGCTAAGCTAATCGCCCTGAAATAATTTTTGAATAAGAAAAGTGGGTATCTGGGAGCCAATTTAGTAAAAGCATAAAACAAAAAAAGCCACCTAATGGTAGCTTTAATAAAGTGGGCGATGAGGGGTTACGAAACCTCCTTTCGTCGTTTTCGTGAGATCGCTCCGCTAAGTTACGAAACCTCCTTTCGTCGTTTTCGTGAGATCGCTCCGCTAAGTTACGAAACCTCCTTTCGTCGTTTTCGTGAGATTGCTCCGCTAAGTACGAACCCCCGACCCTCCCGATGAAAAATCGGGATGCACTGAACCAATCCCGAAAACTAAAAATCGTTGATTTTGTGGGTTTTCGTGGACTCTCGAAAAAGGGCATTTGACTTTTTCGGAGCAAGGAAAATTGCCTGGAATTAGTTTGGAAATTAAATAAACTGAATAGGTGGAAATTGTGAGCTGATTAGGAAATGTTGTAAACAAAAAAAGCCACCTAATGGTAGCTTTAATAAAGTGGGCGATGAGGGATTCGAACCCCCGACCCCTTGGGTGTAAACCAAGTGCTCTGAACCAACTGAGCTAATCGCCCTTAATGTCAAATAACGAACTAATAATTCTAATACAATCAGGAAGCTCTGAA
>JBFWMB010000072.1:0-12250 GCA_050251815.1 Salinivirgaceae bacterium | reverse complement strand
GTGGGCGATGAGGGATTCGAACCCCCGACCCCTTGGGTGTAAACCAAGTGCTCTGAACCAACTGAGCTAATCGCCCTTAATGTCAAATAACGAACTAATAATTCTAATACAATCAGGAAGCTCTGAACCAATCCCGAAAACTAAAAACCGTTGATTTTGTGAGTTTTCGAGGACTCTCGAAAAATATTGAAATATTTCTCGGAGCTGAGCTAATCGCCCATAAATATAAGAACCTGCGGTAATAATTACCTGTATATGTGGGCGATGAGGGATTCGAACCCCCGACCCCTTGGGTGTAAACCAAGTGCTCTGAACCAACTGAGCTAATCGCCCTTAATGTCAAATAACGAACTAATAATTCTAATACAATCAGGAAGCTCTGAACCAATCCCGAAAACTAAAAATCTTTGATTTTGTGAGTTTTCGAGGACTCTCGAAAAATATTGAAATATTTTTCGGAGCTGAGCTAATCGCCCTTAATGTCAAATAACGAACTAATAATTCTAATACAATCAGGAAGCTCTGAACCAATCCCGAAAACTAAAAATCGTTGATTTTGTGAGTTTTCGAGGACTCTTGAAAAATGAGTTTGCATTTTTCGAAGCTGAGCTAATCGCCCCAATCCTTTATAGAACCTTGCTTTTTCTAAAGGCGATGCAAAGATAGTTCTTGAAAAGAATAATGCAAATAAATTGATAAAAAAACTTGCGAATATCTTTGGGGTCAAAGAAGAGCTATTCTTAAAGGGTTGAATATAAAATTGTTCTCGTAATTAACAATAGTTTTACCCGGGCTATATTGAACAAAAAACCGTTTCATTTTTTATATTGTAAAAAAGAAACTCAAATTACTTCAGTCACAAACCAAAAAAAACTACTATGGCGCTCGAAACATTTGGAAGTATTATTAAAGAAGAACATGTAAAAACGGTGGAACGGGGAATCCTTCCCAATACATTTGTTCTTGAAAATTTAGGCAGTTTCCCGGGATATTATGGAGCAAACCTGCCCGTTGACCGAAATCCCGATTCCATTTTTTTAGTGATGACCCAGCGGGAATCGACCGAAAAGATACTGCGGATTACCCACGACATAAAAAAGAAAACAAAACTGGAGTTTGAAGGAACTCCTGCTAGTTTATGCGTTCACAATACCACGTATCAAAGCATAAGGCTTAGGTACCTAAAGGGTTTCGACCATATTGCCGAAATTCAGGAATACTATCGCGATTATGGAATCAGCTTTGCTAAAAGCAAAAAGCTCGAAGAATCGGCCATAATTCAAATTAAAAAATTGTTTAAAGTGGATTGGATTTCAGATAAGATTTTAAAAGATCACGAGGAGCCAATGTATTACCTTAAAATTAACGAACAGCTGAATTGGAGCCATTTCAAGAAGGTAACTTTGCAAGTGCGCAACAACATTCAGCTTTCTGCCTTCGATGCGGCATTGGCCGTAATTTACGGTTCTGAGGTGCTTGATCTGGTACGTGTTTATTCTACCTCCTTAAACAAAGAAGAGCTGGAGCAGTTGCACGAAAAATATGAAGAGATTATTGAGAAATCGTTAAAATAAACAAAGCACTTTTAGTGCATTATTAGGTTGCAGTCGTTGTGGTTGCAACCTTTTTTTTTATTTTATCAGGTTTTGCAGTGCCGATTCAATCTTCTCAAAAGGAAAAGCCGCTTTCAGGGCATCGAACTTTTCTTTTATGGCTTTATTGCATAAATTTCCGATGCTGCCCTCATGGCTGTGTTTCACTTTTAAATCGGCGTTAAATGTTCCCAGTTCTATTGCTTTTGAAACCTCTTTGTACGCATCGCGAAAAGGAATTCCCTGCAATACCATTTTATTTAATGCTTCAACACTAAAAAGGTATTGGTATTTCGGGTCGTTTAAAACTTCAGGGTTTACTTTTATATTTACCAGCATCAGTTGACTTATTTCCAGGCAGTCCTTTAATTCGCTGATGGCCGGAATAACCTGCCCTTTCAGCAGTTGAAGTTCCCTGTGATAACCCGATGGCAGATTTGAAGTAAGTAGGGCTATTTGATTGGGCAGTGCTTTTATCAAGTTGCATTTGCCACGCACCAGTTCCCACACATCGGGGTTCTTTTTGTGAGGCATAATGGATGAACCGGTAGTAAAGGCATCGGGAAAACTTACAAAACCAAAGTTTTGCGAGTTGTAAAGACATAAATCCATGGCCATTTTCGAAAGAGTTCCGGCTACCGATGCCATAGCGTACGACAGGGTTTGTTCGGCTTTACCGCGGGTCATTTGAGCATAAACCACATTGTAATTTAACGCTTTAAAGCCCAATAAATCGGTAGTCATTTGCCTGTTGAGCGGAAATGAAGAACCATAACCTGCTGCCGAGCCTAAAGGATTTTGATTGACCTGCTGAAATGCGGTCAGTAGCAGGTCCAAATCATCGCTTAAACTTTCGGCATAAGCACCAAACCATAAGCCAAACGACGAAGGCATAGCAATCTGCAGGTGCGTATAACCCGGAATTAAAACTTGTTTGTGGGTTTCACTAAGGTTTATCAGGGTTTCAAAAAGTGTTGAAATAGCCTGAACCAGTTGTTTTATTTGGTCGCGCAAATAGAGTTTCATAGCCACCAAAACCTGATCATTTCGCGAGCGACCGCTATGCACTTTCTTTCCGATAGAACCGAGTTTTTGTGTAAGCAAAAATTCAATTTGCGAATGCACATCCTCAACGTTGGGGTCTATAGTAAAGCCTTGTTGTTTAATGGAATCATATAATTGTATTAATACTTGTTTTAGCTGGTTTAATTCGGCTGTGGTGAGCAAGTCAATCGATTCAAGCATTTGAATGTGAGCCAGCGTGCCTAATACATCGAAAGGAGCCAGGTTTACATCCAGTTCTCGATCGTTACCTACGGTAAATCGATTTACCTGTGCGTTGGTGTCCGTACCTTTATCCCAAAGTTTCACTATTGTAGTATTTTTGAGGGTTTATTTACAGCTATTAACTTATGGAGACAAAAGTATTAAAAATCAGTTTTGTTTTGACCTTTTTACCAATTAATAAACGTATTTCATGGTTTATTGTAATAAAGTGACAGGGGATAGTTGGCTTTTTAACGATAAAAGGAAATTGTTGCTTTAATTTTGGTTTCACTTTTTTATAAAAATGAGGTTTTAATGTTTGAATTGTTAATCGTCTGCTGCTTGATTCTGGATGGTATGCTGTTTTAATCATAATGCGTAAGTAGCTGTAAAACAACAGTCAGGGTTTTGGATACTGCCAAGTACCGGCAACTTACATGACCTGCATCAACTTTTTGCACGAAGAACTTCAGCACTTTAGCCTTTTACTATCATAGCCGGGTAACCAACCTATTTTTAATTTTGCCGTTCAATAGGTTGTATTTTAATTCAAAACAAATTTTATTAAAAATTCAATGAAAAAGTTAATTGTAATCTTATTGGCGGTAATTAGTTTGACAGGTGTACAGTCGAAAGCAGGTGAAATTGAAAAGTACAAATCGTTGTTTACCATTAATTTCATCCGTTATGTAGGTTGGCCCGAAGAGTCGAAACAAGGTGATTTTGTGATTGGTGTTATGAAAAACTCTTTGTTGGCTTCGGAATTGAAAAGCCAGACGGCTGGAAAGAAATTTGGTTTCCAGAATATTGTGGTTAGAGAATTCAATAGCATTAACGAAGTATCCGATTGTCAGATTCTTTATGTATCTGAAGGTTTTAGCTTCTCGCGCAATGCCGAAGAGCTTAAAAACCGGGTAGGTAAGAATACCTTAATTATATCAGAAGATAACGGAGCCATTTCAAAGGGTTCTATTATTAATTTCGTAGTAGTCGACGACCTGTTGAAGTTCGAAGTAAGCCCAACCAATGCTCAGGATAACGGACTTACTTTAAGCAGTGCTTTGGTGTCGATGAAGAATGCCATTAAAATGTAAGATAGTTTTTTTTCATAGTGTTTTAGTTAGTAATAGGGTTTAGTTTACACAAAGTTGTTAATTGTGTAGTAGAAGGTGGGTTTAGGCCCACCTTTTTTATTTTAAAGCATTTAATGTTTTTAAAAGTGTTCTTTCTCTCGTTCAATAAAAGCGCGTAACGACGTTGGTTTTTTACCGCAGAGTTCTTCATAAACCGGTGTAAGTGCTGGCTCCTTCTGAAACCTGGGCAAATAATGAAGCAATAGCATAACCAGAATCATTCCTTTGGCCATTCCTTCCTGCTTTTTAATCATATAGAATCGCAACGGATTTACACTCTGGTAGCTGATAGGATTTTTAATTGCTTTGTTTATCAGTGCAGTCACTTTATCAAAACTTTCATTTTCCATTCCGGTAAGCTCAAGGGCCTGATTTTTATAGGTTTCGAAATTGTTGAGCACTATGGCCCCTGTTTCAGCTATGTTATTGATATCAATCCAGTTGAATTTTGCTTTTCCGGATGGTAAAATAATCGCCCGTTTTGTTTTTATATCATTAAGTAAGGTGGTTGTCAGGTTTTGCATAAAATAGGACGGCCTGAGAAATATATAATCCAGGCCGCTTTCAATTACCAAACGTTCAATTTTGTTGTGAGGAATTACTTTGCTTTTTTCAGCTCCCTGTACCGATAAAAATACAAGTTCATTGATGCGTTTTTGCTTAATTGTTTCAATAAATGGTTTAAAATGTTTGTCAACAGCCGACAGGTTTGGCGGACGCAACAGGAAAACCCGTTCAATACCCTTAAGGGCAGGGGCAAATGAGGAACTGTTTTCAAAATCAAAACGAACATACTCTAGTTTTGGATAGTCTTTAAACAGAATTTTTGCTTTATCCGGGTTTCTGACTCCAGCAACTATCCGATGGTTGGTGTTGGTTTGGTACAAAAAACGAATCACTTCAATGCCAATATTTCCTGTGGCTCCGGTTATCAGTATGCTACGCATGTTTCGTATTTGTTATTATTTTAAACAGCTTTCAAACGGGGCTAGGCGTTTCCGGCAGGTGGTGAAAGCCAAAACGGCTGTTAGTTATCCTGAAGCAATTCAAATGCAGTTACTCCTCCGAAAAGTAAACCAGCACTTTACGGTAAGCCTGGTAAATCTTCGATTTCGAAATAAAGCCTTCGTATTTTCCGTCTTTTAAAACCGGTAGGTTCCAGGCTCCCGACTTTTCAAATTTTTCCATAATAGCTTCCATCGAATCGGTAATATGAATTACGTCGGGGGGAGCGCTCATTAAGCTTGAAACATAAGTTTCGTCGTACATCTCAGGGTTAAACATAATATCGCGAATGTCGTCCAACAGTACAATGCCCTGTAATTCATTGTTCAGGTTCACCACCGGGAAAATATTACGTTTCGATTGACTGATGACATGCACCAGTTGGCGCAGCGTATTATCAGGGTTAACTTTGATTAAATCGCGTTCAATTTCCGTTTCAAGGCGCATCAGCGTTAAGGCGGCCCGGTCTTTGTTGTGGGTTATCAGTTCGCCACGTTTGGCCAACCGGATGGTATAAATGGAGTGGGGTTCAAAATACATGATGGTAAGGTACGAAATGGTTGAAGCCACCATCAGGGGAATAAATAATCCGTAACCTCCGGTAATTTCAGCTATCAGAAACATCGAGGTCATGGGGGCGTGCATTACCCCCGACATAAAGGCGGCCATGCCTACCAGGGCAAAATTGGCCTCGTTTACCTGAATAAAGCTAAAGCGGTTTAATAAAAGGGCCACCAGGTAACCCAAAACACCGCCCATAAACAGGGAGGGAGCAAATACCCCGCCAACACCTCCGGCGCCTGTGGTTATTGACATGGCAAATACTTTAAACAAAAGCAGGAGAAATAAAAACGCGGCAAATATCCAAAAGTTGTCTTTAAAGTCGTAGAACAGGCTGTGCGCCAATAAGGCATCGGCATTGCCCGAAAGAATGGAATGCAGGGTAGTGTAGCCTTCGCCAAAAAGCGGCGGAAAAAGGAATATGAGTACTCCCAGCATCAGGCCACCAATGGTGAAGCGTTGCCAGTTGGTCTTTAATTTTTGAAACAAGCCTTCGACACGCATGGCAATGCGGGTAAAATACAAACTCAGGAATCCGGCCACAATACCCAATACGATGTACCAGGGCAAATTACCCAAAACAAAATGCTCTTTCAGTTCAAAACTAAACAGCGCGGCACTGTGGCCCAGGAAAAAGTACGACATCACCGCCGAGGTTACCGCCGAAATCAACAGGGGAACCAGCGAGGCCATGGTCAGGTCGAGCATCAGTACTTCTAAAGTAAAAACCACGCCGGCAATAGGAGCCTTAAAAATACCGGCTACAGCACCGGCTGCGCCGCAACCAATCATCAGAATAATTTGCTTGTGGTTCAGGCGAAACAGGCGCCCCAGATTCGATCCAATGGCTCCTCCGGTTAGTACAATGGGGGCCTCGGCACCTACCGAGCCGCCAAAACCAATGGTAAAGGTACTCCCGATGATGCTCGAATACATGTTATGGAGTTTTAGCATGCCGTTCTTTTTCGAGATGGCATACAATATCCGGGTAATGCCATGGCCAATTTTATCTTTTACAAAGCGGTTGACCCAGATAGCCGATATAATTATCCCAATGCCCGGCAAAGCCAGGTAGAGGTAATTCTCAACCCCCAGTTCCATACGGCTCTCTAAAAAATGATGCGTGTAATGAATGGTATTTTTTAAGGCGATGGCTGCCAGACTGCTCAATACGCCAATCACAAAACTGAGCAGCAAAATAAACTGCCGTTCTTTAATTTGGTGTTTGCCACGCCAAATGGTTATCCGTTCAAAAATTGTACTCATGCTTGTTTTCCCAAAATTTGCTGATTGTATTAAAGAGGCGCAAATTTATTGTTTATTCACTAACAATCAATTATTAAAGCCAAAATATGACAATTATTTTTTAATTTTGAACTACCTTTTTAATTTAAAGGGTTTTTAAAGATTAAAAACACAGATAAAGCATTAATGTTGAATGGAATGCAAAGTTTCATTTTTTAATAAGCATTTTAGTACAACGGAGCATTTAAACTTTTTTGGTTCCGGTGGCCGGGTAATGGCATATATAAATCAAACAAGCCCCTGGTGTAGGTTCTTTTTAATGCTTTTTATGGGACTAAAACCTGCGGTGTTTGCGTCAGCGTTTACCTTAGTTTAGGAAAAAAAAGACCTTAGTTTGAGCCATTTTGATGCGCACCAAATTTTATTTTGATGCGCATCAAAAGTTGGAAAACACAGCAGGTTTCCGGTGGT
Source organism: Salinivirgaceae bacterium (assembly GCA_050251815.1). Taxonomy (GTDB): domain Bacteria; phylum Bacteroidota; class Bacteroidia; order Bacteroidales; family SZUA-534; genus GWE2-40-63. The sequence continues at coordinate 4,977 of JBFWMB010000072.1, read as the reverse complement.
AGAATATTAGTTTTGCTTAGTTGTTACCTTAGTTCTGATTAACTATACCCTGTAATTTAAACCCTGAGTTATGCCCATTAAATACAAAATAGCCTCGACCAACAAGCCCGGACAGGGTAAGGCAGGCGAAAAAGTTTACTTTCCACGGTTAACCGAAAGCAGCCGGGTTAGCATGGATTACTTGATACCAATTATCGAAAAGAGGTCGTCGGCTTCGGGTGCCGATGTATATTCCGTACTGTACAACCTGGTGAATTTAATTCCCGAGATGCTGCTCGATGGAAAAACCATAAAACTCGAAAACCTGGGAACCTTTAGCCTTCATGCCCAAACCCGGGCTGAGTCGTCGCCCGAAGAGGTAAATGCCCAAAACATCACCGGCTTAAAGGTGGTATTCCGGCCCGATGTGCGCATCAAGCAGGAATTAAAACATCCTGAGTTTATTAAAGTATAGTCCGGCTCATCCGTTTTTTATAAGCAGTCTTTCTTTAATCGGACCATGCAAGCCAGGGAGTGTGCAAATACAGCGATGACTCATCTTTGATTTATGGTGACAATAAATGACAATTGGTAATTTGTTGGTGACAGCTGTGATAATTTAGCGCCCTACATTTGTTGGGTAAAATATTTAACCCTTAAAAACAAATGTTATGAGAACTTTAATGTTATTAATTGCTCTAATTTTAGCCGGTCTGGCATCCCGGGCACAGGAAAGTTGTTTACACTTTGTAGTTACCGCTACCGATACGGTTTATGGAAAAGACCTTCGCGAGGGGACTTTTAAGATTCACTGCATCCTTGAAAATGGAGAAAAAATGAGCTTTTCGTATGATGAGGTGCTGGCCTACGGAACTGATGGCCGGCGGATGGACAAACTTCCCGTGTATTCGGGAAAATGTAAAACCAACCAGTGGGCCCTGATGGAACTGGTAGGTTGTAGTAACGGCCTACGAATCTATAAGCACGAATGCTACGATGCATTAACCGATACTAAAAATGCTGTGTTTTGCTATTATAAGAACAATCAGTGTGTGAATACGCAAAAAAACCCGGGTTTGGACGAAATTAAAAGTTTTGTATTTGGTTTTAAGCAGAAGGATGAGCGTTTAATTACCATGGAGTAATTCGCCCAATGGGTATTTTGGGGGCATTTGGTTTTACCGGATGCCCTTTTTAATGATTAGGGTACCCACCTTTTGTTTGTAGTCAAATTTTATAGGGCGTGTGCCAAATGTTTGTTATTTTTAAGCCAGTTATAATATGTGAAGGTGGATTTAAAAAAAATGATTGCAGGTTTACGAATAGCAATTTTAGATGGCAGATTTAAAAAACCGATGAAATCACAAACAACAAAGTTCTCGCGGAACGAAACCGAACATTGTTTTCGACCCAGTGCTCACGAAATGTAATTGAAATTAAAAACCTTAGCAGGACAAGGAACTTAATGCATCGAATTAAACTTTAACCAGGAACCTCAACCTTAATGAAACGAACGCTACATAAAATTCTACTGACCTTAATTATTGTCTTGTTTTTACCTTTAGCCATCGGAGTGTTTTATGAATACACCCGCCTGAACGAAAACGAGCAACTCATTACAACGGTTTATAAAAACCAGTTGGAATCGATGGTTTCGTCTATCAACACCTACAGTCAGGATGTAGTAATGAACTGGGCCAACCGAACCGAACAGGTAATGAAACAACCCGGCGATTCAGCCCTTTTGTTCCGGCTTACCGACGAGAATCCATCCATAAGCGCTATTTACTATGTAAGCGAAACCGGAAAACCCGGGGTACTTTTTCAGCAAAATGCCGACAGTCAAAAGCAAAAGGAACTCTCAGGAATCTGGCAAACCAGGCAGGAGCAGTTGATTCAACTTCGTAATTACCTAAACAACAATTACCGGCGCATACTTACACATAGCCTGAGCGACACACTCAGCCTGTTTTATTTTGCCCTGCAAACAAAGGACGGCACGTATGCCTATGGTTTTATTGAAATCGATAAACAACAGTTCTTAAACCAACAGCTGCGTCCGAAGATTCAGGAAATTGCCCGGGACAATTTTTGGGTGGTGCTCCGTGATTCGGTGAACCCCGTTTTGGTATCGAGTCAAAAAGAATTACCCGAAATTTTGGTGCCCGACTTAAGTGGCGCCCTATGGCTGATACCCGAAGTAGAAATCGCGATCGGGCTAAAAAACGAAACCATTAAAAACATGGTCGAGAGCCGGGTAAACGACGGTAAACTGATGCTGGGGATATTGCTTATACTATTGCTTTCCGGTTTCTGGTTTCTATATTCCAGCATCAAACGCGAGATAAAGGTTACACAGATAAAGTCGGAATTTATTCAGAATGTATCGCATGAAATCCGCACTCCGCTGGCACTGATAAACATGTACATTGAAACACTTGAAATGGGACGGGTAAAGACGAGCGAAAAAGTACAGGAATATTACCGCATAATTAGTAACGAAACCAACCGGCTAACTGCTATTGTAGATAAGATTCTGAATTTTTCGAAGCTGGAAAATAACAAGCGGGAAGTTCGTTTTGAAGCCTGCGACCTGAACCAGATAAGTCAACAGGTACTGGATACTTATCAGTACCATTTGAGCAACCAGGGGTTTCGTCTTCAGTTTGTGCCCAAGACTCCGTTGGCCCAAATAAACTGCGATGCCGGTTCGGTATCAGAAGCGCTGATTAACCTGCTCGATAATGCCGTAAAATACAGCAGGCAAAGCCGGGAGGTGATTGTATCTACCGGCCAAAACAAGCGGTATGTCTTTGTCGAAGTCCGCGATTTTGGTATGGGCATTGCCAAAAAGCACCAAAAACTGGTGTTCGATAAGTTTTACCGGGTAACCAACCAGCAACTGGCCAACCAGGTTAAAGGTACCGGCCTGGGACTTGCCCTGGTTCGCGAAACCATGAAAAGTCATCAGGGTAAAATAACCCTGAGCAGTAAGCTGAACGAGGGATGTACGTTCCGTTTGTATTTTCCGATACGACTCACAAAAGATAACTCTTAAGCAAAATAAAGGTATGATAAACGTATTGATAGTTGAGGACGAAGTGGCCATGGCAAAAGGCCTTCAGGATAACCTGGAATTTGAAGGTTATCGGGTCGATTTGGCTTTTGACGGCAGCGAAGGATTGGAAAAAGCCCTGAATGAGTCGTATCAGTTGATACTGCTCGATGTGATGTTGCCTGGAATATCGGGATTCGATATCTGCAAAACCTTGCGCAGTAAAGGGCTTAAAGTACCCATTATTATGCTCACTGCCAAGGCTGAGGAAATTGATAAAGTGCTCGGGCTGGAATTTGGTGCCGACGATTACCTGACCAAACCTTTTAGTCTGCGTGAATTACTGGCACGCATAAGGGCTCTTTTGCGGCGTGTTGAAAACCATCAGCCTGAAACTGATCATCGCGACATACAAATTGGAAACCTCCTGGTTAATTTTGCAGCCTATACTGCCCGGGTTAATAATCAGGAAGTAAAACTGTCGCATAAAGAGTTCGACATTTTGCACCACCTGTACCAACACAAAAACCAAACGGTAAGCCGCGACGATTTGTTGGACCAAGTTTGGGGAAGCGATTACCAGCCCACTTCGCGAACCATCGATAATTTTATTCTTAAACTTCGTCAAAAAATTGAAAACGATCCCAACGATGCCCGAATCATTTTAACCGTGCATGGCGTGGGTTACAAATTGCTTTTTTAATTTGATGACAACTTATGACAAAGCAGTACAGGACAGTGACAAAAGTTACAGGTACATGGTGCATCTTTGCAGGGTAAATAACTGCATGTTATAAATTAAAACCCTTTTGTAAAAATCAATTGTATGAAAAAACAAGTTATTACCCTTATTACCATGATGGCACTGTTGCTGATGCAAACTGCAGAGGCAGCTGATTTGGATAAAGTTTGTCAGCTTAAAGGCCAGTGGAAGTTTACCATTGACGATGATCCTGCGTTTGCTAAACCCCATTTCGACGACAGCGAATGGGACCTTATTTATGCTCCGGCAAGCTGGGAGAGCCAGGGATATGTTGGCTACGACGGAATAGCCTGGTACCGCAAAACAGTAACCATTCCAAAGCCGTATTCAGACAGCAGGTTGTATTTAAGCCTGGGAAAAATTGATGATGTAAACCAGGTGTATTTTAACGGGGTATTGATTGGGGAGCTGGGTACTTTTCCACCCGAATACGAAACGGCCTACGACCTGCCGGTGCTGTATCCTATTCCTGCCGAATTAATCCGCTTTAACCAGGAAAACACCCTGGCCGTACGTGTTTTTGATGAGAAAATGGATGGCGGAATAGTTTCGGGCAATTTAATCATTGGGTTCGATTCCGATGAACACCTGTTGGCGCAAAACCTTTCAGGAACCTGGAAGCTTTCGTTTAAAAACTACAAGGGTTGCAGGGCCATTGAGTACGACGACTCCGATTGGCACGATATTCAGGTTCCGGCCAGTTGGGAAAGCCAGGGATATAACAATTACGACGGCTATGCCTGGTACCGTAAATCGTTCGAATTATCAGAACAAATAGCACCACAGAAACTTTACCTGGTTCTGGGTAAAATCGACGATAAGGATAAGGTTTATCTGAATAATGTGGAAATAGGTGAATACCGCGATATGTACAACAATCCCATGTGTAATAGGAATCATGGCGACTGGCAGATTCGCCGGGCTTACAAAATACCCGACAAGCTGCTGAATGCAAAAGGACCTAACACCATTGCCGTAGTTGTCTACGACAGTGGAGGCATTGGAGGCATTCACGAAGGACCGGTGGGAATCATGACCAAAGAACAATACCTGGCATATGTCGACAAACACCGTTACGATGGAGATTACTACTTTGGAAATACCATCTTTAATTTTATTATTAATGCATTAGTGGATTAAAAGTCATGAGGTATTTATTAAGTTTCTTTGTGCTTTTTTA
>JBFWMB010000071.1:0-20929 GCA_050251815.1 Salinivirgaceae bacterium | reverse complement strand
GGTTCACCATTTGCGTCCCTGCGTCTTTGCGGTCTAATTTCTATCTTCCAGAAACCAGCATCCAGCTACCAGTTTCCGTTCTCCTTACTCCGTTTTCCGTACTCCGTTCTCCGTTTTGGCTTGCGTCTTATGTCTAAATTCTAATCTCTATTCATCTTTGTCGGATTTTGCCTGGTATCAAAAACATCTACTATTTCAATTTGCTTCTTTTCCGTATTATACCAATAAATGATTTTATAATTTCGATAAACCAAATACCTAAAATCTTCGGTTCTTTGAGATAAGAGCTCTTCTGTTTGTCCAATAAATGGCTGATATCTTAATTGGTTCGTTTCATGAATGATTCCTTCAATCAAACGCGTAGTTATCCTTTTCCCGGCTCGAAGGACATAGTAATCGAATATTTTTTGCAATTCCGATTTTGCGAAATCTGTCCAGTATATTTTTAACGCCATCTTTTAACTTCGGCAACGATCTCGTTGTTTTCTGTTACTCTGCCATTGCGGGAATCTTCCATCGATTTATTAATCCGGTCATTAAATTCATCCATGGTAAAGGGAGAACTCGGTTCTGTATCTAATTTTAATTTTTCCTTTTTTAATAGTTTTTCAAGACGAATTATTATGTCTTCCCGCTGAATTTTTAAAAATTCCTGAATGAATTCTATTTTTCGCGATTGAATATCCATAATCTTTTTTTTTGTAAAGATACTAAAACTTTGAAATTTTTGCGTTCCATATATCAACCACCAGAAACCAGAAACCAGCCCTCAGCTCACAGTGGGCAGTCCAAAGTATATTGAAAAGTAGGTCTTGGATCTTAAGTCTTGAGTCTTTAGTCTAGTGTCTGGAGTCTAGTGTCTGGAGTCTTGAGTCTATTGTCCAGTGATTCTGTGATTCTGTAAATCGGTAATCAGCAAGCAAGCCTAGGTTCACCAATTGCGCCCCTGCGTCTTTGCGGTCTAACCCGCCTGACCGTCGGGCAGGGTTCTAACTTCCAGAAACCAGCAACCAGTTTCCGTGCTCCGTATTCCTTTTTGCCACCAAGACACTAAACCACAAAGAAAAAACACTAAGCTTGTTCGTGGAACTTTGTGCCTTGGTGCCTTCGTGGCAGAAGAAAAGCTTAACTCTCTTAATGCCTTAATGGTTCAAAAAGAGTGAAAAGTGAATAGTGAAGAGTGAGTCTTGAGTCTTGAGTCTTAAGTCTAGCGTCTAATAGGCTGTTTTCCCGTGATTCTGTGATTCCGTAATCCAGTAACTAGTTTTCCGCAGCTACTCGAACTTTAAGTATTTTAGTCACTTTATGAACTTTAAGTACTTCCGTTTTCCGTTTTGTCTTAGGTCTTGTGTCTTCAGTCTAGTCTCTAAGGTCTAAATTCTAACAGTCTGCTATCCAGTGATTCTGTTATTCTGTGATTCAGTAACCAGTAACCAGCAACAAGTAACCAGCATCCAGAATCCCGCTTCCGCTTAAGAAAAACACCAACTGTTTTAAAAATTATTTTTATTTCTTCCAATTGACCGTATCTTTAAGGCTCACATAAAAAGCACGCGCCGATGCATTGGTATTTATTTCCTTTTATGCTTTTATATGGTTTGGTAGTAAAGCTGCGAAACAAATTTTTCGATTGGGGCATTTATACTTCAAAATCGTACGACATTCCGGTAATTTCAGTTGGGAACCTCACCGTTGGCGGCACCGGAAAAACGCCCCACACCGAATTCCTGATAAACTGGTTAGGCAGCCGTTATCGTTTGGTTTCGTTAAGCCGGGGATACAAACGAAAAACCAAAGGCTTTTACGAGGTAAAAACACAGTCATCGGCCAGCGATGCCGGCGACGAAGCACTGCAGATTAAGCAAAAATTTCCCAACGTTCGTGTAGTTGTCGACGAGAAGCGCGTTCATGCCATCGACAAGCTTTTAAGCGAAGATGTGCCTCCTGAAGTGATTCTTTTGGACGATGCCTACCAACATCGCTATGTGAATCCGGGAATAAACATCCTGCTTATGGATTACCACCGCTTAATTACCAACGACTGGCTGCTTCCCGTTGGCCGACTGCGCGAACCGGCTCACAACAGCCACCGGGCATCCATTGTGGTGGTTACCAAATGCCCGCACCACCTTACCCCCATCGATTTTCGCATCCTGCAAAAAGAACTCAACCTGTTCCCTTATCAGGATTTGTTTTTTACAACCTTTCAGTACGGAGCCATGCTGCCGGTGTTCGATAACCAGGCAGGCAACCTGGATTTGACACAACTCAACAACATGCAGGTGTTAACACTCACGGGCATTGCCAACACCGATTTGTTTTTCAAAAAACTGAAACAGCATGGAGCGGAATTGCACCACGCATCCTTTGCCGACCATCACGATTTCTCGGCTTCCGACATCGAAAAAACAGTGCAGAAGTTCGATGCCCTTGCCGGAAGCCACAAAGCCATTGTTTGCACCGAAAAAGATGCGGTACGCTTAAAAACAGGAACATATGCTGAAAAGTTAAAACACCTGCCGGTGTATTACCTGCCCATCGAAGTTCGGTTTATGAACGAGGGAGAAGCTAATTTTAAGGCAATTATAAGCAAATACCTCCGAAGGTATTATGGCAATTAATCGCTCTTGCGTTTTACAATAAATCCGTTGCTCGAAAATATCCGTTCTTTAATGCTTGGCTCACCCATGTAATACACATTACTGGAACCCGAAACCATTAAACGCAATTCTTTTTTCACATGCACCATTATTTCGGTAAATCCCGACGATAAGATAGAAGCTTTATTAACCTGCAGTTCAAAAGCATTCAGTTCGGTTTCATCATGAATCTCGGCCTGCATTCCTTCTGCAAAACCCTTGAGGGATGCAAAAGTTCCGTCGGTCAGTTGCAGGGTTAATTTCGACGCATACAGCTCCAGATCAATCCGCGACATGCCTCCACTGAACAGTTCCAGCGTTTCAAAATGAATCACACGGTCCGATACCAGGCTAATCTCGTTTAACAGATAAATCTTTTTTAATTCTTTAACCGAAACAGTAACCTTAAGTGTACTATACTTTCTAATGTCGGCTGTCATCGAAATATACAGCATGCTGTCTTCGATTCGGGTTTGAAAAAACTCCAGCAGGTTCTCATTGCTTTCAATACGAACGCCTTCCGGGCCGCCCTGAACAAGGGCTAATTCAAACCTCCCCTGGGCAATGATGCCCGTAAACCCGGTAAGTTCCCTGACATCGGTTTTAACCTCGCCTTCGCCCTTAACCACCTGGGCGTTAACAGCAGAAATACTAAAAAGAAATAATCCAATAAGGTGTATCCATAACGGTAACCTGATCATAGTGTTGTATTTTTGGTAGCAGCTCAAATTTACAATATTATTGTCAGAATATACCTATCTGACAAAATCGAAATGTAAAAATCCGAAAATTAACGTTACAAGGCAATAGCATTTTATTAAAAAATGGAAGCTTTTTGTAAACAAAACTTCGGTTAACCATTCAAATAAGTTATTAAGATATTATCGCGCAGCTTCTGGTGACTGGCCACAACGCCTTTAATAACCGGCGCAGCCGTTCCCTTGTTAAAAAATACATTGCCGGTAAAAACCCGGGCCTCGTCCCAATAGTTTTTATTTATAAACGATTGCAGCAATTGCTGGCCTCCTTCCACCAATAAGCTGTTAACTCCTTTGTCGTAAAGTGTTTTCATCAGTTCACGCAAAAAGGCATCGCCAAAAGGCAGGGTCTTGTATTCAATTAAACCATCCACGGCATCCTTAACCGAATTCAAAACCAGGGTGGCTTGTTGCTGATCAAAAAGATGCAGTTCCTTATCCAGCTTAAGATTTTTGTCCGGCACAATACGCAGGGGCGCTTTGCCCGACCACACCCGAACATTCAATTGCGGATTATCGATATAGGCCGTATGCGTGCCCACCATAATACTTTGCACCTCGCTGCGCCATTTATGCACCAACGAACGACAGACTTCGTTGGTAATCCAGTTGGGTTCCTGAATAAAACCCGGTTCCCTTTTTTTATCGATAAAACCATCGAGCGTTTGCGCCCACTTTAAAATAATGTAGGGACGTTGTTGCGTGTGGTAGGTAATAAAAGCTTTATTCAAATCCCAGCATTCCTTTTCAAGAACTCCGGTTGTAACGTCACAACCGGCCTGTTCCATGCGTTTAATGCCTGCCCCGTTCACTTTATTAAACGGATCGACCATACCAATTACCACCCTGGGTATCTGATGAGCCACGATTAAATCGGCACAAGGTGGTGTTTTACCTTGATGCGCACAGGGTTCCAGCGAAACATAAATGGTTGACTCTTTTAGTAGCGATTTATCGCTTACACTGGCAATGGCATGCACTTCGGCGTGGGGCTCACCAAAGCCGGCGTGATAGCCCTGACCAATAATCCGGTTGTTATGCACTACCACAGCGCCCACCATCGGATTGGGTGCCACCTGTCCTGCGCCATTTTTTGCCAGTTCAATGCATCGCTGCATGTAATATTCATGAATTGTTTTCTGAGTCATGTTCCTGATTTTTTTAATAATTTTGGTCCCTATGAACTACACACTTCAACAAATAACAAAACAGGTAAAAGAATTGTTGATTCCTGTATATGGCAGCAGAGAAACCACGCAATTACTGTTTCTTATGTATGAGAACGTGCTTCAGCTGTCGCGCTGGCAACAAATTACCGAAACACACACAAATGTATCCAATTCTGACTACAATCAAATATTGTCAATAACAAAACGGCTCGTAAACCACGAACCCATTCAATACATCCTGGGCGAAACCGAATTTTACGGACTAAAGTTCAGGGTGAATCCTGCGGTGCTGATTCCACGACCCGAAACCGAAGAGCTGGTTGACTGGATAATTCGCGATCATAAAAACTCCGCGTTAACCATAGTTGACGTAGGAACCGGAAGCGGATGCATTGCGGTAACACTGGCTAAAAACCTTAGCCAAAGTACCGTTTACGCGCTCGATGTATCGAAACAGGCCCTTGAGCAGGCCAAAGCCAATGCCGAATTAAACCAGGTGGCAGTGCAGTTTTTTAAAACCGATGTACTGAAACAAGCCTGGCCCGGTTTTCCCAAACAACCGAACCTGATAGTAAGCAATCCGCCCTACGTTACCCGGAAGGAGCAAACCCGGATGCAGGCAAATGTATTGGATCACGAGCCTTCGCTGGCACTGTTTGTTTCAGACGACGACCCCCTACTTTTTTATCGGGAAATAGCCACACAGGCCCGTAACCTGTTGACCGACGATGGCTGGTTGTATTTCGAAATAAACGAGGCTTTTGGAAATCAAACAGCAACATTGCTCGAAGCCTTAGGATACCGGCAAATTGAGTTACGTGCCGACATCAACGGCAAACACCGCATGCTTAAGGCACAGTGGAAAAACCCAAACAAATCCTAAACTAAACAGAACAAGCAATGACTTTTCAGCAAGCCCTGAATAAATGCATGGATATATGCAGCCGTCGCGAATATTGCAGCTACGATGTGCTGGAAAAACTCCGCCGTTGGGAACTGCCCGAAGCGGATGCTGAAAAAATAATTGAGCAGTTAAAAAAAGACCGGTTTATCAGTCACGAACGCTTTTGCCAGGCTTTTGTAAGCGATAAAATAAAATTTAACCACTGGGGTAAAATAAAAATTGCTTATTATTTAAAACAAAAGCAGCTGGAACATAACATCATACATGATGCACTGGAAACCATCGACGACAACCAATACAAAGAAATAATTCAAAGCGAAATAAAAAAAAAGCAAAAAACCGTTAAAGCCAAAAGCGACTTCGAAAAACAGGGAAAAGTTGCGCAATCGGTTATTGCCAAGGGCTTTGAACCTGCGCTGGTTTTTGAACTGTTGAAAAACAAATCCTAAACCGGTGGGTTCCCTTTTAAATTTTTACTTTTGCACCAAACGAATACCTAACTATGATAACAACGGATCAAAAAAAAGAAATTATAAAGCGACTGGATACGCTGAGGAGGCATCTTTGACATCGACAAAAAAACACTCGAACTCGATGAAGAAGAGCAAAAAACCCACGCACCCGGTTTTTGGGACGAGCCCAAAGTTGCCGAAGAACAACTGAAAAAAGTAAATCAGCTGAAATTTTGGGTTAAAGGGTATCAAACAGCCAACACTGCGGTGGATGAGCTCTTAATTTTGTTTGATTTTTTTGATGCGGGCGAAGCTACCGAAAACGAAGTTGAAGAACAATACCATAAAGCCCTGCAGGCTATTGAAGAACTGGAATCGAAAAACATGCTGCGCAAGCCGGAAGATGCGTTGGGTGCCATTGTAAAACTAAACTCCGGCGCTGGCGGAACCGAAAGCCTCGACTGGACAGAAATGCTCATGCGTATGTACATCAGGTGGGCCGAAAAAAACAACTACAAAGTTCGGGAGTTAAACTACCAGCCCGGTGAGGAAGCAGGTGTTAAAACCGTTACCCTTGAACTGGAAGGCGATTTTGCCTACGGTTACCTGAAAGGTGAAAACGGGGTACATCGGCTGGTTCGCATCTCACCTTTTAACGCCCAGGGAAAACGCCAAACGACCTTTTCGTCAGTTTTTGTATCCCCGGCAATCGACGATTCGATAGAAATTACAATCAACCCGGCCGACATTACCTGGGACACCTTTCGCAGCAGCGGTGCCGGTGGTCAAAATGTGAACAAGGTAGAAACCGGTGTGCGCCTGCATCATGCACCCACAGGTATTGTAATTGAGAACACCGAATCGCGTTCGCAATCCCAAAACAAAGAAAATGCCTTACGCCTCTTAAAATCGCAATTGTACGAACTGGAACTGCGAAAAAAAGAAGAAGAAAAAGCTTTAATCGAGGGCTCAAAAAAGAAGATTGAATGGGGCTCACAAATTCGGAGTTATACCCTGCATCCATACAAACTGGTGAAAGATGTTAGAACCGGTTACGAAAGCTCGAATGTGCAGGCCGTACTGGATGGTGAATTAAACCCGTTTATTAAAGCATATTTAATGGAGTTTGGTGGAGAATAATTTTTCTATATCGATGATTATTTCTAATTTCAGAAACTAATTTTTTTATAAAAAACCAATGCATTAATGGTAAAAAAACAGTACTGCATTTATACAATACGTTTCTTGTTATTTTCGCTTTTATTCGGGGTTTTTCTGCTTAGTCCCAGGCAATCCACAGCCCAATGTGGCATGGCGCTTAAAGACGTGGTGGTAAAAGAAATTGGCAATGCTACCTATTTAAAAGATTTCAGGGTACGCCTCGAAGAAGGAAAAAACCCGAACAAACCCCCGGTTCAGGAATTCTCCATACTTCTCAATAAAGGAACCCATTACCGATTCAATATTAAAGCCGATTCTACGACAACTGACCAGGTCATATTAAAACTTTACGACTTTCAGCGATTTTACGGCAGCAACTACGATCAATCGGATGGAACGTCGTATGAGTTTTTCGACTTTTTTTGTGCCAAAACCCAGGTGTATTATTTATCTGTTTCGTTTGCCACAGCGCAAGCCGGATGTGCTGCTGCCATTGTTTCGTTTGTTGAAAATTACGATGCCAATTAATTGGTTAATCCTAAAACTTTTGTTCTATGCTTACCATCTACCATAATCCCCGATGCGCCAAAAGCCGGGCCGGACTGCAATACCTGACAGAAAATAACCTCCCCCATCAGGTGATAACCTACCTGAAAATGCCATTAACTGCCAACGACATTCAAAACCTGGCAAACAAAACCGGAGTTCGCCCGAAAGACCTGGTACGTACCCAGGAAAAGTTCTACAAAACCGATTTGAAAGGAAAAAACTTTTCCGACGAACAATGGTGCCGGATTATTGCCGATAATCCCGCCCTCTTGCAACGTCCTATTGTGCTTAGCGGGGAAAAAGGCGTTTTGGCCCAACCACCGGAAAAAATTAACGAACTGTTGTAACGTGGGACACAAACACCCAAATAAACAAACAACTTAAGCTGATGCTATGTGTGGAATTGTAGGATTTTACTCCCGCAAAAACGTATTCCCGAAACGCGAATTGGAACGCATGACCGATTCGCTGATTCACCGTGGGCCGGATGCACGCGGAACGTTTAGCCATAACCACCTGGGATTGGGGCACCGCCGCTTAAGTATTATCGATTTATCGGAGCAGGCCAATCAACCCATGGTTTCGCAATCGGGCAATGCGTGGATTGTTTTTAACGGCGAAATCTACAATTTTAAAGAATTGGCGCGGGAATTAAACCTGCAAACCAGAACCTCGTCCGATACCGAAGTCATACTCGAGGCTTTTGAAAAATGGGGACCGGAATTCGTTTCCCGCTTAAACGGAATGTTTGCCATGGCCATTTATCAAAAGTCAACAGATAAACTGTACCTTTTTCGCGACCGTTTGGGAATTAAACCGCTGTTTTATTACCTGCATCAGGGACAATTAGCTTTTGCGTCGGAATTGAAAGCCTTTAACACACTCACGCATTTCAAGCAAAACCGCCAAATTGAACCCGATTCCGTAGCACAATTTCTACATTTGGGATACATACCGGCACCCCGAACCATTTATAAAAACACATATAAATTTCCTCAGGGTTCGTATGCGGTTTTCGATGGAGAACAATTAACCTTTACCCAATATTGGGACGCCCGAAATAAAATTACCACCCCGACAATTAACAATTTTGAACAGGCCAAAGAAACACTGAACGAACTGTTGACCAGTTCGGTTAAATACCGGCTCATTGCTGATGTTCCCTACGGAGCTTTTTTAAGCGGCGGTATCGATTCGTCGCTGGTAGCAGCCGTAGCACAAAGCATCAGCAGCCAACCCTTAAAAACTTTTTCCATTGGATTTGCCCAGGCAAAGTATAACGAATTGGATTACGCACAGCAGGTGGCCAATCATTTGCATACCGAACACACCGCTTTTGTCCTTACTGAGAAAGAAGCGCTCGCCTTGGTTCCTGATATTTTTTCGTATTACGACGAACCCTTTACCGACTCATCGGCAATCCCTTCGCTTTTGGTTTCAAAAATGGCACGCAGCCAGGTTACCATGGCCCTTACCGGCGACGGAGGCGATGAACTTTTTCAGGGTTACGGAATGTACACCTGGGCGCAACGACTGCACAATCCGTTAATTAATAGCAATCGCCACTTAATTAAAAAAATACTCCAGCGTTTTGGGCCACGCTACCAAAGAGCGGCACAGGTTTTCGACTTTCGGGCCGACGACTTCCTGGCTTCGCATATTTTTTCGCAGGAACAATACCTGTTTTCGCAACGTGAATTAGAAAACCTGATGGTTAATAAACCGGCAGCCTTCACTCCCAACTTGCTGTCGGAAGCATTTACCCGAAAATTAAACGCTAAAGAAAAACAGGCTTTTTTCGACTTAAGTTATTATTTACCCGACGATTTATTGGTGAAAATGGATAGGGCCAGCATGCGTTTTTCGCTCGAAGCCCGTGTTCCCCTGCTCGATTACCGCCTGGTTGAATTTGCCCTTAACCTGCATCCTGATTTAAAGCATCACCGGGGCATTCAAAAGTACGTATTAAAGGAACTTTTATACGATTATGTCCCAAAAAACTACTTCGACCGGCCCAAATGGGGTTTTAGTATCCCGCTGAACAAATGGCTGAAAACTGAACTGAAATACCTGGCTGACGATTACCTGAGCGAAACAGTGATTAACGATGCCGGTTGGGTAAATTACCGTGAGGTAAAACATTTGTTAACGCAGTATTACCAAACCAACAAAGAATATTTATACAATCGCATCTGGGCTTTAATTTGTCTGCACAAATGGTACATCGACGTGTACAAACAAAACACCAGGGTACCTGCTAACGAAGCATAATTCCGCTTATCATTCGGCCGGTGTCGAACCCGTCGCGCCGGGCCGAAAAAAACTTATCGGAATCAGCATAGGTGCAGTGGGCTGAAATAGTGATGCGCGAGGCCTGAAGTCCATTATGCAGCAACAATAATTTATTGGCTTCTTTAATATTACACCAATACTTACCGGGTTCTATGGCCGGCAAAAATACCGAATCAAGACTTATCGGTAATGTTTTAAAGGCTTCCAAAACATTAGATCCCACTTCATAAACTTTTTGCGAAATGCAGGGACCCACATCAGCAAATAAGTCCTGTGGTCTTGTTCCGTAGTGCTCCTTCATTAAACCAACAGCCCGGGTGGTAATTTCCTGAGCCGTTCCCTTCCACCCGGCATGTAAAGCCGCTACAACCTTATTAACCGAATCGAAAAGTAAGATGGGTGCACAATCGGCCGTTTCAATGCATAAACAAAAGCCCTTTTGCCGGGTAATCAGCCCATCAACATCCGGATGAACGCTATGGACATTCTTTTCAGTAATAACAGCCACATTTGCCGTGTGCGTTTGCAGGGCGTAGACCAAATGCTGATCGTGAACCAAACGTTCACGGGCTAATTGTTCGCGCACTGAAAGCATATCAACGGCCAAGTCAGGATCGCTGTCAAAAGGTTTTTCGGTATAAAAAGCCAAAGGGGCTTCTTCGGGATTTAACCCCGCAAATTGTATCGGATGAATCATTACAAAAAGTATTAATTGCAAACAGGCTTTTCAAAAAAAACCAACCAAAGGTTATTAGCAGTTATAAAATCTGTCGCAAAATAAATAATATATAGCTGCTGATGCTAAACTATATTTACTAAATTTACCTTTGTTAAAGTAACCCATGTATTTTAACTACTGTTTATTTTTATTATGTTTAATGCCTTAAACCATCATTTACTATTGGCTAAGACTTTATTATACCCCGTGCTGTGCTGTTTTCTGGTAGTTGCTGCCAGCACAAACCTTACAGGGCAAACCATCGATGAGAAAAGCTATCAATACCTTAAATTGGCTGAATCAGCAGCAGGGCAAAATCCCGATTCTGCCATCAGGCTAATTAACAAACAGGTACTCAACAATGCACAGATAACCCAGATAAGTGACACCATACTTGGCTATTCCTATTCGGTTTTGGGCGAATGCTACCGAACCAAAGGAGCCTACCAGGTTGCACTAAATTATTTTGATTCCAGCGAATACCATTATTTCAAATCGAACCATGCCCCCGGATTAGGCCAGGTGCTCCATGGAAAAGGAAACATTGCGCTGGTAAACGATGAATCCGATAAAGCCATTAATTACTATAAAAAAGCCATTCCGTACAGAAAATTAGATCCCGATAAAAATAATCTGGCAAAAACTTATTCGAATATGGGTATTGCTTATTACAAAATCGCTCAATTCGATTCATCGATGCATTACCATAACCTGACCCATCAGATTCGACTTGAAACCACTGATTCGGTGGGAATTGCAAACACCCTCACTAATATTGGAAACATTCTTCTGTTTAAAGCAGAAGATGAAAAAGCCATTGCCTATTACCATAAAGCCCGGCAATACATTGACACCAACCAGCCCTCGCGAACCAATGCCAGTTTAACCAATAATATTGCAAACATATTGAACCGCCAGGGAAAAACCAGTGAAGCATTAGCATACTTTATGGAAGCCTTACCCATTTTTGAGATGTTTGGCGACCAAAAAAGCATGGCAAAAATATACAACAATGTGGGCTTAATTCACTTCGACCAGAATAATATCGATGAATCGATACAGCACCATCAGGAAGCCATGAATTTGTTTACCAACCTGGGAAATAAAGCCGGAATCGCTGATACCTACTTTTACCTGGGCCGGGTGTATCATCATACCAACAAGCCACAAAAGGCAAAAGAATACTTTCTCCGTTCGCTAGGTATGGAACGCAACATTAACGATGCCGGCGGAGTAGCCGATTGCTTGCACAACCTGGGCGTAATACATCTCGACAATAAACAAATTGATTCCGCCTATTCTTATTTTAATCAGGCCAAAGAACAATACAAAGAAATTGGCAACAAATACGGACTAGCCCTGACTCAGGATAACCTGGCACAACTCTTTTACCGCCAGAAAAAATATCAAAAAGCATTCGAAATGGCGAAACAGTCGCTTCAAACAGCCGAATCGTACAGTGGTATTAACGACATGGCAAACGCCTACCAAAAAATGGCCCTGAGCCAGGAAGCACTGGGCAATTACAAACTATCGCTCGAATACACCAAAGCATATATAAAACTAAACGACAGTTTGTTTTCGGCTCAAAAAACGGAAGCCATTCTCGAACTCGAATCGAAATACCAACTGGAACGCAAACAACAGGCCATCGACTTACAGGAAATGCAAATTGCAAGGCGTGACCTCGAGTTTAAAAACAAAGAAAAAGAAATCCGCATTCAGAAAAACATTCGAAATTCCGTATTAATAATACTTTTATTGATGATAATTCTGGTTTATGTGTTGATACGAAACTTAATAAACCGAAAAGCATTAAACAATCAACTATCGAAGCAACAACTCTATATTCTGCATAAAAATGAAGAGCTGGCACAACTGAACGAAGAATTAAAGGTACAACAACAACAAATTGTTGAACAAAACAAAGTGCTGTCGGAACAAAATCAGCGTATTGAACAAAGCAATCAGGCCTGGCAGGAAGGCATAAAATATGCCGCCTACATTCAACAGGCTGTTTTACCACCAAAAAACAAAATGAATGACTATTTTGGCGAGTACTTTGTGATTTATGAGCCCAAGGAAATGGTGGGTGGTGATTTTTATTGGGTACATCAGGCCGGCAATAAAACGTTGATTGCATTGGGCGATTGCACCGGCCACGGTGTTCCGGGTGGATTTTTAACCATGCTTGGCATTGCCTTTTTAAAAGAAATTGTGGCTGTTAAAAACTGCTCCGAACCCCATCGAATACTCGACCAATTGCGGGTTCAGATAATTGAATCGCTGCAACAATCGGGCGATGCCCTGGACCACACCGACGGTATCGATCTTTCGCTGGTAGTGATCGATAAAGAAAACAAAACCCTGGAATTCGCCGGTGCAAAAGGCAAAGTAATAATTACCGGAGGAACAGAACCCCTGGTTCTTAAAGGCGATAGAATGCCGGTTAGCTATAGTCCCAAAATGCGGCCTTTTACCTCGCTCACCTACCATATGCAGGGTAACGAAACCGTTTACCTGTTTACCGACGGACTGGTTGATCAATACAATAACAACGATGAGAAATTTAGCTTACAACGTCTAATGAAATTTTGCGTTGACAATCAAAACACTCCGCTAAAAAAACAATCAGAATTGCTTTTTAGCCAGTTCCAGCAATGGAAAAACGGGTTTGAGCAAATTGATGACGCCACATTGATAGCCTTTAAGCTAAAAATGTCTTAATTTTACAATCAAACTAAAAAAAGTAAACATGCAGAAAAAAAATCTTTTTCCCGGATTGCTTCTTTTGTGCCTAAGCCTGGCAATAAGTTTCAACACGCAGGCTACAGGTAAAAAAGACAAAAAACAGCAAGCAGGTTATCAATTTACCTCAACCATAACCATTCCTACCACCACGGTAAAAAATCAGGCCAGCACTGGTACTTGCTGGAGTTTTGCCACCACCTCGTTTATCGAAACCGAATTAATTCGGATGGGAAAAGGTTCTCACGATTTATCAGAAATGTTTTTTGTGCGAATGGCTTATCCTGAAAAAGCAAAAAAATACATCCGTTACCAGGGAAGCGCAAACTTTGGCGAAGGCGGTCAGGCTCACGATGTAATGAATACCATTGCTGCCCACGGACTGGTTCCCGAATCGGCTTATTCCGGAATCAATTACGGCTTAAAATACCACAAACACGGTGAATTAACTGAAATATTACAGGCTGTTTTAGACGGTAGTTTAAAACATATGAATGGCTATTCCGGCAAAGCTTTTGAAGTATTTAATGCCGCTCTCGACATCTATCTGGGTCGGGTTCCCGAAAAATTTGATTACAACGGAAAAGAATACACGCCACAAAGTTTTTTGTCGGAAATGGAATTCAAAAGTTCCGATTATGTGGAATTCACCTCCTATCAGTCTTATCCTTTTTACTCCTGGGTCGATTTGGAAATCCCCGACAACTGGTCGCACGACAAATACTTTAACCTGCCCATCGATGAGCTAATGACCGTAATTGATTCTGCTTTTGAAAAGGGATTCTCGGTGAATTGGGATGGCGATGTTAGTGAAGCCGGGTTTTCGCACAATCACGGAATTGCCATTGTTCCCGAAACCGATCCGGCAAACATGGACGATAGTGAACGCTTAAAATGGGATGTGCTTTCAGAAGAAGAAAAAGCTGAGCTGCTTTTCGATTTTTCGAAACCCCGAAAAGAAAAAACAATTACCCAGGAACTGCGACAAAAAGCCTTCGATAAATTTTTAACTACCGACGACCACTTGATGCATCTGGTTGGCAAGGCAAGCGATCAGAACGGAACGGTTTATTACCTGACCAAAAACTCTTGGGCCGACGACAGCAATAAGATGGGTGGTTATTTGTATATGAGCAATTCGTATTTGCGTTTAAAAACTATTGCCATTCAGATACATAAAGATGCTATTCCAGAAGCCATTAAAGAAAAGCTAAAAGCAGGCGGAGCTTTTTAGCACCATAAAATTTAGTAAATAAAGAAGCCCTCAGAATTGATGTTAAATCCTGAGGGCTTTTGTTTAAATTCCAATTCTATTTAACTCCAAATAACCGGAACCAATAATCATTTTATCATTTTACGAAGTTTCTCAAACAACACATCAACTTCTTTAATTAAGGTGCTTTTCAAATCTCTAAAATAAGCAGGCTTAACTTCTTCGGGGTGATTCAGTTTTTGAATCATCCGATTACGCAAGGCAACTGCTTCTTCAACCAGCAACATGGCTTGTTCTCTTTTCTCAGGATGTAAAGCAATAAAGGTGTTGCAATCGGAAATTACCTCATAAATCAGGTAATTTACCTCGTTTTTTAAATCACGTATTTTTGCCATAAAGGTATTTGTTTTGTTTTAGGTTGTTAAAATTACGAAATGAATAACAATAAGCGATATTTTCGTTATCAAAAATACAGCAATTATTTGGTACTGCAACCGCTTGAATTTGGATCGATTTCAACTTTCTGGGTTGGAATCATGTTTTTTACCCGATTATCAACAGCGTCCTGCACTGCCTGAGCCAATTCAGCAAAGGCCATTCCTGTAATCGATTCGCTGGTGGTTGCCACCGGAATACCCGAATCGCCCCCTTCACGAATGCTCTGGACAATTGGAATCTGCGCCAGCAAAGGCAACTCCAGCTTTTCGGCCAATGCTTTACAGCCTCCTTTTCCAAAAATAAAATACTTGTTTTCTGGTAATTCAGCCGGAGTAAACCAGGCCATATTTTCAACCAATCCCAACACAGGAACATTAATTTTTTGGCCACGGAACATATTAATTCCCTTAATCGCATCGGCCAGGGCCACATCCTGTGGCGTGCTAACAATTACAGCACCGGTAACGGCTACCGATTGCACCAGCGTCAGGTGAATATCGCTGGTTCCGGGAGGTAAATCGATTAAAAGGTAATCGAGCTCGCCCCAATCGCCCTGCATCAGTAGTTGTGTTAAGGCATTTGTTGCCATCGGGCCTCTCCATACCAGGGCATCGTCAGGATTTACAAAAAATCCGATGGAAAGCATCTTAACACCGTATTTCTCAACAGGAATAATTACATCCGCATTTCCAACCCGCTTAACTTCGGGTCGCTCTCCTTCCAAATGAAACATCTTGGGAATGGATGGCCCAAAAATATCTGCATCGACCAAACCAACTGAAGCACCAGCATTTGCCAAAGCTACTGCTAAATTGGTAGCCACCGTTGATTTACCCACTCCACCTTTGCCTGAGGCAATGGCAATAATATTTTTTACTTTCGACAAAGGAGCTTCCTTTTGTTCCTCATCGGTTGCTGTTTTAATATTACCCCGTATTTCGGCCTCAGTTCCCAATGCTGACTCCACAGCAGCTACACAGGCTTTTTTAAGGTTTGCGATATTGGTTGCATGCTCTTTGTTTATTCGTAAGGTAAAGCCAATTTTTTTTCCTTCAATCTCCAATGCACTCACCATTCCTAAGGTTACAATATCTTTGTTTATTTCGGGATGAATAACTCCCCTAAGTGCAGTAAACACTTGCTCTGACGTATATTTCATAAGTCTTCTTTTTAAATCTTCCTGCAAAAGTAATGGTTTTAAAAAGAAAAAGGGCAGTATTTTAACAAAAAAGACCCGCAAGTATTTTTTACGGGTCCTTTTTATTCGGTTTTATATTTTAAGATTAGTAGAGCTCAACATCGTAGGGCATACGAGCCTGAATTCCCTGCATTTTTTGAATTGATTTAAGCTGATTGTATAAACCATAGTTTACGCCCAATTCATTTTTAATAAAACGAACTTTTACTTCTCCTGAAAGCTCCTTGATTAACTCTTCAAAGAAATCGGGTTGTTCGGGCAATTCAATGGCTTTATAGTCTTCCAGACCGGCTTCGCTTGCAGCCAGCTTCATGGCGTGTTCCAGGCCTCCAAACTCATCAATCAAACCAATTTCCATGGCATTGGCTCCACTCCAAACCCGTCCCTGACCAATTTCATCAACCGCTTCGGTGGTCATGTTACGGCCCTGGCTTACATGTGAAATAAAGGTGGTATAAATTTCTTCGACACCCTGCTGAATAATTTCTTTTTCCGCTTCGGTCATGGTGCGGGTTAAGTCGGGCAAATCGGCAAAAGTATTTGTTTTAATTCCGTCGAAAGTAATTCCCAGTTTTTTATTCATTAGCTCCTGGGTATTAAACATAAGTCCAAACACACCGATGGAACCGGTTAAAGTTACCGGACTTGCCACAATCTTATCGGCCGGACAAGCTATGTAATAACCCCCTGAAGCGGCTAAATCGCCCATGGAAACAATAAAAGGCTTGGCTTCTTTTGCCAACACAGCTTCCCTCCAGATAACATCCGATGCTAAGGCGCTTCCGCCGGGAGAATTCACGCGCAAAACAATGGCTTTAATAGTACTGTCGCGACGGGCTTTCCGGATGGCTTTAGCAATGGTTTCAGATCCAATGGTCTGGTTATCGCCTTTACCCGATTCAATACCCCCTGAAGCATAAATTACCGCAATTTTCTTGCGGGTATCTCTTTTGTGCTGTTTGTGAAGTACCACATTATCGTATTTGCCAAGTTTTATCGACTCTAATTTTTCAGGGCTTTCAGCTTCAGTTAAAGCAACAAGTTCATCAATCACTTCATCACGGTAACGTACGCCGTCGATAATGTTCAATTTGGCCGCATCTGAAGTATTTCGTACAGCGTAATCATTCGCAATTTTATTAATGCCTTCAACGGTTAATGCACGTTCTTTTGCAATATTTGCTACCATATAATCCCAAATGGATTGAACATAAGTGCGGGTTTGTTCTTTATTTGCCTCACTCATTTTTGATAACATAAATGGTTCAATAGCACTTTTAAATTTACCATGACGGAAAATTACCGGCTCAACACCAAGTTTCTCGAGCGCTCCCTTAAAAAAAGTAATTTGTGAACGCAACCCTTTTACCTCAAGAGTTCCCACAGGGTTCATGTAAATTTTGTCAGAAACTGAAGCCAGATAATAGGTGTTTTGAGTCATTACTTCGGCATAGGTATAAATGAATTTGCCGCTGGTCTTAAAATCGAGCAGCGCATTTCTGATTTCATCAACAGTAGCCATACCGGCAGGTATATAGCTCAATTCCATAAAAATACCTTTTATGTTTTCGTCTTCTTTAGCCTTTTTCAGGTTTTTCAGAATTACATTCAGTCCTGATTGACCCTGATTGTCGAATGAAGGAAAACTCATCCCCTCGAATGGGTTATCTGATGCCCGATCGACAATTGGTTTGTCGAGCGTCATATAAAGAATGGTGTTGGGTTTAATTGTAACTGTTTTATTATTACTTGCTGAAGAAATTGCACCAATTACTCCAATTATAATAAAGAAACCTATAACACTAAAAAGCAATATTCCAACAAATGATGCTAATGTGTATTTTAAAAAACCTTTCATGCTGTAAAATTTAAGTTAACTACTATTTTTAATACGCTTTGGTTTTGACGTAACTTTTTGCAAGAGGTTACAACCCACTTTAAAAGGATTGCTGATTTACGGCTAAGTTTGAATAAATAGTTTTACCGGCGAAACTGATAAATATTGGAATATTCGCGCCCCACATAAATACCAATACAACCACGCTGTACCCTTTCGGCTTCAGCAATATGAACCTTAATTGCTATGAGCTGGGTTTTGCTGGGTGTTGCCAGCCAAAAAGGAATTTCTGCTTTTCTGCTATCGTAAACCAACTCTTTTGAGGTGGTTGTTTCACGGGTCCAAACGGTATCCATTATGGTTTCGGTTCCAATGGGAATTCGTTCGCCTTCAATATTATAAAGATAAAACCCATTCGGATCCTTTTTATAAACCGTAACTTCTTTGGGGTTAACTTCTTTCACTACCCTGCTAAATTTTTTCCGGGGAACCATAATTTCAAAGTCCACCTTACCTAGTTTTTGCTCACCAACCACAAAAATCCGGTAGTTTTGTTTGGAGTACAGAATAATATTCAATGTGGCGGTGTCACCATTTCCCATTTCGATAAAAAGTGATTGTCCACGATAATCAAAACTTCCACGCATTTCCTTATCAGCAAGTTTCTTTTTAGCACATTTTTGTGCCTGAACATCCGCTGAAAAACCTATTAATAGCAAACCAAGTGCTATCAATACCCCTACTATTCTATAGTTTTGTTGTTCTGACATACGTTATTTTATAAACGACTCGCGCAAATCGGTAACCTTATTTGCTATTTGTATAAACTGTTCTCTGGTAATAGGCGTATCGGGACTATTAAAATATAACATATCGAACACTGCCTGTAATTCTTCCAATTGAATAATAATTTCGGCAACAGCTTTATCTGAATCGTATTTTTTAAGCTGAGCTATTAAATTTTCGAGCAACAACTGCTGATCGACAATGCGTTCAACTATTGGATGATTAAGCTGCGTAATGGGAACAGATTTTATAGCCAGAAAAAAACTTTCTATCCAGCCACCGGCCACCATTATTCCCATGAGTTCGGTCATTTCCTGATCTTCGAGAAACTGTCGCGCCTGATAATAGGAATCGGTAGTAATATCAATCAGTGAATCCAGATTATTCAGGTTTTGATCGATTCGCAAGGCCATTTGTTCACCGTACCCTTCGTGCAAACCCAACTTTGACGCCAATATTTTTGCTGCATTAAAATACAGCAGGGCCTGTTGTATGTCGCCATAAACGGCAGCATAGGCTAAATCGGCCGAATAAATTCCCAGGTTTAGCGCCCGGCTTTTTCGGGATAGATAATCCTGATGGCGACTGGGATTATGCATGTTCTCCTTAAGAAATGGTGCACTATTGGCATCTAAAAAAACAAAAATATCAATCGGCGATGGAATTTTATAGATAACACCTTCTTCTTCAATTACCATAAACGACTCATCGTAAGGCAAAGCATCAACTTTATTGTCAGCAGCTTGTGGCTTGTTTGACCGGGTACATGAACCCAATACAAACAGGAAAACAAATATACTATGGATGGCTATGTTGAATTTAAATCCCATGCTATGATTCCATTGTTATTAAAAAATAATTTATGGTTTATCAGGTACAAAACAAAATTAACTTTTTTTTTAAGCCTTGCAAACAGATGCTTAGAATACCGGCCTAAGTTTCGAAATTAAGGTTTCATCTACTTTTTTTAACTCAAAGCTTTCACCATCGAAAACTCCGTATGAAAAATTGTAAAGCCAATCGCCTAAATTAATAAAACGTGCCTGCTGAATAGCCAAATCGAGCATTAAGTGGCGGTGACCAAAAATAAAGTAATCGAACGACCGGGTTTTTAAAACTTCAAGCGCATGCTGATACATTAACTCTTTTGCTTCACCATTAAAAGTTTCTGCTTCAATTCCTTTGGCATCGCGACTCGAATTTGACCAAAAGTGTGCCAATCCCAGCGAAAAGTTGGGATGAAGCCGACTAAACAACCATTGCAGGGTTTTGCTGGTAAAAACCTTCTTGAGCATTTTATATTGCCAGTCGCCAGGGCCTAAACCATCGCCATGAGCAATGTAGAATTTTTTTCCAAACAGATCACGTTCGTAAGGTTCGCGATGAACAATTACACCAATCTCACGGGGCAGGTAATCAAAAACCCAGATGTCGTGGTTACCGGTAAAAAAATGAACCGGTATTCCCGCATCACTAAATTCAGCCAGTTTACCTAATGTACGAACAAATCCCCTGGGTACAACTTTTTTGTATTCGTACCAAAAGTCAAAAATATCGCCCACCAAATAAAGTTCAATCGCATCGGTCTTAATCTCATCGAGCCAATTAACAAACAATTGTTCGCGCCATCGGGCTTTTTCGTGGCTGGGATGCCCCAAATGAACATCAGAAGCAAAATAAATCTTTTTACTTGTCAAAGCAATGTGTTTAATTGGTTACTCCGGCAACTGGATTCAATAATTCATTTAATTTCTCAATTAACGCATCGCCATATAAATTCTGAGCCACAACAATTCCATTGGGATCAAGTAGGTAATTTGCCGGAATGGCTTTTACCCGATAGGCTTTCGCGGTTTCACTTTCCATGTAATTGAGTTCGCTTACCTGATATTTCCAATAAAGTTTATCTTCGCGTAAGGTGTTTTTCCAATCGGTTTTATTGCGCTCAATGGCTACCTGAAAAATCTCGAATCCTTTGTAACGAAACATCCGGTAGGTTTTTCTAAGATTTTCATGTTCGCTGCGGCAAGGACGACACCAGCTTCCCCAAAAATCGACCAAAACGTA
>JBFWMB010000070.1:0-21666 GCA_050251815.1 Salinivirgaceae bacterium | reverse complement strand
TGGCAGGATGCTCTCCAGCAGAGCCTACTTCCTCTTCAGATTTACAAAACAAGTATAGTAAAAAAGTGTATTTTTACCCTAAATATATTTACATATTAACTCTGACACAGTTCAGCGTACACTCCCCTACTAACCGTTTAATTGATGATGAATACCTGAATTACCTTCATACAAACGCTTACTCGGGAGGAATAAACTTCACCAAGTACTGGAAAGATAAAACCTGGTATGTCATGGCAAAAGGAGCGTTTACCTATGTTGAGGGAAGTGCCGAGTCCATCACAGAAACGCAGCTATCATCCACTCATTTATTTCAGCGTCCCGATGCCCAGCACCTTACCATGGACTCAACGCTTACCACTCTTTCTGGATATGGAGGAAATGTGTTTATTGGAAAAAGCGGAGGGAATCGCTTGAGTTTTATTGCAGGATTGTATTTTAAAAATCCCGGATTTGAATTGAATGATATGGGTTACGTGCGTCATGTCGATGATTTAATCTCAATTTTTTGGGTGGGTTATCGCATTAACGAACCGTTTTCAATTTTTAAAAATGTAGGAATTAACCTGAATCATTGGTCTTCGTTCGATTTTGGAGGAACGTATCTGGGACAGGGAGGAAACATTAATGGAAATGCAACCTTTAAAAATAATTTTTCAATGGGAGGAGGCTTTAATTTAGAAGGAGAGCAAACAGCCACCTCACATTTACGTGGCGGGCCATCGTATCGGTTACCCGGAAGTTACAATACCTGGCTTTGGGTTGAATCGGATTCTCGAAAAAAACTGATTGCATCGTTAAACTCAACCTTTGTGTCAGGTAATGAGGATTATTACAGTCAGGTAAGCTTTTCGGCCGGATTAACTTACAAACCTATGAAAAACATAGAGATTGAAGTGGAACCGGCTTATACCAATAAAGAAGATAAACAGCAATACGTCGATGGCATTGAACACAATGGAGGTAAGCGCTATGTGCTGGGAACGATCAATCAAAAACTGCTGAGCGCTTCGTTGCGCATCAATTATAATATTACTCCCGAAGTGTCGATTCAATACTGGGGGCAACCCTTTTTTGCAAGCGGTGCTTATACTGATTTTAAGTACGTAAGCGATGCCCACAACGATGTTTTTACAAAGCGCTATCATACTTATACATCAACTGAAATAACCAGAAATACAAGCGATCCGGATGAAATTATTCTGGAAGTTGATGAGGGAGCCAATGGAAGTCTTGATTATACTTTTAAAAATCCGGACTTTAACACCAAAGTATTTTTGTCGAATCTGGTTGCCCGCTGGGAGTATCGTCCCGGATCGGTATTGTTTTTTGTTTGGTCGCAGAATCGCGAACATTTTAGTTCTGATCCAACGCAATCGTTGGGCAACAATATGAATAATATGTTCAATTTTAAAGCACGAAACACTTTTCTTATAAAGTTATCGTACCGAATAGGTGTGTAATAAGAAAATAGAATAACAAGGGTTTCTTATAGAAAAGACCTGCAAAAGTTTTTGTGCTTTGCAGGTCTTTGTTGTTTATAATAAACTGATGTTTAACAAATGTAGATCTTCAATTTTTGACACCAGACTTTGTGTTAGCTGATATTTTTTTAAAAGTTCTAAATGCCTGGCATGGTGTAAATCGGTTCCCAGCCATTCCACCATTTTATTTTCGATAAGCATTTCACCAGCCTTTGCTACTTGAGGCCCATAATTTCCCATTAAAGATAGCAGGTTTATCTGAAAAAGAACATCACGGTCTTTCAATTCAAAAAGTGGTTTGGGGTTATTGTGCCAGTACAAATACCTTTCGGGATGGGCTAAAACAGGGCGATACCCATTGGTTTGAAGTTTAAAAAACACTTCGTTCATATTTACCGGAGGTTCTACAAAAGAGAATTCAACCAGCAGGTAATTGTTACCAAAAGTAAGCAACGAATTGCTTTCAACCTTTTCCATTAATTCAAAATCAATGTAATATTCAGCGGCAGCTTCAACAGTTAAGGGGATTCCTGCCTGTTGAATCTTTTGGTTAAGTTGAATTAAGCCGTTTTGAATGGTTTCTGGCGAGTTGCGGTAAAAATCGCTCATTACGTGGGGCGTGGTAACGGCTTTTTTATAACCCAAATCAACCAGACCACGGGCCAGTTCCAGAGAATCATCGAGCGATGGCGAGCCATCGTCGATACCAGGAATCAGGTGCGAATGAATGTCGCAACCCAATTTAGACAAGTCGAATGGAACCAGTGGATCTTTTTTCCCAAACAAACGGCCGAAATGTGACATGGCTTTATCGATTGGTGTACATGTGGTCGTAATACGCTTCGTAAGCACCTGAAACGATGCGGTCCATCCATTCCTGATTGGCCAGATACCAATCTACGGTTTTTTCGAGGCCAAGCTCAAAAGTTAAAGAGGGCAACCACCCCAATTCTTTTTCAATAAGCGAAGCATCAATGGCATAGCGTAAGTCGTGTCCTGCACGGTCGGTAACGTAAGTAATCAGCTTTTCCGATTCACCAGCTGCGCGTCCCAGCTTTTTGTCCATAACAGCGCAAAGCAGTTTTATTAAATCAATGTTGGTCCATTCGTTGTGTCCGCCAATATTGTAGGTTTTTCCGTTTTTGGCCTCATGATAAATTAGATCGATGGCGCGCGCATGATCTTCTACATACAACCAATCGCGGATGTTTTCGCCTTTTCCGTAAATGGGAATGGGCTTGTTGTTTTTAATATTATTGATGGCCAGGGGTAGCAATTTCTCGGGAAATTGGTTTGGGCCGTAGTTATTTGAGCAGTTACTAATTACAATAGGTAGTTTGTAGGTGTTTTTGTACGCCCGCACAAAGTGATCGCTCGATGCTTTTGAAGCTGAATAGGGACTCTTGGGATCGTAAGCCGTTTCTTCGGTAAAAAACCCGGTATCGCCCAAAGCGCCATAAACTTCATCGGTCGAGATGTGATAAAAACGTTTGCCTTCAAACTGTCCTTTCCATTGTTCTTTGGCAGCATTCAGCAGGTTTACAGTTCCCAGCACGTTGGTATTAATAAAAGCCATGGGGTCGCTAATTGAGCGATCAACATGACTTTCGGCAGCCAGGTGAATTACCCCATCAAACGGATATTGCTTGAATAAAGAGAAAACAAAATCGGCATCTACAATATCTCCCTTAACAAAAGTGTAGTTGGGTTTTTTATCGATATCGCTCAGATTTTCAAGGTTTCCGGCATAAGTAAGTTTGTCCAGATTTACAATGTGGTATTCGGGATATTTATTTACAAACAAACGCACTACATGTGAGCCAATAAACCCTGCTCCTCCGGTAATTAATATGGTTTTGTTCATTTTGTGAAAAATTTCAATTATTTTAGATTCAATTACTTATATTTATGCTGAATTGCAAACATACACAATTTTGAAAAGAGCCATAGTAGATGACTGTAATAAAATTGTTAATTTTGCAACATAAAATACGATTCATGCAAGATATTAACAAATACATCAGCGGTTTGCTTTTTATTCACGACTGCGTTATTCTACCGGGATTTGGGGGGTTTGTAACCAACTACCATGCCGCCGAACACAACGAGAGCAGCCATACTTTTCAACCGCCAAAAAAAGATGTATTGTTCAATAAAAACCTCACGTACAACGACGGCTTACTGCTGAATTATCTGGCAAAAAATCAGGGAGTCACATACCAGGAAGCGAAAAGACGCATTCAGGAGGAGGTTCAACAAGCCTGGCTTCTGCTCGACAAGGGCGAAGCGGTTAGCTTTGATGGCGTAGGCACATTCCGACTTGACGAAAACAACAACCTGCTTTTTGATCCGGCCGACACTGAGAATTTTTTGACAGATGCCTATGGCATGGCTTCGTTTCGTTTTCCTCCGCTCCATTACCACAAAAATGCACGTGAAGTAGTTCCCATCTATAATGCCAATCAAAACATGAATCAGGGTATCAAACGAACGTTAAAAATTGCTGCTGTGGTGCTTCCCATTGTCGGCTTGCTGACTTTAATCCCTTACACCAAAAGTGTCAGACAGCAGCAAACAGCCGGTTACGCTTTTGGCGACTCAAGCAGTGAACCCATTGAAGCAACCCACTCAGCCATGCCAATAAACGACGATATGGAGCAGGTGCTCGACATCGCCACCGATAAACGGCAGGCATTGTTTTATACTGAGGAGCCTAAGCCACTCATTAAAAAACCGGAGACCATTGAGCAGGTATTTTATATAATTGGAGCCAGTTATAAGGAAGAAGCCAATGCAAAGTTTCATGCTGCTCAGTTTAAAAAGAATGGTTTCGATGCCGAGGTAATTTTTGCTGACGATTTGTACCGCGTTTCACTTAACTCATTCGACAGTAAGGTGAACGCTCTGCATGAACTTCGTCGCATTCGCAATACGCCAAACTACGATAAGGTTTGGCTTTATGCAAGACAACATAACCTGGAATAAGAAAGTTAATATTCCCGCATCATGATGGAACTATTGTAGTAGCAAGGTTTAATAGTTGCTACTTACGAACCCGGTTTAACAAAAGAAGCGCATTCTTTTTTCGTAAATTAAATTAAAATTATACCTTTGGCCACTCAATTGTGGAAAGATTTGAACGGATTGCAACCACAGAAAAAAATGCTAAAATGTATTACTTTCTGCGTAACATTCATCGGCTTTCCCTGTTATAGTTTACAATTTTAAATGTATTGTTATGGGATATTTATTTACGTCCGAATCGGTATCAGAAGGCCATCCTGATAAAGTAGCTGACCAAATTTCTGATGCCTTATTAGATAATTTTTTAGCTTTTGATTCACAATCGAAAGTTGCCTGCGAAACCCTGGTTACAACCGGACAGGTTGTACTGGCGGGCGAAGTGCGCTCACAAACCTATGTTGATGTGCAGGAAGTAGCTCGTAAAGTAATTAACGAAATAGGTTATACCAAAGGAGAATATCGTTTTGAAGGGGAATCGTGCGGAGTGCTTTCGGCCATTCATGAGCAAAGCGCCGACATTAACCGGGGTGTTGACCGCGAAGATCGTATGAATCAGGGAGCCGGTGATCAAGGTATGATGTTTGGATACGCTTGTCGCGAAACGGACGATTACATGCCGCTGGCATTGGAACTTTCACATCGTTTATTGCTCGATTTGGCTGCTATTCGTCGCGAGGGAAAGCAAATGACTTATTTAAGACCGGACTCAAAAAGCCAGGTAACCATTGAATATGGCGACGATAACCAACCCAAACGGGTACATACCATTGTGGTTTCGACCCAACACGATGAGTTTGATGCCGATGAGCCCATGTTGGCAAAAATTAAAGAGGATGTTAGAAACCTATTAATTCCACGTACTGTTTCTCAATTACCGGAACGTGTAAAAGCCTTATTCGACGAAAATTATATTTTGCATGTTAACCCCACAGGAAAATTTGTGATTGGAGGACCACACGGAGATACCGGATTAACCGGACGTAAAATTATTGTGGACACCTATGGTGGCAAAGGGGCTCATGGTGGTGGCGCTTTTTCAGGAAAAGACCCTTCGAAAGTTGACCGTTCGGCAGCTTATGCAGCCCGCCACATTGCTAAGAACATGGTTGCTGCTGGTATAGCGGATGAGGTTCTGGTGCAGCTAGCCTACGCTATTGGTGTGGCCAAACCTGTAGGTGTTTTTGTAAACACTTATGGTACAGCGAAAGTTAATTTAAGCGATGGTGAGATTGCTCAAAAAATTGAATCAATTTTCGATTTACGTCCCGCGGCTATTGAAGATCGATTAAAGCTTCGAAACCCAATTTATCAGGAAACTGCAGCCTATGGGCACATGGGGAGAACTCCACGGGTAGTTACAAAAATCTTTGAATCACCCTATTCGGGTAAAAAAACATTCGAGGTTGAATTATTCACATGGGAAAAGCTGGATTATGTAGATGCAATTAAAAAAGCATTTGCTTAACACCTTACAACAATAAAAAAATAAAAAGCCACAAGATTACCCTTGTGGTTTTTTATTTAATACATAACCGATAATTCAAAAAGCCGTCTCGGTATTTGTTATGGAATAATCAGAAATCGTAGTAGAAATTTTGAAGCGAGGTGCGAATTCCAAAAGTGATTAACGATTGTTTGTTACTGATTGAATTGATTTGTTCGTTACGCCGGGTGTATGCTACATACACATTTAGATTGGTGCGTGGATTAACCAGATAAGCGAGCATTAACGAGGTGTACGAAAGATTTATGGTTTGTGCCTGCCCCAGATAATTATCGTATTCTTTAGCCCGGGTATCATACGACGAGTAAATATTATTTCCATAATTCATTCCTGCGGTATCACTTCCATGGCGGGCATATGAAAAACGTCCTTCAATAAAAATTCGTTTGTGCTGGTAGCGTAAAAAAGTAAGCGATTCCCAAAAATTTGAACCCAAAGGATGAGCCAAAGGCTGGTTGTGATGCCCGTAGTTTTGAAGTGTGCTGTAATGTGAGTACATAAAAGGACGTACATAATTAAATTCAGTTTGCACATCCAGATGTTGCCAGTTAAATAAATCAAACGTTTTGTACCCGGCCTGAAAAGCCCATTTGTTTGCCCACCAGCCATTGCGGGCTTTGATTTCGCTTAGTTTAAACTCGTCAATCATGGCCTGGCCATAAAATACATGGTTCTTAAACAGCGTCAGTTTTCCACTTACGCCCATCAGGGCATTATCGGGTGATCCAACCGAGAATTCCACGGGTCGTAAAAAGATAACCGGATTGGCATAGTTCATGTCGAAACCTCTCACTCCGCTGGTATCGGCATGTTGCCAGATGATTGCTTCAAAAAAACCAAAAGTTAACCAGGGAGTAACACTCCAATCGAGGTAATGCATCGAGGCCCATTTTTTATTGTAGGGCGATTCGAACTGGGGTTTATTTCGAATATCCTGCAATTGCATCCACAGGTTTACATATTTTATGTTCCAAAAATCGGTGGTAATACGCAAAAAGGGGTAATTGAACGCATTATCCGATAAAAACAAGGAACGGTAGCCATCGCCAATAAAATTTTTGCCGTGTCCAAAAGTAAAGTTGAAATGCTCGTTAGGAGTAAACGAAACCCAGGCTTCGGAAAATCCATAGTCGTAGTTGTGTTGGGTTGAATCGCCAAAACTTTTTCCGGCGCCTTGTCCGGGAACTACCCTCTGTCCGATATCCTGAATGCGGTCATGTCGGTAATCGAAAAAGGAGGCCTGGTTTTCGTAAAACGATGTGCTGACAGTAACTTTTTTTCCCAATTGTGCATTCACTAAAATACCTCGGGTATTTATCCAGCTTTTTTCGTCGTAAGTTTTGTCGCGACCCAGTTCAAACTGAAAAAGCGGATCGATGGTAAAAGAAAAATCATTCTTTTTATATTGAATCAGACTACGGTTAAAAAGAATATCGGCAAACTTTGTGTTAACAGGTTTGGAATAAATGCTGTCGAGTAAAACAATGGAATCGGTTTGTGTTTTTAGGTAGGGTTTTACCGAAGTATGAAAGCGTTCTTTGGCCTGATAAACATAGCGATCGTAATGCCGGAACGTATGATTTTGATACAGAGAATGCGACTCCTGAGCCTTGAGTGAGCCTGAAAAAACAAAAATTGAAAAGATAAATGGGATTAGCATTCGGGTAAGTTTTCCCTCCTTAATGGTGAAGTGATTCTTATTGATAGCGGGTATTTTGTTTTTAAGCTTAAGCCAGGTAATTATCATATTATCGTCGTTTAAAAAGTAAAAATAGAAATAAATTCACCACAAAGGGAATCAATTTCATGAATGGATGTGAATAAATAGTTGGAAACAACTACTTTTTATTTAATCAGCATACAAAGGGCCTTGTTTATAAATATTATTGACTGGCATAACCTAAAGTTACCACACTGATTTTTACCCGGGCCGCTTTGTGCAACACCTGGGCACAACCTTCAATGGTTGCACCGGTAGTAAGAATATCGTCAACAAGCAGAACGTGTTTTTCTTCAATTTGTTCCGGATGGTTTACGCCAAACACTTCTTCCACATTTTCCCATCGTTCGTAACGGCCTTTTCGGGTTTGGGTTTCGGTAAAGGTTTTTCGAAACAATATTTCGGTACGAACTTTTGCTGGCAGAAATGCCGCCAGTCCTTCGGCAATTAGTTTACTTTGGTTGTAACCTCGTTTGTATTCTTTTTTTGGATGTAAAGGCACAGGCAAAATATAATCAGGCTCAAGAAAAGCGGGTTCTGAAACCAACTCGGAGCCAAAAAAGCGACCCAGTTCCACACCAATATCGGGACGATTCTGGTACTTCAATTGATGAATGAGTTTGCGGTATTTGCTCCCTTTTACAAAGAAAAAGAACGAAGTAACCCGTTCCAGGGGAACGCGTCCCCAAAAGATTTGTTCCAGTGGGTTTTCGGGAACTTTATGATAATTTGTTCGGGGTAATTCGTAAAGACATTTGGAACAAAGCACCTTTTCCTGGTTTATCAGACTTGATTTACACGCAGCACAAAGTTCAGGATAAAACAGGCTGACAAAATCCCAGAAATATTGTGATACTATAGGAACCCGGTGTTTCATAGATTAGTTAGAATTACTTTAAACCGACTGTTTATAAATTTACATGAGTTTTATAATAGTTCGTTTGCTTTAAAAGCATCCTCAAGGTGTTCAAGTATTTTATAGGGCTCACCTTTTAAAACTGAAATAATGTCGAAACGGCACTCCAAATCAATGTTTTTCTGAATCATGTAAGCATCAGCGGCATGTATCAGGTTACGCATCTTTTTTTTGGTTACCGCTTCCTGGGGCAATTCAAAAGCCAGCGTGGCCCTGGTTTTAACTTCCACAAAAACCACTACGTTATTGTGTTGCGCAATAATATCAATCTCTTTGTGATTAAAAAACCAGTTTACATGGAGAATGCGGTAGCCCTTTTTAATTAAATAATTACGCGCTACCTCTTCACCTGTTTTACCGGTAGTATTGTGTTGCGCCATTTTATTTAAAATTTAGCACTGTTTCGCCGATAGATACTTTCAATACAACTTCACGCCCAAAAATAAGGGGTTGATTATTCTCAATATGTCCCGAAGGAAATCCAAAGCAAACCGGATAATCGTACTCCTTTAGTAAATCAAAAACCAGTTCCTCAGCGTTGCGGCCGAAAGAGGGAATATTGTCTTCCATCGACGATAAACCGCCAACAATTAAACCCTTTAGGTTTTTTAAAACTCCGGCCAATTTTAGTTGATAAAGCATTCTTTCGAATCGGTACAGGTATTCACCCACTTCCTCAATAAACAGAATTTTCCCGGACAGTTTGGGTGCATAAGGTGTTCCTAGTAAACTTGCTAAAATGGCCAGATTTCCTCCTATTAATTCACCCGAAGCTTTGCCTGCTTTATTTAATGGGTGGCCTTCAATCTGATAACTCAGGGCTTCGCCTTTTAAAACCGAAAAAAGCCGGCGCAAACCCCTGGCTCCTGAATTAAAGTGTACGGGCATTTGTCCATGTATCGATTCAATGCTCAAGTTGTTTAATTGAGCATGCAAAACCGTAATGTCGCTAAAACCAATCAACCATTTGGGGTTCTTGGTAAATTGCTGAAAATTAAGCTGGTCAATAATCCGAATGGTTCCATAACCCCCGCGCAAACAAAACAAGGCTTTCAAATTTATATGGTCCAGCATTTGCTGCATGTCGTTAAGCCTTGCCTGATCGGTTCCGGCAAAAGGGCCATGTTCCAGATACGTGGTTTTTCCCCGCACGGGCTCAAACCCCTGTTGGCTTATAAAATCCAGAATTTCAGGGTATCGGTCTTGCGGTACAAATTTGGCCGGGGCTACAATGCCAATCTGGTCGCCTTTTTTAAGTGGAGGTGGTGTTTTCATAACCTTAGGTTCAACTCAGTTTGTTCAAAAGTAAGTATTTTTAACTGCTTACGATAAAATTTAAAGCAAAATCGCTTGCTTTTTCTGGTCGCAACTTGCGGCTAAATTATATCTTTGCAGCAGTTTTTAATATACACCACAAAACAAAGCAGAACGTGAAAAATTTTAAACGATACACCGTAACTTCAGCCTTGCCGTATGCAAACGGACCGGTTCATATTGGTCACCTGGCGGGTGTTTACATTCCTGCCGACATTTATGCCCGCTACCTGCGCTTAAGAGGAAACGATGTGGTATTTATTGGTGGTTCCGACGAACATGGTGTTCCCATTACCATAAAAGCGCGTAACGAGGGAGTTACGCCTCAGGATGTGGTAGATAAGTATCATACAATTATTAAAAAATCGTTTGAAGATTTGGGTATCTCATTCGATGTATATTCACGCACCAGTTCAAAAACGCATCATAAGACAGCATCCGACTTTTTTAAAAAACTTTACGACGAAGGTAAATTCATTGAGAAAACTTCGGAACAGTATTTCGATGTGGAAGCTGGTCAGTTTTTGGCCGATCGCTATATTAAAGGAACCTGTCCGCATTGTGCAAACGAAGAAGCTTATGGCGATCAGTGTGAAAAGTGCGGAACTTCGTTAAGTCCGATGGATTTGATTAATCCCAAATCGACCTTAAGCGGAAACCAGCCGGTTTTAAAAGAAACACGCCATTGGTATTTGCCTCTCGATCAGCACGAACCCTTTCTGAAAAAATGGATACTGGAAGAACATAAAGAATGGAAAGCGAATGTTTACGGACAGTGTAAGTCGTGGCTCGATGCCGGGTTACAGCCCAGGGCAG
This sequence comes from Salinivirgaceae bacterium, assembly GCA_050251815.1. Taxonomy (GTDB): domain Bacteria; phylum Bacteroidota; class Bacteroidia; order Bacteroidales; family SZUA-534; genus GWE2-40-63. The sequence goes on along the minus strand of JBFWMB010000070.1, from coordinate 10,888 downwards.
TAAGCCGCGATTTGGATTGGGGCGTTCCCGTTCCGGTTGATGGCGCCGAAGGAAAAGTTCTTTATGTATGGTTCGATGCGCCCATTGGTTACATATCGAATACCATTGAATGGGCTGAGCAAAACGGCAAAGACTGGAAAAAATACTGGCAGGATGAAGAATCAAAACTGGTTCATTTTATCGGAAAAGATAACATTGTGTTTCACTGCATTATTTTTCCGGCTATGTTAAAATCGCATGGCGCTTACATTTTACCCGAAAATGTTCCCGGTAATGAGTTCCTGAATCTCGAAGGCGATAAAATTTCCACTTCAAGAAACTGGGCGGTATGGTTGCACGAATACTTGGAGGAATTTCCAGGCAAACAGGATGTGTTGCGCTACGTTTTGGCCGCAAACATGCCCGAAACCAAAGACAACGATTTTACCTGGAAAGATTTTCAGGCACGCAATAACAATGAGTTGGTAGCTATTTTAGGTAATTTTATAAATCGTACTGCTGTTTTAACGCAAAAATATTACGACAGAAAAGTTCCTTCGTTGGGAGCACTTCAGGCGATTGACAAGGAAACTATTGCTGAAATGGCTCAATACAAAGAACGAATTGAATTATCGATAGAGAATTACCGCTTTCGCGAAGCCTTAAAAGAAGCTATGAACCTGGCGCGCCTTGGCAACAAATACCTGGCCGATACCGAACCCTGGAAGTTGATTAAAACCGACGAAGCCCGGGTTGAAACCATCATGAACATCTGTATTCAGCTAACAGCGAACCTGTCGATAGTGTTTGAACCTTTTATGCCTTTTACTGCGCAAAAGATTCGACAGTTGCTTCACATTGAATCCTTAGGGTGGGAAAAACTAGGGCAAATGAATTTGCTTGCTGCAGGACATCTTTTGGATGAGCCGTTTTTATTATTCGATAAAATTGAGGATGAGGTAATTGAAGCTCAGGTGCAAAAACTGGAAGCAACACGGCAGGCTAAGCTCGACACTACTCCAGCAGTTGAGGCTAAAGAATTAGTTACCTACGACGATTTTACAAAGCTTGATATTCGTACGGGAACTATTTTGGAAGCTGAGAAAGTGGCCAAAACAAAAAAACTACTCAAACTGCTGGTTGATACAGGAATCGATAAACGCACGGTGGTTTCAGGAATAGCCGAATATTATAATCCGGAAGAGCTAAAAGGGAAAAAGGTGAGTATATTGGTTAACCTTGCACCACGCAATATCAAAGGGATTGAATCGCAGGGAATGATTCTGATGGCTGAAAATGCTGATGGTAGCCTGAGTTTTGTAGCGAGCGAGAAAGAAGTAAACAACGGTTCCGAAATAAAATAGAACATACTTTCCACACAAAAGCCCCGACTTGTTCGGGTTTTTTTGTTTATCGGTAATTGACTTTTGATTTTTACTCTTTTACCGTTGCTTACCGAAAAAAAGCATCAGTTTACCGATTCCTTTTTGTTCGGTTCTTTGGTTCACGTTATTTTTGGCGTAGATTTTTAAAACGAAACTAAAACCTAAAGCAATGGATTATACAAAAAACGATAAAATGAACCGGAAGCCTCACTGTTCAAAGAACGATGGACTTCCTTTTATGGGGATTTTTCTCATTGTGCTTGGCGTGGTATTTCTGCTCGATAGAATTGGAATTATACCCCATGAATACCGCAGGTATTTGTTTAGCTGGCAATCGTTACTAATTTTTGTTGGCTTAATCAGTATGTTTAAATCACACGCCCGTTTCCCCGGCTTAATTCTGATATTGGTTGGTAGCGGTTTTATGATCCCTTCTCTTTTCGATTTACCTTTTAATGTTACCCGTCTTGTTTTTCCTGTTATTTTAATTTTGGTCGGAATAGCCCTTGTATTTAAAGCCCGAAACCTTAAACACCCGCATGTTTTTTTCTCCGATAACGAAACCCTAAGCAACAGTGAGCGAATTGATGAAGTAGCCATTTTTGGTGGAGGAAAACGGGTTGTTTCGAATCAGAACATTAAAGGAGGCCAGATAACCGCAATATTTGGCGGCGTAGAACTCGACATGTCGGATGCCGATTTGAGTGACGAAGGTGCTGTAATTGAAATTGCCTGCATTTTTGGTGGAGCTACTTTAATTGTGAATCCCGAATGGGATGTTCAGGTGCAGGTAACTTCAATTCTGGGAGGTTTTTCTGACCAGCGTAAAGTTTACAAACGAACCGAAGCGAACTCCGGCAAAAAACTTATAATAAAAGGAGCTGCTATTTTTGGCGGTGGCGAATTAAAATCGTTTTAAAGCGCAACGTAAATAATACAAACAACATCTATGGGCTGTTATTAACCCAGCCCGCCTGAGTGCAGGCTTTAAAACCTTTTTTGACATGAAAAAAAGTATTGTTGTTTTGTTAGGTCTTTTTGTTTCTGTCGCATTGTATTCGCAGGAAAAAGATGAATATCAAACTGTTTTTGGCGATAGTAAAGTATGTGTTTCCGGAATGGGCGGTTTTGAGATGCAGTTTTCATCGCTGGGGGGATATTATGCTTATGGAGCCGGAGGAGGAGGTGGAATCATTTTAAACCGGAGTTTACTTATTGGCGGGTACGGAACAGGTTATTCTATTGACCGTACGATAATCCTAAATACCGAAGTATATAATAATATTGGGATGGGACACGGTGGATTTTTGTTTGGATACATCCATAAAGGGAACAAACCCGTTCATCCTGCAGCTTTTCTGCAGATAGGCTGGGGTGAACTGGAATCTGATCATCTAAACAACCGAATTTCAGACAATTTTTTGGTTCTAAATCCCTCGCTTGAGGTGGAAGTTAATGTGACCCGCTATTTCAGGATTGCTGTGGGTGGACATTATCAGTTCGTTTCTGGAATCAATAATTATCCCGAACTTAGCAATTCCGATTTTAGCGGACCCGGTGGAAAGTTAGCCTTTCGCTTTGGCTGGTTTTAAATAAATACTAAATGAAACACCCCATTACACAAAAGTTACGGTTTTTACTTATTTATGCCCTGATTTGGTTGTTGATAATGGGAATACATATGGGAACCCTCACTTTTATGTATGAAATTAACATTTGGTACGCCATAGCCGACGGGTTGATTTTTAACACCCTTTATGCCTTTTTGGGTGTGGCTTTATGGTATCCGGTTTTTTACAACAATCCGGAAAAACAAAGTTTTTCAAATCTGATTATCAATCACCTGAGCATAATGTCGCTCTCGCTGGCATTTTGGATTAGCCTGGGAATTTTTATTAGTAAGTTACTATTTACTGAATCAGACACCTATCTTGAATTTGTAGAAGGCGGAATAACCTGGCGGATTTTTACCGGCATCTTTTTTTATTTTATCATTGTAATGCTCTATTACCTTTATATTTACGGTCAAAACCTTAAAGAGCACATGATGCAGGAATCCCGTTTGCGTGAAAAAATTAATGAGGCTGAATTGCAAACACTAAAGTCGCAGATAAATCCGCATTTTTTATTTAACAGTTTAAACTCTCTTAGTTCGCTTACCCTTACCAATCCGAAAAAAGCGCACGAGATGATTATAGAACTTTCCGGTTTTTTGCGTTATTCGTTGGCTCACGATCCGAATAAACTTATTCCATTGCGTAAGGAAATTGAAAATGTGGAATCGTATATTGCCGTTGAGAAAATTCGGTTTGGCGAGAAGCTTATGTTTGAAAAAGATATAAATCCAGCGTGTTACGAGCATAAAGTTCCGTTTCTAATATTGCAACCCTTAATCGAGAATGCTATTAAGCACGGTGTTTACGAAAGTACCGCACCCATTACGTTAAAAATAAGTTGTAAACCGCAAACCGACGATTGCATTCAGATTTCAATCAGCAATAATTTCGATCCCGATGCTCTTCCGCGAAAAGGAACGGGAACCGGAATTAAAAATATTATTGAACGCTTACGGATAATTTACCAGTTGAACGATTTGTTTACTTATCAAAAAACAGAAAATAGTTTTGAGGTTCAAATAATTGTACCCTCGAAACCGGCATTCAAAGAATCGAATGATATATAAAGTAACACATACTTTTGTGAGCGAGGTAGTTTGGTAAGCTAAAAATAAATATAATATTATTAGGGTATGAAGGTATTAATTATTGAAGATGAGGCTCCGGCCCGAGAAATAGTAAAGGCTTTTTTGAAAGATTTCCCCAACGCAGAGCTGGTGGGAGAGTGCGAAGATGGTTTTTCTGGTCTCAAAGCCATAAAGGAAATGCAACCCGATTTGGTTTTTCTCGATGTGCAAATGCCAAAAATTACCGGTTTCGAGATGCTTGAACTACTCGACGAACAACCTCAAATTATTTTTACAACAGCTTACGATCAATATGCCATTAAAGCATTTGAGATGAATGCAATTGATTACCTGCTTAAGCCTTTTTCAAAAGAACGGTTTAATCAGGCTATGGAAAAAGTGCAAGCCAAAGAGGAGGAATTCGAATCGGGTGAAAAACTTCAGAAGGTAATTCAAACCCTCGACGATAAGTCGGAAAAACTGTTTCGAATTGCAGTAAAAAAAGGAGGCGACATTCATATGATTCCCGTTGAAGAGCTGCTTTATATTGAAGCCAAAGACGATTATGTGATGCTTTACACTCCGAAGGGTCGCTACCTAAAGGAAAAAACAATGAAGTATTACGAGAACCATTTGGATGAACAGGAATTTGTTCGGGTGCATCGTTCTTATATTGTTCGTGTTGATCAGGTTAAACGGCTTGAGCCGTATGGGAAATCATCGTATCTTGCAATTTTGGGACAGGGCCAGAAAATTAACGTGAGTCTTTCGGGTTACCGTAAACTGAAAGACGTATTGAGTTTCTAATTTTTGGTTAGTTCCTGAAACACTTCTTCGAGCGATTTTTCCTTTCTTTGCATCGACAGAATGGGAATGTTTTGTTTTACAGCAAATTGAAACAAATCGTGGCGTATGTCTTTTTCTGAAGCTGCTTCAACCATCCAGTAACGGGTGCTGGCGTTAACCACGGTCAACACTCCCGAAATGGCCAACAGTTCTTCCTTGTTTATTTTTTCTGCAAATTCAATAAGAACAACCTGTTTTTCAGCTTCCCAGTTTTCCTGGATTCCGCGGGTCGAATTGTCTGCCACCAGGGTTCCCTGTTTAAGAATTAAAATACGGTCGCAGATGGCTTCAACCTCCTGCATTATATGAGTCGATAACATGATGGTTTTTTCTTTCCCAATTTCTGAAATCAGGTTACGGATTTCAATAATCTGGTTGGGATCAAGGCCTGAAGTGGGTTCATCAAGAATTAATACTTTGGGATCGTGTATCAAAGCCTGGGCAAGTCCTACCCGTTGCCGGTAACCTTTCGACAGGGCTCCAATTTTTTTGTGTTGTTCGCGGGTTAAACCTGTTTTTTCAACCATTTCCTGCACTTTATACTTAAGGTTTTTGATTTTATAAGTTTGTCCCACGTATTCCAAATATTCTTTTACATACATTTCGAGGTAGAGCGGATTGTTTTCGGGCAGGTATCCAATGATTCTTTTAACATCCATCGATTGATTCATCACATTTAATCCCGCTACAGTAACTTCGCCTTCGCTTGCAGGAATTACACCGGTAATAATTTTCATCATGGTCGATTTTCCTGCTCCATTGGGGCCTAAAAAACCAACTATTTCTCCGGTGTTTATCTTAAAGCTAACCTGGTTTAATGCGCGTTGTTCTCCGTAAAGTTTAGTGATGTTTGAAACTTCAATTGCCATGGTTTCTAATTTTGTTTAAATGTACAAATTATGACGAAAAAACATAAAAAGAAAAGTTGTCTTTGAATGAATCCCTTAATCAGGAGTTAAAAATAACGTTTGGACCGTGTATTCAAATGAAAAGTAAACGATAAGTACTAATTTGATATTGATGTAACCTTTTGTTCATGAACATTATACGTTAAAGAGTTTGGTTAAAATGTTTATAATTAGGGGGCCTTTTGTAAACCGTTTACAATTGGACTTTTTTCAGTGAAAAGTATTTCCGAATTTGCAGACAGTTTAAAACAGAGACCATGTTATAAGTTTCCGTTTTGCTTATTCAATCAATGTCTTGAAGCCAATTATATGAAAACTTTAATCAACCTTCTGCTCGTATTCTTATGTATTTCTGTTATTAGTTGCGAAAACAAAGAAGATTTAAACAGATTAAACGTTTCTGCAGAAACAATAACGATTCCCGCCGATGGAGGAACAGCTAATTTTTCTTTTGAAACCAATGCAGAATCCTGGAGCATTGATAATCCGGCTGCCGATTGGATTGCATTATCAGCAACATCAGGTACAAACCCAAAAGCACTGATTATGATTCATGTGGGTTCCAAAACATTGGAGCCTCGTACTGATACCCTAATCATAAATGCAGGTAATGCCAAGCCTGAACTGATAATAGTATCACAGGCTTCGTCAACCTTTATTTACGATTTAACCCCTAATGTAACTTATGCCAATTTTAATTTTACTGCAGGGAAAACAACCCTTGAGATAGCATCTGATGCGCCGGAATGGCAATTAACAAGCGATGCCGATTGGATATCGTTTAGTGAATCTTTAGGAAGCGCAGGTACAAAAAAAGTTGATATTTATGCTACTGCAAACCCGGAAACTACACAGCGCACAACAACCGTGGTTTTAAGTGGGGCCGGTGCACCTGAATCACAGATTTTAGTTACACAAAAAGGAGGGTATCCCAGTTACAACACAAATCCATTAGAGCCCGATAATACCGGAATGGCTAGCAACGCAGTGGCGCTTGCGGGTAAATTAAAAATTGGATGGAACATTGGCAATACTCTGGAAGCCATTGGAGGTGAGACCGCCTGGGGGAATCCAATGGTTACCGGGCAATTGATTCAGCTCGTAAAAGCAAACGGATTCAATGCCATCCGGATTCCTTGTTCATGGAATCAGTACCTGGAAAATCCAGCCACAGCCAAAATAAAAACTGAATGGCTGGAGCGTGTAAAGCAAGTGGTAAGTTATTGTGTCGATAATGACATGTATGTTGTTTTAAATATCCATTGGGATGGAGGCTGGCTGGAAAACAATTGTACGAAAGAAAAGCAGGATGAAAACAACGCCAAGCAGAAAGCTTTTTGGGAACAGATAGCCACTCAAATGCGCGATTTTGATGAGCATTTGTTATTTGCCAGTGCCAATGAACCGAATGTGGAAAATACCACCGAAATGGAGGTGTTGCTTTCGTATCACTAAACTTTTATTGATGCAGTTCGGTCCACCGGAGGTAAAAACAGTTACAGGGTATTGGTGGTTCAAGGGCCGGCTACCGATATTGAGAAAACCAACAACCTGATGAATACCCTGCCATCTGATGAAATTGCAGACCGGATGATGGTTGAAATTCATTATTACACCCCGTATCAGTTTTGCCTGATGAGCGAGGATGCCAGTTGGGGGAATATGTCTTATTATTGGGGAGCCGATTATCATTCCACAACCGATACAGAACGTAATGCAACCTGGGGAGAAGAAGCGGCCATGACTAATTTTTTCGGATTGATGAAAAAGAAATTTGTAGTCCGTGGCATACCCGTTATCATGGGCGAGTTTGCAGTTATTCGTCGATCAACGCTTATCGGCTATGATTTGGATTTGCATCTGGCCTCAAGGGTGTACTATTTAAATTATCTGGCACAACAGGCTAAGGCAAATGGCATTATTCCATTTTACTGGGATGCTGGTAATATGGGAAATAATGCTTCGGCACTTTTTAACCGTCAAAACAATACCGTTTACGACCAGGAAGCCCTGGATGCATTAATGCAAGGGATAGGAAATTAAATTATTAATGCTTAAAATTCATACCATGAGAATAAAATCAACCTATATGCTGTTGTTATTGTTGACCCTAAATTTTTGGGCGCTAGCACAAAATTCAAACCCGATTCGTTCCATTTTTATCAATTTGCAGGATGAGAAAGGACCGATGAACACCATGTTTAAAGAATGTATTGGTGCCGGAAGGGCTAATGAAGGCTTGAGGGCCGATTGGCAGCAACAACTAAAAACAGTGAAGCAGGATTGCGACTTTAAATACATTCGCATGCATGGTTTATTAACCGATGACATGGCTGTGTATAAAGTCGATAGAAAAGGAAATCCCGTGTATAATTACCAATATGTTGACATATTGTACGATTACATTCTTGAGGTTGGTATGAAACCTTTTGTTGAATTGGGTTTTATGCCTTCGGCTCTGGCAAGTGGCGAAGAAACAATTTTTTGGTGGCGAGGAAATGTTACTCCTCCGAACGATTACAACCGTTGGGGCGAATTGATTCAAAATCTGGTGCAACACTGGACCGAGCGCTATGGAGAAGACGAGGTGAAAAGCTGGTATTTTGAAGTATGGAATGAACCGAACCTGACTCCCGGCTTTTTTACAGGAACTCAGCAGGATTACTTCAAATTATATAAATATGCCGCCGAAGCTGTTAAAAAGGTTAATCCGGAATACCGGGTCGGAGGTCCGGCAACTGCTGGAGCTGCCTGGGAACCCGAACTCATTGCATTCTGCGATAAGAAAAATGTACCCCTTGATTTTATAAGTACGCATTCCTATGGGGTTGATGTGGGTTTTTTAGATGAATTTGGTGGTACGGGTACACGATTAAGCGCCAATGACATGGCTGTTAGTCAAGATGTTATACAATCACGTAAAGAAATTGCGGAATCGTCCAGGCCAAACCTGGAATTGCATTATACGGAGTGGAGTTCATCGTACACACCTGCTGACCCTTTGCACGACAGTTACCACGAAGCGGCTTATATTTTGCGCAAATTAAAGCAAGTGGGTAATGCGGCTAATTCCATGTCGTATTGGGTGTTTACCGATATTTTTGAAGAAGCCGGGCCCCGTTTTACACCATTTCATGGCGGTTTTGGCTTAATGAATATGCAAGGCATTAAAAAACCGGCATATCATGCTTATTCATTTTTAAATAAATTGAGTGCCATTGAATTGAAAAATACGGATGAGAATTCCTGGGCATGCAAAAGCAAAGATGGAGATTTTGAGTTGTTGTTATGGGATTATTCGTATACCCTTCCCAACGATTCCATTAATAATCAGGATTATTACATTAAAGATCTTCCTGCCAAAGCAAAAGGTAAAGTGGAAATTAATATTTCAGGAGTTCCAGCCGGGAACTACCAGATGTTGATTTACCAGGTTGGATACATGCATAACGATCCGTACTCCATTTATTACCGTTTAGATAAGCCCAATCAGTTAACAAAAAAACAGGTGGAATTATTGAAGAGCAAAAGCTCCGGGTTGCCCGAAATCAACGAATTGATAAAAGTAGGTACGGATGGAATCTTTCAAAAGGAAATGGACCTGAATGAGAACGATGTGTTTTTAATCAGCTTTAAAAAGATATAAAATGAGAACCCTTTTAACATTGGCATTTGTAGTTATTGGGTTTGGCCTGTTTGCCCAAAACAATATGCTAAAAAGTGATACAAAAGCATATATAAATCCAATATTTCAAGGTGATTATCCCGACCCAAGTATTTTGCGTGATGGGGAAGATTATTACATGGTACATTCTTCGTTTATATATTATCCGGGATTGTTAATCTGGCATTCTACCGATTTGGTGAACTGGGAGCCTGTTTCCAATGCCTTGCAAACAGTTGTTGGTTCCGTTTGGGCTCCGGAGTTGGTAAAATATGAGGGTAAATACTTCATTTATTTTCCGGCCGATGGCACTAATTATGTTATTACAGCAGATCGTATTGAAGGACCCTGGAGTGAACCTAAGGAGTTAAAAGTCAATATGATTGATCCCGGCCATGTGGTAGATGAAAACGGCAATCGCTATTTGTATTTCAGCAGTGGTAGCTATGTTCCTTTAACCAAAGATGGATTGTCTGTAGCTGGCGATATTGTTCATAGTTACGATGGTTGGGAGATTCCCCGCGATTGGTCTATTGAATGTTTCTGTATGGAAGGACCAAAATTATTTAAACGGGGCGATTATTATTATTTAACTGTTGCTGAAGGAGGAACAGCTGGTCCGGCTACCGGGCATATGGTAATTTCTGCCCGTTCAAAGTCACCGCTGGGGCCATGGGAAAATTCACCTTTTAATCCGGTTTTGCGTGCCAAATCAAACCAGGATAAATGGTGGTCGGTTGGGCACGGAACTATTTTTGACGATGGAAAAGGTCAATGGTACATGGTATTTCATGGCTATGAAAAAGATTATTACACCATGGGGCGTCAAACCATGCTGGTGCCTGTAGAATGGACCAAAGACGGATGGTTTAAAATACCGGAAACTGTTGCATTGGAAAAATCAATACCCTTACCAAATCTTAAAAACAAAATTAAGGAACCTTTTGAGTTCAGCGATTCTTTTCATGGAACAGTTTTAAAACCACATTGGAAATTTTTTGGAAGTTATGAACCCGACCGCATTGCTTTTGAAAACCGAGGTTTGGTTGTTGCGGGTAAAGGAAGTACTGTTGCCGACTGTTCGCCCATGTTATGTATTCCGGCTGACCATGTCTATACTGCCGAGGTGGAATTGGAGCTTGAAGGTGATGCCATAGGTGGTCTGGTTCTTTTTTATAACGAAAAAGCTTTTTCCGGTATCCTGGCCGATTCTGCAAATGTGTTGGCAAACCTGCGAGGCTGGCAATTCCCAACTGTACCGGACCGTATTGATCGTCATGTATTTTTGCGACTAAAAAACATCCATAATACTGTGGATATGTATTACAGCCTCAACGGAAAGGATTGGACAAAAATTGAGAATTCATTCGAAGCTTCGGCTTATCATCATAATGTACTAAGTGGCTTTATGAGTTTGCGCATT
>JBFWMB010000069.1:0-22667 GCA_050251815.1 Salinivirgaceae bacterium | reverse complement strand
AAACTAGTTTCAAATCTACTGTAATCTGGTTTTTCAACATGAAACCCTTCCATGTTGTCTGTTAAATTTGTTGAAGTTTTTTCCATAATAACTTGATATTTGCGTCAAGCTATTTCAGAATATTACAGGACTGAATTTAAAAGTAAAAGTTATGATTTTTGTACCAAAAGGGCTGATATTTACTCCAATTTCAAGCCCGCAAATTTATTCAAAATTCAATTTAGCAAATTTAATTCTTCTGTGAAGAATTAATTAGCGGGGATCATTGTTTGGTACAAATTTTCATTCAATACCTTGTTAGCATTAGGTTTGCATTGCCATTTCGTTGCTTATTCATCAAGCTCATCATCAGCTTTTTTTCTTCAAACCTTTTGCATTTAATGGACTAATCACACTATTACCTAATTTTTTTTCCAAATCTTTTCGTGCATTACCTGCAACTGCTCCACCTTTTTTAGCAATCATTTTATTTTCATTAAATGTCCGTGGTTTCTTTTTCTTTGACAGTTCTGTTGTTGAAGTTTCCGCAAGCATATTCAATACTAACTCCAAATTAGTCATGTTATCACGAAGGTTTTCTTTTCTTAATTTTTTGAAATCCCTGTACTGCTTGGTTGTGATTCCCGCCCAGGCTTTAGTAATTTCATCAGTCAGAATAGCATACTCCTGTCCCTTTTTTACGCCCCTTACTTCCCATTCGTCTGTCAATTCTTTCCGAACCTCAATACTTTTTAATCGTTGATTAATCCAATTTTTGGAATATCCCTTTTTAAGATATGTTTCCATCGCTCTATCAAATGCCAATTCTGGATCTTCGGTTTCTTCAATCCTTTCATATCCCACTTTTGCTAACCATAGTTTGAATGGTTCAGCTTTGGGTGATGGGATCGATTGAATAATTCTAAGAAGTCCTTCTGTATCTGAGCAATCTGTTACATATTTTTTACCGTCTGCTGATTCTAATTTCAGTTGTACGATAATTTCGTACAACTGATTAAATCCTTCCTTAATCAGCTTCCGTTTTAAATCACTCCAATATCTACGTGGGTTGCTACTCCCTGTCAATGTCTCAATAATATCAATAATTGAGAAATACCATTTTTCTTGTTCATCATCCCAGTGAACTCTAATCTTTTTTGATTCAAATAATTTAATTGAATTCTCTTTAGTCATGTATCTTTTTTTTACTCCGATAAAGATAAAAAATCATATTGAATCAGCTTAATAGTTTGCAGAATGTCTCTTAGTAATGAATGGCAATTACAAGCCAACTGCACCCCACCTTCTTTTATCCACCCAAAATTGGGGGGATATACTTACCTGGGTGCGTTTATTTTTACTATAGCTGTTGGTTGGGTTCACTTGTATTTGGTATTATTTAACCAAAGCTAAAAAATTATTTCATGCCAAAGCACCTATCGGAAAGTATTTTGGTTTATAAGCAAAAATTTAGGCTGCTGAAAGGGGAACCGAATAGCACAATGTGCGAGGTAGTTGATTCTATACCATTCCCCGGGGCCCGGTTCCAGGTACTGCAACAAAAATGTTGACAGTAAATGGCTTTAAAAATCAATGGGGCCGGGGAATAAAAATTTGAGTTACGATTCCCAGCTGGAATTGATGATAAGTTCTTCCAGACTTCTTTTGGGAACATGGTGCACTTGTTCATTGTCGCGCCAGTATTTGTAATCGCCTTGTTTTATTTCGTCAATAACAACTTGTTCAGTTGGTTCGCCCAAAGCCAGTACGAGCAGTAATTCTAAATGCTCCGGTAAATTTAATATAGTGGCTAATTTTGGCTTGTTAATGGCGGCAATCATACAACCGCCCAGGCCCATTTCCACTGCACCCAGCAAAATACTTTGTGCAGCAATTCCTTCGTCGCAAAAGTGGTTTTTTGCTATAGTGGTGTCGTTGCAAATAACTATATAAGCCGCCGGGCGCTCACCTTCAACCGGACCGGGCCAGTCTTTCAGGTATCCTGCCCAGGCCAGGCATTCAAATACTTGTTTGTTTTGTGCTTCGGTATTCGAAAGGTAAAACTTAAGCGACTGTTGGTTTCGTGCCGAAGCCGACAAGCGTGCCAAATCGACAAGTTCGAGCAATTGTTCGCGCGAAATGCTTTTGGCCTGGTTAAACCGCCGGTAGCTGCGGTTTTTTAAAACCAGTTGCCGAAGTTTATTGCTTGCTGTCACTTTTATAGGAATTTAGATAGGTCTGATAATCGACACCTTTTTCGTATAGCGAACCATGAATAAATAGTAAAAGGGGTTCCATCTGTTCAGGTTTTTGGAATCCGGGAACGGCAGTTATCAACTGGTTTTGTTCGTTCATAAATACGATGGAAGGATACGACATTTTTCCGTTTAACAAAGCCACAGCCAACTGGTGGGGAGGACGGCTTCCTTCCCCATTATTAATAAAAGTGTGTCCCTGAAAAGTTACCGGCTCTTTCGATTCGGCATTAAACTTTACCGGGTAGTATTTTTCGTTAAGAATTTTAGCAATGTCGGCTTGTTGAAATGTTTCTTTATCCATTACCTTACACCAGCCGCACCAGTCGGTGTACACGTCGATTAAAATTTTCCGGGGGGCTTTTTTGTTCAATTCCACAGCTTCTTCAAAAGTGTACCATTTAATTGTCTGGGCCTTGGTTTTGCTTAATCCACCCAAAACAAACCAGAAAAGCATCAGTAAGACTAATTTTTGCATCGATAAGGTTTTAAAATTTGCTTAAAGAAAATGTTTTTTACTAACTAATCCAAAGCATTGAGCTGGCTTAGCAACTATTTAACAGATAAGTTGCCTAAGGGTTTAAAAAACGGAATGACCTAACTTGGTGGTCAGTAATTCCAGGGCCTTCATTCCTTTTAACGAATTTCCTTTGGCATTTAATCCGGGGCTCCAAACCACCACGCTAAACTGGTTGGGCAGCACTGCTGCAATACCACCACCCACGCCACTTTTGCCGGGTAAGCCCACTTTAAAGGCAAATTCGCCGGCTTCGTCGTAAAAGCCACAGGTTTGCATAATGGCATTGATGCGCTTGGTTTGGCTGGTGCTCAACAAGAGGTTTCCATTCAATGAATTAATACCGTGGTTGGCAAATAGCAAAAATGCCCGGGCCAGCTCGCTGGCAGTCATTTCAATGGCGCATTGATAGCAATAGGTTTCAATAAGTTCGTTTACCGGACTGGTAATGTTACCAAACGATTTCATGAAATGGGCCAGGGCTTTGTTTCGGCTGCTGTGATTCAATTCCGACCGGGCAATATCCTCATTGGGAGTTATGAAGTTGGTTCCTGCCAGACGATTTATAAAGTCGAGAATGGCGCCAAGGGCATCGGGTTCCCTGCTGCGGAGCAAGTCGGTTACCACCAGGGCCCCCGCATTAATTAAGGGGTTACGCGGAATGCCATTCTCATATTCGAGCTGCGCCAGCGAATTAAATGCATTTCCGCTGGGTTCAACGCCCACACGTTTCCATAAATTATCTTTCTCAGCAGGGAAAACCATGGCCAGGGTAAAAACTTTTGAAATACTTTGTATGGAGAATTTGTCGTTGGTATGACCTACTTTGTATTCTTCGCCCTGAGTGGTGATTAAACTGATTCCAAATTTGTGCAGATCCATCTTGGCCAACTCAGGAATGTAAGAAGCAACCTGCCCGTGCAGGTTCATTTGTACCACTTCGGCGTGTATTTCTTCAATCAGTTTTTGGTAATCCATACGCATTGTTTTTGGCAACACGAATTTAGTATATTACTCCCTTTGAAGGCAATTGCCAATACATGTTATAAAAGATTTAAAACGAATTATGTCAAAAACGACCTTTTTTATAAAAAGTTTAAATTAAAGCCGTAACTTGAATTCTTAAATTTTAAAATATATTCGTATGAAACGTTCGGGAATATTGGTCATGATAGTATCTCTGGCTTTGTTTGCTGCTTTTGTACTATTTAAGTGGAACCATTGGCCGGGAGCCTCCATGCTGCTTTTGATAAGTATTTTAACCGGTGTTTTGGTGCTGCTTTCACTAATTAAAAAAGCAACCGCTTTACCTGCCAGCCATTCATCCAAAATGTTTTTATTACTGGGAGCTGCTTCTTTTTTGGTGTTTACCGTGGCTGTTTTGTTTACCTTTTTGCAATGGCCTTACGCGGTTACCATGCATATTTTAGCCTCGCTGGCTTTGTTTGTTCTCATACTATTAAGCCTTAGCGATGCCTGGAACGAAAAGGACGAAATGCGTCGGTTAAAAAAGGTATTTATAGCGTATGCTATTGGAATTATGGCACTTCTCCTGATATTTATCCGTTAATCGATTCCGGCAAAATCACTCCAACCACTTACCCAAATGGACTGGGAATATTCGTCGTACTTGAGGGTAACTCCAACGGTCCGGTCGTCGCTTCCCCAATGGGTTATGGGTAATTCCGAATCTTCGCCCACAAGAACTATGTTGCCGCTACCATCGTCGACCAGCAAGCGGTACTGGCTCCAGTGCAGGTTAGGAATTTCCAACTCAAAAAACACGTGGGCTCCGGGTTCAATCCGGGTGCTTTCGGGCAGTATGTTCCCGCTCCAGGGTTCGGTGGGTTCGGTACTGGTTTGTGCGGAACCTCTGGGTCGCACCTGAAGATTGGTAATGGTATATTCCGATGCTGCTTCGTTCATGAATTTCACATAAAGCTTTGCCACAGTTTCTTCTTCCTGGGGTTCATCATTATCTGGAAGAATTTCACAGGAAATCATTGCAAAAAGGATGGTAAACATCCAAAGCGAAAGGCTGAATACTGATTTTTTCATGTCTTTAGAATTTTGGTTTAGTATGACTTAGCGCCTAAGTTAATGAAAAAATCGTTCCAACGGCAAAGTGCTTAATCTTTTTTCAGCTAAAAAATAAGCTGGCTGCGGTAAGCACCTGAATTGCTTTGCCTGTTGATACCCTCAAACTGGAAACTGCCGGGTTCATTCTCATGCCGAATCAGCTTTAACTGTTCACCGGGCAGGGTTTCTTTGTTGTAGTTAATTAGTAATTTTTTGGGGTAATGGTTTTGGTGAAAGTCCAGGGGAAAAGTATCCATCATCCAATCCACATAGCGGCTCGAGGTTACGTGTTTATTCAGGTCGATATCGAAATAAGTGGCCTTGAAATCGAAGGCTTCCCCTTCTTTTACCGGGAATATTTTTTCGGGCAGGCTACTGATGCCGTGTTTGTCTTTTAATCGGGAGAACAATTCGGCATCGAGTCCTTCAATTATTTTGGGGCGTTTGGTTTCCAAATCGATGGCCAGCCAGCCCGAAGTTGCCCGGGCTACAACCTGCTGGTCTTTGTCACGAATAATAAAGTCGCGCAGGTAAAGTATCTTTTCCACATTTTTAGGCCAGGTTTCAACGCTTACCGCTTCGTACCAAAGTAGCGGACGATCAATTTCAATATGTAAGCGGCTTAATACCCAAAACAGGTGTTGTTGTTTTATTCCTCCAAAACCAAATCCCAACTGGTCGGCTGAGTTAATGGCCGATTGAATCAACAAATTAACCAGCGCACCCAGGCGAATCCGGGAAAACATGTCCACATCGGCTGAAGTTATTTTAAAGGGATTGATTAAGGTAAGGTTGGCAGTGGATAGCTTATTCATGGTTTTCTTTTTATAAATTGAATCAAAAGTAATTTTTTTCATTAAAAAGTTGAACTTTTTCTATTCTTCATATAAAATTCATTAACCGGATATAGTTTTGCTTCATAATTAACAAGTTTAGCAAGGCAAATAAATTTTTAGCGCATTGATTTAAACGAGAAACAGAATTTAAACGCAATCATTAAAAAAGGAGTAATTATGAAAAAGTTAATGGTAACCATGGCAGTTTTAGGGTTTGCATTTTGGAGCTTTGGACAAACTACTGAAACACAAACTGAGGTTAAAACCCAGACACAGGTTAAAACCCAGGCTAAAGAGCAATCTAAAACTCAGGCTAAAGAACAGGTAAAGGCAGAGGAACAAGAGCAATTAAAGGCCCAAACCAAAACTCAAGCCAAGACAAAAGCTCAGGAACAAGTGAATGTACAAAGTGATGAGCCTTTGCAAACACAAACCAGGACTCAGACAAAAACTCAGGCTAAAGAGCAATTAAATGCTGAGACTCAGGAGCAGTTACAAACACAGACAAAAACACAAACACAGACTCAGGCCAAAAATCAGGAACAGCTACAGGATCCTGCTCAAGCAAAAACAGCAACTCAGAATGCTGCTCAGGTAAAAAAAGCCCAGAGTCAGAAAAAACAGCTTCGTAAGACTCAAAATCAACAACGCCGTGCTTCAAAAGCTGTGCAGGATCAAAAAGCAGCAAGCCAAAAAATGAATCGTCCCTAAGAAGTTGTTAGAATGTTTAACTTAATTGGTTCATAGGTTTTATGCCGGCAAAGTGCCGGCATATTTTTTACGTATGCAAGCGTAAAACGATGCCAGTATAGGGAGTTCGTTTGCGAAAATGAAGAAGTTCCTTAGTTTCTTCATGTAGATTTCATAAATCACCTATAATTTTGTTTCGTGAATTACAGTTTATTAAAGCGAATTGGGAAGAAATACTGTGAATAGGACAAAAAAATTGTAATTTCACAATGAGGTAAAAAGGAGAAATTATGAACCACCCATGTAAGTTCAAACACGTATAGAAAAAGTTACCCAACATGGGTGTTCACTGTCTGGCCAACCAGGCAGGCATCATTCCTTAAAAATTAAATTTAATTATGATGAAAAAGTTACTATTAACAATGGCGGTTTTGGGCTTTGCAGCGTGGAGCTTTGGTCAGGAAAAACCAGAGCCGGAAAAGGCTCAAATCAAAAAGCAGGAAAAGGTTCAGAACCAAAACCAGGAACAGCTTAAGACGCAAAATCAGGAGCAAATAAAAGAAGTTCCCAAAGCGAATCAGAAAGCGGCACAAATTCAAAAGGCACAGCAGCAGAAAAAGCAGGTTCGCAAAGCGCAAACGCAGCAGCAAAGAGCTACACAGGCTGCACAAAAGCAAAAAGCCATTCAACGTCGCGGTAACCGGTAACGCCTATGAAACGAACTGAGATGAAGTTTAAAACAGGATGGTTATTTATTCTTGTTCTTTTATTCAGGGAGGCTTCTGCACTTGGCATGGTAGCCGATTCACTAAGTAATTCAGATTCGTTACCCAACCCATCGTACCTGACTTTTGATGTGAGTTACACCAACAATAACATCGGTAACAACAGTCTGGCCGGAGCAAATATTGCCGCCTTGTTTGCCGATGTTTCCTTTTATCACAAATCGGGTGTGTATGCTGGTTTTATGCCGGCCAATTATTTTAACGCAGCCGAGCTGTCGTACGATTTGGATTGGTCGCTGGGTTACGGTAAATTCTTTAACTCAGGTTTCTATGTCGATGCAAATTACCTGAACCACAGCTATCGGGGCGATTCGGCCCTGATGGGAATCGATTACGGGCATGCCGTTGGTTTGTCGTTAAACTACAGCAGGAATAACTGGTACTTGTTTACCGATGGTACCACAACCTTTGGCAAATCGCAGAACTATATGTTCGATGCCGGCCTGGGTTACTATGCTTCATTCGACGCCCTGTTTTCAAAAAACGATAACCTTACACTTTTTCCCATGTTCAGCCTGAGCTTTGGCAGCGATTACTGGCTGTTCGACGGGTTAACCCTGACAGAACAGACGCAACTGAAAATTCTGCTACGCGACGAGGGCTTTGCCTGGAACACTTTCGATTGGCAAACCACTAACCTAATTCTTCCTGTTACTTATTACCTGGGAAATATCTCGGCCTCGTTTACTTATTTGTATGCCATGCCAACATCAAAATACAAGGCTTTGTCGTGGCAAAACCAATCGGCTTTCATGTTTTCACTGGGTTACATGCTAAATTTCTAAACCAAAAGCTATGCGTATATTAATTGTTGAGGATGAAAAAGGACTGGCCCGCGAACTACAGCATTTTCTTGAAAAAGAACAATACAAATGCGATTTGGCGTTTAACGGGGCCAGTGCATCGGAATTAATCGCAGTTAATCCCTACGATTTTATTCTGCTCGATATTGGTTTGCCCGATGCCAACGGGCTCGATTTGATCGACGAGATTCATCAGTTTAATGCCGATGCCTATATCATTATTATCACCGCAAGGGGCGAACTTACCGATAAGGTAAACGGCTTTAACCTGGGCGCCGACGATTACCTGCCCAAACCCTTTTCTTTTATCGAACTGCACCTGCGCATTCAGGCCATTACCCGCCGTAAATTCGGGTTCAATCAGCACGCCATTAACTTTGGCGGTTTTACGGTCGACACCAGGGCCCGCACTTTTTCATACGCTGACAAACCCATCGATTTAACCAAAAAAGAATACGATTTGCTGAGTTACCTGGTAATGAACAAAAACCGGGTACTCGATCGCATGCAGCTTACCGAACATATCTGGGGCGCTTTTTTCGAAGACGATTACGATTCAAATTACATTGATGTGCACATTAAAAACATCCGCAAAAAAATGCAGGCTTTCGACGATAGTCCCTGGATTAAAACCATTCGTGGCGTTGGGTATAAATTTGAAAATCCGGAATCATGATACTTCCCAAAACCAAATTGAAGCATCAGCTGGTACTGCTGAATACTTTTTTAAAGCTGTTGATTATTGTTTTATTGGGCTTTACCCTTCCGTGGCTGGTAAATAAAGTTGCCATTAACGATACCGACCGCGATTTGATTAAAAAACTCGACCAGGTATTGTACCTTGTCGATAGTTTGGGTATAAACAGTTTTATAGATGCCGATGCCGAGTTTCAGGCCTTTGGCAGTTACAATATCTTAAAAGAAGAATACATTTCCATCGAAAACCTGGATAGCGATACCCTGATAAACCACATCAGCTATACCGAACGGATAATTGAAGATGAACTGGTGAATTACCGGGTGCTGAGTTATTCGTTTGAGAAGGAGGGTGCGTTTTACCTGATTGAAATCGGCAAAAGCATTTCGACCATACTGGCTTTTCAAAAGCAGTTAAAGCGTTTTGCCATGTTGTTTATGCTGCTGATTCTTGTGCTTACCATCATGTTCGAAGTTTCGGTTATCCAATACATGCTCCGGCCCATCGATCAGATTGTGCAAAAGCTTAAAAAATCGACGCATCCTTCCCGCTTCGATTATACCCCGATTCACACCAACACAAGCGATTTCAGATACCTGGAACAGACCATCCATCAATTGATGCACCAGATTGCCGATACCTTTAACAACGAGCGCGAATACATAAGCAACGTGTCGCACGAGTTGCTTACACCCATCAGTATTATAAAGAGTAAGCTCGATGCTATTATTATGGAAGGCAAATTGCCTGAAGAAGACATGTTGCGTATTTTTGAATCGAAACAAACCCTGGGGCGCTTGACCTCGATGATTCGTACGCTGTTAACCTTGTCGCGCATCGAAAATAAGGAATATTTATTGCACGACCAGGTGGATATTATGGACGTGATGCGTAATGTGGCGGCCGAGCTCGAAGACCGCTTGCTCGATAAAAAGCTGGAATTAAAAACCAATTTTGCGGTCGACAGTTTTTACTTTAAAGGCAATAGCGATTTGTTGTTTACCATGTGCTACAACCTGGTAAATAATGCCCTTAAGTACACCGAAAACGGACATATTCTGCTGGCGGCAGCTTTCGAAAAACAATGCTTCCGTTTAACGGTGGCCGATACCGGGCGCGGTATTGAGCCGGAAAACCTGCCGCATATTTTTAGTCGGTTCCGCAAATTTAAAACCGGCACCGACAGCTTTGGGCTGGGCCTGGCCTTAGCCAAAAAAATTGCCGATTACCACAACATTGGTATCCAGGTGGAATCGGAACCGGGAGTGGGAACCCGCTTTAATCTCGACTTGCCGCTCGATTAGTTTCGTATCTGCCTTATAAAACCTTGTATGCGCTCGCTCAGGCTGCCGGGTTCGTCGAGGGCTTTTATTAAGGCACTGCCTACAATGGCTCCCGAACTGTATTCACTCGCCTGTTTAAAGGTTGTTTGGTTCGAGATGCCAAATCCGGTTAATACCGGCACCTTAAGATTCATGGAGGCAATCCGTTTAAAATAGTCTATGCTGCTTTGGTCGAAACCGGTTTTGGTTCCGGTGGTCGATGCCGACGAAACCAGGTAGATGAAACCTTTGCTCAGCGCTTCTGTTTTCCGGATGCGTGTTTCATCGGTTCCCGGGGTGATTAAAAACACCGGAATAATCCCATGCTTTTGGAATAGTTTGGCATAGCTGCTTTCGTAAACTTCGAGCGGTAAGTCGGGTATAATTACCCCGTCGACACCAATTTTTTCCAGCGTTTCACAAAAGCTTTCCACACCGTAATTGAGGATTACGTTAAAATATCCCATCAAAAGCAGGGGAATCTTCACGTTTTGGCGGATGCTTGTCAGTTCGCTGAGCAGTTTTTTAAGGCTCATGCCCCGGGCCAAAGCCTGCTGACTGCTTTGCTGAATGACGGGGCCGTCGGCCAGGGGATCGGAAAAGGGGATGCCAATCTCAATCATATCGGCACCATTTGCTTCGAGCTCCTTTATAATTTCAACCGTGGTTTCCGGTTCGGGATACCCAGCCGTAAAATACACCGACAGGATGTTTTTGTTTTTTGTATTAAAAAGTTCGTTTATTCGGTTCATAAGTTTATGTGTTACTGGTTACTGGTTTCTGGATTCTAGTTTCTGGATTCTAGTCTCAGGTCTCTGGATTCTAGACTCGAGACTGCTAATTGTTAATTGCTCATTGTTCATTGCTCATTATTCATTGTTCCCTGGCTGAAGACTGTCAACTGTCGCCTGAATACTGGGTATTGTTCACTCTTCACGCTCTAATATCTAGTCTCTAACTTCTAACAGTCTGATTGTTTGGTTAAGGCACAAACAATCCTCCCAAGGGGCTTAAATCAAGGGGCTTGCCATTGTTTGGGAATGAAAACCCCCGGGTGTAAACGTCAGCATTCGGGTTGCTTATTGGCTTGTGATGCAAAAAGTCTTTCTCCTTTTGCGATTTCATATAAGTCCGGTAGGCTTCCATATCCTTGTCACCCCGTCCGCTAAGATTTATTACCACAGTTTCGTTGGGTTTAAAACTACCCTTTCGCAAGGCCGCCAATGCATGAGCCGATTCCAGGGCAGGAATAATGCCTTCGAGCCGGGTTAATTCAAAGGCAGCCGCCAGGGCTTCGTTGTCGGTAGCCCGTAAAAACTCAACCCGTTTGCTTTCGTACAGGTGCGCATGCAGAGGTCCAATACCGGGGTAATCCAATCCGGCCGATAGCGAATAGGGTTCCACAATCTGACCGTCGTCGGTCTGCATCAGCAAAGTCATGCTTCCGTGAATAATACCCACACTTCCGGCAGCAATGGTTGCCGCCGTTTCGCCGGTTTCAAGTCCTTTGCCGTCGGCTTCCACCGCAATCAGGCGCACCCTGGGCTCGTTCAGGTAATGGTAAAAAGCCCCGGCGGCATTGCTACCCCCACCCACACAGGCAATTACGGTGTCGGGCAGGGGGGAGCCGGTTTGCTCCCTAAGCTGGGTTTTCATTTCGGCACTGATTACCGACTGAAAGCGGGCCACCATGTCGGGATAGGGATGCGGGCCCACCACCGAACCGATAATGTAATGCGTTTCATCGGGGTGATTTATCCAGTCGCGGATGGCTTCGTTGGTGGCATCCTTCAGGGTTTTGTTCCCCGATTGCACAGGAATAACCGTGGCCCCCAGCATTTGCATTTTTTCCACGTTGGGCTGTTGACGGGCCACATCGGTTGCGCCCATAAACACAATGCATTCGAGCCCTTCGCGGGCGCAAACGGTAGCTGTGGCAACCCCGTGCTGGCCGGCACCGGTTTCGGCAATAATGCGTTTTTTTCCCAGATGCCGGGCCATCAGTATTTGCCCAATGGTATTATTAATTTTATGCGAGCCGGTGTGATTCAAATCCTCGCGTTTCAGGTATACATTCAGCTGGTAGCGTTCGCTCAGGCGCTTCGAAAAGTAAAGCGGCGACGGCCGGCCCACATAATGTTTTAAGAGTTCGGTGAATTCGTTCATAAACGAAGCACTTTGCATTAACTTAAGGTAATTGGCTTCCAAATGCTTCACATTGGGATAAAGCATTTCCGGGACAAATGCTCCGCCAAATTTTCCGTAGTATCCTTTGTTATTTACCTGGTAATCCATAATTATACTATTGTTTATTGTGTCATTATTGGTGTTATCCCCGTGTTACAGGGGGTTTAGGTGCTTAAGTTGTGGTCGCCCACCCGTTTCAACTGTTTCAGCCGCTGCATGGCTTGATTCCTCCGGACCGTATGCTTTTCAGGGGCTGAATTCCCTGTTGCCCACCGGCAGCGGGTATTTCAAGGGCTGAAAAGTTTCCTGCCCATCAGCAGCAGCTAATTCAGGGTCTGAAAAGCTCCCTGCTGGTCAGCAGCACCCATTTCAGGGTCTGAAAAGCTTCCTGCTGGCTGGCAGCATATTAAATATCAGCCATATAGGCTCATTTTGTCTATTTCCGGGCGTTGGTCTGATTGGTTGCCGTGTTTTTTCGTTGTTTTTCATTTTTTGTGTTGATTTATTGGTGTTTATTTCCTGGCAGGCCTATGGTAAGGCTTTGTTGCTTGATGGATCCGAAGCCAGTTGCTTTATGAATTTGTCGATAAGTGCCGGAATCTTAATGCCGGGTTCTACCTCAAAGCGGCTGTTGATATCGACTCCCACCAGGTTGGTTAAATTCAGCTGTTTGATGGCCTGTGCATCGTTGGGACCAATGCCACCGCTCAGCATAAAGGGGCCGATGGATGCCAGTTCGTTTAATTGGTTCCAGTTGAATTTTTTACCGGAGCCGCCTTTCATTTCGGTTTTTGCATCGAAGAGAAACAGGTCGCAGGCATCTTTATAAGGAGCAATCTGGCTTTGTGTGCTTGCCTCGTTAATGGCAAAGGCTTTTATGACTTCAAATCCCAAATCTTTAAGTTTGATACAGGTTTCTGGCGATTCGTTCCCATGCAACTGGATGGTTTGCACCTTAAAGTAACGGGCCTTTTTTACCATTGCATCAAATGCGGCATCCACAAAAACACCCACCTTGCGTGCTTTGGTTTCAGGCAGATTCTCCGGGTTTTTATCCATATGGCGTGGCGATGGCGGGTAAAAGATGTACCCCAGGTAATCGGGACCAAGCTGGTCGACGGCCATAATATTTTGCGGTTCGACCAGGCCACATACTTTTATTTTTAAGGGTGCTGACATAGGACTTAGCTTATTTCGTTGATGAATTGTTTCAGTGCTAATCCGGGTTGCGCACTTTTCATAAATTGCTCGCCCATTAAAAATCCTTTAAAGCCAAAATGGCGCAGGTAATTAATGTCGAGTGCCGAGCTGATTCCGCTTTCCGAAATTTTCAGGCAGCGGTCGGGAATAAAGGGGCTGAGTTCGGCCGAGGTTTCGAGCGAGGTAGCAAAGGTGTGTAAGTTGCGGTTGTTAATACCGACCAAATCGACCTCTTCGGTAATGTATTTTAGTTCCTGCTGGTGGTGAATCTCGAGTAGAACTTCCAACTGAAGTTCTTTGGCAGTCTTTGCCAGATGCAGCACTTCTTCGGGCAACAAACAGGCTGCGATAAGCAGGATGACATCGGCACCGTTTTTTTGGGCTTCCACAATCTGGTATTCGTCAATCATAAAATCTTTCCGTAAAACGGGTGTTTCAACGCAAGGGGCTGTCTGGATCAAATCGTGCATGGAACCGCCGAAGAAGCGGGTGTCGGTAAGGATGCTTAGGCCGGCAGCACCGGCATCCTCGTAAGCTTTTACAGTTTCCCGGGCCGACGCCTGTTGGTTTATCCAGTTTTTTGAGGGCGAGCGGCGTTTGAATTCGGCAATAATTCCCGACGAACGGGGGTCAGACAAGCGCTCTTTAAGCGAATAGTGTGGTCGCTTGCGCGTTTGCAGTAGCAGGGTATTCAGGGGAATCAGTTTTTTCTGCTGTTCCACTTCGTTTTTCTTGTGCGCTATTATTTTTTCCAGAATACTGTCCATGATTTTTAATTTTTCGATAAGTCGATAAGTGTTTTAAAGGCATGCAAAGCCTTTCCGCTTTGCAGCGATTCGGCCGCCATTGCCAAAGCTTCCGTAAGGTTTAGCTGAAAATAGCATTGCAAGGCAAAGGCTGCATTTACGAGCACCACCTGGTTTTGCGCTTCGGTGCCACGGCCTTCGAGCACATCGATGAATATTTTCGAGGCATCGGCCACACTTTTTCCTCCATAAAGCAATTCGGGACTTAAGGTTTTCATCGACAGGTCGTCGGGTTGCATAAGCTGTTCGCTTTGGTTGCTGATTACTTTAAATCCGCCGGTCAGTGAAATCTCATCGTAGCCGTCGAGGCTGTGAAGAATCATAAATTCCTTGCTGCTCTGCTGGTACAAATAACCATAAAGCCGGGCCAGTTCGAGACTAAAAACCCCAACCAGTTGTTTTTGCGGATTGGCCGGATTAACCATGGGGCCCAGCATATTGAAAAAGGTTTTTACCCGCAGGGTTTTGCGCACCGGCGCCACGTTTTTCATGGCCGGGTTGAATAGTGGAGCATGCAGGAAACAGATGCCGGCCTTTTCCATTTGTTTCCGGAGCGCATCCTGATTGCTGGTGAATTGGTAGCCAAAATATTCCAACACGTTCGATGAACCGCAGGCCGACGATACGGCATAATTTCCGTGTTTGGCTACTTTGGCACCGGCACCGGCAGTCACAAACGATGCGAGTGTTGAAATGTTAAAGGTGTCTTTTCCATCACCACCGGTGCCACAAAGGTCGATGGTGTTGGTAGTTCCCAAATCGATGGGGATGCAATGTTCCAATAAGGCATCGCGAAAGCCCGATAGTTCCTCTACCGTAATGCTTCGCATGAGGTACACCGTTAAAAACGAGGCCATTTCAATCTCGGAATATTTACCCTGGGCAATGTCCGACAAAATAGTTTTGGCCTGCTCGCTACTGAGCGTTTTGTGGGCTGTAAGATGGTTTATTATGTTTCGCATTTCTGTCATAATTCTTTCAATTAGTAATTGTTTATTTTAGATTTTAGACTCAAGACCTAAGACTCAAGATCTAAGACTATTCACTGTTCATTGCACATTATTCATTGTTAAAAGTTTATCCAGTTCTTAATCATCAGTCCGCCATATTCGGTAAGTATCGATTCGGGATGAAACTGAACGCCTCTTACATCAAGCTTTACATGGCGCAACGACATAATCTGGTCAGAATTATCGACCGAGGTTACAATGAGCGCTTCGGGTAGTTTTTCGCGACTTACCATCCAGGAATGGTAGCGACCGGCATCAAAAACACGGGGAACCTCATCGAACAGGGGTTCGTATTCCTGCGTTTGGGTAATGGGCGAAGCTACGCCATGATACACCTTGTTTAAGTTGAACAGGCTGGCACCAAAAACTTCGGCTATAGCCTGTAAGCCCAGGCAAACACCCAAGATGGAGCATTTGGGAGCACAGGTTTTTATAATTTCCTTTAGGTTTCCGGCTTCATCGGGTACTCCCGGCCCTGGCGACAATAATACCTTATCGTAGGCCAGAACTTCGGCTCCGGTGATTTTATCGTTCCGGAAAACGTCGGGTAAAACCCCGCTTACATTTTTAATGTAATGCACCAGGTTGTAGGTAAACGAATCGTAATTGTCGATGACTATTATTTTTTTCATTTTTTGTTTGTTTCTGGATGTTAGATTTTAGACTTGAGACTCAAGACCTAAGACTGAAGACTGTGGACCGTGAACTGGTCTCTGGTCTTTTTGTCTTGAATCTTTTGTCTATTATTTATATTCTCTTTGCCTCTTCAATAGCTTGTTTAAGTGCAGCCAACTTGTTGTTAACCTCGTTGAGTTCGCTTTCTTCGTCCGAATCGGCAACAATACCGGCTCCTGCCTGGTAATAAAGCGTGTTGTTTTTACTCATAAAGGAACGAATGGTGATGGCCAGATTAATCTTACCATTGAGGCCAATATTACCGATGCATCCTCCATAAAACCCCCGGGCCTGATTCTCGTACCGGTTAATCAGTTCCATAGCTTTGTATTTTGGAGCGCCGGTGAGCGTTCCTGCGGGAAAAGTGTCGGCAAAGATCTGTACGGGATCGGTATCGGGCCGTATTTTTCCTTCCACTTCCGACACCATGTGCAACACATGCGAGTAGTAATGAATCTCACGAAAGAAATTTAGTTTTACCTGATCGGCATTGCGGCTTAAATCGTTACGGGCCAAATCAACGAGCATAATGTGTTCGCTGTTTTCTTTGGGATCGGCAGCTAGTTTTTTGGCCAGTTTCTGGTCTTCGTTGTCGTGGCCTGTACGTCGGAATGTTCCGGCAATGGGATTAATAAAAGCTTTTCCATCGTGGGTTTTCAGTTGTGCTTCGGGCGACGAACCAAATAGTTTGAAACTACCGTAATCGAAATAAAACAAATAAGGCGAAGGATTAATGGAGCGTAAAGCCCGGTAAACATTAAATTCATCGCCCTTAAACTGCTGATGAAACGAACGGGAGAGCACGATTTGAAACACATCGCCCCGACGGCAGTGTTCTTTAACCTTGCCAACCATTTGCATGTATTCCTGGTTGCTTACATTGGTTTCTTCCCCATTCAATGTGTTAAACTTATAAATGGCAAAGGTTCGGTAGAGCAATTGTTCTTCAATATAGTGCAAATTCGATGGCTCATTATCGAAAACATGCTCAATCAATTTTATTTTATTGCTGGTGTGGTTTATGGCTACAATGTATTTATAGAACTGGTAATAAAGATCGGGAATTTGTTTAGAGGCTTCAACAGCGTTGAGGTTGATGTTTTCAAAGTAGCTTACTGCCTCGTAAGTTGCATAGCCAAACAATCCTGTGGTTGGAATATTATCTAATGGCTGATTTGGCACAAACGATTGGGCAAATTGACTAAGTAAGGTTGTCGCGTCACTTAATTTGTCCAATGTTCCGGGTTGCTCTTTCCCATTAGGCATTTGTAGGGTAACATTTCTACCCTTAATTTTTATGCCGGCAATTGGTTCCAGGCAGATGAATGAATATTGGTTTTCTCCGGCTTTAAAGTCTGCCCCTTCGAGCAGAATTGCTTTGGGGAAAACATCGCGCAGTTTAAGATAAATAGCTACTGGTGTTAATACATCGGCCAGTAGTTCTTTGGTATTGATAGAAAAATGGTAAGTTTTCATCGTTCGATTTGCTTTAAAAACGGTTTAAAAAAAAAGCGGCACCCGGGTTATCCGGAGCCGCTGGAACTTATGGTTCATGCAAAGACTTTCCGTGTTCACCCCATGAGGTAAATTAAGTTCCAGCGCCACCAATATTGTTTGTGATTTGATTCTAGCATTTTTTTAGTTTTTAATGGAGTTGATTAGTAAATAAAAAAGCCTGTCGTTGGTTTACGACAGGCTTTGTGTTTTATAGGTGCAAGGCACTTATTTCATTACTGTCGTAATAAATTGAAATGCCACCACCAAATATTTTTACAAATGTTAATCATTCTTTTTTGTTTTGTGTTACAAATAAAGCAAGAGATTTTTTAATTACAAAAAGTATTTGGCATAAATTTTAAAAATATTAAAAACCGGATGCTTTTGGCTTGTAAAATTAAGGCATAAAAAAGAGAGATAATATTTTCGCAGAATTAAAAATTAGTTATTTTTGCACTCCGTTCTACAAATACATGTTGACAAATGCCCAGATGGCGAAATTGGTAGACGCGCTAGTTTCAGGGACTAGTGGCCGTAAGGCTGTGCAGGTTCGAGTCCTGTTCTGGGCACCGATATAAATCTTAATTACCTGTAATTCATACAATTAATTAAGATTTATTTTCTTTAGGGGTCTGATTGGGGGTCATTTTAAAATGCCCAGATGGCGAAACTGGTAGACGCACCAGCTTGAGGGGCATTTACTAAACTTTAGGGTCAAAGGACTGCTAAAGCTGATTAATAAAGAGTTATAAAAGAACGTAGCTCAAATGTAGAAAAATTTTTCGGAAACAATTCGGAAACATTTGAGAGATTGATAAATTTGAAGACACTACCAGCCCAGATGTTGAAATTGGTAGACAAGCCGGCTTGAGGGGCCGGTGCTCGCAAGGGCGTGCGGGTTCGAATCCCGCTCTGGGCACAAAAAACTCCCGATTACAATTGTAGTCGGGAGTTTTGTTTTTATTCTTAGCCTTTTTTAATGACACTCAATCCTAAGTCAGAAGTATAAGTAAACCTTTCTTTACTCGATTCTTTATTGTATTCCGATTTAGGAAACAATTCCTTTCCAGCTTGCCATAAGTACTTATCTATCTGCTTTAAATCAAATTCTTCAAGCTCGTAAAACTTTCTGAAATTGATTAAAATGTTTTTATAGCTGGAATAAACTTTTAAATCGGCTTTGTGAAACTTGAAGAATTTATCTTGTTTTTTCAACGCCATTAATAGCTTCTCAACATAACTGTCATAAATCGGATAGTCTTTAGGCTTATGGTGGCTGCAATATTTGGTGGCAAATGAATAGAAGTTGAATTGTTTTTTACCGTTTACGTTCACCTTAGCAATATCATTTACAAGATTGGAGTCATTGTCAGAAAGTCTTTTATCAATGTCTAATGAGATGATGTGTTTTGCTACTGAAAATGGCGAAAATATATTAGTGCTGTAAAAATCATTCAACGAGCATACTTTAATAAGAACTTCATCCAAATCAGTATTATTTGGATATGTTTGAGTAAAAAGCTTTTTCAAACTACTTTCCTGAGCTACATAGTTTTCTAATGTATCCCATTTTTCTTGATACAGTGATATTATTTGCTTAGTTGGAGATGGTATTATCATCATTCATCGGTTTTAATAGTCCATGATATGCAATTCAACGCACCGCCAAGTTTAACTATTTCAGACATGTCAATTTGTTTTATTCTATTGCTCATGGCATATTGGGAGTAAAATTTGGAGATTTGCTCAAAGGCAATGTCATCTTCTGGGGCTTTTATTCGAGGCACTAACATTAAATCCTTAGTTTGAAGAAAATTGATATAGGCAATATTCTGGTCTTTCTCTCTTTTAAGGGAACATCTTAACCATTCAATATTTAGATTTGCTTTATTTAGTGACGCAATTATTTTCTTTTTCAATTTTTCATTGGCTATTTCATAAAATCCACTTACAAGAACTGTTTCCTCATTGATAAATCGCAGCATTCCATCGGCATGTCCAAACTCACAATCTTCATCCCAAGGAATTAAAATTACTTTATCAACTTCAAAGGTGTCATGTAAGGCTTTTATCAAGTCTCTCATGGTATAAGTTCTTCTATTTTCCCAAACAATTTTGTCAGTTAATATGATGCAATCAGAAGATTTTACCAAGTTACCCCCATCCAAGATGATGTCAGATTTTTTTGTACTTAAACCAATAGTATCACAAACAATATCCGGATAGGATTTTAATTCTCTGGTTTCTTTTTCATCAGAATCTCCCTGAAGATAATCCGGGTCATATCGGTACTCTATGTATTTTTTTTCAGAAACTTGAATTGGCATGTAAT
Organism: Salinivirgaceae bacterium; assembly: GCA_050251815.1. Taxonomy (GTDB): domain Bacteria; phylum Bacteroidota; class Bacteroidia; order Bacteroidales; family SZUA-534; genus GWE2-40-63. Next base: position 2,997 of record JBFWMB010000069.1, on the reverse strand, counting down.
CTCTTGTCCAAATATCTTTAGTCTTTGGTAATAATTCAACAAAGCATTGGTTTGATTTTAATATGTCGCTTATTTCACTCCATACCAATGGAAATCTGGAACTAAGAAGCTCTGAGAAGTGTATTTTATTGGTTTGCCAATCAGGTATCATCTTTTTAATTTGTATCCTAATAATTCTTGTATTTCGTCGTCAGTGAGATTTGAATCCCTAAATATCTGCTCTTTGCCTTTGTAGGCCAAAAATAATTTTTCATTTTTAGCAAGATATTTATATTGACTGTTTTTAAAAGTTTTCTTATTGAGCGTATCATCAACTCCAAGATTCAGTCTTTTTGAAGTGAATAAATCATTCCAATCGTTTTTAAATTCAACAATCTCTATTGTATTTTCACCAGTATGAAGTTGATTTAAGAATGTTCGAATTACATGTGGCTTTTCAATAACCCCAGTTGCTTTATTCTGATTATCAAATAATCCACAAATAAGAATGCCCCCAAATCCATTTTTCTTCTCATTTCCAAGAGACAGGTCAATTCCATACCTATGAGCTTCAAATTCCCCAATTGGCTTTAAATGATTAATCCCATTTGCAAATTCATCTTGATGATTATCATGCCAGTAATAAACCTCAATATCAATAAAAGAATAGTACTTGTCATTAATTTTTACGGCCTTATTTAAAATTAAATCTCTGGTAATTAAGTCTAAAGAGCTTAAAATACTATCTTTTGATGTAGTGTCTATTTTCATTTTCCGGTTGTCATTTCAAATTTGTTAATCACTTAGTCCTAATTCCTTGCGCTCCTTAAAAAAATCTTGAACTTTAGCCCAGCTTTCTTTTTTATGCTTCTGGAAATATTCATCCACGTTAAAGTTTTCATTATCAACAATACTTAAAAAAGTAATTACATCATCAATGACATACTCTTTATACCAGCGGTATGGCTCAAAAAAGAAATAGTGAACTTCGAAAATCGGAAACTTGTCAGATGAAATGTCAATAAAATAATCGTATCCATTTTTCTGGATTGGAACCCAATAATCTTTGAAAAAGGATGTTTCAATGGGGTTGTCAAATTGAGCCACTAAAGAAATCCATTCTAGTTGGGATTCATTAAGTTCATTAGCACTTAATGGTATGTAATCTTTAAACTTTGAAATGATCGAAGGGTAGGAACTTATATATTCTAGTAAATGAGGAATTAAAGAAAACGGTTTTTGCCATTTGCTTGAAAAATTATTAAACAGCTTCTGTTTTTCTTTATATATCATTATTAAACGGATCTTTAATAAAGTATTTTTACTAAACTGATTTTAGTATTTCAATGATAATTTCATTAAATTCAGGATTATTATGTTTTTTCAACTTCATGCAAATCTCATCTTTCTTTGCATTTTTTACTTTGTTTCTTATAAGTTCAAAGACTTCATTTAAATTTTGACTAACAGGCATTTCTCCATTAATCAGTTTTGAAAAACGACAAGATTGACCAATCTTGAAATCAATATCAACAATTAGATTATATTTTCCTTTTGTGAGAGGTGCTTGTCTGTCAATATTCGATACTTTACCAATTCCCAAAGGGTTATAAGTAATTTCATCCCCAATACTTAAATTATCATTTTCTAAATCAAGATATTGATAATTAGATGATATTTCGTTTTTATTGGGTTCAAGATTAAATTTACTTTCAGAAATAGCTAATAGCCTTGTTGAAATTATATCAAGATATTCAAAGTCTTGAACTTCTTTCCATTGGTTAGGTATAATTGATTGCCCATGCAATGCACCAAGTAATCCACCTGTAAAAGCAGCAATACTATCAGTGTCTGAACCAAGAAAATTGACAGCAAATAAAACTCCCTCAATGGGATTTTTATAGTACTTACAAGTAAGATATAATCCGGCTAATACTGTTGCAATGCCAGAACCTTTAGTTTCTTTTTCTAAACAACCTAATTCTTTGAGAACTTTATTTGGATGATGATTATTGGTTAAACTCTTATATACATTTCTCAAGAGTTCTTGTGTTTCATTTAATGTAATCAAATACTGTTCAATAAATGGTATATTAGATTTTGAATTCCATTCATTTATCCATGAACTGTATTCATTTCTTTGCAAAAAAGGTAGAGTAAATGTTTGCTGGAAGTTCTTGCCAATTTGAACAATGAATGCTTCTGGATTAAAATCATTAGCTTGTCTAGGTAGAATTAAGTCTATGGCATAGGCATAAATTAACGCACCAAGGATCGCACGAGAATGACCATGAGTTACAATACTATTTGCAAATACTTCTTCCTTGATAGTATCAAAGTCTTGAAAATTAGCCAAAGTAATCGGCAAAATCCTCATAGCGGCTCCATTTGCGCCACTTTCTCTATAATCGATAACAGTGTCACCAGCTTTAAATGTAAAAAAATTGCTATTCCACTTAGCGGATTTTCGTTCCATTTTAAGAGCTGCATTTTTAATAGTTCTTCCTGCTCCTCTGGAATATGGCAACCAAGCTGGTAGTTCATTTTTAGAAAAGTAGACATTGTCTACTTTACCATTGGGTTTAATAGAACGTGCGACACTTAATAAGAGTTGTGTGTCATCAGAATATGAACCCTTTTCAATTAAATCAATATAACCATTAAATCTGCCCCCTACGGATTTTTCCCAATTATAAAACTTGTCAATAAAACCATTTCCAAATTTTTTATTAACCCCATCTATTGATGATTCAAACTCTGTCATCCATCCCAGAGCATCGCCTATTGCTGATAATTTTAGTGCTCCTTTATATTTTGTTTCTGCTTTCATAATCTATTGTTACTAAAAACGGAAGAATCCACAACAAATTTTGATGTATCGAATAAATTCATAGCAGCTTTTGCCTGAGCTAAATCATCGTTGTTCTGAAAGCAAATTTCCTTTATATATTCAGAAGAAACTTCATCCTTAACTAAAACTTCAGCCTGAACATCAGTTGGGTATTTGGAAGGTAAAAT
>JBFWMB010000068.1:0-23072 GCA_050251815.1 Salinivirgaceae bacterium | reverse complement strand
AAACTAAAGATGCCTTAATGAAACTCGAACTTCCCAGTGGAGTCGAAGTTGAAATTAAAGTTTGATAAATTTATAATTAAAACAGATGGCTGGATTAATAGGAAAAAAAATTGGAATGACATCGATTTTCAGTGCCGAGGGAAAAAATATTCCATGCACGGTTATCGAAGCTGGACCTTGTGTTGTTACACAAGTGAAAACCATCGAGACAGATGGTTACAATGCGATCCAATTAGGTTATGACGACAAGAAAGAAAAGAAGTCGATTAAACCTGAATTGGGACACTTTAAAAAAGCCGGCACCTCACCAAAAATTAAGGTAGCTGAGTTTTTAGATTTTCAGGAAGATTACCAATTGGGTGATGTTCTTACAGTAGATTTGTTTGCCGACGACCTCTGGTTAGATGTTAGCGGTATTTCAAAAGGAAAAGGTTTCCAGGGCGTTGTTAAGCGTCACGGATTTGCCGGTGTTAACGATGCAACACACGGGCAGCATAATCGCGGCAGAGCTCCGGGTTCGTTGGGTGCTTCATCGTATCCATCGCGAGTATTTAAAGGCATGCGCATGGCCGGCCGTACAGGTGGCGACAAAGTGAAAGCACTTAGTTTGCGTGTCGTAAAAGTTATTCCCGAGAGCAATTTATTATTAGTGAAGGGATCAGTACCTGGTCCTAAAGGTGGATATTTAATAATTGAAAGATAATGGAATTAGTAGTCTTAAATCAAGCAGGCGAGGATACCGGAAAAAAAGTAGCGTTGAACGATTCCATCTACGCAATTGAGCCAAGCGATCATGCAATCTATCTTGATGTGAAGCAATATTTAGCTAATCAACGTCATGGTACGCATAAATCGAAAGAACGTGGTGAAATTGCTGGAAGCACGCGGAAACTAAAAAAACAAAAAGGAACCGGAACAGCTCGCGCAGGTAGCATAAAATCTCCCGTATTTAAAGGAGGAGGTAGAGTATTTGGGCCAAGAGTTCGTGACTATTCGTTTAAACTAAACAAAAAAGTAAAACAATTAGCACGCAAATCGGCCTTGGCATACAAAGCAAAAGCAAACCAGATAATAGTAGTTGAAGATTTTAATTTTGAAACACCAAAAACAAAATTATACACTACTTTACTAGAAAAACTGAATCTGAACGGCAAAAAGTCGCTGATAGTATTAGCAGAACAGAATAAAAACATATATTTGTCGTCGCGAAATATACAGGGTACCGAGGTGGTATCAGCGGAAGGCTTAAACACCTACCAGATTATGAAAGCCTCATCGCTTGTAATTACCGAAAAATCAGTTGGTTTAATTGAATCTATCTTAGCATAAGAACAGGAGGAGACATGGATATTATAATAAAACCAATAATTACAGAGAAGATGACCGCACAAACCGAAAAGCTTCAACGCTACGGTTTTATGGTTGATCGCAGAGCCGATAAAATTCAGATTGCCCGTGCCATTGAAGAACTTTACAGCGTTAAGGTTGATTCAGTTAACACAATGCGTTACGGAGGTAAACTGAAGTCGAGATATACAAAAGCAGGCTTCATCCAGGGAAAGACAAATGCTTACAAAAAGGCAATTATTACTTTAGCCGAAGGAGAAGTTATCGATTTTTATAGCAATATATAGAAGACAGATTATATACAATGGCTGCAAAGAAAATTAAACCCGTTACACCGGGTCAAAGACACAAGGTAACCAGCAATTTTGAAGCAGTTACCTCAAGCACACCTGAAAAATCATTGTTAAGTCCTTTAAAGAAATCCGGCGGTAGAAATAACGTTGGAAAGATGACAATGAGATATATAGGTGGTGGACACAAGAAACGCTATCGCGTTATCGATTTTAAAAGGGAAAAAGATGGTATTCAGGGAACCGTTAAATCTGTTGAATACGATCCTAACCGCAGTGCACGTATTGCACTGATTTATTATGCCGATGGTGAAAAGAGATACATCTTGGCACCAAACGGTCTTCAAGTCGGACAAGTTATCAATTCAGGTACTGGAGTTGCGCCCGAAATTGGTAACACCTTGTATTTGTCTGAAATTCCATTAGGAACCGTAATCCATAACATTGAGTTACGCCCAAACAGTGGAGGTGTTTTAGCACGTAGCGCCGGAACATACGCTCAGCTCACCTCACGCGAAGGAAAATATGCTACCGTTAAGCTACCTTCAGGCGAAACCCGTATGGTTTTGGTTACCTGCCGAGCCACAATAGGTTCAGTCGGAAACTCCGATCATGGCCTGGAAAGATCTGGTAAAGCCGGTAGAAGCCGCTGGATTGGTCGTCGCCCAAGAGTTCGTGGAGTTGCCATGAACCCGGTTGATCACCCCATGGGTGGTGGTGAAGGACGTTCTTCAGGAGGACACCCTCGCTCACGCAAGGGAATACCTGCAAAAGGGTATAAAACCCGTGCTCCTAAGAAGCAATCGAATAAGTTTATTGTTGAAAGAAGGAAAAAGTAAATTAAGTAGATATGAGTCGTTCATTAAAAAAAGGCCCATTTATTCACTATAAATTAGAGAAGCGGATTCTCGACTTGAATGAATCAGGTAAAAAAAATGTAGTTAAAACCTGGTCACGGGCTTCGATGATATCTCCAGACTTTGTTGGGCACACTATCGCTGTACATAATGGAAACCGTTTTATTCCAGTATATGTTACTGAGAATATGGTTGGTCATAAACTTGGTGAATTTGCACCAACCCGTCAATTCAGGGGTCATGGAGGAAAGAAAAAATAATTATTTAATCTGATGTAAAATGGGTGCAAGAAAAAGAAATAAAGCCAATCAGTTAAAAGAGGAGAAGAAAAGCAAAAGTTTTGCCCAATTGCGCAATTGCCCCACTTCGCCACGAAAAATGCGCCTGATGGCCGATTTAGTTCGCGGTGAAGAGGTAAACAAAGCATTGGATATACTCCGTTACAGTCCTAAAGAAGCCGCCGGAAGGTTGGAGAAATTATTACTTTCGGCTATTGCAAACTGGCAACAAAAAAACGAAGGAGTGCGTATTGAGGAATCAAACTTATTTGTAAAAGAAATATTTGTTGATTCAGCTCGCGTATTAAAACGTTTACGCCCTGCTCCGCAAGGTAGAGGTTATCGTATCCGGAAACGGTCGAACCACGTTACCATAGTTGTTGATAGCCGTAATAGTGAAACTAACGAAAATTAAGATTCAATGGGACAAAAATGTAATCCAATAGGAAATAGATTAGGAATCATCAAAGGTTGGGATTCTAACTGGTTTGGTGGTAACAACTATTCTGAAAAAATAGTAGAGGACGATAAGATACGCAAATATCTTTATGCCCGTTTAGCTAAAGCAAGCGTTTCAAAAATTGTTATTGAGCGTACACTTAAACTTATTACAATTACGGTTAATACCGCACGTCCGGGTATCATTATTGGTAAAGGCGGACAAGAGGTAGACAAACTCAAGGAAGAGTTAAAGAAAATTACCAAAAAGGAAGTGCAAATCAATATTTTCGAGATTAAAAGACCGGAACTTGATGCCTACCTGGTTGGTAACAATATAGCTCGTCAACTTGAAGGACGTATTTCATACCGTAGGGCTGTAAAAATGGCTATCGCCTCAACCATGCGCATGGGTGCTGAAGGAATAAAAGTTCAAATTTCAGGTCGTTTAGGTGGAGCCGAAATGGCCCGCGCTGAAATCTATAAAGAAGGACGTATTCCCTTGCACACCCTAAGAGCCGATATTGACTACACTGCAGTAGAGGCTTTAACTAAAGTAGGTTTGATAGGCATTAAAGTTTGGATTTGTAAAGGCGAAGTTTATGGAAAACAAGACCTTACTCCAAACGTTGGTAGCAGCAGCACGAATAATGCATCAAGCCCTAAAAAAGGATTTAAAAAACAACGTAGGAATTAATCGTTAAATTGGATTAAGGATGTTACAGCCAAAGAAAACAAAATTCCGCCGCATGCAAAAAGGGCGGATGAAAGGAAATGCTCAGCGCGGGGCCCAACTCGCTTTTGGTTCTTTTGGAATCAAGGCACTTGAAGAGACCTGGATAACCGGACGGCAGATTGAAGCAGCCCGTCAAGCTGTGACGCGTTATATGAAACGTGAAGGACAGATTTGGATAAGAATATTTCCCGATAAACCCATAACCAAAAAACCTGCAGAGGTTCGTATGGGTAAAGGTAAGGGTGCCCCTGAGGGGTTTGTTGCTCCTGTTACACCAGGACGCATCTTAATTGAGGCCGAAGGCGTATCATTCGAAGTTGCTAAAGAAGCACTCCGTTTGGCCGCTCAAAAACTTCCGATTAAGACCAAATTTGTGGTGAGAAGAGACTATGTGGAAACTTCAAATTAATGAGCAATGAAAGCTTCAGAAATTAAAGAGTTATCAACTCAAGAATTAATTGAGCGGATTGATGATTATAAAAAAGTCTTAACCCGTATGCGTCTAAACCACGCCGTATCTCCTTTGGACAACCCAAACAAATTGGGTGCTACCAAAAAAGATATTGCAAGACTTAAAACCGAGCTACGGGCTAGAGAAATTAACGAGAACAAATAATTTTGGCGATGGAAAATAAAAGAAATCTTAGAAAAGAACGTATAGGGGTTGTTGTCAGCAACAAGATGGACAAATCCATTGTAATTGCTGTTAAACGTAAAGTAAAACACCCAATTTACGGAAAATTCGTCAATAAGACTACCAAACTGCATGCACACGACGAAGAAAACACATGCAGCATTGGTGATACTGTAAGAGTTATGGAAACCAGACCTCTCAGTAAAACGAAAAGTTGGAGATTAGTTGAAATTATAGAGAAAGTTAAGTAGCCATGATACAACAAGAATCCAGATTAAACGTAGCTGATAACAGTGGTGCTAAAACTGTTTTAGTTATCAATGTGCTAGGGGGCACAAACAAACGGTACGCTTCAATAGGCGACAAAATTGTGGTTACAGTAAAAAGTGCTATCCCTGGAGGAGACATGAAAAAAGGTACGGTGAGTAAAGCCGTAGTTGTTCGGGTAAAAAAAGAGGTACGCCGTAGCGATGGTTCATACATTCGCTTCGACGACAACGCCTGTGTTTTATTGAACGCTGCCGGTGAAATCCGCGGAACCCGTATTTTTGGGCCGGTTGCTCGTGAACTGCGCGACAGTTATATGAAAATCGTGTCATTAGCACCTGAAGTATTATAATCTGTAAAAGAGAACAGAAATGCGTAAAAAATTGCATATTAAAAAAGGTGATATCGTAGTTGTGATTTCAGGTGAATCGAAAGGACAAAAAGGAAAAGTCCTTGAAGTATTGGCCGAAAAACAACGCGCTATCGTAGAAGGGGTCAACATGGTATCAAAACATACCAAACCAAACGCTGATAATCCACAGGGTGGAATAGTTAAGCAAGAGGCCCAAATCCACATCTCGAACCTGATGCTTGTGGATCCTTCTTCGGGAAAACCATCGCGTATCGGAAGAAGGTTAAATGATAAAGGTAAATTAGTAAGGTATTCTAAAAAATCTGGAGAGGAGATTAAGTAATGAATTATAAACCACAACTTAGGAAAAAGTATGAGGAAGAAATCATTCCTGCTTTAACTAAGGAATTTAATTACAAAACTCCCATGCAAGTTCCAAAATTGGAAAAAATTGTAGTGAATCAGGGAGTGGGTAAAGCTATCGCCGACAAAAAGTTGATAGACATAGCTGCCGACGAATTAAGTGCAATTACAGGTCAAAAAGCAATCAAAACCTTATCAAAGAAAGATATCTCGAACTTTAAGTTACGGAAAAAAATGCCAATCGGTGTTAAAGTAACCTTACGTAAAGAGCGGATGTACGAATTCCTTGAAAGGCTTGTAGTTGTTTCATTGCCCCGTATTCGCGATTTTAGAGGTATTAATAGCAAACTCGACGGAAAAGGAAATTACACCTTGGGAATTACCGAGCAGATTATTTTTCCTGAAATCGATATCGATAAAATCAATACCATTTTAGGTATGGATATTACTTTTGTAACTAGTGCCAAAACCGATGAAGAAGGCTATGCTTTGCTCAGAGAATTTGGTTTACCATTCAAAAATCTAAAAAAGAACTAGATTATGGCAAAAGAATCAATGAAAGCCCGCGAAGTAAAGCGCAAAAGAATTGTTGAGAAATACGCTGAGAAGCGTGCCCGGCTTAAAGAAGAAGGCGATTTTGAAGCGCTTCAGAAATTGCCCCGCAATGCCTCGCCCGTTCGCATGCACAACCGTTGCAGCCTTACCGGCCGTCCAAAAGGTTACATGCGTCAATTCGGTATCAGCAGGATTACATTCCGTGAGATGGCTCTTAAAGGATTAATCCCCGGAGTAAAAAAAGCAAGTTGGTAATATTTAAAGCTAAAGAAAATGACAGATCCAATTGCAGATTTTTTAACCAGAATACGCAATGCCCAAATGGCAAAGCATAAAGTTGTTGAGATCCCTGCTTCAAACTTGAAAAAGAACATGACCAAAATCCTTTTTGAAAAAGGATACATCCTGAATTACAAATTTGAAGAGAACAGCACACAGGGAATTATTAAAATTGCACTCAAATATAATAGCGAAACCAAACAACCGGTAATTAAAAAATTACAACGTGTTAGTACACCCGGGTTGCGTATCTACAAAAACGCCTCCGAATTGCCACGCGTATTAAACGGTTTAGGAATAGCCATTATTTCTACTTCTGTTGGAGTGCTTACTGACAAAGAAGCCCGCTCAAAGAATGTAGGTGGAGAAGTATTGTGTTACGTATATTAAAAACTATTTGAAATGTCACGTATAGGAAAATTACCTGTAGCTATACCAAGTGGAGTAACAGTTACTGTTGAAAAAGATAATGTGGTAGTAGTAAAAGGGCCTAAAGGACAACTGCAACAAAAAATGCATCCTGACATTACCTTAAAAATCGAAGAGGGTGAACTTACCCTGCTTCGTCCGTCGGATGCCATTAACCATAAATCGATGCACGGTCTTTACCGTTCGTTAATTAACAACATGGTTGTGGGTGTTTCAGAAGGTTATACCATTAATATGGAATTTGTAGGTGTGGGTTACCGGGCCGAATCAAAAGGCCAGATGCTCGAAATGAGTTTGGGTTATTCACACAACATCATTTTTGAATTGCCTACAGAGGTAAAAGTTGAGGCTGTTACCGATCGACGTGCTAACCCGAAAGTGAAACTTGAAAGTTGCGACAAACAACTAATTGGTCAAGTAGCTGCTAAAATTCGCGCCTTTAGAAAGCCAGAACCCTACAAAGGAAAAGGTATTCGCTTTATAGGTGAAGATATTCGCAGAAAAGCTGGTAAATCGGCAGGTAAATAATTTTAAAAAGATTTAATTATGGCTTTCGATAAAAAAATTAGACGTCAAAAAATTAAGGAGAATATCCGCAAAAAAATAAGCGGCACTTCTGAGATGCCTCGTATGAGTGTTTACCGCAGTAACAAGCAAATTTCTGTGCAACTTATCGATGATGTAGCCCAAACCACTCTGGCTGCAGCTTCATCATTAAATAAAGAGATTGCCGAATTTAAAGGAAACAAAACTCAACAGGCCGATAAAGTAGGCGAATTAGTTGCCAGGCTGGCGATAGAGAAAGGAATTACCCAAGTGGTTTTCGACCGCAACGGATATTTATATCATGGTAGAGTTAAAGCCTTGGCTGAGGCTGCCAGAAAAGGAGGACTTAAATTTTAGAACTTATGTCAAGTATCAGAAAAATCAAAACAACCGACTTAGAGTTAAAAGATCGCCTGGTTGCTATTAACCGGGTTACCAAAGTAACCAAAGGGGGTCGTACGTTCAGCTTCTCAGCCATTGTAGTTGTTGGCAACGAAAACGGAATCGTGGGACATGGTTTGGGAAAAGCCAGCGAGGTAACTACTGCCATTAGTAAAGGTATTGAGGATGCAAAAAAGAACCTCATTAAAGTTCCTGTAATTAACGGAACCCTTCCACATGAGCAAATTGCCCGTTTTGGCGGAGCCGATGTATTTATTTCTCCCGCATCGAGTGGTACCGGAGTAAAAGCCGGAGGTGCCATGCGTGCCGTGCTCGAGAGTGTAGGCGTTAAAGACTGTTTGGCTAAATCAAAAGGTTCGTCAAACCCCCACAACGTGGTTAAAGCTACCATGAACGCACTGCTCGAATTACGCGATGCTTATAGTGTTGCCAATGAGCGTGGAGTTTCTTTAGAAAAAGTTTTTAAAGGTTAAAAAATTTACGACATGGCTAAGATTCGCATTACACAAGTAAAAAGCAAAATTGGTAGTACCCAGCGTGTTAAAAACACGCTTGAAGCGCTAGGTTTACGTAAATTAAACCAAACCATCGAAAAAGAAGGTACTCCTGAGATTATGGGAATGATAAATAAAGTTAAACACTTAGTTTCTCTCGAGGAGATTAAATAATAAATTCAGATATGGAATTAAGTAATTTGAAACCAGCTGAAGGTTCAGTTAAATCACGTAAGCGTATTGGTCGGGGCCAGGGATCTGGAAAAGGCGGTACATCAACCCGTGGTCATAAAGGAGCTAAATCACGCTCAGGTTATTCGAAAAAAGTAGGTTTTGAAGGAGGACAAATGCCCTTACAGCGCAGGGTTCCTAAATTCGGTTTTAAGAACATTAACCGCAAAGAGTTCAAAGCCATCAACATTGGAGATTTACAAAAATTAGCAGAAGCTAAGAATTTAACCGCCATCGATGAGCAAATCCTGCTCGATAATGGATTGTGCTCAAAAGGCGATCGCATTAAAATTCTTGGTAACGGAAAATTAACCTTAAAGCTAGAAGTTAAAGCTCATGCTTTTTCTAAATCAGCCCTGGCTGCCATTGAAAAGCTCGAAGGTACAGTAGTAACTTTGTAAAAATAGATTAATGAAGCGATTTATTGAAACCTTAAAGAATATCTGGAAGATTGAAGACTTAAAAGCCCGGATTATTAATACCCTGGGACTTATCTTGATTTACCGTCTGGGATCGAGGGTTGTTTTACCCGGCATTGACCCTTCGCAATTAACTGCCTTGAAATCGCAGACTTCTGGAGGTGTATTGGGCTTGCTCGATATGTTTTCAGGAGGAGCTTTCTCAAATGCATCCATATTTGCCCTGGGAATTATGCCTTACATCTCTGCTTCAATCGTAATTCAACTTCTGGGTATGGCCGTTCCCTATTTTCAAAGGTTGCAACGTGAGGGGGAAAGTGGACGACGTAAAATTAATCAGATTACTCGTTATTTAACTGTAATAATTTTATTGCTGCAAGGTCCCAGTTATCTGGCTAACCTGCATGCCCAATTACCTGCATCGGCCTTTGCTTTATCAGGAGCTTTCTTTACGATTTCGTCTATCGTTATACTAACCGCCGGAACCATGTTTGTTATGTGGTTGGGTGAGCGTATTACCGACAAAGGTATTGGAAACGGAATCTCGTTAATCATAATGATTGGAATTATTGCTAAGCTGCCCAGTGCGTTGTGGGTGGAATTGGTTTCCCGTGTAAACGAATCGGGTGGTGGTTTGGTTATGTTCCTGGTCGAAATGATTGCCCTGGCAGTTGTTGTGGCCTTAACCATATTATTGATTCAGGGAACCCGTAAAATTCCGGTACAGTATGCAAAACGCATCGTAGGAAACAAACAATACGGTGGAGTTCGTCAGTACATACCTTTAAAAGTTAATGCATCGGGTGTAATGCCTATCATTTTTGCTCAGGCAATCATGTTTTTGCCTATCATTTTGGTAGGTTTCTCTGAAAGCGATGCAGCTACTGGTATTGCTGCAGCTTTAGGCGATAACACCGGATTTTGGTATAATTTTATTACCGCTTTACTCATCGTTCTGTTTACTTATTTTTACACAGCCATCATTATCAATCCTACACAGATGGCTGAAGATATGAAAAAGAACGGTGGATTTATTCCTGGCGTTAAACCCGGAAGAAAAACCATAGAGTTTCTCGACACGGTAATGTCAAGAATTACTCTGCCTGGTTCCATTTTCCTTGCAATTGTAGCCATTTTACCGGCATTTGCCATGATAGCAGGTGTTGAAACTGGCTTTGCATATTTCTACGGAGGTACATCGCTTTTAATTATGGTAGGTGTTGTGTTGGATACCCTACAGCAAATTGAAAGCCACTTGTTAATGAGACATTACGACGGTTTGATGAAAAGTGGCCGAATTAAAGGTGGTCGCTCGGTAATTTAAACCCTTGCGTACTTTTACGTTCTTTGATGTTATTTTATAAGACAGCCGAAGAAATTTATCGGATTAAGGAAAGCTGTCAGTTGGTTTCAAAAACCCATGCTATGCTGAAAACTCAGCTTAAGCCGGGAGTAAAAACCATTAAATTAGACCAAATGGCTTACGAATTTATTTGTGACCATGAGGCTAAGCCAGCTTTTCTTAATTACCATGGATTTCCGAATACCTTATGTATTTCAGTAAACGACACCATAGTGCACGGCATTCCTTCAGATTATGAGTTGCAAGAAGGCGATGTGGTATCTATTGATTGTGGTGTAGTTAAAGACGGGTTTTTTGGTTATTCGTGTTATACCTTTGTGGTGGAACCTGTTTCCAAAGAGGTGTGTAACTTTGTAAACACGGTAAAACAAGCATTGTATAAGGGCATTGAAGCGGCGAAACCAGGAAACCGGGTAGGCGATATCGGTAACGCAATTCAAACTTTTGTTGAACAACAGCACTACAGCGTTGTTCGCGAAATGGTTGGACACGGAATCGGTAGAAACCTGCACGAAGCACCCGATGTTCCCAATTACGGAAAGGCACGAACAGGAATGTTACTGCGAAAAGGGATGGTTTTAGCTGTGGAACCCATGATTAACTTCGGGAGTCGTCGGGTAAAACTGATGGACGATGGCTGGACTTTAAAAACACGGGATGGGAAAATCTCAGCTCACTTTGAACATACCATTAGTATAGGAGAAGCACATAGCGAGGTTTTATCCAATTTCGAATTAATAGAAAAATAAATAAGTAGGAAATTATTATGGCGAAACAGCCTTCAATTGAACAAGATGGTACCATTGTCGAAGCATTAAGTAATGCAATGTTTCGAGTAGAATTAGAAAATGGGCATGTTATTACTGCTCATATCTCAGGCAAGATGCGTATGCACTATATTAAGATTTTGCCCGGAGATAAAGTAAAAGTTGAAATGTCGCCTTATGACTTAACTAAGGGACGAATATCATTTAGATACAAATAATAGAACTTAAAGAGATGAAAGTAAGAGCATCAGTAAAAAAGCGTAGTTCTGATTGTAAAATCGTACGAAGAAAAGGACGTTTGTATGTGATTAACAAAAAAAATCCAAAATTTAAACAACGTCAAGGATAATTTTAATTAACTTTGCAAACCGAAAATTTAAACATTAATTTATGGCACGACTTGTAGGTGTTGATTTACCGAAAAATAAAAGAGGCGAAGTAGGCCTTACCTATATTTTCGGCATCGGACGTAGTGCGTCACGTACTATACTCGATAAAGCTAATATTAGCTACGACACAAAAGTTAAAGATTGGACGGATGCAGATATTGCTTCTCTTCGTAAAATTCTTAACGAACAATATAAACTAGAAGGTGAACTTCGCTCAGAGATCCAGTTAAACATTAAACGTTTAATGGATATTGGTTGTTATCGTGGGGTACGTCACCGTATTGGATTACCGGTACGCGGACAACATACCCGTAATAACGCACGTACACGCAAAGGAAGAAAGAAAACCGTTGCGAATAAAAAGAAAGCTACTAAATAAGGGATAAGTTATTATGGCACAGAAGTCTAAAACTACAAAAAAGAGAATTGTTAAGGTTGAAGCGACCGGACAAGTGCACATCCATTCGTCGTTTAATAACATTATTATTTCGATTACGAATAACGATGGGCAGGTAATTTCATGGTCCTCTTCAGGCAAGAATGGTTTCAGGGGCTCTAAGAAAAATACCCCTTATGCTGCACAGGTATCTGCTGAGGATTGTGCTAAAGTGGCTTATGAAGGCGGAATGCGTAAAGCAAAAGTTTTTGTAAAAGGCCCGGGCACTGGTCGGGAATCTGCTATCAGAACCATACACAATCAAGGTATTGAAGTTGTTGAGATTGTAGATGTTACTCCATTACCACATAATGGTTGCAGACCTCCAAAAAGGAGACGAGTTTAATTAGTTTTGTATAGATTAAAAAAATAGCAGATGGCTAGATATATTGGACCAAAAACAAAAATCGCCAGAAAATTTGGTGAACCAATCTACGGACCTGATAAATATTTTGAACGTAAAAATTTCCCTCCCGGACAACATGGGTTAAGCAAGAAGCGGAAAAAAACTTCAGAATACGGAATTCAGTTGCAAGAAAAGCAAAAAGCTAAATATACCTATGGTATTTTAGAAAAGCAATTTGCAAACATGTTCCACAAAGCTTCCCGTAGCAAAGGTATTACCGGTGAAGTATTATTACAGTTGTTGGAGTCAAGACTCGACAACCTGGTATATCGTTTAGGAATTGCTCCTACCCGTGCAGCCGCACGTCAGTTAGTGGGCCATAAACATATCCTTGTTGACGGAGACCTTGTAAATATTCCTTCGTACACTGTAAAACCCGGTCAGGTTATTAGTGTTCGGGAGAAATCAAAATCTCTTGAAGTTATTACTAACGCTATTGCCGGAACAAATCACAGCAAGTATCCATGGTTAGAGTGGGATAGCGACACACGCACTGGAAAATACCTTAATGTTCCTGAACGGACAGAAATTCCTGAAAATATTAAGGAACAATTAATCGTAGAATTATACTCTAAGTAATTTTTATATTATGGCAATTTTAGCTTTTCAGAAGCCCGATAAAGTTATAATGCTGGAAGCGGATGACCATTCAGGGAAATTCGAGTTCAGACCTCTGGAACCTGGTTACGGGAATACTGTAGGTAACGCGTTACGCCGGATTCTCCTCTCATCGTTAGAGGGATTCGCTATTACTACTGTTAAAATTGAAGGGGTGGAACATGAGTTCTCTACCATTCCAGGAGTAATGGAAGACGTTACTGAAATAGTATTAAGCCTGAAACAGATACGGTTTAAGCAGCAAATAGAAGACATGGATCACGAGAAGGTATCTATTACCATCAGCGATCAGGAAGTATTTACTGCTGGCGATATTTCTCGCTTTATTACCGGTTTTGAGGTTTTGAATCCTGATTTGGTAATTTGCAAGCTTGAATCGTCGGTTAAACTCCAAATGGAAATCACCATTAACAAAGGTCGTGGTTACATTCCTGCAGAGGAAAACATGCCTGTTGATGCTGAGTTTGGTGTTATTGCAATCGATGCTATTCATACCCCAATCCGCAATGTAAAGTATGCTGTTGAAAACTATCGGGTGGAACAAAAAACCGATTACGAAAAGCTTATTTTAGATATCCAGACAGATGGATCAATCCATCCAAAAGAAGCATTGAAAGAAGCAGCTAAGATTCTTATATACCACTTTATGTTATTCTCTGACGAGAAAATCACCCTCGATTCAGACGAAAAATATCAAGCGGAAGAATTTGACGAGGAAGTATTGCACATGCGTCAGTTATTAAAAACCAAATTGGTTGATATGGACTTGTCGGTACGTGCACTAAACTGTTTAAAGGCTGCCGATGTGGATACATTAGGTGACTTATGTACATACAACAAAAACGATCTGTTAAAATTCAGAAACTTTGGTAAAAAGTCACTTACTGAATTGGAGGATCTGTTAGATTCAATGAGTCTTACATTTGGTATGGACATCAGTAAGTATAAACTTGAGAAAGAATAACGGAGATGAGACACAATAAAAGTTTTAATCATTTAGGTAGGAAAGCCGCTCACAGAAGCGCGATGCTTTCAAATATGGCTACTTCTCTTATTCTACACAAACGAATTAGTACTACCGTGGCAAAAGCAAAAGCCTTAAAGACTTATGTGGAGCCGCTAATTACTAAATCTAAAGTAGATTCTACACACTCGCGCCGGGTGGTGTTCAGTTACCTTCAAAATAAAGATGGTGTGAACGAACTATTCCGCGACATTGCTGTAAAAGTAGCAAACCGCCCGGGAGGTTATACCCGTATTTTAAAAACCGGTAACCGTGTGGGCGACAACGCTGAAATGTGTATTATTGAATTGGTTGACTACAACGAAAATTATACACAACAAAAAGAATCAGCAAAACAAACCTCTTCAAAACGCAGAAGAAGCAGCAGCAAAAAGAAAACTGCTGATGCAGTAACTGCAGAAGCTCCTGCTCAGGCAGCAGTTGAGACTGTAGAAGCTCCTGTGGAAGAAGCTCCCGAAGTAAACGAAACAGTGGTTGACGAAACCGTTAAACCCGTTGAAGATAATACATCGGACGAAGCCAAAAAAGAGGAATAAAAATCATATTTCAAGGCTTTAAAAGAGGGGTAAATTTTGTATATTTACCCCTCTTTTTATATAGAAAAAACAGATTACTCAAAAATCTAAAAAACAATAATTATGGGATTAATTGCAAATGTTCACGCACGTGAAATTATGGATTCACGCGGTAACCCAACCATCGAAGTTGAAGTTACCCTGGATTGTGGTATTGTTGGTCGTGCAGCTGTTCCATCAGGAGCATCAACCGGCGAAAACGAAGCGTTGGAACTTAGAGACGGTGACAAAGGCCGTTTTCTGGGTAAGGGAGTGCTTAAAGCCGTAGCAAATGTTAACGAAAAAATTGCTCCCGAAATCATAGGTTTTCCGGCTACCGATCAGGTGGGTATCGACAAACGCATGCTTGCCCTGGACGGAACCAAAACCAAAAGCAACCTGGGAGCGAATGCTATTTTGGGCGTATCGTTAGCTGTGGCTAAAGCAGCAGCTCAATATACCGGCTTGCCCTTGTATCGCTATATAGGTGGAACCAATGCGGTAACCCTGCCTGTTCCTATGATGAACATCATTAACGGCGGTTCGCACTCCGATGCCCCTATAGCTTTTCAGGAATTCATGATTCGCCCCATTGGAGCTCCAAGCTTCCGCGAAGGACTGCGCATGGGTGCTGAGGTTTTCCACAGTCTTAAAAAAGTACTGCACGATCGTAACTTAAGCACCGCAGTTGGTGACGAAGGTGGTTTTGCCCCGGCATTAAACGGTACCGAAGATGCCTTGGAATCTATTATCAAAGCCATTGAAAACGCCGGTTACAAAGCAGGTAAAGATATTACCATTGCATTGGATTGTGCTGCCTCGGAATTTTACAAAGACGGCGTGTACGATTACAGCAAGTTTGAAGGCCCAAATGGCGCAAAACGCAACAGCAAAGAGCAAGCCGACTACCTGGCTTCATTGGTTGAAAAATACCCCATCGATTCTATCGAGGATGGTATGGACGAAGGCGACTGGGATGGCTGGGTAACATTGAATGCTAAAATTGGCGACAAAATTCAACTGGTTGGCGACGATTTGTTTGTTACCAACGTGGAATACCTGAAAAAAGGAATTGATTTAAAAGCTGCCAATTCTATCCTGATTAAAGTAAACCAGATTGGTACTTTAACCGAAACCCTGAACGCCATTGAAATGGCTCACCGTGCCGGTTATACTTCGGTTACCAGTCACCGTTCGGGTGAGACTGAAGATGCTACCATTGCCGATATTGCCGTAGCTACCAATTCAGGTCAGATTAAGACCGGTTCAATGAGCCGTTCTGACCGTATGGCCAAATACAACCAATTGCTTCGTATTGAGGAGGAATTAGGCGATTTAGCCATTTACGGATACAAGAAGTAGTAATAAACTCACTTATACTAAAGAACCCGCTCTTAAGCGGGTTTTTTTATTAGTAGTTGCTTACTATAGTGAGTTCGTGATTCTTTATCAGCTTTTGTTCAAGGTTAATGCCTGTATGTTGCGTCAATTCTGAGGCCGGAATATCGGTAAGAACCATCCAGGGAGCACCAATCTTCGAAAGCACTTCAATGAGCTGTATGTTGTAACTTTTTAATTTTAAATCGGCCGATGAGCCGGAGAACTGGTTGGCCAGTCGCAAATCGGCAAAAATAAAATCGTCTTTTTGAGGAAGCTGTTCTTTAAGAAAATCGTTGAAACTGCTATTGTAACAGTGGCAGTGCGACATTAATTGATTTATTTCGTCCGATTGAATAAATGCCAGGGCATCGAATAAGTCGATGGAGTTGCAGGTAATTCCCCCGTATTGATTCTTTAGGTTGTGATTTTCGTCGTAAAGTACTTTACTGCCTTTAGCGGTTCGACTAATAAAATACCAAATGGCCAGATGCCGGCTTTTGTCGATGCAGTCGATAAAATTGGTGTTTTGCCAGTTAATCAGGTTTTGCAAGTGAATGAAAAAGCCTGAACGGAAAGCTGTTTCAATCGATCTGATAAAAGACTGAGGTACTTCTGCTTCAGGGTATGTTCCGGAAACGCTTTTAAGAATGGTTAATTCGTTTACCACCGCTTTGATAAGTGCATTTACGAACATATCGTGGCTTATGACAAAAGCGTTATCAAACAGGGACTGGAACTTTTCGATATCGGTATTCATGAGCACAATGGCCCGTACCATATGTTGAATATCTTCCTGGGTAATTATCCCGTTCAGGTAATCGATAAACGAGATGTAAATCTCGTTGGCCGACAAATCGCTGAATTCCTTGATAAGCTTCCAGTTGGTTGCGCAGATTTCCATCTGTTCCCAGAGTTCCGGATGGGTGAGGTTGTTGTAGAAGTCAATTACATCGGGGTTGGCATCGTTTAACAGGCAAGTGGTTTCGGGACTGTGGGCAAAAAACTGCAAACCACGGCCCACACTTAAATCGATGTATCGTTTAAAAGTGGCCGGAAAACGGAGTGCCAATGCCGGGGTGTTATCCGAAAAAGGAGTGTTTAACGTTGTCTGTATCATTCCCATATTAATTGTATTCCCGAAATTAGTTTAGTTTTTGCAGAAATTCAAACAAATCGTCGTTTTGCGATAAAAATAGTTTGGATAATGGTTTAATTTATGCAAAACCAGTCTGTAAAAACCTACTAAGCATCCAACGATTCAGCTTAATCCAATACAATAACCAGGTATTTCGATACGCTCCAAAAGGCATCGGGGTCGTTTATCAACAAACTGTCGACGGGTTTTTCGCCATAAACCTGGTACGAAGCCGATGGATGTTTCGAAATCAGGTTTATCTTTTTAGCATTAAAGGTGAATTTGGTATGTTCACGTATATCGATGGGGGTAAACAGCTCCTTGTTAAAATCGGGGTTCAGGTTGGTACCAAAACCAATTCCGATGAATTTCCCTTTGGCATCAAGAATTTGCAGATCCTTTAATTCGCGTTCGGTACCAAAGAGGTAATAGGCGGTATTCAGGCTTTCGTCCTGCGATTCGATGATGGCGGTTTTTACTTCGCTTTCAAATTTCAGGGTGTCGAGGGTATAATTCAATTCATTTATTTTAAGGTTCATCGCCAGCAAGTCGCCCCGCATTTGAATTATTTCGGCATTTTTCTCGGCCAGTTTTTCCTGAAGTGTAGCAATGGTCTTTTGCAAATCGTTGTTTTTAATGTGGGCCTGTTTTAATTGATTCTGCATTTTGGCCAGCTTATTTTTGTTGTCGAGCATCAGATCGTAAATGGCATTTATCTCTTCATTGATACGTTCTTCGCGGCTTTGGGTATCTTCCACATTTTTAACCGCCAGGGAGATAATGTTTTCTTTGGCTTTAATAGTTTCCAGGTTGTTTTCAATCGCGCTGAAGGTATTCAATACGGCATAAATGGCTGAATCTTTCTCAACCAGCAGGCGTTGCAGGCTGTCGTTACGCATTTGAGCCTTTTGGGCATCTTGGTTGTATTGATTGCATTGCACAAAGAGCAGGACAACCATGGATAAAGCAAGCAGGTTTTTCATCATAATAAAATTTAATTGTTTGTTAAAAATAACGAAAAATTAAGTAGTACCGTGTGTTTTGGTTGAAACTATTTGCAGCGCTTACGCTAAGTTAAAAAAACCAAAATTCAAATAACAAATAACAATTAACAATGAGCAATACCCAGTCTTCAGGCGGCAGTTGGCAGTCTTCAGTCAATGAACAATGAGCAATAAGCAAAGGTCAATTAACAACTATAAATAAATCATTAATCGAATAGCAAAGTTTCTGGCGTTAACAGCAATCCAATTAAAAACAAATGTCCCATAAATTAGTGTTTGATTGAAAGCTTACAACCCTTTCAGTGTATAGGGAATAATGTGCCTTTAATTGGTTTTCAGTTGCAAGAAAGTTATTCTAAGAGCTTGTTATAAAAGGCAAGTTTCGTACTTTTGGATAGACTACTGGCTCAATTTTTTTACGAAAAGGGATTTAATAAGCTTACAATTTATAGGGATTGTGTTACATAATAATCTTAAGAAGTCGATATATAGCGCTTGTTTAGCATTTGTTCTAAGCTTGCCAATGATTAGTTGCAAATTGAGTACTTGGCTAAATTCGAAAAAAGTGTCTACTGCATCAATACTGTTATTATTAATGACTTTCATGCCTGTGGTGAATGCTCAGGTTACCTTTATACTAAAATCGCTGCCAAACACCACACCTCAAGGCGATTCTATTTTTATTTGCGGATCCATTAATGTCCCATTAAAATTATAAAAAGTTCTTTGAAATATTTGAAATTTAGTTGATTACAGACGTTTTCAGAGCGAACGGACTTGAATTTTTAGTTTTGCATCAGATTAATCTGATTGCATATGTATCAAGACAAATACGTTTTCGCTCAACTGGTCTCGTTTCTGAATCGAAGCAAATTCAATCGTATTGTTGCCAAATACAATGGAGACAAATACGTGAAGCATTTCACTTGTTGGAATCAACTGCTTTCTTTGATGTTCGGGCAATTGTCAAATCGTGAAAGTCTTAGAGATTTGATTGTCGCACTTGATGCTCATCACTCCAAATCTTATCATTTGGGCTTGGGCAAGAATATTTCAAAATCATCTCTGGCCAGAGCCAATCAAGACAGAGACTATCACATCTTTGAAGAGTATGCTTACTATCTGGTAAACTAAGCCAGACAGAAACGAGTTGCTGACATTTTCAAACTTGAAGGCAATATCTATGCTTTTGATTCAACGACGATTGACTTGTGCCTTTCCGTATTCTGGTGGGCGAAGTTTCGTAAGAAAAAAGGCGGAATCAAAGTACATACATTGTATGATGTGGAGACACAGATACCAGCATTTTTCCATATCACTGAAGCTTCTGTTCACGACTCTACAGCTATGAGAGAAATCCCATATGAATCAGGCTCATATTACATATTTGACCGTGCATACAACCATTTCAAGATGCTTTATAAGATTCATCAGATAGGAGCATTCTTCGTTGTTAGAGCAAAAAAGAATCTTCAATACAAGCCTGTAAAATGGGAACGAAGATTGCCCAAGAACGTACTTTCTGACGTTACAATTGAATTGAAAGGTTTCTATCCTAAACAATATTATCCGGAACATCTTAGATTGGTCAGATATTGGGATGAAGAACAAAGGCGTGAGCTTGTATTCTTAACCAATGCGATGCACATTTCTGCATTTCAAGTTGCTTACCTTTACAAGAACCGCTGGCAAGTCGAGCTTTTCTTCAAGTGGCTAAAGCAACATCTTAAAATCAAGAAGTTCTGGGGAACTACTGAAAATGCTGTTCGGATACAAATCTACGTTGCCATGTGCACTTACTGCTTGGTGGCAATCGTCCAAAAAGACATGCAACTTGACAGAAGTACATACGAGGTTTTGCAGATTCTGAGTATATCATTAACAGATAAAACTCACCTTCGAGACCTTTTCGATAAGACTAAATTTCAAAATGACAAAGAACGTTTAAGACTTAATGAGCCAAACTTGTTTAAATTTTAAATACATCCCAATTTTAATGGGACACTAGTGACTTGAATGGTTTATCCATGCGGTAGAACCTGTTGTGGTTTGATTTAAAAATGGAATAAGATATTACGCGCCTGCGTGGCAAAATTGCCCAGGTTGAGTTGTGGTTTATTCGCTGGCGCTCATGAGCTCCCTGCGGTCGGTTGATTTAAAAATGGAACCATCCACGCTGTTGGGTTTACTATAGTATGGTTGGTATGCCTGGATGTTCTTGCCTGCTTTACGGAAAAATAAAAAATGTATGTCTGCTTAATGGGCTTCCAAGCTGAAAAAAATGCTTTTGCCTAAATTGCAGGCAAAATAAGATATTACCACTTGGGAAAGTTATATGCACTTTTTATTGTTGTGGTTTGATTTAAAAATGGAATAAGATATTACTCTATACAAATCTATTATTTTACTAATTAGGTTGTGGTTTGATTTAAAAATGGAATAAGATATTACCTGTTGTGTTTTCAGGATTTGAAAAACTTTGTTGTGGTTTGATTTAAAAATGGAATAAGATATTACATCCAAACCCATTAGCAAAAACTCGTGGTGGTTGTGGTTTGATTTAAAAATAGAATAAGATATTACAAACTTCAGTTTTACGCCGTCAATGTTTGTGTTGTGGTTTATTCGCTGGCGCTCATGAGCTCCCTGCGGTCGGTTGATTTAAAAATGGAACCATCCACGCTGTTGGGTTTACTATAGTATGGTTGGTATGCCTGGATGTTCTTGCCTGCTTTACGGAAAAATAAAAAATGTATGTCTGCTTAATGGGCTTCCAAGCTGAAAAAAATGCTTTTGCCTAAATTGCAGGCAAAATAAGATATTACCATCGATACCGACGGCAACGCATATGCCAAGTTGTGGTAAAGCAGGCTATATAAAATAAAAACACAACCATAAAGTTTAATTATTTAAGCTTATTAACATGTTATCAACTTTAAAGTTGTAATATATAAAAATACGCCGTATCTTTACATCGAATTAAATTTACAAATGGCATCAAAACAAGAAGTTGAAACATACTTAAAGGAACTAAAGGTGAAAATTGATATTTTCGGCATATTGTTTCTTGATGACCGCGGCAAAAATCAGCAAACGCTGCACGATATAGAAATTTCACCTGCCAAACGTAAAGAAATCATAAGTTCGTTAAAGGCCGAAGATTATTCACAAGGCCCTTTAAACGAAAAAATGCGTGGCATATTGCCTATGTGGGTTTTTGGCAAACAGGTAAAAAAGAATGAAGTGTACATCAAAGTAAGTATGGGAATTGAAAACAATGGAGCGGTTTGCATTTCATTTCATATTGCCGAACACCCTATGAATTATCCATTTAAAAAATAAACATCATGAACAGTCCATTTACAGGTAAAGAAATGAGCATTGTAAAAGAGTGGAGAACCATGCGTTTTCGCAAAGACGAATTCAAGGTGTTATTTCATTCGTACAAATGCGATGCTACAGGCGAACAATTTGAGGATGATGTGTTTGCCCAGTTGAATTACAATCAATTAGTAAATCAATACAGGGTTAAATACAGCATCCCCTTTCCTGAGCAAATTATTTCAATTCGGGAAAAATACAATCTGTCGGCAGTAAAAATGTCCGAGATATTAGGTTTTGGCACAAACGGATATCGCCAATACGAGGGAGGCGAAGTGCCAAACCAATCAAATGCCAAATTAATCCAGTTAGCCGATGACCCGCATGAATTTAAAAAACTGGTTAATTACTGCACTACACTTGACCAGAAATTTATTGAAAAGACATATAAGACAATTGATAATTTATTGGAAGAGCAAAAGAAGTATAAATTTGAAAAGCAATTGGAGAATTACTTCTTTGGAACATGCCTTCCCAATAATCTGACAGGTTTTAAAACACCTGATTTTAGGAAATTTTCTGAGATGGTTGTGTTTTTTACCGAAAAACTTGAACCATGGAAAACCAAGTTGAATAAGCTGTTATTTTATGCTGATTTTATTATGTATAAGCAATCAGGATTTTCAATGAGCGGTGTTCAGTATCGAGCCATTCCGATGGGGCCAGTACCCAATAATTTCAACAGCATTTTTGAGTACTTAGCCAATAAAAACGAATTGGATATTTATTACACCAATTTTGCCGATGGTGGTACAGGAGAACAATTTAAGCCAAATCTAAACAAGGTTTTTGATAAGGAATTGTTTACTAAAAATGAATTAGAAATATTAGAGTCGGTTGCAGAAAGATTTAAAAACACATTAACTAACGAGATAATTGAAATCAGTCATAAAGAAAAAGCCTGGATTGATAATATTGCAGAAAAAAAGCTGATTGATTATAATTATAGTTTCGAATTAAATTGAGGCTCCAGACGCACTGGATATTCTTGACCATGTTGACCCCCGAACGGGAATAAGCAAAAACGGAGGAATAAGTTTTGCTGCGATGCTTACTGAACTAAACCCCAAGGGCGAGAAACGCGACGGAGTGGTATCGTTTGCCATTGAAGCTATTTTACAGAAAAGCCCGGATCTTTACCTGCTTAAACCGGGTTTTACGGCAGTTGCCAATTTGGAAATTGAACTCGATTCCACATCGCTGGTTGTATTTGAGCAGGATATTCTGTTTAAAAACGATTCCACCTTTGTTGAGGTGCTGAATAAGGAGCAAAAAAAAGAGAAAATAGCCATAGTTACCGGAACATCTGATGGAATAAAAACAGCGGTTATTCATGGAATCGATACCAGTACGCTTGTTATAAGGCAATTAAGCCGTATTCTTGCATCGCTTAATTTCTGCTAAAGCTCATCCTGCATTAGAAAATCGGTAAGGTTGATGTTGTGTTCCAGGCTTAGCTTTTTTCGCAGGCGGTAGCGGCTTATCTCAACGGCGCGGGTCGAAATGTTGAGCAGCTGTGCAATTTCTTTTGAGGTAAAGTTCATACGCAGGTAGGAGCAAAGCCGAATGTCGTTGTTGGTTAATTTGGGGTAGGCTTCTTTTAAACGCTTAAAGTAACCTTCCTGCGAGAGCTTTAGGTTGTGCAGCGCCATTTTCCATTCTTTCTATTTATAAAATGATTCCCAATAAAATATTGAC
>JBFWMB010000067.1:0-23183 GCA_050251815.1 Salinivirgaceae bacterium | reverse complement strand
ACTTTTATAAATGAAACACTCATTTGATAGAACCAAATCGGATTCTTGTTATCCTACCTAAGTTTATTGTTTTTAAATGGTCTCCCTTTTTTACATCATTAAAAAACTGTATAAAGGCAATTCTTTCATTTCCATTAAATAATCATTTTATCAAAAAGAATAAAAATCGACGCCTTGTGGGTTTTACACCGATGGGAAACTCAATTCTTTGATTATCTTTGCAGCCAAAATTATTGACTGATTGATAGATGGAGAATATTCGTAACTTTTGCATCATTGCCCATATCGACCATGGGAAAAGTACTTTGGCCGACCGCTTATTGCAGGTTACCAATACAATTAGCGAGCGCGATTTACAAGCTCAGGTTCTTGACGACATGGATCTGGAGCGCGAGCGGGGCATTACCATTAAAAGCCACGCCATTCAAATGGATTATGAATGGAATAAGCAAAAATATGTACTCAATTTAATTGACACCCCGGGACACGTCGACTTCTCGTACGAAGTATCGCGTTCCATTGCTGCCTGCGAAGGCGCACTATTAATTATTGACGCTACGCAGGGAATCCAAGCCCAAACCATATCGAACCTTTACCTGGCCATTGAGCACAACCTGGAGATTATTCCCATTTTGAATAAAATGGACTTGCCCAATGCCATGCCCGAAGAGGTAAAAGATCAGATTATTGAATTGATTGGCTGCGACGAATCGGATATTATTGAAGCCAGTGGCAAAACGGGACAAGGTGTTCATGAAATTCTTGAAGCCATTATTACCAAGATTCCTGCTCCCAGTGGTGAAAAAGATGCCCCCTTACAGGCCTTGATTTTTGATTCAGTGTTTAACTCGTTTCGAGGAATCATTGCCTACTTTAAAGTAAATCATGGCGAAATACGTAAAGGCGACCTGGTGAAATTTGTGAATACCGGAAAAGAATACAATGCCGATGAAGTGGGTGTATTACGCTTGAAACCAGAGCCTCGAGAAGTTTTGCGTACCGGTGATGTGGGGTATATTATTTCCGGAATCAAAACCTCAAAAGAGGTAAAAGTGGGCGATACCATTACTCATGTAAAAAATCCCTGTACAAAGGCCGTTTCCGGTTTCGAAGATGTGAAACCCATGGTTTTTGCCGGAGTTTATCCGGTGGATGCCGATCAATACGAAGATTTACGCGCATCGCTCGAGAAACTGCAACTGAACGATGCTTCCTTAACCTTTGAACCGGAATCATCGTTAGCCCTGGGATTTGGTTTTCGTTGTGGGTTTCTGGGTTTGCTTCATATGGAAATTGTTCAGGAACGCCTCGACAGGGAATTCGATATGGATGTAATAACCACCGTTCCCAACGTTTCGTTTAATTGCTACACTAAAAAAGGAGAAAAAGTTGAAGTACATAACCCATCGGGTTTGCCCAAGGAAAACCTGATTGATTATATTGAAGAGCCTTACATTAAAGCACAGATTATTACCGTGGCCGATTATATTGGGCCCATAATGAAACTGTGCATCGATAAACGGGGTGAACTACAAAGCCAGGTGTACACTTCATCGAACCGGGTCGAAGTTTCGTTCGAGATGCCGCTTTCAGAAATTGTTTTCGATTTTTACGACAAATTAAAAAGCATTTCTAAAGGATACGCATCGTTCGACTATTACCGTACCGGCTTTAAACAGGCAAAGTTGATTAAGCTCGATATTCTGCTAAATGGTGAGAGCGTAGATGCGCTTTCGGCACTGATACATGTAGATCATGCCTACGATTTTGGTCGAAGAATATGCGAGAAACTTAAAGAACTTATTCCGCGTCAACAGTTCGACATTGCCATACAAGCAGCAATTGGAGCAAAAATTATTGCCCGCGAAACAGTTAAAGCCGTGCGTAAAGATGTTACCGCCAAATGTTACGGTGGTGATATTACCCGAAAACGTAAGCTTTTAGAAAAACAAAAGAAGGGTAAAAAACGCATGCGTCAAATTGGTAACGTCGAAGTTCCCCAAAAAGCATTTTTAGCTGTTCTAAAACTCGACTAAAACAGCATAAACAAAACTCCAGAACCCTGAAACAATTTAGTATTCAGGGTTTTTTGTATGGGTGTTTTCCGCTGCTATTTAATGAACAAAAAAAAGTCGTTTTTTTTCAGGATAATATTTGCACGGAAAAGTTTTTTAACTACTTTTGCATCGCTCTTTAGCAAACGGGGTGCCATAGCTCAGTTGGTAGAGCAATGGACTGAAAATCCATGTGTCCTTGGTTCGATTCCGAGTGGCACCACCTCTAAAAAGGCTCGATTTTATCGGGCCTTTTTTCTTTTTTAAAGCCCAACTATAAGCCATTCAATGCGTCGCGTATTTTTTTCGTGAGCGAGCCCACCACCAAATCATAGCTGAGATCAATCCATTCACAAACTTGCTTTTTCGAAACCGAGCCATCCATTACAATGGTGTTCCAATGTTGTTTGTTCATGTGGTATCCCGGTAAAACAGCAGGATACTGTTCGCGTAAATCCAGCGCAAGGTCGGGATCACATTTTAAATTCAGGGTTAACTCACCTTCCAGATTGGTTAAGGCAAACATTTTACCCATAACTTTAAAAACCAGGGTATCATCGCCAAAAGGCATCGCTTCCTCAGTTCCTTTTTTATTCAGGCAATAGGTCCTAATTGCTTCAATATTCATGGCATGTCAGGTTTTCCAGCAAAAAGCCGCTGATTTATCAATAAGCAAAAACACCACTTGTTGGGTTTTGTAAATATCTGCATCTTTGTTAACAGATACATTTGGTAAATTTAATTATTTGCGTATCAAATATCTTAGTTGCCAAAAATTTATTGCATACCATTAAAACTGTTGAGCCGTGAACCTGAATAAACCAATTATTGTTGCCATGATGCTAACCACCCTGCTTTCAACCTCGTGTAGCTTTAAACAAAAAGCTGATGTAATTATTAAAAATGCAAAAATATATACGGTCGATAATAATTTCACGGTGGTACAGGGAGCCGCTATTGTGGATGGAATTTTTGTTGCCGTTGGGCCCGATGCCACCATTAATGCACAATACTATTCCGATAAGGTTATCGACTTAAAAGGAAAATATGTCTATCCGGGATTCATTGATCCACATTGTCATTTTTATGGATATGGCATGACCCTTACCCAGGTTGATTTACGGGGCTGCCTCTCGTATCAGGAAGTGGCCGAACGCTGCCAAAAACACTACGAAACCTACGGGGGCAAATGGATTACCGGACGTGGCTGGGATCAGAATCTTTGGGAAACCAAAGAATTCCCCGACAAAGCGTTGCTCGACCAGTTATTTCCTGATGTTCCGGTTTTATTGCGGCGTATTGACGGACACGCAGCCATTGCCAATTCAGCTGCACTTAAAATTGCCGGAATTGATGCTACCACCAAAATTAATGGGGGCAGTCAGCTCATAAAAAACAACGAACCCAGCGGGCTTTTAATCGACAAGATGGTCGATTTGGTATTGTCGTTTGTTCCGGAGCCCACACCAGAAGAAGAAACAGCCGGGTTGTTAGCGGCTCAGCAAAATTGTTTTGTGGTAGGCCTCACATCGGTTGGCGATGCCGGTTTGCCTAAAGAAACGGTATTGTTAATCGACGAACTGAATAAAAGCAATCGCTTAAAGACGCGCATTTACGCCATGTTGGAACCCAGCCAGGAAAATATCGAACATTTTGTAAAAAAAGGCTTTTACCAAACCAATCGGCTTCATGTACGTTCCATAAAACTTTATGCCGATGGGGCTTTGGGTTCGAGAGGAGCCGCCCTACTGGAACCATATGCTGATGATCCGGAAAATTCGGGAATTGTGGTTGAACCCGTCGATTCGCTCAAAGCCTGGTGTAACTTAGCTTATCAATACAATTATCAGGTGAATACGCATTGCATTGGCGATTCAGCCAACCGGCTAATACTGAACATCTATGGCGAAATACTTAAGGGAAAAAACGATCGGCGTTGGCGCATTGAACATGCCCAGGTGGTAAATAAAGCCGATGTAAAATCATTTAAACATTATCAGATTATTCCAAGTATCCAAACCACACACTGCACCTCAGATATGGGCTGGGCCCCCGACCGTCTGGGGCCGGAACGGATTGCTGAGGCTTACATCTGGCAGGATTTATTAAACCAAAACAACTGGCTAATAAATGGCTCTGATTTTCCCATTGAGGATATCAATCCGCTTTATGGATTCTTTTCGGCCATTTCCCGTACCGATTTTAAAGGAAATCCCAAAGGTGGTTTTTACCCTAAGCAAAAACTATCGAGGGTCCAGGCTTTAAAGGCCATGACCATTTGGGCTGCCCAGGGGCAATTTGAAGAACGGGTTAAAGGAAGCATTGAAAAAGGAAAATATGCTGATTTTGTGGTTACGGAGCACGATATAATGTCTATTCCCGAACTGGATATTCCAAATGTAAAGATTGAACAGACCTGGGTAGGCGGCGAATTGGTGTATTCCAATTCAAGCCAGCCTTAGGCGTCTGTTTTACCATTATTTTTTATGCGAACCGTCGCAAAAAGGTTTGTTATCCGATTTTCCACAGCGGCATAAATATACTTTGTCCATAGTCGACAGCAATGCCCCATCGACCCCCTTAACGGTAAAGTTACCTTCTATCATTAAAGGGCCATTTTCAAATGCGGTAACTTTGGTTTTATTCTCTGGATTACTCATAAACAATATTTTAATTAATTATCGGGAGCGAAACCGGCTTTGTTGTGGCTTCCATCGCAAAAAGGTTGTTTTTTACTCAGACCGCAGCGGCAAAACGAGGTAATGCTCTTTATTTCCTGAATAGAGCCGTCGGGTTTAACCACGGTCAAACTGCCTTCGGCCAGAATGGGGCCATTACGCATTATATTAAAACTCACTTTTTCGGCCTGTGGCGGTTTGGTCGATGACTGACCTTCAATTGCGCCACCTGCAGTATTCCTTTCGTAAGTAAGCGCATCGGTGGGGCAGCGTTCCACAATGTCGATAATGGCATCGGTTGATGCCTGACTCATATCTATCCAGGGCCTTCGCGAAGGATCGAAAACGCTGCGTAATTCCCGAAAACAGGTTCCGGCATGCACACATTCGCGAGGCTTCCAATGAACGGTAATTTCACCGTTTGTATAACTTCTTTCGTTTTTATCCATGGTGTTTTTATTTGAATCTTAAAAAAAGAGGAGACAATATTTGTCTCCCTTCATGAGTTATGAACAACCATAATGACAAATGGTTTAAAAGGCTATAGTTAATAAATTAATATCCTGAAACGGAAGACCAAATCTCCGTCCAATACTTTCTTTGGTTAATACGCCATTGTACACATATATGCCCGAACGCACACCAAAATTTTCTTTTATAATCTGATTAATTCCTCCGGCATCGCCCAGTTCAATAAGAATCTGGCCAAGTATGTTACTTAGCGCATAGCTTGCCGTGCGAGCTACCCTGGACGGAATATTGGGTACACAATAATGTACAACACCATGTTTACGATAAACCGGATTCTTAAAACTGGTCATTTCTGAAGTTTCAAAACAGCCTCCCTGATCAATGCGTAAATCGATAATCACCGAATAGGGCTTCATTTGCTTAACGGTATCTTCGCTGACAATAAACGGATGTTCACCATGCTCCAGAGGAATGGCACCGATCACTACATCGGCGGTACGCAGGGCTTTGGCAACCACCCGGGGTTGCATTACCGAGGTAAAAATACGGGCTCCCAGGCGCTGCTGCACGTCGCGTAAGCGATTCATCGACAAGTCGAAAACCTTAACAAAGGCTCCCAGACCCAATGCGGTACGGGCTGCAAATTCGCCTGCAGTTCCGGCTCCCAGAATAACCACATCGGTGGGACTGATTCCGCTGATTCCGCCTAACATTTCGCCTTTGCCGTTATTCACATTACTCAGGTATTCTGCAGCGATTAGCACCGAAGTTGTGCCCGATATTTCCATCATACTCTGTACCACCGGATATACATTATCGTGCTGATCCATTAAAAATTCATAACCCAAAGCGGTAACTTTTTTCTCTTGCAGTTTCAGTATCATTTCCTTGGTTTGTGTACCCATCTGAAAGGTTGAAATAATTACCTGATTCCCTTTTAAAAGGTCAATTTCTTCGTCGCTTAAGGCGGCAACTTTTAAAATTACATCTGAAGCATAAATCTCTTTTTTTTGGCTAACAATTCTTCCGCCTACTTCACTGTACATTAAATCGTCGAAGTTAGCCTGTCTGCCGGCTCCTTTTTCCACAATTACATCGTGTCCATTGTTTACCAATAGCTCAACGGCATGGGGAGCGAGTGCCACCCTGTTTTCGTCGGCTGCCGATTCTTTAGCCACGGCAATTCTCAGATTTTTTTTCTTTTTCCCTATTTCCAGCATTTCTTCCTGTGGCATCAACTGCTGGTTGCGCAGGGGAAAACCAGAACCCTCTGTATTACCCATCATTTTTGGAACAATTAAATTTATTGACCAACGAATTTAAACTAAAATTGCCATTTAATCAATACAATATCGTCGCACAAAAAAAAGGCGTCCAAAAATTCGGACGCCTTGGTTTGTTTGTGTTTGATATGAATTTATTTTACGGGTATTCTCATGCCATAGAACGAGCGATAAACAAAGTAAAGTCCTACGGCCAGAAAAGCAAAGCCAATATATCGGGCCAGCATGGCATTTCCATGAGCTATTAATTCAATGGAAATTTCAGCGGCCAACAAGCCAAACAAGGTTGAGAATTTAATAATTGGATTCAAAGCAACCGATGCGGTATCTTTATACGGATCACCTACAGTATCGCCAACCACAGCGGCTTCATGCAAGGAGGTGTTTTTTTCTTTCAAATCAACCTCAACCACCTTTTTGGCATTATCCCAGGCTCCACCGGCATTGGCCATATACATAGCCTGGAACAAACCAAATACAGCAATACTTACCAGGTAAGCCACAAAAAAGTTGGGATCGATAAATGCAAACGCTAAGGTAAGCGCCATCAATACAAAGAAAATATTCCACATTCCCTGTTGTGCATATTGCGTACAGATACGCACCACACTTTTTGAATCATTAATATCGGCAGTTTCCTTGTCAAGATTGATATTCTTTTTAATGAATTCTACCGCACGATAAGCTCCTGTGGTAACCGCCTGAATGGATGCTCCTGAAAACCAGTAAATGACAGCACCTCCGGTAATAAATCCCAGAAGAACCGGAGCATCAGTTAATTCAATACTCAACATGCCCGCTTTTTTCAGTATCAGAATTATGGAGAAAATCATTGTAGTTGCACCAATAACTGCCGTTCCAATCAGTACGGGCTTGGCCGTTGCTTTAAAGGTATTTCCGGCAGAATCGTTGGCTTCCAGGTTTTCTTTTCCACGGGCAAAGTCGGGAGTAAAACCAAAATCGTTTTCAATTTCCTGGCTAATGCCTTCAATTTTCTCAATTCTGCTCAATTCAAAAACCGACTGGGCATTATCGGTTACTGGACCGTAGCTGTCAACAGCAATGGTAACCGGTCCCATGCCTAAAAATCCAAAAGCAACCAAACCAAAAGCAAAAATTGAGGGGTAAATCATATAGCCTTCCAATCCGTATCCACTTACCAGATAAGAAATAAACATAAGCACCACAATGATGAATCCTTTCCAGAATGCGCTGAAATTTCCGGCTACTATTCCCGATAAAATATTTAACGAAGCCCCACCTTCGCGCGATGCAATAACTATCTCATTCACGTGACGTGATTTAGAACTGGTGAAAGCTTTGGTAAATTCAGGTATAATGGCGGCAGCCAAAGTACCACAACTGATAATGGTTGCCAGTTTCCACCATAAACCTCCGCCCAGTTCAGGCAAAAGAAAGTAGCTGGCTAAAAAGGTGGCAATTATTGAAACAATGCTTGTAATCCAAACCAATGAAGTAAGTGGGTTTTCAAAGTTAAATTTTTCAGCATTCTTATATTTCGCTTTTGAAATCTGATTGTTGATAACATACGACAAAATAGAAGTAATTACCATCAACAGGCGCATTACAAAAATCCAAACAATAAACGACGCCTGAAATTCAACACCGGTAACGGCCAAAACAATAAACGAAATAAGTGCTACACCTGTAACACCATAAGTCTCGAAGCCATCAGCCGTAGGTCCAACAGAATCACCGGCATTATCGCCCGTACAATCGGCAATAACTCCCGGGTTACGCGGATCGTCTTCACCAATGTTAAAAACAATTTTCATTAAATCGGCACCAATATCAGCTATCTTGGTAAAAATACCTCCGGCAATTCGCAACGCTGATGCCCCCAGCGACTCACCAATGGCAAATCCTACAAAACTTGCACCGGCATATTCACCGGGCACAAAAAGTAAGATGATTAGCATCATCAGTAATTCAACCGTAATTAGTAAAACGCCAACGCTCATTCCTGCCTGCAAGGGAATGTTTACTACTTCCCAGGGTTTTCCGCGAAGCGATGCGAATGATGTTCGGGCATTTGCCAGGGTATTGATGCGAATACCAAACCAGGCTACCCCGTAGGATCCGGCAATACCCAGGATGGTCCACAACAGAATTAACAGCACCTTACTGAAACCCATATCGGCCAAACCTAAAAAATAATAAACAATAGCCGAACCAATGATTAAAAACAAAACCGTGATAAAACGCCCTTGTTGAAACAGGTAGGTTTTACAGGTTTCATAAATAATTTGAGCCACATCCAGCATCGATTGGTGGGCCGGCAGTT
This sequence comes from Salinivirgaceae bacterium, assembly GCA_050251815.1. Taxonomy (GTDB): domain Bacteria; phylum Bacteroidota; class Bacteroidia; order Bacteroidales; family SZUA-534; genus GWE2-40-63. Next base: position 14,392 of record JBFWMB010000067.1, on the reverse strand, counting down.
TCTTTATTCGTAAAAATTGCCAGATACCAAAAAAGACACCAAATAAAATTACAATCAGGCCCCAGAGTAATATTGACCGTCCCTCGCTCAGGTCCGGAATTACCAAATCGGCCTCACTGGCTTTAGTCAGAAAAGGTAGCAGAGCCATCAGCCCAAGTAGTAAAGTTTTCTTTTTCATAAAATGTTTGAATTTAGGTTTAGTGTTAAAGCAAAAATATGCCTTGAGCCCATAACAAAAAAAATACTGCGCAACATTCTCTTGTTTTTATGCTACATAAATTTATATTTGTATTGGGGGAGTGTTTTTTAAAGTTGGTCTCAAACCACCTAAAACTCCCATTTTTCAAGCAAAACAATCAAAAACCAAATCTCATAAACCATTGTTTTACTGTCACTTAACAAATTACTGATATTTGTCATGTTTTGTGTTGAGTAATATTTTGTTCTGCCACACATTATTGTTTATTAAACAAGAATTAGCAAAATCAGGTTCGGTAAAAAGGATTTTACATGCTCTACAATATACTTTTGGTGCTTAGGAAAACAAAAAAATTGAGCCAAATAAGGTATTCTACAACATCAAAAAACCAAAATACTGATAAACTGAATCTTAAGACTTAAGCTCCTGATAAGCACGACAAATAATAATACATAGTTTATATTGTAGGATACATTTCATAAACGCCCCTACGCTTTGTTAATTTAACTTTGGCCTAACAATTTGAACTATCTTACAACTATGAAAAAATTATTTAACCTCTTATTCTGCCTATTCATTTTAAATACAACCATAACAGCGCAAATGTTGGCCGACTTTGAAACAACTGAAACCACACCGGTTTTTACAGCCGAAGGAACGACTGCAGTTGTTGATAATCCAGATAAAAGCGGTATAAATCCGAGCGATAAAGTTGGATATTATGAAAAAATTGCCGGAAACTGGCATTATGTTACCATGCATTTCCCCGATTCGGTAAATATTGGGTTCAATAATACCCTTTCATTTAAATTACGAAGTAGCACACAGGGACGGATTTTTGCTAAATTCTGGATTAACGATCAAATCCTTATCGAAGAATGGGCCCCAACCTATGAATTCAGACCTTTACCCAATGTATGGACAGCGTGCAAAATGGATTTAACCCCTGCCATGGGAAAAGATTTTACCAAATTGGAATTGGCAGCTTCGGTCGACAACGAAGAAGCGGCAGAGGTATATTTTGACGATGTGCAACTCTCGAACCCAGAAGCAGGAACAGGAGAGCCTAAAGCCGTTTTTTCGGTTTCAGACAATACCGTGCTGGTAGGCGATTCCATTGTGTTCGATGCATCCGCATCCTTTGATTATGATGGAGAAATAAGCGAATACCTATGGGATTTTGGCGATGGAACCACCAAAAACGGAAAGGTAGTTAAGTACGCCTTTGTTAGCGACTCTGTTTTTAAGGTAACTTTAAAACTAACCGACAACGATGGAAAATCAGCTGTTGCAAGCAATTACATTTTTGTATTTTCTGAATCAAATAAAATCAGCAGATTGATTTTTGTGACCAAAAATGCCGCGACCAATAAGAAAATTGAAGGCATTTTCCAAATAAACAAAACCTATACAAACGTATACAATCCTGACGAAATCTCAGTTGATGCCACAATAACCCTACCCGATGGACAAACATTTACGATTCCCGCATTTTATTATGTTGATCAAAAATTTGAAAACACCTCGTGGGTAAATAACGAGAGTTACCAGGCCTGGATGATTCGTTTTATAACCGAGCAGGCCGGATTGCATAAAGTTAGCCTTACCTTAACAGATTCCGATGGAACCTTGATAAGCGAAAACTTTGATGTGAATGTAACCAGCGGTACCAGTAAAGGAATTATTCGGAACGATGAACATAATAATCAATATTACAGACACAGTACAGGCGAGCCCTTTTATCCTTTAGGCATAAACATTGGCTGGAACAACATCGAAAACTATACGACAACCATAAATAACCTGACACAGGGAAAAGCCAATATTTTTCGTTATTGGCATACCCCCTTTGCCAATCAGGCACTTGAATGGAAAAAAACCAACTTTTACGACGGATTGGGTTTTTATAGTCAGCAAGCTTCGGCCATGAGTGACTCGCTGTTGAATTTATGCGAAGCAAATAACTTTTACATGCAGTTGGCAATTTTCCAACACGGTATGTTTTCTGAAAATGTGAACGAAATGTGGGCCGATAATCCCTACAATAAAATAAACGGTGGTTTTGTAGATCGTGCTGAAGAATATTTTTACCATACGGAATGCAAAACACAAACTAAAAAACTATTACGCTATATTGTGGCTCGCTGGGGCTATTCAAAAAATCTTTTTGCCTGGGAATTTTTTAACGAAGTACAGTTTACCGGCATTCACAACAGCCAAACAGCCGACTGGTATCCAGGTGTTTTGAACTGGCACCGGGAAATGAGTGAGTATATTGCTGCAATCGACCCCTTTAATCATATACAAACTACCAGTGCCGAGAACTCACAATTGTTCGATTTGGATACCATTCCCGAACTCGATGTTTTGCAATACCATTTATATTCAGGAAATTTATTAAGCCAACAGGCTGATCTCGATTTTTTATTTAGAAACAACTTGAAAAACAAATCAATTATTAATGGAGAATACGGAACAAATCAGGAAGCCGATGTACCTATCGACATGCAACGACATGCAATCTGGAATGGAATAATGACACAGGTTCCACACTACATGTGGATTTGGGAACACTATCTTGATCTTTCGTGGGCGGCCTTATTCACCATGCCTGCTCAGTACCTACAAGAAGAAGATTTTGCCAGTTATCAGGACATGACCGATTTCAACTTCTCTGTTTTCCACCCCGATAAAACGTTTTCAAATCACGGATTTTCGGCTAATCAGAATTTTTATGGATATTTATACGACCCTGCTAATGGACTTAACATCAGCGGTGCAGAATTAGTTTTAAAAAATATTCCTTTTGCAAATTATAACCTGACTTTTTACTTGCCGGAATCAGGAAAAACAGAACACATCGAAAACATTCCCCTGATAAAACTGACAAATAATCTAAGTTTACCTGATTTCAATAAAGGAATGGCCTACAAAATAAAATTTGCATCGGCTTACACCAAACCCATTGCCCTTGCCGGAAACGACACCACCGTTTCGCCCGGAACCACTATTTTATTAAACGGTAGTCAAAGCATCGGACTAACAGCTAATGAATTAAGTTATACCTGGGCAATTGATCAAAAACCCAATAACAGCACTATGGTAATTTCAACTTCAACAAACGAAGCTATAACCGTTGTCCCCGATGTGAGTGGTATTTATAAAATAAGCCTTATTGTTAATGATGGTGAGCAAAGCAGTGTTCCCGATGTCATAACCATTACTGTTTCTAATCCGCCAGTAGCTGTTTTAGTCAGCGACACCACCATAAGCATGGAATCGTCATACTTTTATATTGATGGGACCAGAAGTTACGACTCCGATGGCGATCCATTAACTTACCATTGGGAACTTATTTCGTATCCGGAAACAAGTAAAGGAAACTTATATCAACTAACTGATCCTACCTCCATTTTAAGAGTCGATGCGGAAGGAACCTATGTTGTGGAACTTACCGTTAGCGATGGTATTTCGCAAAGTTCACCGGCAGAAATGACTATTACAGCAATCAGAACTACAATTACAGGCGAAGAATCAAAACCAGAATTTTCCCTGTTTCCGAACCCAAGCCGGGGAGAATTACATATTGTTTCAACACGAAACCCGTTGAAACAAATTACCTTGTTCGATTTATCGGGACGTATACTGGGTGAATACAAACCAGGCATAAACAGCTTTGAATACCATTTGAACACCCAGAAATTAAATCTCCAAAACAGCATTTTGATGATCCAAATAAGAGACAATAAAAACAACACCTTTACTAAACTAGTGGTAATTGTTCAATAGTTAATTGTTTTGTACTAAGCAGCGGTTACCCTCACTCAGGTAATCGCTGTTTTAATTATTACGTAAGGTTGGGTAAAATATACGGCGACATTTTAACGGTTTGTCCCAGATTTTTCCAAATGGCATTTACCGCTACCTCCCATTTAAGTGCCGAAACACCCCGGCGATTTCCTATCACACGATAAGCATCCCCATTGTAATAAATTTCGAGCATCTCTTTAACCTGAGGATTAATGGTTTGTAACTTTTCAAAATCAAGTCTTATGATTTTGGATTGGTCATGAAAATCAAATTCAATTTTGTGGGTATAGAGTTGAACATCGGCCTTACCAATAAATTTTAAATCGTGGCCGCTTGAACTGTAGAATACCGACGAAGCTTTGTCTTCAAATAAGAAGGTTTTAGAAGTATTCTTGTGCTTTTGACTCACCCAATTATACAGCCACTGTTCCTCATAATTATACCAGTCGCGAATATTATCAAAGTATAATTTACCCGGACTTTTTCGTTCAAAAAAACCATAATCGTTTATCCGTATATCGTAATTACACTTGGTGCAAGCAAACTCATTTCCCGAAGCACAAAAAGAATCAATAGCTTGACAATGAGGACAAACATAGAGTGCGTGATTTATAAATTCAGCTTTATGTTTAGAACGAATGGGGTTCATTACCTGCTTTTGCCAGGCCACTTCGTCGTGATTGATTGCCGCTGAAAGCAAAGCAAATAATTGTTTTTCTGTTAATTCATCAACTTGTGCTTTTGTAAACAGCAATTGATACGAAACCACCACCTTTGTCCGCCTGATTTTTCCCGACCATCGCGGATGAAAGAGATTCATTCCTTTCATAATGGGAACCACCACGGGCACTTTCAAAAGCTTTATCAGCTTGGCAATCGATGGATCCATTGGAAACGATGAACCAGACCAGTTACGAACGGCTTCGGGAAAAATCCCAACACTTTCGCCCTGAGCAATTATATTCAAAATATCGCGGATAACTTTTGTATCGCGCATGTTTTTCTTTTTGGGGATAGTACCCAGTCGCGTTAGAAAAAAGCGCTGTAGTTTATTCCGAAAAGCAGCATCAGATGAAACAAAATGCACAAAATGAGGCAGAAAATTGCCTACCACAAAAGGATCCCAAAATCCCACATGATTGCTTAACACCAAATAGGGAGGCTTTAATTTTTTTACTTCTGGCGGCATTAATTTTTTTATCCGGTAGAACTTCGAAAAAACCAGAAAAAACAGATAGGTGATCAATCGAATGCAATATTTGGTCGGGTAATGTTTCTTCATTAGTAAATGTTCAAATTTGAGCCACAAAGAAAATGCTTTTTTTGAAATGCCTCGGAAAATACAATTCAAAAGGAATTTACTTACTCAAGCAATACGCATTTGACAAATGAATTATCACTCAGCAAGGCTTACGCGGTTTCAATTAAGAATTTTATGGTCATCCCATGCAAGATAGGTGTACCTGCCAGACGTTCAGGCTGGTTGAACTCATTTATCCCGATTCGCTACCGACCGCTGGTGTGGGACAGGTTCACTATCGGGATTACTCGCTTCGCTCATGAGAAAAGTTACTCGCTTCGCTCATGAGAAAGGTTCGTTCAACATAAAATTTTCACTATACGAACACTTATGAAAATTTAGTTTCACGAATAAACATTACTTTTACACACGCGTTAAAGGCACAAAACAAGCACTATGTATTTTTATCATTCGCAAACCAACAATCCATATTTTAATATTGCCACTGAAGAATATTTGCTTAAAAACTTCAGTGACGATTTTTTTTATGTCTATATAAATGAGCCCAGCATTGTGGTTGGTAAACACCAAAATACAATGGCCGAAATCAACGTCCCCTATGCAGTAGAAAATCAACTGAAAGTTGTGCGCCGTTTATCAGGAGGGGGAACAGTTTTTCACGATAGGGGAAACATCAATTACTGTTTTATACAAAAAGGAGCCCCGGAAAGTCTGGTAAACTTTAGAAAGTACAGTCAGCCTATTTTAGATACTTTACAAAACCTAGGAGTAAATGCCTATTTAAAAGGAAAAAGCGATTTGGTTATCGACGATTTAAAATTCTCGGGTAATGCCGAGCATGTTTACCGGGACAAGGTTTTGCATCATGGAACGCTACTGTACCAGTCGGAACTGGGAAAATTAAACGAAGCCATAAAAGCCGATTGGAATAAATTTACCGACAAAGCCGTGCGGTCGAATCGTAGTAGCGTTACCAATATTTCGGACCATTTGAACGAAAAACTAAGCCTGGAATCTTTTATTTTACGGCTCAAAGAAACCGTTTTTACTGAAATGACCGACATTAAAGAATTTAAACTTAGTGCAGCTGATGCGGAATCCATAGAAACCCTGGTGCATAAAAAATACAACACATGGGATTGGAACTTTGCTTATTCACCACCGTATGTGTTTCAAAAAAAACAAAAAGTAAACGGAAAAGAACTGACTGTTTCGTTTCGCGTAAACAAAGGAATTATTGAAAATGCCTACATTGCCATTGAACAGGATGAAAACCGGGAGTTGAAGCACTTAATTGAAGGATTGCCGCATCACTATCCAAAACTCAAGGAGGCCGTCAATCGATATTTTCAGAACAACGAACTTCAGATAGGAGTTAATGAATTCCTGCAACAACTATTTTAATGAATACAAAAAAGCATTTAAGCAGGCAAATTGTTAAAACCGATGATGGTTCGCACACCCTCATTATCCCTGAACTTAACGAACATTATCATTCCACCCATGGAGCCATTCAGGAATCGATGCATGTTTTTATACAGGCCGGGTTTAAACCACGGGCAAATGTATCGAAACTGTCAATTCTTGAAGTTGGTTTTGGCACTGGGCTCAACGCTCTATTGACTTATATCCAGAGTAAAATTAGCCAGCAATTCATCGAATATTGCACCATTGAAAAATATCCGTTGGTAAACGACGAATTCATGCAACTGAACTATGCAACTATTTTGAACGATTATCCCAACGATATACTTTACAGCTTGCACAACGCTCCGTGGGAAAAACCAACAGCTATTGATTCAAAATTCACGCTCTTAAAACTACAACAGGACTTGTTGCATCTGCATGTGGATAAAACTTTTGATTTGGTCTATTTTGATGCATTTGGACCCGACAAACAACCGGAACTATGGACTGAAGAGGTGTTTAAAACAATTTATGGGCTGATGAATCGGGGAGCACTACTAACTACCTATTCCGCAAAAGGGCAGGTACGACGAAATATGAAAAATGTAGGTTTTACTGTAGAGCGCATTGCCGGTCCGCCCGGGAAACGCGAAATGTTGCGTGCAAAAAAACCGTACGATTAGTGCAGGGGGCAATTGCCTACACACTCAATAATTTTGGCAAAATTTTCGTGACGCAGCGAGTAAAACGTATTTTTGCCTTCCCGCTTTGAGCAAAGAACACCCTTATCTTTTAAAATTCCCAAGTGATGTGAAGTGCTCGATTGTTCAATTCCCAGTTTTTGATGAATTTCACTTACTGTTAATTTCCCCCCATTCTCAAGCAATCCTAAAATAGCAATACGCATGGGGTGAGCAATAGCTTTTAACATATTGGCAACACTTTCCAACTTATCAATGTCAAGCTCCTGAAAGTTCATTACTTTGGTTCCTATTTTTTCCACAGCTTATTTCTCTTTTCTTGTTTCGATGTTAATATACTTTACTTTAGCAAAATAGCCATTTTTTTATTAAACACACAAATATTTAGATAACTAAATACGTTAAAATGTTCTCATGCAATTTTAAAAATTTACATCAAAACAAAAACGATGGGTATATTTTAAAGAAAAATGGCTCCTAAAATAACCGCTTAAAAATAAGTGCTTTTGGGGATTAAAAACATGAGAAGCATCAGGTTTCGGCACCCGATGCTTCATCCTGTTTAAATTAGGGGAGTTTTACAAACGTTTTAGCCACTACCGTTGCCTTATCTTCAAATAAAATAATATATTTTCCCTGGGGCAACGCAGAAACATCAATGGCTTCATCTCCCGATTCTCCTTCCTGAACCTGGCGACCTAAAATATTAATTATGGAGTAAGATGCATCCTTTGTTCCATCCACGTAAAGCACATTGCTTGTAGGATTTGGATAAACCCTAATTTCTTGTTTAGCGGCCAAGTTAACTGAAGTTGGATTCCAGATACTTGCCACATACTCCGGGTGATCGATAAAAGGATTTCGATTGTTTTGATAGGAATAAATTACTTCATTGCGATTGCGTTCAAAATCATCAACCGGATCTTCGTTGTGCCAGTCAAGCAAAACATCTAACAATGCCATCTGATAAGTTGCCGGAGCACTATTTACTAATTCAAGATTTGAATACCGCACAGTCATATAAAAAAGAATGCGAGCAATATCACCTTTTACTTCATCTCTTGGTTCATAAGTGTCAGCTGTTCTGGAATTATCAAAATAATCATTACTCCGCGATGAATTCTCGCTTGGATTAGCAGGTTTTAAATTATGCAAATCGGAGCCTTCATTTATTGATGAATTATCTACACTAACCCCTAAGAGCGATTGTGGCCAAACGTGTTCCCTGTTCCATGTAGCACCGGCATCCCAGGTACCCGACACTGAGGTACCCAAATAAACTAAAATCACATTATCAGGATTGTTGGGATCTTGATCCGTTTCGTCAAGGATATATCTTGAGTCACCATAACTGATTCCATAATAACCTTCAGTGACAACTTCTCTTAAAAAGGATTCCATGGCAGTTCCGGTTAATCCATCAGCTCCATCATAATAACCTGTTGGAATCTGGTTAAATGCTATTGTAGTATTTATCACTAAAAAAACCAGAATCGAAAGTATTTTTTTACTCATATCATTATAACTTATAGAATTTCTTAATTGGGTGCAAAGTTAATTGAATTTATTATTTTTAAGCCCATCAAACAATATTTCTCATGCGAATTGTATTACAGAGAGTTTCAGAGGCAATGGTTAGCATACAGCATAAAACAATTTCAAAAATAGGTCCTGGTATGCTTTTGCTTCTGGGAATTGAAGCTGCTGATAAATCTGAAGATGTGGAATGGCTGGTAAAGAAAGTGGTAAATCTCAGGATCTTCGACGATGAAAACGGCGTAATGAATCGGTCATTAATCGAAACCGGAGGCGAAATTCTGGTTGTAAGCCAATTCACGCTTCATGCCTCCACAAAAAAAGGGAACCGCCCCTCTTACATAAAAGCAGCACGTCCAGAAATGGCAATTCCTCTTTATCAAGAATTTATTGAAACCTTGCAAACACAGCTTACAACAAAAGTTCAAACGGGCGAATTTGGTGCCATGATGCAAGTTCAACTAATTAACGATGGCCCGGTAACTATTATTATAGATACAAAAAATCGTGACATATAAAAAAGCCGCCCAAACCTTTTGTTAAAGCGGCTTTAAAACCACAAATCAACTTTTGTTTACTCTAAAGGCTGAACATCATTTTTTGCATTCCATTTTTTCCATGCCGGAGTTGCCCAGGTTTTCATGTAACGCAACAAATAATTACTTTCTGGATCAATTAAGGTGAATTTTGTTGCATCTTCAATCACTTTCCAACGATCGTCAGTGGTTCCTGCTAATCCGCCGACCCATTTATAGGCAATGGCATAACTTCCAAAGGTCTGCATTTTATTGGCATCAAGCGTAACTTCAACCGGCTGTTCCAATGGAATCAGTTGTTTTACATGATATGGTAACTCTTTAAATGGTCCGTACTCAGCCAAATAGTTAGGTCCTTTAATTTTTCGATATTCTTCGAGTTTGCTGTAGTCGGTGTAATCGTGATAAAACCCAATTAAAGTATAAACTCCTGGTGTCAAGTTTTCGGAATAGTAAATATTGGTAATGTCGGCTGCTGCATCATAATTCCTAAAGGGTACAATAGCCCCGTCGGGACCTTTTACTGCAGGAGCCCATCCGGTAAAATTTGTGTTCGACATCAGGCGCATAGTGCCATCATCGTCGTGAGCAAACTGAACAACCAGCATGCTGGCTTCGGCAGTAGCCGGCTTGTTTACTTTTGGAAATAATTGTGCGTTGCTGGAAAAACCAAATACAAGCAACAACATAAGCATTGTTAAACATTTTTTCATAATAACCTCCTGTTTTTAATTCATTTCATATGCCAACACTTTGTTTTATAAAGTATATAAAATTAAGCAAATAAAAATCAGTAGCGATTAACCAATTAGCATGCGTGTGAAGCAGCCTACCATTAGCTGCAAATGACCTACTATCTGCAAATGTTATATTGGAAATACGTCAAGATTTTACATAAAAGCTAAAAGGTGTTAAAAGGTAGTAGTAAAAATACTTAAAAACACCCATTGACACACGCAACTAGAATCCGCACCTTTGTTTGGGCAAAAAGGGAGACCGGCCTGTAAATTAAATTCAATTGATAACCAAATGCTTAAGCAAGACAAAGCGGCAAAAGCCGAAGAAAAAATTAAGGTTACCAGAGACCGGCCTATTAAAAGTGTGGTAAAAGCCATAACCTGGCGCATCATTGCATCAACCACCACTTTTCTTTTAGCCATGCTTTTTTTTGGTTCTGATCCTTTAGCTGCTCAAAAAGCCACAGGAGTTGCCATTGCAGAGAGCCTTATTAAAATGGTGTTGTATTTTTTCCACGAAAGGGCTTATGCACAATTGCGCTGGGGGCGTATGATGGTGGTTATCAGAAGAAACACCCGTCGTTCAAGACGATCAATTCAACGTATTATTCTAAAAAGAGCTTAAAAAATGCTTGCCAACAAAGTAAATAAATTAAACCAAGAGGTTAAAAGTCTCGATACGGTCGGGGCTTTACGTTTTTTAGCCGAAGCGTATCGGGGAAAAATTGTTTTTACTACCAGTTTTGGTTATGAAGACCAGGTAATTACGCATCTTATTTTCAAAAATGACATTCCTATCGATGTAGTGACCCTGGACACCGGACGCCTTTTTAAAGAAACATACAAAGTGTTTAGCCAAACCCTCGACACGTATAAGAAACAAATAAAAGTGTATTTCCCTAAAGGCGATGCGGTTGAAAAGATGCTCAGCCAGAAAGGTCCTTTTAGCTTTTACGAATCGGTTGAGAACCGTCAGGAATGCTGCCATATTCGCAAAGTAGAACCACTGAATCGGGCTTTGCAGGGAGTCGAAATGTGGATTACCGGAATCCGGGCTGAACAATCGCCCAATCGGCAGGGAATGACTTTTTTTGAGTTGGATGAGCCCCGACAAATTATTAAATACAACCCCCTGCTGAACTGGACTTTTGAAGAGGTAAAAAACTTTGTAAAACAAAATCACATACCCTATAATGTATTACACGATACCGGTTTTGTAAGCATTGGTTGCGAACCCTGCACCCGAGCCATTAAACCAGGCGAAGACTTTAGAGCCGGACGCTGGTGGTGGGAAAACAACTCAAAAAAAGAATGTGGTTTACATACCCATTAATTCATAATTATTTCAATTTGTAACTAATCAAAAATACAAGATATGACAAGAGCTATCAACAGAAACCACTTGCGGGAGCTGGAAAGTGAAGCCATTTTTATAATGCGCGAAATTGCGGCCCAGTTTGAGCGCCCGGTACTGCTGTTTTCAGGAGGGAAAGATTCTATAGTGCTGGTACATTTGGCCGTTAAAGCTTTTTATCCTTCACGCATTCCTTTTCCTCTTTTGCACATCGATACCGGACATAATTTTCAGGAAACCCTGGATTATCGCGATGCGCTGGTTGAAAAAGTGGGTGCAAAACTTTATGTGGGTTCTGTTCAGGAATCCATAAACAAAGGACGCGCTGTTGAAGAAACCGGCGTTGGTGCCAGTCGGAATAAACTGCAAACCATAACCCTACTCGACACTTTAGAAGAACTAAAAGCCGATGCGGCCATAGGTGGTGGCCGCCGCGACGAGGAAAAAGCCCGGGCTAAAGAACGTTTCTTCTCGCACCGTGATGCTTTTGGACAGTGGGACCCAAAAAACCAACGTCCGGAACTGTGGAACCTGTTTAATGGACGGAAAAATGTAGGCGAACATTTTCGCGTTTTCCCCATAAGTAACTGGACTGAAATGGATGTTTGGCAGTATATATTAATGGAAAACATCGAAATGCCCAACCTTTATTACACCCACAAACGCAGAGTTTTCCAACGCGATGGGGTATGGCTGGCCGAAGCCCCATTTATGGATCTTAAAGAGGGAGAAGAAGTAGTTGAGCTCGACGTACGTTGCCGTACTATTGGCGACATTAGCTGTACAGGACTTACCTTATCGAATGCCGATAATTTGGAAGATATTGTTAAAGAAGTGGCCGCATCGCGTGTAACCGAACGAGGCGGACGTGCTGACGACAAACGTTCTGAAGCAGCAATGGAAGACCGCAAAAAAGAAGGATACTTTTAACACCGGCAGTAAAGATCCTATTGCCAGTTTGTATAAAAAACACAAAACAAAATTTTTAAAATGGATAGCAAAGCATATTTAGATATGAGCCTTTTAAGGTTCACCACTGCTGGGAGCGTCGACGACGGAAAAAGCACCCTTATTGGCCGGTTACTGTACGACAGCAAATCAATTTTTGAAGATCAACTATCGGCTATAACCGAAACAAGCAAACGCAAAGGGCAGGAAGATGTAGACCTGGCTCTTTTAACCGACGGTTTGCGGGCTGAGCGCGAACAAGGTATTACCATTGATGTGGCTTACCGCTATTTTGCCACGCCCAAGCGTAAGTTTATTATTGCCGACACTCCCGGACACATTCAATACACCCGAAATATGGTTACCGGAGCCTCAACAGCTAATCTGGCCATTATTTTGGTCGATGCCCGTCATGGCGTTTTGGAACAAACACTCCGGCACACCTACATTGCTCACTTACTAAATATTCCTCATGTTGTTTTTTGCATCAACAAAATGGACCTGATAAATTATGGCCAGGAAACCTACGATGAAATTAAAAAAGAACTGGAAAGACTAAGTCAAAAACTTAAACTACGTGATGCCCACTACATTCCAATTTCAGCAAAATATGGTGATAATGTAGTTGACGATTCGGAAAATATGAACTGGTATAAGGGAACTACTTTATTGCATTTGCTCGAAACTATCGAAATTAATGAAGATCGCAATATGAACGATGGGCGATTCCCGGTACAATATGTTATCCGACCGCAGCAAAAAGATTTTATCGACTACCGCGGATATGCTGGCCGGGTTGCCAGCGGTATTTTCCGTCCGGGCGACAAAGTAAAAGTTTATCCCTCGGGGCTCACAACAACCATTAAAGCCATCGATTTTTACAACGAAGAAATTGACGAAGCTTTACCACAGCAATCGGTAACCATTCGCTTAAACGATGAAATTGACATTAGTCGCGGTGGAATGATTGTACACGAAGGCAACGAACCCAACGAAAGTACTTCGTTCAATGCCGATATTTGCTGGTTCAACGAACGCCCCCTCGACACAAGCAAGAAATATATTCTGCGTCACACCACCAACGAATTAAAATGCATGATTAAAGGGGTAAACTTTAGAACAAATATAAACACCTACGAAAAGGATTTTGACGATGTAACCATCCGAATGAACGAAATTGCCAACGTTACCCTTACTACGGCCAAACCCCTGTACTTCGATTCGTACCGGAAAAGCCGCATCACCGGAAGTGTAATTTTGATTGACGAAGGCACCAATGAAACGGTAGCTGCCGGAATGATTAATTAATCGGTATTTTTTATTGAATCAAAACCCTGGAACCCCATCCGGGGTTTTGATTTTTAGACTAAATGAAGGCTCGTGTCTGAACCTAAATCATACGCCGCTGACTGTAAAGAATATGCAATTGACTGTAAAGAAAATGAAAATGGAGGAAGAGCGGATGGCGCTGAACCTATGTCGAACGCTGCTGTACTTAAATCGAACACAATTGAACGTATAGAAAATGGTATTGACACTAAAGAGAACGTGTCTGAACCTAAATCATACGTCGTTGAATGTAAAGAATATGCAATTGACTGTAAAGAAAATGAAAATGGAGGTAGAACGGATGGCGCTGAACCTATGTCGAACGCTGCTGCACTTAAATCGGACATAATTGAACGTATAGAAAATGGTATTGACACTAAAGAGAACGTGTCTGAACCTAAATCAAACGCCGCTGGCTGTAAAGAATATGCAATTGACTGTAAAGAAAAGGGAGTGTACGCTGAACTGTGTCAGAGTTAATATGTAAATATATTTAGGGTAAAAATACACTTTTTTACTATACTTGTTTTGTAAATCTGAAGAGGAAGTAGGCTCTGCTGGAGAGCATCCTGCC
>JBFWMB010000066.1:0-23262 GCA_050251815.1 Salinivirgaceae bacterium | reverse complement strand
TCCGTATTTCAAGTTTTCGAGCGGAAGGTATTCTTCTCCCCAAACCTTTAACACCGAAGCATAGATAATAACAGCCAAAATCAGATTGAATAAAACACCACCAACCATAATCAGTAGGCGTTGCCCTGAAGTTTTGGAGCGGAACTCGTCGGGTTTGGGTGGTTGTTTCATTTGCTCTTTATCCATGCTCTCGTCAATCATTCCGGCAATTTTTACATAACCTCCCAGAGGCAACCAACCAATTCCGTATTCAGTGTCGCCTTTCTTAAATTTAAAGAGCGAAAACCACGGATCAAAAAACAGGTAAAACTTCTCGACCCGCGTTTTAAACAACTTGGCAAAAAGAAAATGCCCAAACTCGTGAACTACCACAAGGATAGACAAACTCAACAATAGCTGTGCTACTTTAATAATTATTTCCATTCTATTTTATTTGTTTCAAAATGCATATTTAAAATAACGATTTCACAAACCGTCGTGTTTCTGTATCGCTTGCCACATAATCATCATAAGACGGTTTTTTTACAAAGCTCATGCCATTCATTGCTTTTTCAATCAATTCAGGTATCTGTAAAAAGCCAATTTTATCTGACAAAAAAGCTTCCACTGCAATTTCATTGGCCGCATTAATAATGGCCGGTGTATTTCCTCCTTTTTCCAGAGCCTGATAAGCCAACGCCAAACAGTGAAACTTTTCAAGATCGGGCTGCTCAAATGTCAGGTTCTGGCAAAGGTTGAAATCCAAACGCGGAAAATCGGTGGGCCAGCGATCGGGAAAACTTAAGGCGTATTGAATGGGAAGTTTCATGTCGGGTAAGCCCATTTGGGCTTTTATGCTTCCGTCGGTAAACTGAACCATACTATGTATAATCGACTGTGGATGAACCACCACGTCAATCTGATGGTTTTTAACACCAAAAAGCCACTTTGCCTCAATCACTTCCAGGCCTTTATTCATCATGCTTGCCGAATCGATCGTAATTTTTGCCCCCATTTCCCAGTTAGGGTGTCTTAACGCCTGAGCTTTTGTTACCCGCGCTAGTTCATCAATGGTTTTAGTCCGAAACGGTCCTCCCGAAGCGGTTAAAATTATTTTTTCAATTTTTTCCGGTTCTCCTGTCAAACACTGGAATATAGCAGAATGTTCAGAATCGACAGGAGTAATATATACTTTGTGTTCCTGAATTAACCGGGTTATTAAATCACCAGCAACCACCAGTGTTTCTTTGTTTGCCAGTGCAATGTGTTTACCCGCTTCAATGGCTTTTATGGTGGGCTGTAAGCCTGAATAACCAACCATAGCTGTCACTACCGTATGAATGGTTCCCATTTGAACCACTTGCGAAATTGCGTCCACTCCGGCATAAACTTTTATGTCGTGGGCTGCCAAAGCATTATTAACCTCCTGATATTTTGAATTGTCGGCAATTACAACAGCATTGGGTAAAAATTCAAGCGCCTGTTTTATTAACAAGTCGGCATTTCGGTTAGCCGTTAAAACTTCAACTACCAGTTCTTCGGGATGCGCCCGTACCACGTCAAGGGTTTGTGTTCCAATAGAGCCGGTGGAACCAAGTATTGCAATATGTTTAGGCATGAATTTTAATTTAAAATACGATGTAGTCGCGAGGGTTCAGCGGTTTGCCATTAAACCACAATTCAAAATGTAGGTGTGGCCCGGTAGTGTATTCGCCTGTATTTCCAACAATAGCGATGGCTTCACCGGCTTTAACCCGATCACCCATGTCTTTTAACAACTGACTGTTGTGTTTGTAGATTGAAATTAAATTGTTCTTGTGTTGAACCTGAATCACATAACCCGCTTCAAGAGTCCAACCCGCCAAAATAACTGTACCATCCAAAACCGAAAGAATGGGTTCATTCAGGTTCGATACAATATCAACGCCAAAGTGGTTTCCCTGGGCATCGTAAAGGTTGGTAATGGCGCCCTTAAGCGGCGTATAAAAATGCAGCTTATTAATTTCGAATTTTGTTTCCACGGGTTGATAGGCCATACTAATATTATAACGATCTTCTTCTAAAATTTGAGTTTGTAATACAGAATCAAATTGATTTTTCTCAAATTCTACTTTATTAACCGGCGGAAAAGAATCGAGCGGCGTGGTATAGGCAATGGTTTCTTTTCCTTTAAGTATTGCCCGTACATTATTTATGTATTGGTCACGTAGGTTAATTTGTTGCTCCAGCGAATCAACGAGTAGGGTATTTTGCAGGTAAAGCCAACGAATATTTCCATCGGGATAACCGGGAATATATTCTCTAAGTGGTGTAAACGACACCAACACAATTCCTATTGCAACCAGTACAATTCCAATAAATCCTATCCAAACCATAAAATTCATACGCGAAAGCACCGCGTACCAAACGTCTTCAAGCGTATTTTCGTTGAGAATGACAAGGCGGTAACGATCTTTCAACTTATGAATGAATTTTCTTTTTTTAACCGGTTTTTCCATCTATTCATTCATTAATTCGTGCAAAGATAAAAAAGTTTGCCAGTTGTCGCCTAAAAATCAGGGGTGATTAACTTTCCTGGCCTCGAGCGCGCAAAAGAAGCGGCTTTTGCCCTTCATAAAGAGCATAACTATTAAAGACTTTTGAGTCTTTTATAAAACTTTTTGCGTATTTAAGTCCATTTATTCTATTTTTGAAAAAGGTTTTTATTCCTCAAAACCTTTGTAGTTAAACCTTGTTTAAACCGGGAATAAAACCGACAATACAAACAAAACTATTTTATGATGAAGATTATTTCGTGGAATGTAAATGGCTTGCGTGCTGTAGCAAAAAAACATTTTTTTAGAGATTTAAAGCAAATGGCTCCTGATGTTTTATGCCTGCAGGAAACTAAAGCCCAGGACGAGCAAGTTCAGGAAACCTTGTCAGAATTAAACGATTGGCACATTTATTCCAATTCGGCAGAAAAAAAAGGCTACTCTGGAACAGCAATTCTCACCAAAATCAAACCACTTAGTGTGTCGAAAGACATGGGTATAGCAGAACACGATAACGAGGGAAGGGTTTTGTGCCTGGAATTTGCAGATTTTTTTCTTGTAAATGTTTATGTCCCCAACTCTGGTAGCGAATTAAAACGCCTGGACTATCGCGAAACCTGGGATTTGGCTTTTTTTAATTATTTAAAAAACCTGGAAGCTAAAAAACCTGTCATTGTATGTGGCGATTTTAATGTGGCACACAAGGCTGTAGACCTGGCCCGGCCCAAACAAAACTACAACAAAGCTGCTGGATACATGCAACAGGAAATAGACGGAATGGATCGTTTTACCTCAGGTGGTTTTATCGACACTTTCAGGCATTTTTTTCCGGATAAAACAGATGCTTATTCGTGGTGGAGCTATCGTGCCGGTGCCCGGGATAAAAATATTGGCTGGAGAATCGACTATTTCTTGGTGAGCCAATCGTTTCTGCCTAATGTAAATCAAGCTTTTATATTAAGCCAGGTAATGGGTTCAGACCATTGTCCTGTGGGGATTGAATTAAAATAATTGTAAATTATTTTGGACATAAATTATTTTATAATTTACTTTGTATTTCAAAGTACTTTATGACATGGAACAAGATTCAAATTCAATGGAAGATTTGCAGGCCATAAGAAAACTAATGGAAGACTCCTCACGTTTTCTTTCGTTAAGCGGCTTGTCGGGTGTTTTTGCCGGACTTACAGCTATAGCTGGAGCTTTGGTTGCTTATTTTTTTATTCTGGGTAAAGAAAGTTTTCATTTTGAATATTACCTCAACAACTTACCTTTACATGAAATTAAAAATGCAGGCTGGCTGCTCATATCCGATGCCATAATAGTACTCATAGTATCTGTTTTATTTGCCTTGTTTTTTTCTGCAAAAAAAGCAAAACGTGATGGAACTTTTTTTCTTACCCGAATCTCAAAAAGATTATTTATCAATTTAAGTATTCCCTTATTAACCGGAGGTCTATTTGTGGTTGTGCTTATAGTTCAAAACCAAATTCAACTCATTATTCCTGCATTTCTCATTTTTTACGGTCTGGCTCTGGTGAATGCCGGAAAATTTACCTTTGGTGAAATTTTTTATCTGGGAATACTTGAAATAATTACCGGACTTGTTGCTGCATTTATTCCTGGAGCAAGCCTGTTGTTCTGGATATTTGGTTTTGGAATCCTTCATATCATCTATGGTTTGTTCATGTACCGAAAATATGAGGCATGAAGGATCTAATTTCGAACATAAACAAGCTTTTTGAAAGCAGGGTTCGTTTGGGAATTATGTCGGTATTAATGGTAAACGAAAGCTATGACTTTAACAGCCTGAAAGAAACGCTTAATGTGACCGACGGAAATCTTGCCAGTCACTTGAAGGCCCTAGAAGAAAACGGCATACTAAGGGTAAACAAGCAATTTATTGGGCGAAAACCCAATACTTCGTATTCAGTTACCGAATTGGGAGTTGAATTGTTCAAACAACACTTAAACGCTCTTGAGAAACTAATTAAAGGAAAATAATTTTTTTTATCAACTTACTTTGTAATGCAAAGTTCTTTTAACAAAAAACAGTTCGTAAAATCAGCAAACAAATGAATCATGAAAGCAAAAATTAAAGAAAATCTAAACAATCCGGAAAAACTGGAACAAATTTTCCGTGAAGACGGATCTGCTTTTGAGTCCGGCTTTGAAGAACTCTATCCGACAATGGAAAAAACAGAGCTTTCCACCTTTTGGAAACTTCGTCTCGATTATGGCAAAACACCTGCGCTTATTAAAAAAACAAATCCTCTTGATATCATTTTTTTGATTTCAGCGTGTTTATTAACAGGCTTTCTCATTAAAATTCCGGACCTTTTTAAACTGAATTGGGACGAAGTTTTTTATGCCCGAAACACCAGTATAATTGTTTTCTTCGGCCTAAGCATCTATGCTTTATGGACAAACCGGATGGTACAAGTCAAAAAACTTTTGTTCTTTATGGGAGCATTTTTACTAATTATCATATATGTAAATCTTCTGCCACAAAAAACGGACAGCGATACCATTAATTTAATATACATTCACTTGCCATTGCTATTGTGGAGTATTTATGGAATAATTTTTATTGATCTTAACCTGAAGGACCTTAACAAAAGAATTACATTTATCAGTTACAATGGCGATTTAGCGATTCTTATGGCTATTCTGATAATTACCGGTGGAATTCTTACTGCAATTACCATTGGCTTATTCGAAGCTATTGGGTTTAGCATTGAAGATTTTTATTTTAAAAATATTGTAATCGTTGGAGCCGTTTCGGTGCCCATCGTTGCCACTTACATTATTAAAAACCATCCCGCCATTACAAACAAAATTGCTCCCATCGTAGCCCGAATTTTCAGCCCAATTGTATTTCTTACCGCCTTAATTTACCTTATAGCTTTGGGGTTTTCAGGGAAAAATCCTTTTAGTGATCGCGATTTTCTAATTGTGTTTAACCTAATGTTGATTGGAGTTATGGCCATCATTGTTTTTTCAGTTGCTGAAGCATCAACGAACCAAAAGCACAAATTCAATCAGGTAGTTCTATTTTTGCTTTCTGTTTTAACAATAATCATAGATATTACTGCCTTATCGGCAATTTTTTACCGGTTGCAGGCCTTTGGAATCACGCCCAATCGTATGGCCGTTTTAGGATCGAATGTATTGATATTAGGTAATTTAATTTTGCTCCTAATCAGCCTGTACAAACTAAATGTTAAAAAAGCACCCATAAAAAATGTAGAACTTGCGATTGCAAAGTATTTACCTTTATATCTTCTTTGGGTCCTAATTGTAATTTTTGCTTTTCCTTTGTTCTTTGGTCTAACGTGATTTTTTTAAAATCGCCTTACTAACACAGAAAGTGTTTTTAAAAGGGTTAAGCTTTCGAAGGGCCTTGCGAAATGATTTTCATGGGGCTCTTCGTGTTTAACTAAACATCGTGTCTATTCCCATTCATATCCCTACACCAGGCTGAAACACACAGTTTTATGCTTAACTAATATAATTTTGGATAACAACATCTATCCCAAAATAACTGTAAAACCCGTATAGTGCTTCTGGTACTTTTCAGAGAATAATATGTAGACTACATATTCCATTTAATAAAAAAGCCTCTCAGTTTCCTAAGAGGCCTTGCAGTAGCGGGGGCCCGAACCGCAAAACACGGTCTGGCTCGAACGGCGTCCGCCCGGGCGGATATGAGCCCAACGAACCCAATAGCTATAGCTTTGAAAATAGCTCTTTTTGCAAATATTCACGGCCTTTACCCGATTTCAAATATTTTTCGCGAGCAAGGGCTTCTGATTTCGATGCAAAAAATTCCACATGTATTACTTTCCAGGGACGGTATTTAATGGTCCAGCCTTTGGTAGACAATTCATTGTGAGAATGGAAACGGGATATCAGGTCAGAAGTAAAACCCGTGTAATGCTTCTGGTACTTTTCAGAGAATAATATGTAGACTACATATTCCATTTAATAAAAAAAGCCTCTCAGTTTCCTAAGAGGCCTTGTAGTAGCGGGGGCCCGACTCGAACGGACGACCTTTGGGTTATGAGCCCAACGAGCTACCAACTGCTCCACCCCGCAATATATTTTTAAGAACGTGTCTTTCTTGTTTAGCGGCTGCAAATATACCGCTTTTGATTTAATCCACAAACAAAAGCAACAATTTTTTATAATTATCGCCTATTTAACCGACAAGCCGGCACTTGCAAACAGGGCTTCGTTGAACTGCTCGAGTGAATTCAGCTTATAATCAGCAATACAATAACCTTTTTTATTAAAGCTTTCTTGGTCCGGAACGGCAACCACTTTCATTTTTGCAGCTTTTCCCGCGATTACACCATATACCGAGTCTTCGAAAACCAGACAGTGCTCAGGAGCAACCTTTAATCGCCTGGCTGCTTCAAGAAATACTTGCGGATGAGGTTTTCCAAACTCCATATGTTCAGCCGATTGAATCACTTGAAAATAATCTGCAATTTTCAACTTCTTCAACACCGCATTAATTAAAGCATAACTTGATGCCGAAGCTAAAGCCACAGGAACTTGGTTGCTTTTAAGCTTTTCGAGCAAAGACACAACCCCCGGAAGAGGTTCTCCTTTTGTCTCAACCAGTCGGGTAACTTCACGCATAATGGCATCAACCACCTCGTTAACCGGCAAGTTTGCCTCAGGAAAAACATTGCTCCAAAATTTTACCACTTCATCAACTCGCATTCCGGTAGTTCCACGGCAATCGTCTTCGTTTAATAAAACCCCCAGCTTTTTAAAGACACTTATTTCAGCCTCACGCCAAAAAGGTTCAGAGTCGATAAGTAAGCCATCCATATCAAAAATTACTGCTTCAGTCATAGCAAAAATATTTTTTGCAAAAATAACCATTGCATTGGGTTTAGCCTTCATTTAAGAAACAAACTTAATGCTTCCCTGCTTATAATTATGACTCCAGCAAAAAACAAGGGCCTCAAAAAATTTTCAACTATCTTTACACCATAAAAACAAAGAATTGGAAAAAGGATTAGTCATAAAATCGACGGGTAGTTGGTATCAGGTAAAAACCGAAACAGGAGTAATTGTTCCCTGTAAAATACGTGGAAAATTCCGCAGTATGGGTATTCGCACAACAAATCCTATTGCCGTAGGCGATAGGGTTCAATTTGCTTTCGACAAAAAAACGGAATACGGAGTAATTACTTCAATTGAACCGCGAAGAAATTACATTATCCGCCGCTCAATTAATTTAAGTAAACAGGCTCATATACTGGCCGCGAATATCGATCAGGCTCTTTTGATGGTTACACTGGTTAAACCCAAAACCTATCCTGAGTTTATCGATCGTTTTTTGGTTTCGGCCGAAGCTTATAACATTCCAGCAAAAATTATCTTTAACAAAACCGACCTTTATAACCAAGCTGCGCTTAATGAGATGCATTTGCTAAAAACTCGCTACGAAAAAATTGGTTATCCTTGTTTCGTTATTTCAGCCCGGGAAAAAACCGGGGTTGATACCATAAGAAATTTGCTGAAAGACCGTATTTCATTAATTTCCGGACATTCCGGGGTGGGAAAATCAACCCTGATAAATGCTATCGATCCCGAATTGAACCTTAAAACAACTGAGATTTCACAATATCACGATTCAGGTAAACACACTACTACTTTTCCTGAAATGCACGCTCTTGCCTCCGGTGGATTTATTATTGACACCCCCGGCATTAAGGGTTTTGGAGTGGTTGATATGGACAAAGAAGAATTATCTCATTATTTTCCCGAAATATTTTCGCTGTCAACACAATGCCAATATTATAACTGTACGCACTCGCACGAACCAAATTGTGCTGTAAAAAAAGGGGTTCAGGACGGTGTAATAGCTGAATCGCGCTACAGGAGTTACATCAGCTTGCTGGTTGGCGATGAAGATGAAAAATACAGAAGCAATGCCTATTAAATCAATCATCAATTTATTTATTGTCTTGGTTCTGCTTGCATCGTGCCAGGAAAAAGAAAAAAAGGAAACCCAACAAAGCAAACGAGAATTGGCACAAAAACCAAAGCCTCAGCCAAAAGCTGTTAAACAAAAAAAGTTAATTCCCTTAACCGAAAACAACCTTGAATCCGAGCTAAGTGCCTACGGCAAAGAGAATCCGGAAACACTTATTTTACTTAAGACTCCAAAGGGAAACATGAAAATAAAACTGTATGAAAACACTCCCTTGCACCGGGCGAATTTTGTTCGTTTAATAAAGAACGATTTTTATAAAAACACCCTTTTTTACCGGGTAATGAATAACTTTATGATACAAGGCGGCGATTCAGACGATTGGGAGCGTCAGTACTTAAAGCGTAAAATGGGAACCTACACCCTGCCGGCTGAATTCCGAAGTGAAAATATTCATAAAAAAGGAGCCGTTTCTATGGCGCGCCAATATGAAAACAATCCCGAGAAACGTTCCGTTCCCTTCGAATTTTTTATTGTTCAGGGCACAAAATATACTCCCGGAGAATTGGCAGGTGCCGAAAAAGAATACGGAATACACATTGCTGAAAATCACAAAAGCACTTATACAAAAATTGGTGGCTGTCCGCATCTGGATGGTCAACATACTGTTTTTGGACAGGTTATTGAAGGATTCGATATTATTGATTCCATTGCAGCCGTAAGGGTTGACGAAGCCAACTGGCCCATTGAGGATATTACCATCGGGTTTCAGATTTTGGAGTAATTGTGTATCTTGCCTGCATTGACAATTAAAACAAACACATATGAACTTATTATTGATTAGTAATTCAACCATGGCTGGTGAAGCCTATCTGGATTATCCGAAACAAAATATTGCCGATTTTTTGGGTGAAAAACCGATAAAAGCTTTGTTTATTCCGTATGCCGGGGTTACCCTTAGTTGGGACAATTATGAAAAAAAAGTGAAAGAACGTTTCAATGAAGTAGGACACGATGTGGTTTCAATTCATCAGTTCGACAATCCGGTAAAAGCCGTGGAAGAGGCCGAAGCCATAGTTGTTGGCGGTGGAAATACCTGGAACTTATTGCGTACCGTTCGTGATAACGGGCTTATTGAACCCATCCGCAAAAAAGTTTTGGCTGGCACCAAATACATTGGCTGGAGTGCTGGTTCCAATTTAACCTGCCCATCCATAAAAACCACCAACGACATGCCAATTATTGATCCCATGGGATTTGATGCGTTAAACTTAATACCATTCCAAATTAATCCGCATTATCTGGATAAAAATCCTGATGGCCATGGTGGTGAAACCCGCGAAGACAGAATTCTTGAATTTCTCGAAGTTAATCAAAAGATGACTGTTGTCGGATTACGCGAAGGCTGTATGTTTCAGGTGCTTAATGGTAAGGTTTCCTACATAGGAAAGTTATCGTTACGCGTATTCGAATACGGCAAGGCTCCCGTAGAAATAGCAGCAAACGCTGATTTTAGTTTTCTTTTCAAATAAAAAAAACAATTAGGATGTACAGCCTGGTTAAAAAGGGCTGCATCCTTTTTTTAAAACACATGAAAAAAATTTTAGGCTTTGTTTTATTAGTGATGCTTTCAGGCTATGGAGCATTTTCACAGATTATTATTCCTAAAAAAGACTATGTTCCTGAAGCCAGACATCCCCGTTATAGTTTTTCTATCTCATTAATAAGCGGAGCCAATTCTTCGCCAGTTTCTTTTGGCATTTATAGGCAAAACCCCGACAGCACTACCAAAATTATTTTTCTAACTCAGGAAGCATTTTTGCGTCAGGCAACCGGACACGAAAACTCACGGGCAAATCCAGAAAAAATAAATTATTTTGAAAAATATGGGATCGACACAAACGTTTTGGACCAACTCTGGAAACTAAAATACGAAGAATTTCCCTACGAAAAAAGCGATGAATTAGGTTGGGGTTCCTCCTTGGGAGTGCCCTCCAAAGGACAGTTTTCCCTACTTTCAAACTTTGGAATTCAGCAGATGACCGATGTGTGTTTTGGCGAAAATGTTTGGTTGTTTTTACAAAAAGTGAGCGATCCGGTATGGCAGGGACAATATCAGCAAATGCGCTAAGATTTTTTAAGAGAAGCCCGAAGATCCAATAGACGATTCATTTCTTCTTCGGTCAAGTCTTGTTTTTGTAAAAGATAATCGATTGCCGTGAACTCATCGTCAAGTGTAGTCGATTTTCTATCATCGTCAATACCCAGGTCTTTTTTTAATTGAATTACCATGGCAGAAATTAACTCTTGAATGGGCTCTCCCATGGTTTCAAGCAGGTCTTCGGGAATATTGCTTTTGATTAGTTTATAATTGCCGGCCAACAACTCAAAATTCTGATATAAGGGATCGTTTTTAATAATGATTCCTTCTTTGGTTGCCTTTTCGCGCAAGCGCTCAAAAAGCATTATTAGCTCATCAAGCTTCGATATCAATGATTTTTTTTTCTCTTCCATGAGATTCTGTCTACACTATTATAACACTCAACTTAATATTTTGTTATACCTGCAAAAGTACAAGTTTTTTAAATACACAATCAAACATACGAAAGCCTTTTACGTTTCGTTTAATTGGGGAAAAACACAATAAAACATGTTAATCTGAGAAACACGTTAAATTTTATTAAAATGATGCGCTATTTATTGACATTTATTTTAGCACTTACCGGACTAATTGGTTCATCACAGGTTTTTAACACTTCGCAAACGTTAAAAGAAGGCACCTTTTCGTTTGGGATAGAACCCTTATTAATTGCCAGCGGAAATAGCGATTTTATGCTGTTTGGACATGCTGGCTACGGTTTGGTTCAGGGAGTAGACTTGGGACTAAAGGTAGGTGTTTTTGGTGGCTCAACCTATGTTGGAGCCGATGTAGAGTTTGCCTTTATTAAAAATTTCTCCATAAGTGCAGGGGCTCATGCCACCGGCATTTTTGGGCTTGATGCTACACTTATTGGTAGTTTTCCGCTGGCAAGCAATGTAACCTTTTATGGTGGATTAGATGCAGACCTCAACTTTGGAAAGGATCTTACACTACCTTTATGGATTCCCCTGGGGCTTGAAGTTCACTTGAATAAAAACATGGCGTTTTTATTTGAAGCACTACCCGGAATAACCCAAAGTGCACCGCATCTTATTGGTGGAGGAGTTATGGTATATTTTTAAAAAAAGAGGCGATTGATGTAACCATCGATCGCCTCTAAAATATATTTATCCGGTGGGTTAATCGATAAACGCCACCCAATTAAATTTATCTTCCAGTTCGCCGTATTGAATGCCTTGTAAGCGGGCGTATAGTTTTTTACTCACCTCACCAGCCTCGCCATTCTTACTGAAAACATATTCTTTACCATCACCCTGAACATCAACAATTTTCCCGATAGGCGATATTACTGCTGCTGTTCCACAGGCTCCACATTCAGTAAACTCTGCCAGTTCTTCAACAGGAATCATACGACGTTCAACCTTAAGACCCATGTCTTCAGCTAAAGTCATTAAGCTCTTGTTGGTAATACTTGGCAGAATAGAAGTCGATTTGGGCGTAACATACGTGTTGTTTTTTATTCCGAAGAAATTTGCAGGGCCGCATTCGTCAATGTATTTCTTCTCTTTGGCATCGAGATAAAGTGCTGCAGCAAACCCTGCTTCGTGAACCTTGTGTCCCGACAATAAACTTGCGGCATAGTTTCCTCCTACCTTATACACACCGGTTCCAAGAGGTGCGGCACGGTCGGCATCGCGAACAATTTGAATATTTACCGGCTTAAAACCTTCTTTAAAATAAGGACCAACTGGCGTACCAAAAATCATAAAAAGATACTCACTGGCAGCTTTTACACCAACCTGAGCTCCGGTTCCAATAAGAAGTGGACGTAAATAAAAAGCGGCTCCGGTTCCAAAAGGAGGAACAAAATCCCGATTGAGCTGGATTACTTTTTTACATGCTTCCCAGAATATCTTTTCAGGAACTTCGGGCATCATAATCCCTTTGGCGGAATTCATCATACGTTTGTGATTTTCGTCCCACCTGAAAATACGTATTTTATTGTCTTTACCGCGGAAAGCCTTTAGTCCTTCAAAAGCTTCCTGTCCATAATGGAGGCAGGTTGCCGCCATGTGAATTGGAATGGTATCAGAAGACGATACTTCTAACTCTCCCCATTCGCCATCTTTATAATAGCAACGAACATTGTAATTGGTTTTTGTGTAACCAAAAGCCAGTTTTTCCCAATCAATATTTTTCATCATTGTAAAATTTAATAATTAATGGTTGACATTACCCTTTAAAAACAAATGCGAAAGCTGTCTGTTTTTAACATCCTGGTAAGAACCGGAATATCTTTTGCTGAACGTTTTTTATGTAACTGAAATGAAAATTCCCACAAAAGGATTTTTTCATGCTTGTGGCAAAAATACGCATTAATAAATGATGCTACAAAAACCGGCTCATGTTAAAAAATAGGATTCACCAAAAAAGAAAAACCGGAATTAACCGGTTTTTATCTGAATCCTCCATATTTAATAATTTCATTATTCCGGTTAACTACCATAATCGGAATATTAAACTGGTAGTTGGGTTTATCGCGTAAGAATCTTTGGTATTTTTTTGCCATCATAACAATTAAATCAGAGTCTATCATTTCGGCAAAACGCAACACCTCATCCTGAAAATCTTTTTTCTTTTTGGCTGTTTTTATACCATAGATAATGTTCTTTTTGTCGAGGGTTTTTTTAGTAAAATAGATATTATTAGCCATGTCTTTTTTCAGGTCTTCCTCTTCAAAATAAGGTTTAATAATATTTATGTTACAATTATAATATTTCGACAAGTATACAATCCAATGCAGGGTTTCTTTAAACGTTTTGTCCGGGTCTAAGGGCACTACAATTTCTTTGTAATAGTTATGTGCCGGAAGTTCTTGTGCAACAATAAACGGAACATTTAGCCCTTTAAGCCTTTTAACAAACTCAAGTGGAGTAAATGTAGTTTTTTCGTTGAGTTTATAAGTTTTACCTGAAATTATAAGGTTGGCGTTTGCATCCTCCAACAATTTTGAAACAACACCTTTTGATGAACCAAGTTCTACAGTAACAAACGGGTTTATCTGATACTTTTCAGAAATGGTTTTTCCAACCGCTTTAAGTTTTTCGCGTTCTTCGTTAAGAATCCTCTCTTTTTTTGCTTTTCCGGTAAAAATTCCGGGCTTTTCAAGGAAACGGGCCAGCATGATATGATTATTCACCTCTTTGGCCAACTGCACCCCATGTGCAAGAGCAATTTCGCACGTTTCGGTGTAGTCCCAGGGAATTATTATCACATCCTTTTTGTTTCGTGCCATAGTTTAAACATCCATTAAATGTGGTTCCTTAATCTACAAAGTTAACTATTTTCTTCAACTAATTTACGTATTGCTTCTAATTGGATGTTTTTATTTACATCCCGTAACCGCTTTGCTGTTTCAGTAAAGTATTGGTGTTTTTCAATAAAGCTAATCTGAATCTCGTTCCAGCGGTTTATATCATCTTCAATTATTTGATGCTCTTTGAGTTCTCTGAAAAGATTTCCTGATACCGGAATAAAATCAACGCGCCCCAGGTAATCCAGGTCGGCATCGCAAATAATTTGCTGCAATAAATTTTTTGGTTTCGGAGGTAATTTGGTAACCATTATTAATTCAGCTATTGCATCAATCTGTTCCGGTAAATAATCGTACGATGGCAATATTTCGCGAGCCAGCAATACTCCGGCTTCTTCGTGATCTTTGTAGGTGCGAATAAAACCGGTATCGTGAAAAAGTGCTGCTGTTTTAAGCAATAAAAGTTCTTCGTCCGATATTCCTTCACCACGGCCAATTAATTCCACTTGTACAGTAACGTCAATGGTGTGTTTTAAATTGTGATAATACAGGTTCCGGGGTAGACTTTCTTCAAGAATATTCATAACATGTTCTTCCAAATCGTCGAAGCGAATTAGCGCCAGGCGGGTGGTAAAAACGCGATTGGGTTTTATACCAAAGCCCTCAACCGATAGGGCTGGCCGAAATCCTTCGATAAAATACATGTCGATTTCGCCTTTATATTTTACCGGCATTTTTCCCCGATACTTACACAAAAAGTAATCTTTAACCAATTCATAAGTCATTCCGGTAATATTTACTTTACCTATTTCACCGGAAGCTTCCATCCGGCTGGCTATATTTACCGTATCGCCCCATATTTCCAGGCGTTTTTTATTTCCTGTAGAATTGCTAAAAACCGGTCCCGTGTGAATTCCCATGCGCAAATCCCATATTTTTTGGTTATTTCGCTCATACTGGTCTTTGATGGTCTGCATGTAAAGCTGCATTTCGAAGGCTGCCAACACTACTTCAATCGGATTTGTCCGGTTTTTTTGCGGAATTCCTCCGGCACAAATGTAGGAATCGCCAATGGTTTTTATTTTTTCGATATGGAGACGTTCAACGGCCTCATCAAATTGAAAAAAGAAGCGATCCAAATCATCGATAAGCCGTTCGGCATTCTCCTGCTCGGCTATTTTTGTAAATCCAAGAATGTTTGAAAATAATACGGTAACCATTTTGTACCGCTGGGTTTTATCTTTTGTTGTTTCTTTAAGCTTTTCAAATTCCTCTTTAGGCAAGTAATTGGTCAACAGTTCTTCGTATTTGCTCTTTTGCTCCGACAGTTCCTGGGTCCGAACACTAATTTCTGTTTCCAATTGGTATTTATCTTTGGCAATATGAAAATCAGCATATAAAAAGACGACCAAAATGAAACCGATAAAAAGAAATCCATAAATAAACCAGGCAATAACTGTATTAAAAATGCCAAATTGGGCCAATAACAATACCTTTTCGGAGTAGATGGTTCCCTCGGTACTTTTGGCCTGAAGTATGTATTGATTTTTTGCCTTTTTTCTGTTGCTTGTTTCTTTTACTGGATAAATAAGCCAGGGAACATCATCGGTGCTATTTTCATCGAGTACACGAAAACGGGTTAAACTGTAGGCACGTATAGCTGTAGAATCAAAATAAAAAACCGCTTGTTTCAGACCGATATTTGATGGCGCCAACACAATTTGCTGATTGTAAACCGTGTCGAATTCAGGTTTTAAGCTAACATCACCTCCAATGTTAATGTGACTCAACAAAGAAGCTGGTTTTTCTTGTGCAAAACCCTGATTTAATGCAAATAACAACAACAAGCCAAGGGCAAAAAATTGCCTTCTGCTTACGCTAGACCCTGCAAAAACAGAAACTTTTTTTATCATTACGCTATTTGCATTTTAATTGGCTTGAATATAAGCGCTTTATTTTAATTTATCAAATAAATTCCTTAACCGGCTTTTTTGTTCAAGTTAAAGTCACTTTTTTGAAGACAAACTGTTCTGACAAAAACACAAAATAAAGAAACCTTCAAGACAAACGTCCTGAAGGTTTCTTTTTATATTTTATTTTCCAGCTATTAAAATAAATCTTTACTGGCCGGTAAATCTTCCTTTAAAAGTTAAACGAAATACCCAGCGTAAATGGGTAAAGTTCCGGTCCTTCGTTTTCTTTAAACAACGACTGCAAGCTGTAAGTCCCATACAAACCGAACTCATCGTAACCCAGTCGTGCGGCAAGCACATATGTAAAGGGGTTGATGTAAAAATCGGATCGTTCTTTTGTTTTACTACCCGACTCTGTTTTCCATTTGGTTTTAGCCCCTAGTTTCAACGCACCCTCAACTCCTGCTGCAAGATACAAGGGTCGATGGTTAACACGTGCCTGAAATTCAATCATCAACGGAACCGTTAAATAAGTAACCATTAGTTTACTTTTATCGGTATTTGTGGTAGAATCGAACACATGTTCCAACTCATTTACCCCCTTGCTTAAACGAACACTGGTGTTGGCAAACTTATAATTGTTCCAACGCAATCCAACACCGGTAACCAGTCCAATATGGTCTTTCACCACATTTATCCCGAGTTCTGCCATATTCAAATTAAACTCCAACGAAGTGTTTGTATTCAAATCCATATAACGCAACTCCTCAGGTAACGACAATGCCTGGTTTGCTGCCATATAATTATTCCAGCCTATAGAAACTGAGGCCCAGTGCGGGTCGAAACGATCGCTTTTTTTATCAGAATGAAAATTAAAATCATCGTCGTCATCGTCCCAACCCCAATCGTCTCCTCCTTTGTTTATTTCCACATCATTACCATCTTCGGTAATCTTTATTTTCATTTTACCAATACGGATTTTCGTTGTATCATTATCCTGTTTCTTTTCAAGTGCATCCAACTCCTCTTCTAATTCCAACAAAGGCGGATCTTGTTTCAAGGTGTCAACAACAATTTTTTCAACAGCTTGAGAAATGGTGTCTTTAACCATTGCCGTGTTGGCTTTTACCGGATACACCAAGCCAAGTACTATAAAAGTTAATAGTGGGTATAAAAAGAGTTTTGTTTTCATGATTTAAAGAATTAAACGTTTTACTTTTTTCGATTTTTAACTTGGGTCGATACCGCAAAATACCTGGTATTAAGCGCAATTTTGGTTTTTTTACTTTCGTTTGATTTTTCAATAACCAATTTACCGTTCGACCAATTGTTTATTTGTGAAAGACCAACCTGAGCCAGATCCTTCACCAGGTTTTTTTCAGCTGCTTGTGTTTGTTGTTCTTCTTTGCTTCCTTCGTCGGAAATATCTGTAGTTTTTAATTGATTTTGGGGGATTACCCGTTTATTTATGGTTTTTGATTCAACAAAAACCTCTTTACATTCGGCACAATCGAGCGCTGCCAATTGAATGGGCTGCATGCGAGTAATGGTTTGGGCCTGCTGGCTTGCTTCCAGTTGTGCGGCTTGATCTGCTACCCTTTGCAATTTTTTAAACCCAAACAAATCGGTTTTCGGTAACAGGGGCTGACTGGTTACTAAAGGTTCTGTTGTAATAGGTTCCATTTTTTCAGGAATCTCGGTAACCGGCTGGCTTTTTGACACATGCCCGGCCAGCTGCTCTTTTTGATCAAAGCTACTGCTGTAATACACCATCATACCAAACACAATTACAGCTGCTGACGAGGCAACATACGAAAGTAACTTTCGGGTTTTGGTATTAAAAATATTAAACCGTTTTATTTTCTGTTTATCCGGATAAATTATTGAATAATCAGGAGCCAGCTTAAGTTTTTGATAGCGTGCAAGCGTTTCCCTCTTTTCAGCGTTTGCCTCTAAATAAGCATTTAATGCCACCATCTGATTTTGATTCAGCCAACCTTCAACACAACCAATGCAATAGGCTTCAAAATTTTCATCGTTAATATTTGGATTCGACTCAAAGGGCATTAATAAAATTTTTTCATCAAACACCACAGAATCCAACGGCAAAATGGTTTTACGAAAAAGGTTCATTTCCCGGGTTTTAGCCACATTATTTTTAACCGAAGCTTCAAATATTTCCTGTTCTTTTTCGGTTAACCAACCTTCAATGTAAGCCACACAATACCGTTGAAAATAATCGGAAGAGGGTTCCGACTTTTCAAGAGGAATCAGTTTTAGTCGTTGTTTTTCAGGAAAAAGGGTTGCCTCAGTTTCAATAGTACTTCCGGCATAAAGCTCCATCTCTTCCTGAATGTCGGGGTTTTGCCTTAGAAATTCTTCCACAAGTGGAATCCATTCGGGAGCTAAAGTTCCTTCGACATAATCAACCAAATACGACTCGTAGTTTTGTCGGTTTATATTCATGAAATTGTTTCTAAAATTGTTGCGGTGTTGTTAAATTACAACATCCATACTACCTATATAATTTTTGAGAAAAACGCGGGCCCTAAAAATATACACCTTGACCTGAGCCTCAGACAGACCCGTAATTTCTCCAATTTCCTGATAAGAATATCCCTCATAATCGCGGAGCATTATCACACTACGCTGTGTTTCGCTCAATTTTTGCACCGCCTGGTTGAGTATTTCACTCAAATCAGAATATTGTTTGCTATGGGAATACTTCTCTTCACGCACCGTTTCAAAATCTGTCATCCGTTTTTCTTTTCGGATTAAGTCTATCATGGTGTGGTAAGCTGCGGTAAAAATGTAACTCTTAACTTTCTGAGGGTTAACATTTCCAGCATTTACCCATAACTTTTCAAACGTATCCTGAACAATGTCTTTGGCTTTCTCTTCGTCCCTTATGTTTTTAAGGATGAATCGGTAAACCCCATCTGAATACGTATCAACCGCCTTGTTATATTCTTCTATGTTCATTTTAAAAATTTGGCTACAGACAAGTGACGGAACCAGGTGTTTTTTTGTTACAAGCCTGTTGATTTATTTTAAAAAAGATTCTTTATCGCCGGATTCTGGTTAATTTAGTGCCCTAAAATTAAACTTATTTTATCTTTATTATGAAACAACTTATACTATTGCTTGTCCTGGTAAGTATTTTTGGATGCAAGCCCGAACTTAAAAATGCAAATCCGAGTTTATCGGAAAGCGAACACCTGGTCATGGCTACCAATTGGTTTCAAAAATCAGCAGAAATGAGGGCCAATTATTATCAAACCTTTACACTGGCTAAGTATAAATTGACCGAAAAACAAAATGCATACAAAGGCAGTAAGCCTACTGCAGTGGTACTCGATATCGACGAAACTGTTTTGGACAACAGCCCCTTTGAGGTTAATTTAATAAATACCGGACAGCTTTATTCCGGCAAATTATGGCAAGAATGGACCAGCAAGGGAGCTGCGAAAGCTTTACCCGGTGCTGTTGATTTTACACAATACGCCAAATCTTTGGGGGTTGAAGTTGTTTACATCTCGAACCGAAAAACCAATGAATTGGAAATCACTCTCGAAAATTTAAAAAGTGAAGGGTTTCCCAATGCCGATTCAATCTTTGTTTTTCTTCGTCCAATGGATAAGTCGGGCGATAAAACCGAACGTCGAAGCTTTGTTAATAACACATACAATGTGCTGCTATACATTGGTGATAACCTAACGGACTTTAGCCAGGTTTATGGAGAGCGGGGTGCCGATCTTGGATTTTCACTGGTCGATTCTACAAAAAATCTTTTTGGCGAAGATTATATTATTCTACCCAACCCCATGTATGGAGAATGGGAGGGTGCTTTATACGGAAACGATTATTCCCTGTCGCCCGAACAAAAAAGAAATTTACGCAAACAACTGTTAGACGGTTATTAATTGTATAATAAATTTTGCATCCAATGAATTACCAGGGAAATCTATTGAAAATGTCGTCGGAATTTAAAACTCCGGTTGCTTATTACCTGAACTTTAACGACTCTCCGGTACTGGTGAACGGTTGGCTGGGTAAAACCCTGCATTTTCATTTTACCGGGCAAATAAACTGCATTCATTGTGGAAGGGTTACCAGCAAATCGTTTTCACAAGGATTTTGTTATCCCTGTTTCACCACGCTTCCACAAACCGATGTGGGCGTGCTACGTCCGGAGTTAAACCGGGCTCACGAAGGAGTTTCGCGTGATATGGAATGGTCGAAATTAAACGATTTGATTGAACATTATGTTTATTTGTCGTTTACCAGCGATTTAAAAGTAGGCGTTACCCGCATAACACAAATACCCACCCGCTGGATTGATCAGGGGGCTGAATTTGCTATAAAACTGGCAAAAACGCCATACCGTCAATTAGCCGGATTAATTGAAGTCGCTTTAAAAAACTTTGTTAACGATAAAACCAATTGGCGTAAAATGTTGTCAGGAAGAGCCGAAGAAGTTCCCGATTTGGTGTATCAGAAAAAACATTTTTCAAATTTATTGCCTTCAGAACACAGGGCTTACCTGCTACCCGACGAGGAAGTTTTTCAAATTTCCTATCCGGTAGAAAAATATCCTGTAAAAATTAAAAGTGTAAACTTTGACAAGAATCCTGATTTTACAGGTTTGCTAACAGGAATTAAAGGACAATATCTATTGTTTGATGATGGGAGCGTTTTCAATGTTAGAAAATACAACGGGTATCAGATGAACATTTCGGTGGAATAACATATCTCGTTTTAATTGGATTCAATTTCAAAATGAAAATAAAAGAGCAGGCCGGGGAGGCCTGCTCTTTGACTGCGGAATGAAAGTCTAGAGAACAACAAACCTTATAGTGCTCACTTAATCTCTGCCAATATAGAGCAACACGTACTCTTTTGCCATCGAAAAAGTAATGGCGACCGTTAAGTCAACCATCTCACTCCGCCAAACTGTGTTCCCTTCTAAAAATTAAGAAATTCAACAACTGAGGATGTTGTTGTATTGAACTCATAAACCAACCAAAATTTACCATTATTAGGATTGGGATACACAGTAAGCTTATTAATTTCTTACCAAAATATATTTCAGGTTCACAAAAACTGTTGGTTATCCAATACAGATTAAGCATATCAGGCATTAGTTTTTTGTGGACCAACTATTCAAAGAACTCGTTTGTAGCATCTTGCTGCTTTCCAGCAACCATATTTTTTCTTAACAATCAACTTAAACTGTGAAATTTTTACTCACGAGGGACCATCCACAGGCTAAGTTCTATCCATATCAGTTACAGTAACAACGAAAGCCCCGGAAGTGTTCACATCAATTGTTCTTTGTTGGTGTTTTTTAATAAAAAAAAACAACTGAAAAACCGCAATTAATTGTCCAGCAGCACCTTGCATCCGACTCAAAAGGAACACAAAACATCGCTTTTTGTGCAGTGTTCCAATCTTCGTTTTTTTTACAAAACTGAATTAACTTTTTTGCTGTTTGTTATAAATGACTATAAAAACAAAGATCTTTAGTGTTCTATTTTAATAAAACAGAAAAAACAGCATCCTTTTTATGCACAAATCAAAAAAAATGCTCATTAAAAAAGACTAGCATCAAAATAACTAGGCCTTTTGCCGGTAATTTGTATTTTTACAACTAAATAAAACAATACTTATATGAACTTAATAAAATTATTAATAGTAACCTCTTTACTAATTTCCCTGGGGGGATGCAAAGAAAGTCGTGTAAAAGAAAGCCTGCTTCCGAGTTCGTCGGGAAATCCGGGTGAGGTGGTATTAATTATGGAAAAAACAGCCTGGGAGGGTTCTGCAGGTGAAAGTTTCCGCAATTTATTACAGGAAGAAACTCCGGGATTGCCACAGCGGGAACCTCTATTTAACCTGGTAAACATTCCCGCCAAAGCATTTACCGATTTGTTTAAAATTCACCGTAATTTAATTGTTGCTTCGATTGATCCTTCGATTGAAGAAGCCGGTATAAATGTTGATTACAACCGCTGGTCGAAACCCCAATTGATTATTACCATGAAAGCTCCCAATCGCGAAAGCTTTTTGGAATTATACGACGAAAACAATCAGAAAATTCTTGGCCTCCTGCTTAAAGCCGAGCGCGATCGATTGATGAATAATTACAAAACCTATTCAGAACACGCTTTGATTAATAAGCTTGAAAAGCGGGCTGGCTTGCACCTCGACATTCCAAAAGGGTATTACTACGCCATGGATACCAACAACTTTATCTGGTTAGCTCACGAAACGTCAGAAACCAGCCAGGGGTTATTTATTTACTATTACGAGTACGTTGATGCAGAAACTTTTAGCCTGGATGCTTTAATAAACAAAAGAAACGAAATGCTTAAAAAATATGTGGGCGGCGAAAACCCCGGTTCCTACATGTCGACCGAACTACAAGTGCTTCCAAATTTTCGCTCATTTAAACTGAATGGCACTTATACGGCAGAGCTCCGTGGGTTGTGGAAAGTGGAAGGCGATTTTATGGGAGGTCCTTTTATTAGCATCTCGCAACTTGACGAATCAAAAAACCGTGTAGTAACCGTCGAAGGTTTTGTTTATGCTCCTAAATACAACAAACGCAATTACGTGCGTCAGCTTGAAGCCATTTTGTATTCTTTAAAACTAAATGTTCCGGAGCAAAAGAAAACTCAACACGCAGAAACCGATGCCAACTAAATAGAAAAAGCCCCATAAATGGGGCTTTTATTTGCTTATCAATCTATTTTATTTTATCCCTAACTTCTTTTTAAGATCCTTAGGTATAGCGTTTTTGTGTACACCAAAACTCAGGGTCTTGTATTTAACAAACGCCTCAGAGGCATAGAAGAAACCACCATAACTATTGTACTCGGTTCCCCATGAATTTTTAATATAGTAGTATTTGCTTCCGTTTTGATCTTTGGCAATACCACTAATTACCATTCCGTGGTCATCGGTGGTTTGGTAATTATCAAATGCCAGCTGACGCAATTCCTGGGTAATGGTTTTCTCTGGTTTTGGCGCATCAAAGCTATAAAGCAGTTTGTCGCGTTCTGCCTTGCTCATGCTTTCCCACTTCAAGCGCTCTTCGCCGGCCATTTCGGCCAAATCGTCCTGAGGAACCACGGCAACTCCATTTTTCGATGAAAATCCTTTTTCACTCACATCGCTGGCCCAAACAATGGTATATCCCGATGCTATAGAATAATCAAAAACCTGCATCATTTCATCCATCGGAATATTGTAATAATGCGACCAGGTCCAGTTATCAGGAACTTCTAAGACAAATGTTTCATAAAACGGATGATGGGTAAACGATGTAAAAAAGAAATAATCGTCAGGGTTGATTCCCACAACCTCCTCGGCAAAAGAGCGTGCCGTGTATTCTTTTCCATTCCAGGTAAATTTTTCCGGAATTTCACCAAAATACGCATCGAGAATTCCCAAATACCCTCTGAACC